>JAJVII010000007.1 GCA_022072085.1 Phycisphaerae bacterium
CAAGCGATGAAGACGCCCTCTATGCCCGCGGCCTTGTTCCTGTCGATCTGCGTGGCAGCGACGGCCTGCGCACAGAACGCCTCCAACCTGCCCGGCGCCGACTTCGCGCCCGGCAAGCTCAAGTTGCCGCTGACGGTGCATGAGCGCAGCGGCGTGGCCCGCACGGGGGCGGCGGTCACTTCCGGCGTACCCTTCCCCATCGGTTTTCTGAGCGACGTCGGGAAACTCGCAGTGGTCGACTCCGAGGGCAAGCCGGTGCCGTCCCAGGCATCTGCAATGGTCCGGTGGCACAAGCCCGCCTACGACGATTCGGTGCAGTGGGCGCTGGTGAGCTTCCTGTGCGACGTGGCGGCCAACGGGACCGCAACATATTACCTGGTCGACTCGGGCGGCCAGCCGACCGCGACACCGCTGAAAACCGTGAAGACCGACAAGGAGATTCGAGTCGACACCGGCCCCGCGTCGTTCGTCATCCCGCTGGCCGGCGACGCCCTGATCGCCCGGGCCACGGTCGGCGGCAGAGAGGTCATCGGCGGCGCGGGCCTGCGCGGGACGATCGCCTCGGGCGACTGGCCGGACCGCGGGCTCAAGGTCGGCGACGTGGAGCTGTCGCGGCACGACACGGCCGAGGTCGAGGAGGCCGGCCCGGTGCGGACAGTGGTGGCGATCAAGGGACAGTATGCCCCGGGGGACCGGGAGAAGCGGGGCTACGGGTTCACGGCGCGGTTGTATTTCGCAGCTGGCAGCGCGGCTGTGCGGGTTGTCTACACGATCAACAACAGCTATGTGGACCCGAAGATCCAGGCGGACGGCTGGCGTCACGTGTTCAGTTGGCCGATTGAGGACGCATCGCTGGTGGCCGACCTGGTCCCCGGCGACTTCCGCGCGACCACGCTGGCCGAGGGTAAGCCGGTCTCCAGCGACAAGGGCCTGCGGGTCTACCAGGACTCGTCCGGCGGGGACAAGTGGCAGAACCTGGGCGGCGGCAACTACGCGGGCTGGATCAGCGGCTACACCGGCGGCAAGACCGTGCGCGGCGTGACATTCCGCGGGTACAAGGTGACAGAGGGAGGCCGTGAGCTGGCATCCGGCAACGCCAGTCCGGGCGTCATCGACGCGTCGTCCGGCGGCGCGGGCGTGACGGCGGCGTTGCGCAACTTCCGCGTGGAGCATCCCAGCGCCCTGGAGGCGTCGCTCGGCAGGTTCCGGGTCGGCCTGTTCCCCGGCGAATTCAGTGAGCCGTTCTGCCTCAAGCCCGGGCAGCGGAAGACATGGGACGTGTTGCTGACGCTGCACGCGGCCGACTCGCCGGACATGCAGGCTTGCTGCGACGTCGAGGACACGCTGCTGCTGTTCCGGGCCGAGCCGGCGTGGGTGGTGCGGGCAGCGATTGATGGGGCGTGGCCATACGGGCTGGCGCTGGCCGGGGAACCCAAGCAGGCGTCGCCTCAACGGATGGACAAGAGCAAGCTGGACGGCATCCAGACCGGCTGGGACTGGTACGGCTGGATTTCCGGCTACAACTCCGGCGGCGGGCACTGGAACGAGGAGACGGTGCTGGCGCCGTGGGTGCTCTGGGGAGACGGGGCGAACCTCGACTACGCCGAGAGCCGCGGCCAGTGGGCCGACCTGACGAGCATCCACTTCGACAACCCGGACTTCGCGGCGCTGTGGCTGTGGCTGATGGACTGGAACGACCACGAGCCGCGGATCAAGCGCGAGACGTATCCCGGTTGGTACAACCGCGACACGTGGGGCCACCCTGACAGCGGGCACATGGGCATGCTGATGTGGCCGGAACTGTATTTCGTCACCGGCGACACGCGCTATCGCGAGGACATCGAGCACCTGGGCAACCGTGCCCGGGCCATGCTGTGGCAACACAACCACGACGACCGCGCCGACGGAACCGGCCCGATGAAGGGCGCCGTCAACTGGTGCCGGAAACGCGACCCCGACAAGGAGCCCGACTTCCGGCTGGCGACGCGCTACGTCGGCTGGCCGCTGTTCGACCTGGCCAACTGGTATCGCATCTGCGGCGATCCGCAGATCCTCGCTGAGTGCCAGACGGTGGCGAGGGCGTTCCGCAACACGGCCCGCTTTTCGCCGATCGGCTTCATGGTGCTCCAGGTCAACAGTGCCGGCGACCGGGCGGTCTACGGAGGCCAGGGACCGTTCGAGCGGTATCGCGACCAGTCCGCCAGCCAGTGCTACGCGCACTTCCAGGAAGGTCTGATGTGCACAGGCCTGATTGAGTATTACTTGATGAGCCGCGACCGGGAAGCCCTGGACGCGATGATCGGCTTCGCCGATCTGATGGTTCACCACTGCCTTCTGAAGGACCCGCAGGGCGTGCCGCGCGGCTGGACCTACGCCTTCGGCGACTACTGGGGCCCCTACACATGGGATGACACCGGCGGCGGCCAGGGGGTCACTTTCATGGTCAGCAACTACACCGTCACCGAGGCCCTGGGCTGGATCTATCGCTTCACCGGGCGGGCGGACTACCTCGCCATCGACAAGCTTGCGGTCGCCCAGGCCGGACCGACCAGCTTCAACGTCGCTGCCGCGTTAGCGGCAGTCGCCCACCCCAAGACCGATCCATCGCCCCCGGCCGCGATTAAGGATCTTCACGCCGAGGTTCTCGGCAACGGCAAGGTGAAGCTGACCTGGACGGCGCCTGGCGGCGACGGCGACAAGGGCGCCGCCGCCGGCTACCAGGCCAAATGTCATACCGGCAAACTCGTCGAGTTGACCGCCGGCTGGCCGAACCGCACGCCGCCGCAGCCCAGGGACGCCAAGCAGTGGGCCGACCGGGCCGACGCTTTCAACGCCGCCCAGCGTGCCTTCTGGTCGGCGACAACGATCCCCGGGGCCCCTGTCCCCGCTGCCGCCGGCTCGCCCCAGGAGATGGTCATCACCGACCTGACGGCCGGGAAGTTGAGCATTGCCATCAAGAGTTGGGATGCTGCGGGGAACCTGAGCCCGCTGTCCAATGTGGTAGAGGTCGACGTGAAATAGCGGGATATGCCGGATGAACCGCCGGCTGGCGGAAGCGTATTTCGCTTGGCCGGGGGCCTCGGCGTGCCGATAGAATACCCGTGCATCAGGGCCAACCCATACACTCCCGGGGACACGCGAATGAGACAGACTCTGGTTGCTCTGGCTGCGGCCGTGCTGATCGGGCTTGCGCTGCCGGGCTGCGACGGAAAGAAAGGCGGATCGTCGTCGGGCGGCGGCTCCTCGTCGCAGGCCGCGGCTGGGCCCAACGTGCTGCTGGTTACGGTGGACAGCCTTCGCCCGGACCGTTTGGGCAGCTACGGCTATGACAAGGCCATCACGCCGGCGATGGACGACCTGGCCAGGCGCGGCACGCGCTACACCAACGCGTTCACGCCGTCGCCGCTGACACTGCCGGCGTGCGCCAGCATTCTCACCGGCCTGCTGCCGCCCGAGCACGCGATACGCGACAACGCCGAATCGAGACTGGCCAACTCCATCGAGACGCTGGGCGAACTGTTCAAGGAGAAGGGATACCGGACCGGGGCATTCGTATCGACGTTCCTGATCGAAAAGCGGTTCGGCCTGGACCAGGGCTTCGACCGCTATGACGACAACATGGCCCTGCCGTCGGGCATGGGCGTCGCCGACGTCTTTTCGCTCCGGGCGTCGGCCAAAGAAGTCGCGGACAGGACGATCGACTGGCTGAAGGAGAACGGCGGTGCGGGCTTCTTCTGCTGGGTGCAGTTCCATGACACGACCCTGCCCTACATGCCGCCCGAGCCGTTCAATCGCAAGCTGGACGATCCGTATGACGGCGAGGTGGCCGGCGTCGACGCACAACTGGCGCGGATCGTTGCCGAACTGGACGGATTGAAGCTGCGCGACAAGACACTGATCGTAGTCTGCGGCGCCTACGGCGAATCGCTGGGCGAGCACGGCGAGAACGGCCACGGCTATCTGCTCTATGACCCGACGGTGCGCGTGCCGCTGATCCTCTGCTGGCCGGGCAAGGTTCCCGCCGGCCAGACCGACGCCCGACCCACTAGCTTGGTAGACGTCGCCCCGACTGTGCTGTCGCTGGTGTCGATCAAGAAGGCCGAAGCCATGCACGGCGAAAACCTGCTGGGCAAGGCCGACCCCGACCGCGTGCTCTACGCCGAGACCGATCAGCCTTACGACCGCTTCGCGGCCGCCCCCCAGCGCCTTCTGATCGCCGGGGCGCTGCGATACGTCCACAGCCCCCAGCCGGAACTGTACGACGTTTCGGCGGACCCGAAGGAGTCCCGGAACGTGGCCGGCGATCGCCCTGGACCGCTGGCCCAGTTGAAGGGTCGGCTGGACCGGATCATCAAGGACATGGCGGCCGGCCCGGTCGTCCCGCTGGGCCCGCTGGGCGTCAACATGGCCCAACTCCGTGCGGCGAACTACCCCCTGGTGCTGGCTGACCCGGCGACCGCGACACAGCCTGACGCGCCGACGGCCTGCCCGGATGTGAAGGAATTGGATGAGGTGTACGCCGCCGCCGCCAAGGTCGACACGCTCTGGCAGGCTCGGCGGGTCCGCGACGCAGTGGACTTGCTGACACCTCTGGCCGCGAAGTTCCCCAACTGCCCGGAACTGCGACAGCGGCTGGGCGCGATCTACATGGCCGTCGGCGCGTTCAACGACGCGGCGCCACATATCCAGGCGGTGCTGCGGCTGCGCGGCGAGTCGCGATCGGCCGTCGGCAACATGGCCATGATCCTGCGCGACCAGCGGAAGTTCGAGGACGCTATCGTCTTCCTTCGCCGGGCGATGGCCATGGCGCCGGATCCAGGCGAGCCCGTCGGCCCGGACGGCAAGAGCCGCGTGGACATCTTCCTGAAGATGAACCTCGGACTGACCTACATGGCGACCAACGAACTGGACAAGGCCGCCGACCAGTTCAACGAAGTGCTCAAGAGCGACCCGGCCAACCTCCAGGCGATGTACCAACTGGCCAACATCCTGACAGCAGCCGGCCGTGGCGAAGATGCGATCAAGATGTATAGAGAGATCGCCAACAAGGCCCCGGAGGATCCCGGCGTCAAGGCCAACTACGCACGGGCCCTGGTCCAGACGGGACACGTCGCCGAAGGCATCGAGCAGTACCGCGACGCGCTGGCCTTGGCGCCCAACTCCGTGGAACTGCGACTGGACCTCGCCCAGGCCCAGTTGGCCTACGGAATGGCCGAGTCGGCCGTCTACAACTTCCAGCGGACGACGGTCATGGCGCCTGATTCGCCGCAGACCTGGCTGCAGTACGGCCGGGCGCTGAGCCAGGTGGGCCAGCCGAAGGCGGCCATGGAGGCCCTTCGCAAGTCGCTGTCCATCCAGGCGATGCCCGAGACGTGGTTCAGCATCGCCCTGGTCCAGACCCAGACCAACGATCTGGACCCGGCCGCCACGAGCTACCGCGAGGCCCTCAAGCTTCGGCCGGGCTATCGGGACGCGATGAACAACCTGGGCGACCTGCTCCGCCGACAGAAACGGTATTCCGAGGCGGTGGACGTCTGGCGGCAGGGACTGGCGGCCAACCCGAACGACGTCGTCCTCACCTACAACCTGGCCTGGACGCTGGCAACCTGCCCCGACGCCCGCTATCGCAACGGCGCCCAGGCGGTCCAGACGGTTGAGGGCCTGCCCGACAAGCTCAAGGAGGGCAACGCCCAGGTGCTGGACGCCCGGGCCGCAGCCTACGCGGAGAATGGGCAATTCCCGCAGGCCCTCGAGTTTGCGAAGAAGGCCCGCGACATCGCCCGCGACGGCAAGGCCGAGGCGATGGCCCAGGACATAGAGAAGCGCATCGCCCTCTACTCCAACAATCAGCCCTATCACGAAACCGCTCCCTGAACCGGCCGGAACCTGTGGGCCGATCGACAGGGCAAAGGCCGACATGCCGCCGGCGGGAGCAGGCGACTCGGACGACGTACAGGGTCTGGCGTCAAGGCGGGGGTTTGTTAGGATAGCGCAGGAGCGCGTCCGATGTCTCATATTATCCAGAACTTGCGCCATGTTAACGCCTCACTAACACGGCTTGTGGAGAATTGGACAACGGTCCGCCCCTTGCTCCATTGAGGCAAGACGACATGGCACGCGAAAAGATTCTGGTTGTGGACGATGAGGAAGACATTCTCGAACTGGTGCGCTACAACCTGGCCAAGGATGGCTACCTCGTCGAGCTGGTCCAGACCGGCGAGAAGGCCCTGGAATCGGTGCGCGAGGAGTTGCCCAACCTCGTGCTGCTCGACCTGATGCTGCCTGGCGTGGACGGGCTGGAGGTCTGCCGCCAGATACGCGCCGACGAGCGGACGCGCAACTTGCCCATCGTGATGCTGACGGCTAAGGGAGAAGAAGCCGACGTTGTGACCGGTCTGGAACTGGGGGCCGACGACTACATTACCAAGCCTTTTGCCCCGCGGGTGCTGCTGGCCCGCACGCGGGCGGTGCTGCGTCGGCGTTCCCGGCAGGCCGCCCCGACCGAGGAGGCCTTCACCATCGGCGATCTGACGATCCACCCCGGGCGTCACGAGGTGCGCGTCCGCAACAAGTCGGCGGACCTGACGCACACGGAGTTCCAGATTCTCGGTCTCCTGGCCCGCAAGCCGGGCTGGGTGTTCACGCGCAACCAGATCGTCAGTTCGGCCCTGGGCGACGACGCTGTGGTCACCGACCGCGCTGTCGACGTGCACATAGTTTCGATCCGCCGCAAGCTCGGCGTCTGCGGGGACTACATCGAGACCGTCCGGGGCGTCGGCTACCGCATGAAGGACATGTAGCGATGGCCAAGAGGCGCCTGCTCAAGCGCATCTACCTGACCCACCTTCTCGTAATCCTGCTTTGCACGTTGGCGATGGGAGGCTATGCGCTCTACGAACTGCGGGCGTCCTACATGGAGCAGACTTCCCGCGACCTGGAGGCCCGGGCTCGGCTGGTGCTCGTTCAGGTTGCCGGCCGACTCGACCGGATGGACGAGGCCCAGCTCACCGCGTTGTGTCACGAGCTGGACAACTCCGCTGACACGCGCATCACCATCATCGACGAGAAAGGCAAGGTGCTTGGCGAGTCCCGCAAGGACCCCGAGACGATGGACTCGCACTACAATCGCAAGGAAGTCGTCGAGGCCCGGGAGAACGGCCGCGGCCAGTCCGTGCGGCACAGCGACACGCTGGACCGCTGGCTGATGTACGTCGCCATCCGCCACGACGAGAATGGGCACACATGGTTCATCCGCACCGCCCTGCCCCTGTCGGGCATCTACCACACGATCTGGGGCCTCTATCTCCGCGTCGCGATCATCGGACTGATCATCTCCCTGCTAGCCGCCGGGCTGGCCCTGATGGTCGCCCGCAAGCTCGGCCGACCGCTGGAGGCCGTCCGCGACGGCGCTGTGCGGTTCGCCCAGGGGCACTTCATGCCCCACATCCGCGTCCCCGGCCAGGACGAGGTCGGCGAAGTGGCCGAGGCCATGAACCAGATGGCCGCCCAGTTGGACGAGAAGATCCGCTCCCTGGCCCGGCAGCGTAACGAGCAGCAGGCGGTGCTGGCCAGCATGGTCGAGGGCGTGGTCGCTGTCGATCAGGACGCGCGGGTCATCAGTGTCAACGACGCGGCCGCGGCGCTGATGAACGTCTCCGTGCCGGAGTTGACCGGCCGACCGATCGGCGAGGCCATCCGCAACGTCGAGCTGGAGCGGCTGCTGCGGCAGGTGCTCAGCAGCGGCCAGCCGGCCGAGGCGGAAATCGTGATCCACGAAGAAGCGGACCGCATCATGCTGGCCCACGGCACAGTCCTGGGCGAGGCGGAGGGGGCCGGTCCGCGATTCGGGGCCGTAGCGGTGCTTCACGACGTGACGCAACTGCGGCGGCTGGAGAACATCCGCCGGGACTTCGTCGCCAACGTCTCACACGAACTCAAGACGCCTGTGACGTCGATCAAGGGCTTCGTCGAGACGCTGCGCGACGGGGCCATCCGCGACCCCGAGAAGGCCCAGGAATTTCTCTCGATCATGAATCGCCAGGCCGACCGGCTGAACGCGATCATCGAGGACCTGCTCAGCCTGTCCCGCATCGAGCAGGAGGCCGAGAAGCACGAGATCGAGCTGAAGCCCGGGCAGATTGCGCCGGTCCTTGCCTCTGCCGCCCTGGCCTGCCAGAGCAAGGCCGACGCGAAGTCCATCCGCATCGCCATCGATGCCGGCCCGGAACCCGAGGCGGCCATCAACCCCCGCCTGCTAGAACAAGCCGTCGTCAATCTGATCGACAACGCCATCAAGTACAGCAACGCAGGCGGGGCGATTACCGTTGCTGCCCGTTCCGCCAACCGGGACGTCCTGATCGAGGTGGCCGATCAGGGGTGCGGCATCGACGCCGAACATCTTCCCAGGCTGTTCGAGCGGTTCTACCGCGTCGACAAGGCCCGCAGCCGTAAACTGGGGGGGACCGGCCTGGGACTGGCGATCGTCAAGCACATCGTGCAGGCCCATCACGGATGGGTAGCGGTGCAGAGCACGCCAGGCCGGGGGAGCACCTTCACCATCCACCTGCCTGCCGGCGAATGAATGTTCGACGGTGGCGATTTTCTAATCCATCGCTAATCTATTCCTAACACTGACGCCCTATATTCCCACACGCGCGGCAACAAGAGTTCTCATGGACGAGGACCGATGCACACGCAATGCAATACTCCGTCGCCGGAAACGCCAACCCGCATGGGTCGGCGCATGGGCGATCCATTCACCCCCCAGTTTCAGGAGGCAACATGGAAACGCAGCGATTTCTTCGTCTTGTTACATTTCTGCTGGCGGGCACAGCCGCCCTTTCGCCGCTGCGAGCCGCCCCGGAAACGGCCGAGGAGAAGATGGCCCGGCTGGAGAAGCTGGTCCAGGATCAGCAGCAGCAGATCAACGCGCTGATCCAGCAACAGGCCGTCCGCCGCGACAGTTCGGGGGGGGACTTCAACCAGACGCAACGCGAGTATCTCGCTAAGCTCGTCCGTGAAGAACTGGCAAAGAACAAGGAGCTCGTCAGCACGCTGCCCGGCTGGCTTTCGGGCCTCGAGTTCTTCGGCGACCTGCGTGTTCGCTACGAAGGCATCCTTTACGAGAGCAAGCCCAACTCGACCACCGATCAGGGTCGCAGCCGCGGCCGCTTCCGCCTGCGGTTCGGGTTCAAGAAGGTGATCAACGACGAGTTCACCGCCGTCTTCCGCTTGGCCAGCGGCGAAGGCCAAAAGAACGAGAAGGGCTACGGCGACGTCGGCACGAGCAACGGCATCTCGACGAACCAGACTTTCACCGGGGACTTTACCGAAAAGGGAATCTACATCGACCAAGCCTACATCGAGTATACGCCCCGCTGCCTCCAGAGCTCCGACGGAACCGCCAAGTTTGTGGCCGGCAAGCAGCCCAATCCATTCGTCGGCTCTCCGACAGGTCTTATCTGGGACAGCGACCTCAACCCCGAGGGGCTGGCCCAGTTGTTTACCCGCAATGCCGACGGGCTGGAGTTGTTCGCCGCCCTGGGCGAATTCTTCCTGGAAGAAACCAACAAGACGACGGCCAACGACGTCACGCTGCTGGCGGCCCAGTTGGGGTTCAAGTATAAGCTGACCCCCAAGGTCGCCTGGCGGATGGCCCTGGCCTACTACTACTTCTGCAACGCCGGCAGCAGCACGGCGCTGGCCGAGGCCTTCAACAACGGCAACCCGGCTTCGGGGGCGTCGGGCAGCAAGTCGCTTAACGCCCGCCAATTCCACATCGTGGACCTCTACACCGACCTGACTTTCGCCGATGTGGACGTGTTCAGCCGCAAGATGCCGGTGACCGTCTTCGGCGAGGTTGTCTGGAACAGCGGCGACCACGACGCGGGGGGCAAGGACGGCGACAACCTGGCCTTCGAGATCGGCGGCAAGCTGGGCGCCGCCAAGAAGAAGGGCGACTGGGAAGTCCTCTACTCGTTCAAGTACGTCCAGGCAAACGCCGTCCTCAGCGCCCTGACCGATGGCGACTTCGGCGGGTCCAACCAGTTCGGCCACACGGTCGGGTTCAAGTATGCACTGGCCGATAACGTCTTCCTGGGCCTGACCGGCATCTTCACCCAGTCGCTGGGGGCGAGGACCGACCCGCACCGTCAGTTGCTCCAGGCCGACCTGGAAGTGAAGTTTAAGTAGACGCCCGCGAGGGGGCTCGCAGGGCCGGCATTCTGCGTCGCTCGAGGCGCGGCGAACACCGGCTACAATACGGGTAGCCAGTGTTCGCCGTTGCCGGACGGATTTCCCCACGAGGAGCGGCTGATGTCCAGTGCACACATGCATCGCGAGATCGAGGGCCTCAAACGCCGAATCCTCACCGTGGGGGCCATGGTCGAACAGGCCATCGCCCAGGCCATCTCCGCGCTGGCCCGCAACGACGCGGCGCTCTCCCGCAGCGTCATCGAGCACGACAGTGAAGTCGACCGCATGGAGATCGAAGTCGAAGAGGAGTGCCTCAAGATCCTCGCGCTCTACCAGCCGGTTGCCGGCGACCTGCGATTTGTCATCGCCGTGCTCAAGATGAACAACGACCTGGAGCGTATGGCCGACCTGGCGGTCAACATCGCCACGCGAGCCCTGCGGCTGGGCAAGCTCGGCGAAATCCGCCCGCCGGGCGACCTGCCCGAGATGGCCCAGAAGGCCAAGGGAATGGTCAAGAAGAGCCTGGACGCCCTCGTCCAGTCGGACACGACGCTGGCCCGCGAGGTCTGCGACGCCGACGACATCCTGGACGCCATGCGAAGCGATTTCCACACGCGCATCATGGAGCAGATCCGCGAGCATCCCGAACAGGTCGAATCGCTGCTCAACCTGCACGCCGTCACACGCCACCTCGAACGGCTTGGCGACATGGCCACGAACGTCGCCGAGGACGTCATCTACATGGTCGACGGCGACATCGTCCGCCACCCTGCCCTGCGCGAGCCGACGAATACGCCGAAATAGGCTCTCTCGTCCGGCCTTCGCTCCCGCGTCGCAGGCAGCTATCCCGCCATCTTCGCAAACGGAAACGGCGTATTTCTCCCCTTGATATGGGATAACAACAGTCCTATATTACTTCAGACACTGAATGACAAAGGCAGGCAAACTTGTTCACGCTGACGCGGAAAACCGATTATGCTCTGGTCGCGCTGGCTGGGCTGGCTGAGAGCGGCGCCCGCAATCCCGACCCGATCAGCGCCCGGGAACTGTCGCAGCGGTATCACCTGCCCTTGCCGATCCTGATGAAGGTGCTCAAGGAACTGCACCGGGCCGGGATCATCCGGTCACAGCGAGGCGTCAACGGCGGCTACGCGCTGGCCGACTCGCCAGCCGACATTACGCTGGGTGACGTGCTTGCGGCGATCGAGGGGCCCGTGCGGCTGACTGCCTGCTGCGAAGAGGAAGACGCCCACGCCCAGGCCGGCTGCGACCTGGAGGCCCGCTGCCCGATCACGCGCTCGGTGCAGCGGTTCAACGGGCGGATCAACGGGATCATCGCCCGCGTGACGCTGGCTGATTTGCTCGGCAGCGAAGTGGATGTGCCGCTGCACGCGATTGGCCTGCCGCCTCGCCGCCGCAGCCGAGCGGCGTTGAATGCCCGGGCGTGACGCCAGGCTGATACGTACGGGAAGGACTGGACAGACGATGGGCGACACCAAGGAACTGGAAACTGCCCGCACGCTGGAGGCGATTGCCTCCGAGAAGTACAAGTACGGTTTCGTCACGGATATCGAGGCCGAGTCGGTTCCGCCCGGCCTGAGCGAGGACGTCATCCGCCTCATCAGCGCCAAGAAGGGCGAGCCGGATTGGCTGCTCGAATGGCGATTGAAGGCCTACCGGCACTGGCTGACGATGACCGAGCCGACGTGGGCGTTCATTCACTATCCGCCGATCGACTACCAGCAGATCGTCTACTACTCCGCGCCCAAGAAGAAGGGCGACGGGCCCAAGAGCCTGGAGGAGGTCGACCCGCAACTGCTGGAAACCTACGCCAAGCTGGGCATCCCGCTAAACGAGCAGAAGGCCCTGGCCGGCGTGGCCGTCGATGCAGTGTTCGACTCGGTCTCGGTCGCGACGACCTTCCGCGAGACGTTGGCCAAAGAAGGCATCGTCTTCTGCTCTTTCTCCGAGGCCGTAAAGACCCACCCCGAACTGGTCCGCAAGTATCTCGGCTCGGTGGTCCCCTACTCGGACAACTATTTCGCGACGCTGAACTCGGCCGTCTTCAGCGACGGCTCGTTCTGCTACATCCCCAAGGGCATCCGCTGCCCGATGGAACTGAGCACCTACTTCCGCATCAACGCCGCCCAGACCGGCCAGTTCGAGCGGACGCTCATCGTCGCCGACGAGGGGGCGACGGTCAGCTACCTCGAGGGCTGCACCGCCCCGATGCGCGACGAGAACCAGCTCCACGCTGCCGTCGTGGAACTTGTTGCGATGGACAATGCAACGATCAAGTATTCGACCATCCAGAACTGGTACCCCGGCGACGAGGAGGGCAAGGGCGGCATCTACAACTTCGTCACCAAGCGGGGCAAGTGCGCCGGCCACCACTCGCACATTTCCTGGACGCAGGTGGAGACCGGGTCGGCGATCACCTGGAAGTATCCGAGCTGCATCCTGCTGGGCGACCACTCGGTCGGCGAGTTCTACTCGGTCGCGATGGTCAACCACTTCCAGCAGGCCGACACCGGAACCAAGATGATCCACATCGGCAAGGACACCTCCAGCACGATCGTGAGCAAGGGCATTTCGGCCGGCCGCGGGCAGAACAGCTATCGCGGCCAGGTGAAGATCCTGCCCGGCGCGGACCACGCCCGTAACTTCACGCAGTGTGACTCGCTGCTGATCGGCGACAAGTGCGGGGCCCACACCTTCCCCTACATCGAGGTGAAGAACCCGACCGCCCACATGGAGCACGAAGCCACCACCAGCAAGGTCGGCGAAGACCAGCTCTTCTATCTCAACCAGCGCGGCATCGACGACGAGAACGCCCTGTCGATGATCGTCAACGGCTTCTGCAAGCAGGTCTTCCGCGAACTGCCGATGGAGTTCGCCGTCGAAGCCACCAAGTTGCTGAGCATCTCGCTGGAAGGCAGCGTGGGATGAGTTCGACGTTCGAAGTCGGAAAGTTCTGACTCCTGATTCCTGAGGATGAACCGAATGTCACTGATCGAAATCAAGAACCTGCACGTGAACATCGAGGGCAAGCAGATCCTCAAGGGGCTGAACCTCGCCATCAACCCCGGCGAGGTCCACTCGATCATGGGGCCCAACGGCTCGGGCAAGAGCACGCTGGCCCAGGTCATTGCCGGCAACACGGCCTTCGAGGTCACCGAGGGCGACGTCCTGCTGGAGGGCGAAAGCCTGCTGGGCCTCTCGGCCGACGAGCGGGCCGTCAAGGGCGTCTTCATGGCCTTCCAGTACCCCGTCGAGATTCCTGGCGTCAGCAACATGATCTTTCTCAAGGCCGCCGTGAACGCCGTCCGCGCCGCCCGCGGGCTGGAAGAGCTTGACGCGATGGATTTCCTGGCGCTGGTCAAGCAGAAGATCACACTCGTGGAGATGGACGAGGGACTGCTCAAGCGATCTGTGAACGAGGGATTCTCAGGCGGCGAGAAGAAACGGAACGAGGTCTTCCAACTGGCCCTGCTCGAACCGCGCTTCGCCGTGCTGGACGAGACCGACAGTGGCCTGGACATCGACGCCCTGCGGATCGTCGCCGCCGGCGTCAACGCGATGCGTGCGAAGGACCGCGGCTTCCTGGTGATCACGCACTACCAGCGGCTGCTCAACTACATCGTGCCCGACTTCGTCCATGTGCTGGTCGACGGGCGGATCGTCGAGAGCGGCGACAAGTCACTGGCCTTACACCTTGAGGACAAGGGCTACGCCGACTGGCTTCAGACCGAGCCGCAGCCCGCCTCCGCCCGGTGAGCGGCGCCGGCGGGATTCACACCACAAGCAGAGGCTGATTCGCACATGACCGACGTCATTGACATTCAGGACACCTACGCCGAGAGCTTCGCCCGCCTGTCGGCCCGTCGTGGACGGAGCGGCCCGGCCTGGGTGCAGGCCCTTCGCGAGGCCGGACTGGAGCACTTCCGCCGCGTCGGTTTCCCGACCCTTCGCGACGAGGACTGGCGGTTCACCAACGTCAAGCCGATCGCCCAGACGCCCTTCGTTCTGCCTGAGCCGCCGGCTGGGAAGCTGGGAGCCGACGCGCTTCAGCCGCTGCTGATCGCCGGCCTTCAACCCGCGGCCCGGCTGGTCTTCGTGGACGGGTGCTATTCGACGGAGCTTTCGGATACTTCCGCCCTGCCCGTTGGCGTAAGCGTGCAGTCGGTGGCCCAGGCCTTGGACGCGGACCCGGCGACGATTCAGTCACACATGGGCCTGGCAGCTGAAGCCGAGAGCGACCCCTTCATCGCCCTCAACGCCGCCTTCCTGGAAGACGGCGCGTTCGTCCGCTTTGCCGACAACACGACCCTGAAACGCCCGATCGTGCTGCTGTCGGTGGCGACGCGGCGGGCCCAGGCGGCCATGACCCACCCTCGCAACCTGATCGTAGTGGGTCGAAGCTGCGAGGCGACGGTGATCGAGCATTACGCGTCAGCCGGCGGCGAGGTCTACCTGACCAACGCCGTCACCGAACTGGTTGTCGGCGACAACTCCACCGTCCACCACTACGTCCTGGAATTGGAGAGCGAGCAGGCGTTCAACCTTCAGACGCTCAAGATCCGCCAGGGCCGCGACACGACGGTGAACTCCCATACGGCCCTGCTGGGCGGGGCGATCGTTCGCAACAACGTCCATCCGATCATGGACGGCGAGAACGGTCACTGCTTGCTGAACGGCCTCTACGTGCCGCGGGGCCGGCAGCACATGGACAGCTTCATGTTCGTCGAGCACGCCCGGCCGCACTGCGACAGCCGCCAGTTCTACAAGGGCATCCTGGCCGACCGGGCCGGCGCCGTCTTCAGCGGCCGCATCAAGGTCCACCCCGGCGCCCAGAAGACGGACGCCAAGCAGACCAACCAGAACCTGCTGCTCTCGGGCGAGGCGACGGTCGATACCAAGCCGCAGCTAGAAATCTACGCCGACGACGTCAAGTGCACCCACGGCGCCACCGTCGGCGAACTGGACGAGCAGGCGATGTATTACCTCCAGGCCCGCGGCATCTCCGCCGACGCCGCCCGGGCGATGCTGACCTACGCCTTCGCCGCCGAGAGCCTGGAGCGAATGAACGTGCCGGCCATCGGCGAGTTGGTCGGCCGGGAGTTGCTCTCCCGACTGCCGCGTGGCCGCCTTCTGGCACACCTGCTGGAAAGCGTGTGACGCTCGACCGGCGGCTTGAAGCGCGACGCCGGTTCGCATACTCTTGAAGGATTGCACCGCGGGCGGGCGGCCCGCCCTGGCTGACAGGACCGAGAATGAGCCGAACTGGCAGCACAATACGAACCGCGACCCCGGCTGCGGCTGCGCCGCTGGATGTCCAGCGGGTCCGCCGCGACTTCCCCATCCTCGCCCAGTCCGTCCACGGCAAGCCGCTGGTCTACCTCGACAGCGCCGCCACCAGCCACAAGCCGCAGTGCGTCATCGACGCGGTTTCCCGCGTCTACTCCGAGTTCAACAGCAACGTGCACCGCGGCGTTCACGCTCTCAGCCAGCGGGCGACCGACGCCTACGAGGCGGCCCGCGGCAAGGTACGCGACTTCATCAACGCCGCCGACTCGGCCGAGGTGATCTTCGTCCGCGGCACGACCGAGGCCATCAACCTGGCGGCTTCCTCCTTTGCCCGCCCGCGGGTGAAGGCCGGCGACGAAATCCTCATCACGCACATGGAGCACCACTCGAACATCGTCCCCTGGCAGCTCCTGTGCGAGCAGACCGGGGCCGCGCTTCGCGTGGCGCCGATCGACGACCGTGGACAACTGATCCTGGAGGAATGGGAGCGGCTGCTGAGCGACCGCACGAAGCTGGTCGGCGTAACCTACGTTTCCAACGCCCTGGGCACGGTCAACCCGGTCGCCCGGATGATCCGCCTCGCCCACGAGCGCGGCGTGCCCGTGCTGATCGACGGCGCCCAGGCGACGCCGCATATTCCGATCGACGTGCAGGCCCTCGGCTGCGACTTCTTCGCTTTCAGCGGCCACAAGACCTACGGGCCGACGGGCATCGGCGTGCTCTACGGCCGTCGCGAACACCTGGAGGCGATGCCGCCTTACCAGGGCGGCGGCGATATGATCAGTTCGGTCACTTTCGCCCGCACGACCTACAACGACCTGCCCTACAAGTTTGAAGCCGGCACGCCCAATATCGCCGATGCCATCGGCCTGGGGGCGGCCATCGACTACCTGCGCGGCCTGGGCATGGACCGCGTCGCGGCCCACGAGGCCGACGTGCTGGCTTACGGCCAGGCCCGCCTGGCCGAGACGCCCGGCATTCGCCCCGTTGGCACGGCCGACCACAAGGCCGGCGTCCTCAGCTTTGCAATGGAGGGCATTCACGCCCACGACGTGGGGACGATCCTCGACCTGGAGGGCATCGCCATCCGCACGGGCCATCACTGCGCCCAGCCGGTCATGGAGCGTTTCGGAGTGCCGGCGACGGCGCGGGCCTCGCTGGGCGTCTATAATTCCCGCGAGGACATCGACGCCCTCATCGCCGCGCTGGGACGCGTGGCCGAGGTGTTCAAGTGAGCGGTGAACTGGACCTGGACGAACTCTATCAGCAGGTGATCCTCGATCACAGCCGCAAGCCGCGGAACTTCCGCGAGTTGGCCTGCGCCAACTGCCGCTGCGCCGAGGGGCACAACCCCCTCTGCGGCGACCGCGTCACCATCTACATCGAGATCGAGCAGGGCCGCGTTCAGGACGTCAGCTTCTCCGGCAGCGGCTGCGCCATCTGCACCGCGTCGGCCTCGATGATGACCGACGCCCTCAAGGGCAAGACCGTCGAGGAAGCCCGGCGCATGTTCACCTGGTTCCACGACATGCTCACCGGCAAGGTTCCAACCGGTCAGGTAGCCGACGGCATCGGTAAACTGGCTGCCTTCTCCGGCGTACTGCGGTTCCCCATTCGCGTCAAGTGCGCCACCCTGCCCTGGCATACGATGGCGGCGGCGCTGGCTGAGGACAAGGCCGACGATCCCGTCAGCACCGAGTGACCACGAGGCGTCTGCATGAGTGACCAGCCCCCCAGAAACCCCGAGCCCGGCGCCCCAGCCGACGCAGTCCCGGCCGAACTGGACACCGAGGCCCTGCGCGAGCAGATTCTCTTCGCCATTCGCGGCATCTACGACCCCGAAATTCCGGTCAACATCCACGAACTGGGCCTGATCTACCGCGTGGACGTCCACCTGGACGGGAGCGTCGAGATCGACATGACCCTGACCGCCCCCAACTGTCCGGCGGCCCAGATCCTGCCAGGCCAGGTAAAGGAGCGGGTCTCGGTCATCCGCGGCGTGACCGGCGTGGACCTGAAGATCGTCTGGGATCCGCCCTGGGGTCCGGACCGCATGAGCGACGCCGCCAAGCTGCAACTGGGCATGCTGTGAGCCGCCGGCCGGAACTTCGGCCCTTCCAATCCATGGCCCCGGCGACCGCCTTGAAGCGGCGAAACCCCCACCCTGCAAGCGAGTTATAGTTGGATACGATGGCGGCTCGCCTTGAGCCCGCTCCGACGACCCACCACCCCAAGCTGCGACTGCGCAGGGAGATAGCGATGTCGGATGTGCAATACGTAGAGGCCCTCAAGAAGGCCTACGACACCCTCCAGCAGCAGATCCGGCGCGTCGTCGTCGGCCAGGACGAGGTGGTCGAGCAGGTGCTGATCTCGATCTTCGCCCGGGGCCATTCGCTGCTGGTCGGCGTGCCCGGGCTGGCCAAGACGCTGCTGGTCAGTTCGCTGGCCCGCTCCCTGTCGCTATCGTTCGCCCGCATCCAGTTCACGCCCGACCTCATGCCGGCCGACATCACCGGCACCGAGGTCATCCAGGACGACCCGACCACCGGCGAGCGGAAGTTCAAATTCCTCAACGGCCCCCTGTTCCACCACATCGTGCTGGCCGACGAGATCAACCGCACCCCACCCAAGACCCAGGCCGCCCTGCTGGAGGCGATGCAGGAGCGTTCGGTTTCCATCGGCGGCGTGTCGCACCGGCTGCCCGAGCCCTTCTTCGTGCTGGCCACCCAGAACCCCATCGAGCAGGAGGGGACCTATCCGCTGCCCGAGGCCCAGCTCGACCGGTTCCTCTTCAACATCATCGTGGACTACCCCAGCGACGACGAGGAGAAGCAGATCCAGAAGCTGGCCACCAGCGAGAGCTTCGAGACGACCACGCCCGAGCCGGTCCTGGGCGGCGAGGAGATCCTGACGCTTCAGAAGGTGATCCGCCGCGTGGCCGTCAGCGACCACGTGTTCGACTTCGCCCGCCGGCTGGTCCGCATGACCCGTGTGACCACCGACGAGGCCCCGGACTTCGTGAAGCGATACCTGACCTGGGGCGCCGGCCCGCGAGGCTCGCTGAACCTGATCGTCGCCGGCAAGGCCCGGGCCGTGCTCAAGGGGCGATTCCACGTCGCCACCGAAGACATCGTCGCCGTCGCCAGGCCCGTGCTTCGCCACCGCATCATCACGAACTTCACGGCCCAGTCCGAGGGGATCAGCCCCGACGACATCGTCGAGAAACTGCTCGACGCCGCGGGCAAGGAATTGCAGGCGGCGGCGAACTGACACGGACGCGCGATCGGACCGACCTACGGCCCCTGACCCCCGAACCCCGGCGGACCCATGCCCCCGATCCTGAGTCGATATCTGCGACCCGAGGTCATCAGCCAGCTCGAGCGGATCGAGTTCCGCCCGCGAGGGCTGGTCGAGGGCAACCTGGCCGGCGGGCACAAGTCCCCGTTCCACGGCTTCGCCGTCGAGTTCGCCGGCCACCGCGGCTACGTCCCCGGCGACGACATTCGCCACATCGATTGGAAGGTCTACTACAAGTCCGGGCGCTACGTCCTCAAGCAGTATGAGGAAGAGACCAACCTCGTTGCTCACCTGCTGCTGGACGCCAGCGAGTCGATGGAGTACGGCTCGCGCGGGACGAGCAAACTGGAATGCGGCAAGCAACTCGCCTCGGCGCTGGCATACCTCATCCTCAACCAGCGCGACAAGGTCGGGGCCGCTATCTTCGACTCCGAACTGCGGGTCACCCTGCCGACCTCCAACAGCATCGCTCAGGTCCATCACATGATGACCGCATACGAGGGCCGCGGCCCGACGGGCGAAAGCCAGGTTGGCCGGGCCGTCTCGCAGTACGCCGCCAAGGCCGGCCGCCGCGGCATCGTCGTCGTCCTCTCCGACTTTTTCACCGACCTTGAGCGGCTGTTCGACGGCGTCCGCCGACTCAAGTTCGACAAACACGAGGTGGTTCTGCTTCAGATCGTCGACGACGACGAGCTGACCTTCCCGCTGCGCGGCATGACTCGGTTCGTCGGCCTGGAGAACCTGGGCGAGCGGATCATCGAACCCCAGCGCCTCCGCGACAGCTACCTGCGAAAGTTCAACGCCTTCCTGGACGCCCTCACTGCTGGCGCCGAGTTGTGCCGGGCCGACTATTTCCGCGTCAACACGTCGCTGAGCCTGACGGCCAACCTGGTGGGCTACCTGAACAGCCGCCCGACGGGGAGGCGAACCTGAGCATGGGCTTCCTTCACCCCATCCTGTTGGCCGGCCTGGCGTTGGGCGCTCTGCCGATCATCATCCACCTGCTGACTCGCAGGCGGCACAAGGTCGTCCGCTGGGGGGCAATGAAATACCTGCTGGAAGCGATCGAGGAGACCTCCAAGCGCGTTCAGATCGAGGACCTGATCCTGCTGGCGATGCGCGTGCTGATCATCTGCCTCCTGGCCCTGGCGGTTGCCAGGCCGAAGTTCAACCGCCAAGCCGCCGGTCCGGGCCCCAGGCTCGCGGTTCTGCTGGTTGACAACAGCCCGAGCATGCAGGCCGACCGCGGCGGCTCGACGCGCTGGGACCAGGCCCGCGCCTGGGCCCGGAGCCTGCTCAACAGCCTGCCGGCAGGCAGCCGCGTTGCTGTCCTGCCCCTGTGCAATCCCAC
Organism: Phycisphaerae bacterium; assembly: GCA_022072085.1. GTDB lineage: Bacteria > Planctomycetota > Phycisphaerae > JAJVII01 > JAJVII01 > JAJVII01. Next base: position 20,150 of record JAJVII010000007.1, read on the forward strand.
CGACCCCGCGGCGTTGCGAGATCCGACGGCCCAGGTACTCCTGGCAGCCGACGTGGTCGACGAACTGCCGGCTTCGGCGTTGTCGGCTGACCCCGTCTCCGCGATCAGGGCGGCCTCGGAGATCGTCGGCGGCTCGGACCTGCCTAACCGTTCGGTCTATGTCCTCAGCGACTTTCAGGCCACCGACTGGCGCGACTCGGGCAACCGCCTGGCCGACGCCGTCCGGGCCCTGCTGGCCCAGCAGAACACGACGCTGACTGCCGTCGCCTGCGGCGAGCAGGACCGGACCCCCAGCAACGTCGCGGTGACGAGGCTGGACCGCACCTGGCGGGTCATCAAGGTCGGCCGCGATATCCAGCTCAACGGCGAGTTGCAGCGTTTCGCCGCCGCCGACGGGGACATGGATGTGGCCACCACGATCCAGATCGACCGCCAGAAGGCCGACGCCCGCTCGGCCGGCGTGCAGGCCTCCGAGCCGCGGCGACTGGACTACTACGCCCGCTTCGACGCCCCCGGCGATCACGAGGTGACGCTCCAGTCCGCGTCGGACATTTCGCCGGCCGACAACGTCCGCTACCTGGCCGTCGAGGCCCGCGAAGAGGTCCGCGTCCTGATCGTCGATGGCGACCGGCACCTGGACGCCCCGGTCCAGAGCGAAAGCTTTTATCTGCGCTACGCCCTGGCGTTCGGCCAGAGCGACGCCGTGCCCATCAGCGTGGACATCATCGACGGCGAGGATATCCGAAACGCCCGGCTGGATCGCTACGACGTGGTCATGCTCGCCAACGTCAGCCAGGTTCCGCCGGCCGCGGCGGGCGAGTTGGTGCAGTGGGTCCGCGCGGGCCACGCAGCCGTCATCTTCCTGGGCGATCTGGTTGACACGCAGAGCTACAACAGCGGCTTTCTGGCCGACGCCAAGGGAGGCTTCCTTCGGGCGCATCTGGGCGCTCCGATCGACGCCCCGCGCGACCGGCAGACCGGCGCCGTCGGGCTCTTCAACCTCGCCGTCGCGTCGTTCGCCGGGCCGATCATGACCTTCTTCTCCGGCGACGACCTGGCCGACCTGGACAAGGCCGGCTTCTCCCGGGCCCTGGAGATCGACCTGGCCGGCAACACCGCAGCCGACAACGTCCGCGTCGACGCCGCCCTGTCCAACGGCGTTCCCCTGCTGGTGACCCGCGAATTGGGCGAGGGCCGCTTCGCCCTGCTCAATACGACCGCCGACGTCGCCTGGGGCAACCTGGCGATCAACCCCGGTTTCACACCGATGATGCAGCGGCTGCTGGTCTGGCTGCTGGCGCCGACGGCGACCAGCACCAACCTGACGCCGAGCCAGACGTGGGAACTTTCGCTGCCGCTGGAGACGATGGACACGCCGGTGACGCTGAAACGCCCGGACGGCCGAACCGTCGTGCTCGAACCGGTTGTTGATGCCGCCCGCCAGCGGGCCGTCCGCACTTACTCCGATACGACACTGGCCGGCTTCTACCGCGTCACCTGGGATGTCGGCGACCAGCAGCAGAGCCGGCTCTTCTCCGTGAACGTCTCCTCAAGGGAGGGTGACCTGGCCGCCATCGACGCGGGCTATCTCCGCGAGCTGGCCGGCCCGGCGTCGCCGGACATCGTTTGGGAGACGCTCCAGACGCCGGCTGATCGCCTGGTCGGCGCCAGGGCCGGCGGACGCGAACTCTGGCTGTGGGTCCTCGGCGCGGCGCTGGGGCTGTTAGTGGCGGAGCAGTACCTCGGCCGGCGATTCAGCGGAGGGACGCGATGAGCGCTCTGCTGAAGAGGATGATCGACCTCCGCGGCGCCGGCGGCGACGTGGTCGACGCCCACCTGGTCTGGGGGACGCCGTGGCCGCTGTGGGCGGTGTTGGCTGCTCTTGCGGCCATCGCCGTTTCGACATGGTGGGCCTACCGCCCCGCCATGTCGGGGGCGCTAGAGCCTCCGCGGCCAGGCGCACCGGCGGGCCGAGGCCTGCCGCGCTCGCGGCGGATCGCGATGGCCGTGCTTCGGGCATTCGCCCTGCTGATGTTGTTGGGAATTCTGCTTCAGCCGATGACTGCCTACAACCGCACGCTGGGCATCAAGCCGCGGCTGATCGTGCTGCTGGACGACAGCCAGTCGATGACGATCCGGGACCGGCGCACGACCGAGCAGGAGATGCTCGGGGCGGCGCGGGCCCAAGGGCGGTTGAACTACGGCAGCGGCTCGACGAGCGTGAACCAGGCCGAGATCGACGAGAGCCGCGGCCGCCTGCTCGCGGGCCTGTTCGCCAACACGCAACTCAACCTGCACGGCAAACTGTCCGAGCAACTCGACGTCCGCTACTACCGCTTCAGCGACAAGGCCTCGGACCTCGGTGACGCGGACGGCGCCAAGGCCGCCGCCGGGCTGGCCTTTGACGGCGAATCGACCGACCTGGACAAGGCCGTCCGCACGGCGTTGGCCGACCTTCGCCGTCGCTCGGCTGCCGGCGTGGTCCTGTTCACCGACGGGCGCACCAACCGCCGCGGCGATCCGCTCAAGGCCGCCGCCGACGCCCGCGCCGAGGGGTTGGCCCTCTACACCGTTGGCATCGGCCTCCCGGTGGCACGCGATCTCCAGATGGTCGAGTTCCTTTCTGCCAAGGACACCGTCCGCGCCGACAAATCCGTGCCGGTCACGGCCCGCATCCGCCAGCACGGATACGCCGGCCAATCCGTGATGGTCGAACTGACCTGCGGCGACCAGGTGCTCGATCGCAAGTCCGTCACCCTGACGGCGGCCGACGAGCAGGACGTCCAGCTCGCGTTCACGCCCAAGACGCCCGGCGAGGCTGTCTATCGGGTGTCGGTCGAGCAACGGCCGGACGAGCTGATCCCCGGCAACAACTCCAAAGAAAAGAAGATCCGCGTCATCAAGGAGCCCGTCCGCGTGCTCATCGTCGAGCAGGCCCCGCGGTGGGATTTCCGGCTGCTCAAGGGCATTCTCCTCCGCGAACAGGGCACGGAGCTGCGATGCTACGTCCGCGAAGCCGACGGCACGCAGCTCGCCCGCGCCGGAATGGCCGAATATCTGCCGCGTTTCCCCAAGGACCGCACCGAGCTGTTCAAGTTCAACCTCATCATCCTGGGCGATGCTCCCTCGACGGCCTTCAGCAAGCAGCAGCTGGACCTGATCGAGCAGTTCGTCGCCGAGAACGGCGGGGGCCTCTGCTTCGCCGCCGGGACGCGCTACAACCCCTCGAGCTACAAGGGGACCGTGCTCGAGCCGCTGGTGCCGGTGCTGTTCGACGCCCAACCCGAGCCACAGGCGATCGCCGAGATTTTTGCGCCGCTCGTTCAGCCCTACCGCCTGGAGGTCACGACCGAGGGTCTGTCGCACGAGACCTGCCGGCTGGCCGATGACGACGCCGCCAACGCACGTATCTGGCAGCAACTCGGTAACCACTACTGGTACTTCAAGGCCAAGCAGCTTCGCCCCGGCGCCGTCGCGCTGGCTGTCCACGGCGATGCCATCGGCGGCGATCGCAGAAAGCTGCCGCTGATCGCCTGCCAGTACTACCGCCGCGGAGTCACCTTCTACGTCGGGCTGGACAGCACGTGGCGGTGGTGCGACCGTGTCGGCACACGCCACTTCGGACGGTTCTGGCTCCAGGTGATCGACTTCCTCGCGGGCGGCGGCAAGCGCGTTCAGATCGCCAGCGACCGCAAGAGCTATTCCGCCGGCCAGGATATCCACCTCTCGGCCCGCGTGTGGAACCGGCAGAACGAGCCGATCAAGAGCGACAAGGTGACGGCCGTGCTGATCGGATCGGACGGCAGCCGCGAAGAGGTCGCTATGCCGGCCGTGCCCGACTCGCCGGGCGAGTTCGCCGCGACGCACCTGGCGTCGCACCTGGGCGAGTTCGCCGCAACGATCAAGGGCGAGGAGGAAGAAGCGAAAGCGACGTGGTCGGTCGAGGTGCCGCGGCTGGAGTTCGACAACCCGGCGATGGACGAGGAGGGGCTGCGGGCCATCGCCCAGGCGTCCGGCGGGAAGTTCTTCCGGCTGGCTGACGTGGATGGACTGCCCGATGCGATCGCGGCCAGCCGGGCACAGCCGACCGTGCCCGGAGCCTCGCCGATCTGGGACGGCTGGACCATGCTCGTGGTCGTGGTCTTGCTCCTGGGGCTGGAATTGCTGATCCGCAAACGTTCGGACCTTGCGTGAGGCGGCGATGAGCGAGCCGACTCGACAACCCGGTGCATCCGCCATCGAGCGACGCCTGCGAGCCCTGGAGCGCCGACGCCGCGCGTTGACCGTTGCTTGGGCGCTGGCCCTGTGGATCTGCATCCTCCTGCCCGTCGCCGCCGCCTACTGCCTGGTCGACTGGTATTCGCACATCCCGCTGGTCTTCCGCTGGCTCACGGTCGTCGGCCTGGTTTCGCTGGGCTGGTATGCGGCCCGCAGGTTCGTCGCTGGGGCCCTGCGGGTCCGCCGCGATGTAGACAGAACGGCACTGACCGTCGAGGGCCGTTTCCCGGTGTTGACCGACCACGTGATCTCCAGCGTGCAGCTCGACCGCCACGGCGGAGACCCGGGCTACGGATCGGCCGAGCTTATCGCGGCCACCCAGCGGCAGGCCGATGAAATGGCCGCCCGCGTGGACTTCTCGCGGGCCGCCCCGCTCGGGCGATTCCTGCCGCTCATCGCGGCCGGGCTGCTGCTGCTGGCCGGCGCCGGCTGGGCGGCAGCGGCCTTTCCGCGGATCGTGGGCGTGTGGGCCGTGCGCTGCGTCTGGAAGGCCGACTATCCGCACAAGACCCGCATCGTCGCCTATCCCGCGGACCTGCTGGTCGCCCGTGGCGACGCCGCCGCTATCACCGTCCACGCCGCCGGGCTGCTGCCCGACTCCGGCCGCCTGCTGGTCCGTTCATCCAGTTCCGGCTGGGTTCCGCACCGCCTGTCGGCCGGGAACAGACGCGGCGAGTTCGTCGCCCGCATCGACAACGTCGTGGACAACCTCCAGTTCCAGATCGAACTGGGCGACGCACCGTCGGCGGACGGCCGAATCCGGGTCACCGATCGGCCGGCCATCGCCTCGATCGATGTTGACCTGTTCTATCCGCGATACACCGGTCGGCCGCCTGACTCCGTCCACACCGGCCACCTCCGCCAGGTCGTCGGCACGCAAGGGACGCTGACGATGACGGCCACCAAGCCGCTGACGTGGGCCCGGCTGGTCTACGCCGATGGCCGCCGGTTGCCGATGGAACCTGCCGCCGCGGGCGACGCGGCGCGGGCGCGATCCTGCCGGTTCACCATCGAGCGCACCGTCGGATACCACATCGAGATGCAGGACACCGAAGGCTTTGAGAACACTGAGCCCGTGCCCTACAAGATCACGGCCGAGCCCGACACGCTGCCGCGCATCACGCTGACGCGGCCCGGCGCCGAGGTCGAAGCCACGCCGGTCAGCGTTCTGACGTTGCACTACCTGATTACCGACGACCAGGGGCTGCGGTCAGCCCGGTTGGCCTTTCGCCGCGCCGCCGACCGCAGCGAGTCGGCCGCGGGCTTGCCCCCGGCGTCACAGCCCGATGACGCGTGGCAGAGCTTCCCCCTGCCCCTGCCCGGCCTGACGCAAGAGCAACTGGCGACCGGGGGCGTGCTGCCGAGTCCCGGCCCGAGGCAGGTCGAGCAGACGCTCAAGTGGGACCTGACCGAGCTGGGCTTCCGCGTCGGCGACGTGATCGTCTACCGGCTGGAGGCGACCGATCATGAGCCCACCCGGCTGGCCGAGGGCGGCAAGCCAGGCCTGTCCCCCGAGTGCGAGATCCGCGTGGTCAGCGAGGAACGCATCCAGCAGAAGTTGCTGGAGCACTTGGATACGACGGCCCAGGAGATCGAGCGGCTCTACCAGTTGGAGACGCAGTCGCAGGAGAACATCCGCAGGCTTCGGGAGCAGATCAGGTCCGGCGGCGCGACCACGCAGCCGGACCGGCCGTGAGGGCGGCTCAGCCGTTGCCCGCCGCGGGGCTTGCGCGCTGGTAAGATATGCGTGCCGTGCGACCTTGTGAGGAGGATGCCATGCGAAACGAGATCGTCGCCCTGCTGGCCGTGGCGATGCTGGCGTTGCTGCCGGTTGCTCGCGCCGACGATGACCCGCTGGATCTCGCCCGCGCCCGGCTGGCTCAGGAGGAGAGCAACCAGAAGCGGGCCCGCCAGCTCGCGGAGCGGGCGACTCGCGAGCTCGCCGCCCTGCTGGCCGAGGTGGAGGCCCATCGCATCCACGCCACGGGTCAGTTGCAGTCGGCGGCTCCGGCCCGGACTGCCCTGGTCAGCATCAGCGACGAGCAGCTTCCGCAGTTCCTCCAGGACCTCTATCTGGCCCGGACGTCCGCAAGCACGTCGGCGGGAATGGACAAGTCCCTCAGCGTCGCTACAGATCGCCAGACCGAGCTGATCCGCCAGCTTCACCTGCTGATGGTTCAGCTACAGAGGTCGGCGGCAACGGGCGCCAGCCTTCAGCGGGCCGAGAAGATTCTCCGCGATCAGATCGAGCTGAACGGCAAAGCCGCCGCCCTGCTCCGCGAGGGCTTCGGCAAGCAGATGGAAGACCTCGTCGAGTCCGTGCGGCACGACCTGGTGGACGCGTCGGCCAAGCAGGTCGCCATCAGCCGGGAGGTCAAGACCCTCGACGACGAGCTCGCCGTGAGCGAGACGGCCGGTCCGGAGAAGCAGCGCGGCGGCATCGCCCGGGCCCGGAAGATCATCACCGAGCGCAAGCTGGAGGCCGCTGCCCAGCAGGCGGCAGACCAGTTGGCTGAGAACAACGCCGGCGCCGCAGCCGCCGGCCAGCAGCTCGAAAGGGACTTCACCGAGCTGGTCGAGGTTCTGCGGGCCGCCACTGCGGGCGAAGAAGAGGTAGCCCCGTTCGACACATACGGCCCGACGCTGGCCGAACTGGCCGCCCGCGACAAGGAACTCAAGGAACTGCTGGAGAAACTCAACAAGATGATCGCCGAAGCCAAGCTGCTCAAGAAGACGCCCGAGCGTGAGGAACTTCGCAACCTCCAGAACATGCAGGAAGAGTTGAACAACATGCTGGTTGAGATCAGCCGAAACATCCCCGAGACGACCGACGAGGAACTGGCTGAGAAGCTCAAGCAGATGATCCGGGACGCCCTGCTCGCGATGGCCAACGCGGGCGAGGCGATCAACGATGCTGACGCCGAGGAATTACTCGAGCAGCTCAAGGTCTCGCTAGGCAGCCTCAACCTGGCCGAGGCCGAACTAAGAGCGCTGCTCGCCAGCCTCGCAGCCCTGTCAGCCCAGCAGCAGCAGGCCAACGACCAGAGCAAGGAGACCCCGGCAGGCATCGCTCTGGGGCTGGGCATCCGGCTGGGGGGCAACCAGACCGGGGCGTCGGGGCCGGGCGCGGTGCTCAACTCGACGGTCAAGGCCCGCGACTTGACCGACCAGGACTGGGGCCGCCTGCCGCCGGAATTGCGAGGCCAGCTCAACCAGGCCGTGCGCGGCAAGTGGCCACAGGAATACAAGGACCTGATCGAGCGCTACTACCAGAATCTCGCCAAGGGAGCGCAGTAGATGCGCCGCAGGCATAGGCCTGCGGAACGATACCGGGAGACGACCGATGCGTAACAGTTCGGGAAAGCTGACGGCCATCCTGCTGGCCGCTGCCGTGCTGGCCATGTCAGGCCTGGGCTGGCTGATGGCCCAGGAAGGCGTGGGCGGCGCCGCTGCTCCGCCGCCCGCCGCGCAGGCGCCGGCCGGGCCGGCGGCCGCGCCTGCTGAGCCCCCCACGCGCGTCGAGCCGATCCCGGACATCGCCATGGCCCCCGAGGCCCGCAAGGCCATCCAGCGCGGGCTGGCGTACCTGGCGGCCCGGCAGAATCTCGACGGCTCATGGGACACGGAGTATCGCCGCAACACGGCCGTCATGTCCGTCGCGCTGATTGCTTTCCTGGCCTCGGGCAACCCGCCCGGGCGCGGGGAATACGGCGTCGCCAGCGCCCGCGGGCTGGCTTACCTGCTCAGTTGCGCAAAGCCCAGCGGCATGATCGTCCGCGACAGCTCGCACGGCCCGATGTACGAGCACGCCCTCTCGACGCTCTATCTCGCGGAGGTGTGGGGCCAGACGCAGCAGCCGCAGATCAAGGACAAGCTGAAGCGGGCCGTCGAGGTCATCATCCAGTCGCAGAACCAGGACGGCCGATGGGGCTACCAGCCGATCCCCCATGGCGGTGACATTTCGGTGACCGTGATGCAGCTCATGGCCATCCGGGCGGCGCACGACGCGGGCATCGAGGTCCCGGCGGCGACAATCCAGCAGGCGATCAAGTTCGTCAACAGTTGCCAGAACGCCGACGGCGGCTTTAGCTACACCGGCCCACCGGGGCCGAGCAACATGCCTCGCACAGCCGCCGGCGTCTGCTCGCTCCAGTTCGCCGGCGACTACTCGGCCGCCCAGGTCCGCAAGGGCCTGGATTACCTGCTCAACGCTCAGAAGGGCGACACGTCGCACTTCTACTACATGAGTTACTACGCCATGCACGCGTTCTACTTCGCGGGCGGGAAATACTGGCAGCAGTGGTATCCGGTCGCCCGCGAGCAGATTCTCGCCAAGCAGAACCCGAAGAACGGCTCGTGGGGCGACCACATTCTGGACACGGGATGGGCCGTGCTCTGCCTGTCGATCCCGCACCGTTATCTCCCGATCTACCAGCGATAGAGCCAAGTTGCATGAAGACGACCGTGCCCGCCATCACGCTGCTGCTGATCGCCGCCGCCGGGCTGCGCGCGGCTGAGCCCGCGCGGCTGGAATTGGCCGACGGACGCACGCTGACCGGCGCGACGACGGCCATCACCGGCGGCAAGCTGACCTTCCGAACCGGGGACGGCGACGCGCAGGCGGCGCTGGGTGACCTCGCCCGGCTGACGCGGCTGCCATACGAGCCTGTCGGCCGCGAAGCGGACGGTCTGCTGCTAGCCAACGGCGACTTGCTCGAGGGCGAGGCCCGTTCCGTGCTAAAGAAGAAGCTGACGTTCGACTCGGTGCGGCTGGGCACGGTCCAAGTCGAACAGAAGGACATTCGGGCGATATTCTTCGGTGCGACGATGTCTGCGGCCCAGGCCCCGCCGGGCAAGGCGATCGACGAGGTTATCCTGCGGACGGGCTCGCGGACGCCGGCGGAGCTGCGCTGGATGGACGGAGAGAAAGTGGGCCTCTATTCGCCTCTGGGGGCCCTGGACGTCAGCAAGGGGGACCTGGCGTGGATCCTGCTCAAAGCTGAATCGCCGACGCCCCAGCCCGGGGACCTGCGGATCGTCATGACCACGGGCGAGCGGCTGACCGGACAGATCACGGCACTGAAGGACGGGAAGCTGGCGATCAGGTGGGCCGGCCATGACGCCGCGGTGGACTGGGATCTTGTGCGGGCTATCGAATCGCCGGGCGTGCACCTGGCATGGCTGTCGCAGCGCGCATGGACGTCAAAGGTCGAACCGGCCGTGATTGGCCCGGGCCGCGTCCCGGCCGCCGACCGCAACGCAGCCGGCGGAGCGATCTCGCTGGGCGGCGCCCGCCACGACCGCGGCATGGGGATGCGGGCGACGTCGCGGGCGACGTGGGAATTGGATGGGACATTCAAGCGTTTCCGCGCGACGGCCGGTCTGGACGACAAGGTTGGGGCCGCCAGCCTTGGAGCGACGATGCAGGTGGTCGCCGACGGCAGGGTGATCTGGGAGCAGACCGTTCGACCGGGCGCTTCCGTGGAGGTGGACCTGGACGTTTCGGGCGTGCGGAAGCTCGAACTGGCCGTGCTGTCCGGGCCGGGGTATGAAATCGGTGACTATGGAGACTGGGCCGATGCGCGTCTGGTTCGCTAGTGCGATCGCTGCGACGGCGCTGGCGTGGTTCGCGCCGACGGGCGCGGCGCCAGCTCGGGCGGCCGACCCCGCGCCGTCCGCGACGACTCAGCCGGCCCGCCGCCCGACCTGGGAACTGGCCCTTTCGGCCGCACCGCGCGGCTGGCAGCGCGATCCCGGGCAGATCATGCCGACGCTACGCCGCCTGCGGATGGACTTCCCCGACCGCAAGGCCGACTTGACCCGCCTGGCCCTGGGCATCGTCCGCGACCCGAACGTTCCCGACCGGCTGAGATTCGCCGCCGCCGATCTAGGCCTACACGTCGATCCGCCGCCCGACGTCGAGCAGTCGCTGCGCATCGAATTGGCCCAGCTCCAGGCCGGCTACAACTGTCAGGCCGACGCTCTGGCAACCGTTGCCGGCATCGGGCACCCCGAGAAGATCGTCGTCATCCGTGCCAGCCGCAGCGGACCCGAGCAATCACTGGCCAACCTCATCGACTACTGGAAGTCGCGAGCCGCCGACATCCTGGCCACCGGCCGAAGCTACGAGGCCGAGCGCCTGCTCGAAGAGTCCGACGAGCAGATCGACCGCGATGACTACAAGAGCGCAGCCGAGCGTCTCATCAAGGTTGCCACGAGGTTCGCCACGGGCTACCTGCCCCAGGAAGACGGCTCGATCATCAGCACCGGGGCCGCCGCCCGGGCCAAGCTGCGCGCGCTGGCATCCAAAGATGGAAAGGCCGTCGCCGCGGCAGCCGAGGAGGCCAGCCCCGGGCTCCTGCGCCGCGCCGGCGAAGGGCAGCACGACGCCCTACTCCTCCTTGCGACCGTCTATCCCTTCAGCGAGGCCGGCGCGGACGCCTTGCGGCGACTGGGCGAGGAGGACCTGGACGCCGGCCGCCCGCAACTGGCAGCCCTTCGCTTCGGCCGACTGCTTGCCCAGCCCGGCGACGCATCGGCCAAGGCCGAAGCCGCCTGGCGACTGGCCCTGGCGCGCCTGCTCGCCGGGGATAGCGCCGGCGCCGAGGACGCGTTCGCTCGCCTGGCCGCCCTCAGGGATGCCCCTGTGTCGCTTGGCGGCAAGGCCATGACGGCGGTCCAGGCTGTCGCCGCGATCCGGGGGCAGTTTCCGCCGGCGGCGACCGCGCCCGACCCGGTCGCGATCCAGCCCGATGCGACCCTGCGGCCGCGTTTCGAGTTCGCGTTCCATCCCGCCGCCTTCGACATGGACAACCGCCGCCAAACCTGGCCGCGATTCTGGGACCGCCCCGAGTCGCTGGCCCGGATCGACGGCGACCGCGCCTACTTCCACGACTCACGCAGCGTCTGGGCGGTCGACTGGCGAAAGGGGTCGCTGCTCTGGCACTTCCGCCAACCCGGTTACCTCAACGAGCTTCACCACGGCGAGCGCAGCTTCAGCAACCAGATCAACGAGGCCTACCAGATCAGCCGCGGCTATCGCGTCGGCGTCTGCGGGCCCTATGTCGCGGCCAGGTTGCGACGTCCGGTGCGCAGCATCCTGTTCGACCTGTGCGGGTTCCGGGCGTCCGACGGGGCGATGCTCTGGACGTCGCAATCCAGCCCGGACTTCGACGGCCTGAGCATCTCCGGCGATCCCGTGGGCGCCTATGACCGCTTCTACGTTCTGGCCTTCAGCCCGATCCACATTTCGACGCTCTTCGTCGTCTGCATCGAGCCGAGCGACGGCCGCGTGCTCTGGAAGGTTCCGGTCGCGTCGGGCATCGACTCGTTCAAGAGTTCCATCGGCAACTTCTTCGCCGCCCACGGAGGAATCGCCGTCCGCGACGGCCGCGTCTTCCTGAGCACCGATCGCGGCAGTTTCGTCGCCCTGGACGCCCTGGACGGGTCGCTCCTGTGGATCGCCCCGACCGACCGCATCTTCGAGCGAAAGTCGTACTGGGGCTTCACCGGCAACACCACCCGGGCGGACCTCGGCTCGATAATCGAGCGTGAACACACCGAGCCCGTCGTCGGGCCAGGCGGCGTCTATCTGCTCTCTCGCGACCACCCGGGCCTGTTCGCCTTCCGGCCCGACCGCGGTACGCGGCTGTTCGTCGACCTGCCGCGCGTGCCGGTCGAGATACTCGGTCTGGACGGCAACCGCCTGATCGCAGCCGGGCGAACGAGCCTCTTTGCCCTGGACGCCGCGACAGGTGAACTGCTCTGGGAGAACCCTGTTGCGTCGCAAGAGGCCGCCTGGCACTCCCCGGCGTTGCACGACGGACGAGTCTACTTGCCCGACGGCGATGGTCTCCAGGTTCTTTCAGCCGGTGACGGCAAGCCGGTCGGCCGCATCAAGGTCGAGGGGCTGTCCGATCTCAGCAGCGTGCGGTTCCTGGCCAGCGGCGAACTGGCGGCCTTCACGTCGCAGGACGGCATTGATCGCTTCGCGGTGCTCAGCGCGTCAAGCACCGAGACGATCCGCCTGACCGAGGAGACGGCCGGCCTCCAGACCGCCCCGGACTCGCTGGTTGAGAGCGATCCAGCCGCCATGGCTGCGCCGGTTGAATCCGTTGCCGAACGTCCGGCCCCACTGCCCCCGGTGCGTCTGCTGTGGCGGGCCCGGTTCTCTCCCGAGCAACTGTTCATGGGCCGCTACCTCACCTGTCTGGCCGACGATCCGACGCGCCTCCTGGTCGCGGCCGGGGACGAATTGCGATGCTACCGCTTCGACTCGCAGGGTCGCCTGCTCTGGCGGGCCCGAACGCCGCCCTGTCCGCAGGCCCTCGATCTCTGGAGCGGCAGCCGCGTCTGCCTGCGATGGACGCACGGCGTCGAGATTTTCGACTTGAACACCGGGCGGCGGCTCTGGGGATGGGACAGTGCTTCGCCGCGCGGTCTGAAGCGGCGTGGCAATCGCGATCGGCTGGCCTCGGACGTTTGGGGCGTCGCCGATGACCTGGGCACGGGTCGCGGCGCCATCTGGGGCCGCGCCGTTGTGCACGGCATCAGTGTGCCTGACGGCGAGGTGCTGTGGACTTACCGCGTGTTCAACAACTCCAATCAGGTCGCCGGCCACCTGATTCCCGCGGGCCTGCTGATGTTCCTGCGGCAGGATCGCGACTACGGCGGCCGGGCGTGGGTACTGCTGCTCGGCCGCGACGACGGAAAGGTGATCTGGAAGACGGAACTCGCGCCCAACTCCTATGCCTGGCTGCGGGGCGGCGACGTCTGGACAGCCTCGGCCGACTTTCGCAAGCTGGCGATGTACAAGGCCGGTGAGAAGGAACTGAGCCAAGTCTGGACGCGCGACCTTGGCCAGGCCGGGGACGGATTGCAACTGGAGACCGACCGCCTGCTGGTCCCGCAGGGACGCCGGGTCGTCGTACTCGATCGGGCCACTGGCAAGGACGTGTTCAAGCCGATCGACGTAGCCGGCGGTCCGTTGATCGGTGGCCCAGCCGCCTATGCCGCCCGCACCCGGAACAACCAGTATGGCATGACAGACCTGACGGCCTGGGACCGCGCGACGGGCGGAAAGCTCTGGGCCACGGTCATGGCGTGGGGCAACCCAGCGCGGCCGCTGTTCCGGCAGGTCGCCGTGCCCATGGGTCTGGAGCGCAGCCACGGCGGCTACTGGTGGGCGCACGTCGTCCGGGCGTACCTCGGTTCGATCCTGAGCATCGACGCGACCAGCGGCCAGAAGCTCGGGCGATGGAACATCCCCGGCCACAACCTGTGGGACGTGGACGAAGAGCGAGGCCATCAGGCGATCATCGAACGCGACAACCTGATCCTGCTCCGCAGCGAACAGGGACCGGTCGTGCTCGGCGCGGCGTCGCTGCTGACCGAGGCCGACGCAGCCAGGCGGCTGGCGGCGGTTGCCCTGCCCGTCCGCACCGAGCCCCAGCAGCGAGAACTGGAGACCTCACGCGAGGCTGTCATGCGCTACGCCGCCCCGGTTGTCGCCTGCCCGCGCACCGACGCCGCGCCAAACCTCGACGGCGAGTTCGACGACTGGGCCGACGCCCGCTGGATCGCCCTGCGTTCGCCGGCCGACTGGACCGTCGCCGATGAAGGGCTGCCGGTGCGGCCGGCCAACCGCTGGGCGGGTCCGTCAGACTGTTCGGCTAGGTTTGCGGTTCGGCATGACGGGGAAACTCTCTACGTTGCGGTAGAGGTGGCGGACGATGACTTCAGTCCGCCGCCCCGGCTGGACCCGTTCACCGCCGGCGACAGCGTCGAGGTCGGCATCGCCCTGGGCAACATGGGCGCCGACGCCCTCCGCTCCGACAACGACCGCTGGTACCCGGACATCAAGATCATGGTGGCGCAGGTCGGTGGGCGCCCGGTCGTTCAGCCGGTCTATTTTGGCCAGGGAAGCCAGGCCGCCGTGTCCCGGCGTCCCGGCGTGGCCCGCTACGAGATTGCGATCCCCTTCGCCAGCGGTCGATACCGCCTGGCCGACGCCGATCGCATCGGCTTTGCCCTGCGGGTAAATGACAGCGACGGCGGCCGCCCCAATGGGGCCATACGCTGGGCGGGCGGCCTGGGCCAGATCAACGCCGAGTCGCAGTTCGGCAGCCTGGTGCTCTCGCCGCTGTCGGCGTCGGAGATTGCCGAACGCCGCCGTGTCGCAAACCTGCTACCTGCGGCCGCCCTGTCGTGGGAACTGCTCTATGACGTCCTGCGAAGCCACCTGGCCTTGGGCAACCGCGACGCAGCTAGCCGCGAACTGGAGGACTTCCTCCGCGAGCACCCAGACAGCTATCACGCCTCGCGGTGCCTGGCCTGGAGCGAACTGCTCGCGTCACTCTCGGGCAAGTCAAATGCAGCCGTTGCGACGAGCGACCTGGCTGCCCGCCTGAAAGCTCTGCCACTGGAGCAGGCCCAGGCCAAGGCCCGCGTATTCGTCCAGGTCGCCATGCCCACGGACCGCCACCCGACGGCCCTGGGCCTCCGGTTCACGCTGAAGACCTATCAGTGGAGCGGCCGGATGGCCCGCGGCGTCTACTGGGGTCAGAACCTCGGGCCCGCCCTTCACGGGATGGTCTACGCCGGTCCACTGCCGGCTGGCGACCGCGTTGAACTGACGGCGCCGGCTGAACTGCTGGAACTCATGAATCACGAGGGTTTGGACGTGACGTTCTTCCAGCGTGACGGCCAGGCGTGGTGGGGTGACTTGGGCCTGATCGACGCAGTCGGCAAGCGGACGGTCTGGGTCCCCGCTGACGGCAACTGCACGGCCCGCTCGGCCAACTGGCTGCGAGGCAAGGAACCACAGGGCGGGCCGGCCCACCTGCCTGACGACCTGGGCGTCGTTTGGTCGACGCATACCTGGTCGCCGCTGACGCTGGCAGGCAACCGCGACGCCGATGCGGGGATGGAAGCCGCCGGCGGTACGCTGCCGCGCGACGAGTGCCTGAAGGCAGCCTGGCTGATTCCCGACAACAAGCTTGCGCTGCAACTGATCCAGGCGGTGAACGACCCCGAGCAGGCGGCCCGGTTCGTTCGGGGATTTCCGTCCAGCCAACAGGTTCCGGCCCTCCTGGCCTGGCTGAGCGGCACGGGCCAGGGGGCCTTGGCTGACACACTGGTTGACGAGGGCAAGATTCCGCGGGCCCTGGCCCGTGCGTTCTACGCGAAGGTCTCCGGCGGGATCGGCCCATGGCTGGCAGTCGGCCCATTCTCCAACGAAGGCGACGTTGGGCTGCGCCGCGTCTACCCGCCCGAGACCGACCCCCAGCCCGATGCGGTGTATGCCTCCGGGAGCGAAGACCTGGCGTGGAAGAAGGCGGCTGCCGGCAGCGATGGATTCCTGAACTTCGCCGGCCTATTCTCGTCAGACGATTTCCAACTTGCTTACGCGATGACCTGGATTCACGCCGACCAGCCGACCCGGGCGTGGGTCTTTGTCGAGAGCCCCAACGTGGTCAGCGTCTGGTGCGGCAAGGACCGCCTCATCGAAAACAGCGAGGCGGCCGGCGACTCGCGGTCGAGCCGCCGCAACCGCAATACCGAATCAGCCGAGCCCGTGCCCATCACGCTTCAGCCGGGGTGGAACCGCATCCTGCTGAAGGTGGCGGGGAGGTGGGGATACTGGGGCGTCAAGGTCCGCGTGGGAACGGCGCAGGGGCGGCCGCTGGAGGGGCTGAAGTTCAGCGCTCCACCCCCGGGCACGGGGGCAAGAGAGCCGAACCCGGAGTGAACGCGCCGGGTTTAATGAGCCTTGGATCGTCACACCGCACAGGGCCCTGAATTGCGACTCGGCCCGGGAGAATGACGCGTGTCCGCACGAAGAGTGATCTGCTGGATGTTGCTGTCGGCGGGCGTCCTCTGTGCCTGGACCGGCGGCGCCCGGGCCGGGGACCCCTACAAGACCATCTACAAGGACTATCGTCCTGACTTCATGGACGGGGTCGAAGGCGATCGGGACAACCGCACCGGCTGGCATCCCGACGCCAAGACCATGGAACTCTCGACCGAGCCGAAGTTCTTCACGCTCTGCATGCTCCACGAGGATTCCCGCGCGGTGGCCCTGGTCGAAGCGGGACTCAAGAAGGAGGCCGACGGGCAGTACCAGGAGGCACTGAAGGTCTATCAGCAGGTCATCGAAAAGTATCCCAGCACGATGTACCGCGTATCCGACTACGGCGTGTTCGTGCCGGTGGCGCAGTATTGCCAGCGACGGATACTGGGCTTCCCGGCTGCGGAGTTGAGTTACTACCGGACGATGTATGACGCTCCTGCCAAAGAAGCCTTCGAGCAGGCCCGGCGGCAGTACTCGCTACTGGGACTCAGCGACATCGTCGACGGCATGCTGGCGACCAGCTACGGCGGAGCAGCAGTCCTGGAACTGGGCAACGCGGCGCTGGACAGCGGGCACTACCTGGCGGCGCTGGAGTATTTTACCACGGTTCGCGACTTCTTCCCCGACGCCAGGCTGCACACGAAAGAACTGGAACTCAAGATCGCCTACTGCCACAAAATGCTAGGCATGAAGGACTCGCCCGCCGCCCCCAAGGCGCCGGCGGCTGACGGCATGGACCCCGACGCTCTCAAGCAGATGCAGGCGGTGGTCAATAGGGCGGCCTTCGTGCCGCCGCCCTTCCATTCGCAGTTGGCCAGCGAGCCCGGCAACATTGCGAGCGATGACTACACGCTCCCGCCGCCGACCGGCGACGCACTGGCACTGCAGCCGCCTGTCTGGGAGTTCACGCTGCCCGGATCGCGGCGAGACTTCTACTCCTACACCCAGCCGGTGATGAGCGACACCAGCGTCGTCTATCGCCATAAGAACATCGTTTACTGTCGCTCGATTCTCAACGGTGAGCTGCGCTGGACCAACGACCTGGGCGGCCGGGCGGTGTGGCAGAACTTCCGCGAGCGGCAGTATCCCCAGGAGGACCTGATCGTTCAGGACGGCATGGTCTTTACGGTGATCAGCAAAGGCGGGCCGAGCCTGGTCGCACTGGACGAGGTGACGGGCAACCTGCGCTGGGCCTACGGGCCGATGGTCGCCAGCAACGAGGAGGAGGCCAGAATGCGGTTCGAGGCCGCACCGGCCGGCGGCCCGCGGACGATCTACGCAGGCTACGTTCTGGACAACATCGAGGGCGAAACGCACACCGACAGCGAATACGGCGTGATCGCATTCGACAGCACGACCGGCCGCGTTCACTGGCGTGTGCCGATCTGCCGGCTGGCGCCCGGCAAGTTTTCGGGCGGTTTCGCTGAGCAGCGCCGCAACCGCATCCGGAGTTTCACCAGCCCGCCGCTGTATCACCAGGGGACGGTTTACTACTGCACCAATGCCGGGGCGATCGCTGCGCTGGACGCACTGTCCGGCCGTATCAAGTGGCTGAGCCGCTACCCGTACTACACGACGGTCCACGACGCGACGCGGCAATTCGGCAGCGGCGGCGACACGGTGCAATACACCAGCATCTACTTCACGCCGCACAACCCGATGTTCTGGTACAACCAGAGGCCGCTGCTGGTGGACGAGGATCTCTACATCCTCCCGGTCGACAGCCCCTACATGTTCAGCATGGACCGGCGGACCGGCTGTGTCCAGTGGAGCCGATACAAGCACGTGCGAAGCATTCGGCGGGAGGACCGCTACACCGATGGCGGCCCGACCTACCTGCTGGGCCCGACGCGCAAGGACCAACTCGTCCTCGTCCACAGCGGGCCTACGGACCCGGTTCAGATTGTCAACCGCAAGACCGGGAAGACCGAGTGGATCTCCGACACGCTGGAGAAACTGGAGACCTCGCCAGTGGCGTCGCTGGACGCCCCACAGGCGGGTCTGGGACGGCCCAGTTCCGTGCAGATGAACTACCGCTGGTACTGCCGCGCCGCCCGCCCCCTGCTGACCAGCGACGACAGGCTCTACACAACCGGCTTCACTTACATCGGCTGGCCGATCTTCGGCTGGGGCGCCACCGAGGCCGAGGTTGACCTCGATGCCCGCAAGATCACCGCCAAACGGCGGTACTTTGACGGCGCCCTGCTGGGTGCGATGGCCCGGGCGATCAACAGCAACGCCCCCGAAGCCCTCCAGGCGAATGAGGAGATCCCCAACAAGGACGAACGCACCAAACAGTGGATCGAGAACATGAAGAAGATCGTCGTCGACCAGGTCCCGGTCAACGATCACGGTCCCTTCTTTCCGTTCAGCCGCCTGACGGCCAACCGCTACGGCGTGCCGATCGAACTGCGCTTCGGCGCCCGCTCCATCGCCATGGTCTACGACCGCGACGCGATCACGGCCGCCATTGCGAAACGCAACGACCCGCAGGCTGCTTTCGCCAAGGCCGAGTTGGCCGTGGCGGACAGCCGCCTCGACGAGGCCGCCGCCCTGCTCAAGCAGTGCCTGGCGACCATCAGCAGCGAAGATCTCGACTTCCGCGCCGCCATCAACCAGCAGCTCTATCGCGTCTTCCAGAGGCTGGCCCGGCGGGCGATCCGCGCCAACCGCCCCGACGACGAACTGGCCAACTGCCTGGGCATGAGCCGCACTGCCAGCACGCTGGCCGAGGAGATCGAGACGCTGTTTGCCGTTGCTGACGCGATGGAACACCGCGGTCAGGTCGCAGCCGCCGGCAAGGTGCTCCGGACGATCATCTCCACCTACGGCACGCACGAGTACCCCATCGCCCCGATCTCATTGAGCGACCCACAGGAAGTCACCGCGGCGGCCAGCCAGATATTCACGCGGTACAGCCAGACGTTGACCAATCCTCTGTTCGAGCAGGAGATTCATCGAAGCATCGCGCTGATGAACAAGAGCCTGCCGCTCTACTTCGCCACGGTCAGCCCGCTGCCCAAGACCCTTACCGTACGGGCCGGCGAGTTGGCTGCGATGCGGCTGATGCTGCTCCAGAAGCGGGACACGGAGTTCGCCGCCGCCTTCGCCGCGGCCGGGAAAGAGGAACTGCCCAAGTCGACGCCGGAGGAGCAACTGACACGGCTCTGGGAGTTCCCCGCGACGCCCGCGGCCCAGGAGACCCTGGACGCACTGTTCAAGCTGGCTGCCGATCTGAAGGGCACGGCCGGCCAACTCCAGATGTGGCAACTCGCCGACGCGTCTCGGGTGAGCGGATTGAAGGTGGACCCGGCTTACCGGGACCGGGTGGCCGCGCCGGTTGTCGACCTGTCGCGGGAAGCGGTCGCCGACGACCAGAAGCCGCGAATCCATGAGTGGAGCGACGAGGAAGGCGCGGCCCGCCTGGCCCTGGAACGCCGCGGCGACCGCACCATCGCCCCGGAAGTGATGTTCATCGGCGCCCGCGTGCGGCGGCGGCTGGACAACAAGTTTACCGTCACGGCGATCAACCTGGCTGACGGCAGGACGCTCTGGGAAACCGACGAGATGCGGCTGAAAGGCAAGGGCGCCGAGCCGGGCTTCTTCGAGGCCTTCGTCCACAGGGATCTCGTGCTCGTACACGGCCTGTACGACGTGCTGGCCCTGGAAATGAAGTCGGGCAAGGTGCGATGGAGCTATCGCGTCCCCTTCGATTTCGAAATCCGTCACGCCCTGCTCTCCGGCGACCTGATGATCCTCTCTGGCAAGAGCGAGACGCTGGCGCTCTACGCCGACACCGACAGCGCCGCCGGCGAGGTCGTCTGGCAGGTCGGGGAGATGGGCGACATCTACAGCAATCCGTGGATGCGCGGCGATCGGCTGATCTGCGTCCGCAAGCTGCCTTACAACGTCACCGTTCGCTACCGCAACACCGGCCGACTGATCGGGCGGATGAACCTGCCCGACCTGAGCATGTTCACGGATCACCCGCTGCTGGAGAATGGACCGGCTGAACTGCCGATCGCCCATCACGACCAGCTTCTGGCCGTCAGCGACGGCTGGTATTACATCATGATCGACACCGACCGCATGAAGGTTCTGTGGAAGCGTCTGATCGACAGCAATGACCTGACCCGCGAGCCCGCAATGCGATTCGCGTTGGGCGCACGCTACATGACGGTCCTGAAGGAAGACTACGACCAGAAGATGATCTACCTGCTGTCGGCCGCCACGGGCGAGGTGCTCTGGAAAACCGACCCGAAGGACTCCCGTTCGCCGCAGCCCATGTACTCGGTCATCATCGACGGGGAGAAGGTCTACGGCATCCAGCCCCACGCCGGTCAGGGTTACTATGTCGTCGGCCGAGAGGGCAAGACCGGCACGCTGCTGTTCCGCACGGAGATCACCGGATACGACGGCAAGCCCGAGGTGAACCTGATTCCGCGGGTCATCGGCGGTCACGTCGTCGCGCGAGTGGGCGACCGCCAGATGTTCGAACTGCGGGCGTTTGAACTGACCAAGGGTAAGAACGTGGTCACGGTGAAGGAGAAAGGCGTCGGCCCGTTCGATGTCCACGGGCACATTTCCGGCACCGTGCAGGCCGGCCGACTGATCCTGCTCAGCAAGGACAAGTTGAGCCTGTAGCCTCGCCGGTCACAGGGCGGCGGCTGCGACCAGCCGCTCGCGGCTCATGCGATAGAGGTCCAGCGACTTGGCGATAATCGCCAGGGACTCTTCCCGTCCGAGGAACCGCTCGACCCGGACGGTCTTGTGTTCGAGCTGCTTGTAGTTCTCGAAGAAGTTCCGGACCTCGGCCAGCCGGTGCGGCGGCAGATCCTCGATTGAGTCGTAGGTTCGATACTCAGGGTCGTTGGCGTGGACGGCGATGATCTTGTCGTCTGCTTCCCCCTGGTCCATCATCTTCATCAGCCCGATCGGTTTGGCCGTCAGGATGCACAGCGGAACCACTGCCTCCTGCCCTAGTACCAGGATGTCCAGCGGGTCGTGGTCCTCACCGTAACTTTGCGGGATGAAGCCATAGTTGGCCGGGTAGTGAACGGCACTGTGCAACACGCGGTCCACGCGGATCAGGCCGCTGGCCTTGTCCAATTCATACTTCGTCTTGGACCCCTTGGGCACCTCGATGACGGCCCGCAACAGGACCGGTGATTCGGGGCCCGGTTCGACATCGTGCCAGGGATGCATCAGCAATTCTCCAAGTCAAGAGCCACTGCTGGTTTCCAGGCGGCTCTATGATAGGCGCCCACTTTCGGCCGGAAGGCCTCGAAGGGAGATTCTTTGTCAGCCGGCGGTTCGGCACGAGGACGCCCTGCCGATGGCGCGACGCACGCATGAGGCGCAAGCCTGGGGTGCGGGCGGCCGATCAGGCGTTACGCAGATCATTGGGCCCGGCTGGATTCGAACCAGCGACCGACGGATTATGAG
>JAJVII010000022.1 GCA_022072085.1 Phycisphaerae bacterium
CCGCCCGGCCGGCGGCGGCCTGGCTGTTCGACGCCACCGGCGGCGGGGCCCCGGGCAAGTGGCTGACCCGCCTGCTGCCCGACGCGACCGAGCGCGACATCGTGATGCGGCAACTGGCTGAGGGGTTCAACTGCCCGCGCAGCTCGGCGGTCGGGCGCTACTTCGACGCGGCGGCGGCCCTGCTGGGGTTGGCTGACTGCAACCACCACGAGGCCCAGGCGCCGATGGCGTTGGAGGCGGCGATCGCCCCGGCCTGCGAACGCGTGCTGCCCTACCGGATCGCCGAGGCCGCGGGCGATCAGCCGATGGAGATCGACCTGCGCCCGGCGGTGCTGGAACTGATCGGCCGACTCGACGCCGACGAGCCGGTCGGCGAACTGGCGGCGGCGTTCCATAACACGATGGCCGCGGCGCTCGCCGAGACGGCCGCCCGCGCCGCCAAGGCAGCCGGGCTGGACACCGTCGCCCTGTCCGGCGGCGTGTTCGCCAACCGCTACCTGTCGATGCGGATGGCTGAACTGCTGGTGATGGACTACGAACTGAAGCTGATGGCCCATCGGCGCGTGCCGCCCAACGACGGAGGCCTGGCGCTCGGCCAGGCGGCGGTGGCGGCCGCCCGGATGGCGGGAATCAAGAGCAAGGTGGCCTGATTATGTGCCTGGCGATGCCCGGACAGATTGTGCAGGCGGCGGCCCGCGGCGGCAACGACGCCGTGGTCGACATGAACGGCAACCGCTTCACCGTCTCGACGGTGATGACGCCCGAGGCCCGCGTCGGCGACTGGGTGCTCGTGCATGCCGGGTTCGCGATCGCCAAGCTCGACGAGAACGACGCCCGCGAGACGTGGGACCTGCTGCGAGAAGCGGGCATCAGGCTGGAGTGAAACACCAAGCTCACCAAGAGCACCAAGACCGAACTTGTTCAGGGACAAGGATTCATCTTGGTGTTCTTGGCGACCTTGGTGGCTGATTCGGGACGACTGAGGACTATGGACAGCCAGGTAGTGGAAATCCGCGACCGGATCGAACGGGCAGCCAACACGCTGGCCCGCGAGGTTCGTCTCATGGAAATCTGCGGCACGCACACCATGTCGATCTTCCGCCAGGGGCTGCGCGGCCTGCTGCCGCAGGCCGTTCGGCTGATCAGCGGCCCGGGCTGCCCGGTCTGCGTCACCAGCCAGGGCTACATCGACGCGGTGATCGAACTGGCCGGGCGCGACGGGGTCATCATCGCGACCTACGGCGACATGATCCGTGTGCCCGGGCACAGCGGCAGCCTGGAGCAGGCCCGGGCGGCCGGCGCCCGCGTGCAGGCGGTGCTCTCCAGCATGGACGCTCTGACGCTGGCCCGCGAGAACCCCGACGCGACGGTGCTGTTCGTCGCGGTGGGCTTCGAGACGACGGCCCCGGCGACGGCGGCGGCGGTCCTGGCGGCGGGAGCCCAGGGGCTGGACAACTTCGCGGTCCTGCCCGCGCATAAGTTCGTCATGCCCGCGATGCGGGCGCTGCTGGCCGACGGACAGGTGCGCGTGGACGGCTTCCTCTGCCCCGGCCACGTCAGTGTGATCCTGGGCAGCCGCGTGTACGACCCGATCGCCCGCGAGCACCAGCGGCCCTGCGTGGTGGCGGGCTTCGAGCCGATGCAGATTCTCCAGGCCGTCGCCCTGCTGCTGGAGCAGCTCGTTGCCCACCAGTCGCAGGTGACCAACGTCTACCGCTCGGTGGTGACGGCCCACGGCAACCCGCACGCCCTGCGACTGATCGACGAGGTCTTCACGCCGGCGGACGCCTGGTGGCGCGGCCTGGGGCCGATCCCCGGCAGCGGCATGGCCCTGCGGCCCCAGTTCGAGCGGTTCGACGGCTTCGCCCGCATGTGCGTCCGCGAAGGCGCCGACTACGACCCGCCCGGCTGCCGCTGCGGCCAGGTGGTCAAGGGACTGGTCGACCCGCCGGAGTGCCCGCTGTTCGCGCAGAGCTGCACCGCGACGACGCCCGTCGGGCCCTGCATGGTCTCCAGCGAGGGGACGTGTGCGGCGTGGTTCAAGTACGGCCGGCGGCGGCTGGAGGTCGCCGGCACGCGGCGGCCGCAGGTCAGGACGAAATGATGGCGATGACGGCTGACAGCACGAAGTCGCAGCAAATCATGCTGGCCCACGGCGGCGGCGGCGAGATGACCGCGCGGCTGCTTGCGGACCACCTGCTGCCGCAGCTCGCGAACCCGGCGCTGGACGAACTGGGCGACGCCGCCGTCCTCAAGGCCGGTCGCTGCCGCGTCGCGATGAGCACCGATAGTTATGTTGTCCAGCCGCTGGAGTTTCCCGGCGGCGACATCGGCAAGCTGGCCGTCGCCGGCACGCTGAACGACCTGGCGATGGTCGGGGCCTCCGGCGTCGCGCTGAGCCTGGGGCTGATCCTGGAAGAGGGCCTGCCCACCGACCTGCTGGACCGCGTCGTTGCGTCGATCCGGCTGACCAGTTCGGCTGCCGGCGTGCCCGTGGTCACCGGCGACACCAAGGTTGTCGGGCGCGGGCAGTGCGACGGGATGTTCATCAACACGACGGGGATCGGCCTGCCGGTCCCGCAGGCCCGGCTGGGCGCGGCCCGCGTCCGCCCGGGCGACAAGGTGGTCATCAGCGGACGCATCGCCGAGCACGGGCTGACGATCATCAGCCAGCGCCGCGGCCTGCGGTTCGACAGCCCGCTGCACAGCGACGTCGCGGTGCTGGCGCCACTGGTGCTGGGGCTGCTGCGGCAGTTCGGCCCGGGCGTCCGCTGGCTGCGCGACCCGACCCGCGGCGGCGTGGCCAACTGCCTGGTCGAACTGGCCGAGTCGGCCCACCTGGCCGTCGAGCTGAACGAGGAGGCGATCCCGATCAGCCCGACGACGCTGCACGCAGCCGAGATGCTCGGGCTGGACCCCCTGACGGTGGCCAACGAAGGCAAGTTCGTCGCGGTCGTGGCGGCGGACAAGGTGGACGCGGCGGTGGCGGCCTGCGGCAGTCACCCGCTCGGCCGACACGCCGCGGTCGTCGGCACGGTGACCGACGGCGAGCCGGGCCTGGTGGAACTGGTGACCCGCCTGGGCGGCAGGCGGATCGTGCAGAAACCTTACGGCGAGGAGCTGCCGAGGATCTGTTGAGGAAGGGGCTAGAGGCCAGGGGCCAGAGGCTAGTGAAGAACCGAGCCTCCCCCACCAGCCTTCAGCCTCTTGGACCCGGAACCATGCACGAGACCTTTCTGGCGACGCAGCTTGTCGGACAGCTCGAGGAGCTGGTGGCGCCGCACGCGCCCTGCCGGCTGGCGCGGGTGAGGCTGCGAGTCGGGGCGTTGCAGCAGGTGGTCGGCGAGTTGCTCCAGTTCGCGTTCGAGGTGGCGGCGCGGGGCACGGCGGCGGAGGGGGCCGAGCTGGCGATCCATAGGACCGCCGGCGTCGGGCGCTGCCGGGCGTGCGGAGCCGAGTTCGCCATCGAGCAGTGGTGCTACCTCTGCCCGCGGTGCGAGTCGGGCGAGGTCGCGGTGGCCGGCGGCGACGAGTTCGTGATCGAGACGATGACGTTGGAGAAGGACGAGGATGAACGGTCCGCGGCGGTTTCGGCCGGCGCGGCCCGGAGTTCATTACAGCGTGATTCGACTTCTTGAGCAGACAGGAGACAAACGGATGCAAGCGCAAGCGCGGGTACTGCTGAAATCGAAAATGGGCGAGCTGGTCAAGGCCCTTGGCAAGGACCGCCGCGTCGTCGGTCCGGTGGCCAAGGAGAACCAGTTCGTTTTTGAACCGCTCAACGGAGGCAGCGAGCTGCGGATGGACTATCCGATCAGCGTGCTGCCGCCCAAGAAGTTCTTCATGCCGCAGTATGAGACGCTGCTGGCGTTCCGCGGCGCCGATCCGTCGGCGGTCGAAATCCCCGACGCGGCCGTGCCGACAGTGATCCTCGGCATGCACCCCTGGGACGTCTCCAGCACCTGGCTGCTGGACAAGGTCTTCTCCAGCCGCAACAAGGACCCGTATTACCTCTCCAAGCGCGACCGGGCGGTGGTGATCGCCCTGGACGCCAAGGCGCCGGCCAACGACACGCAGTTCTGCGCCGACATGGGCAGCCTCTATCCCAAGGAGGGGTGGGACCTCTGGCTCCAGGACCTCGGCGACCGCTACTACGTCCGCGTGGGGACCGAGGCCGGGCAGCAGATCGTCGACGCGACCGGCCTGTTCGCCGCCGCCGACAACAAGGACCGGCTGGCCCACGAGCAGTTCGAGTCCGAGAAGGAAGCCAACTGGCCCCGCCGCCTGCCGATGGACGGCTCGAAGATTCCCGAGCTGCTCGGCGAGAGCTACGACTCGCTGATCTGGGACGCGATCGCCCGGCGCTGCTTCAGTTGCGGCTCGTGCAACCTGGTCTGCCCGACCTGCTACTGCTTCAACGTGGTCGACGAACTGGACATGGACCTGTCCAGCGGTCAGCGCAAGCGCAACTGGGACGGCTGCCAGCTCCGCAACTTCTCCGAGGTGGCCGGCGGCGAGAACTTCCGCGAGGCGGCGGCCGAGCGGCTGCGCCACCGCGTGATGCGCAAGGGCAAGTACATGCACGACCAGTTCGGCCACCTCGGCTGCGTCGGCTGCGGGCGGTGCGACCGGCACTGCGTCGCGAGCATCAGCATCCGCTCGATCTTCCAGCAGGTGATGGAGGAGAAGCTTGCCAGCCAGAAACTGGTCGCCCCGGTGATCGTCCCGCCGCGGCCGGACGGGCAGTACATCCCGCGCGAGGGCAAGGTGGTCGCCTGCGAGCAGTTCACCCCGCGCGAGAAGTGGTATCGCATCCACCTGACCGACGGCGGCGGGCTGGACTACAAGGTCGGCCAGTTCGTCGAGTGCTCGATATTCGGCGTCGGCGAGGCGCCGATCAGCATCTGCACCGCGCCCGACGGCAGCGGTGACTTCGAGCTGTGCGTGCGGGCCGTCGGCGACCTGACCCGCCGCCTGCACACGATCGAGGTCGGCCAGTCGCTGGGCATCCGCGGGCCGTTCGGCAACGGATACGACATGGCCTCCTGCCACGGCGACGACCTGGTGTTCGTGGCCGGCGGGCTGGGCCTGGCCCCCTGCCGCAGCTTCATCCAGGGCGCCTTCGCCGGCCGCGACAAGTACGGCAAGATGACCATCCTCTACGGCGCCCGCACGCCGGAGGAACTGCTCTACCGCAAGGATCTGCACGAGTGGGCCCAGCGGACCGACTGCGACCTGCACATCACGGTCGACCGTCCGAACGAGCAGTGGGTCGGCAACGTCGGGGTCATCACGACGCTGTTCAAGGACATCTCGATAGAGGCCAACAAGACGACGGTGTTCATCATCGGCCCGCCGGTCATGTTCAAGTACGCGGTGATGGAGGTGCTGGCCCTGGGCGTGCCGGAGGGCAAGATCCTCTGCTCGCTGGAGCGGCGGATGAAGTGCGGCCTGGGCAAGTGCGGCCACTGCCAGATCCGCGACGTCTACGTCTGCCAGGACGGCCCGGTGTTCAACTACGCCCAGGTGAAGCGCCTGCGCGAAGGAATCTGAGTGAACCGAAGATTGGTGATTTCAGATTTTGGATTTGAATTCAAAATCGAAAATCAAGAATCGTAAATCGAAAATCCGACGGTCCGTTGAAAGGACAAACAACATGGCTAAGCCGAAACTGGCGCTGTTCAGCTTCTCCTGTTGCGAGGGATGCTCGCTGGAGGTGCTCAACTGCGAGAACGAGATGCTGGACATCCTGGGCGCCTTCGAGATCACGAACTACCGCGAGGCCCGCACCAACCGCAGCGATGACTACGACATCGCCCTGGTCGAAGGCGCGATCACCCGCGAGAGCGAGGTCGAGGAGCTCAAGAAGATCCGCTCCAACGCCAAGATGCTCGTGGCCCTGGGCGCCTGCGCCCACACCGCGGGCCTCAACGCCCTGAAGAACTTCCGCCCGATGAAGGAGGCCCTGACGACCGTCTACGGCGACAAGGCCGGATGGTTCGACACCATGCCCGCCCGACCGCTGAAGGACTTCGTCCACGTGGACCTCGTTCTGCCCGGCTGCCCGATCACCCGCAGCGAGTTCCTCGCGGTGGTCAAGGACCTGCTGGCCGGCAAGACCCCGCAGTTGCCGGATTATCCCGTCTGCACGCAGTGCAAACTGCGCGAGAACGTCTGCATGTATCACAAGGGCCAGATCTGCCTGGGCGTCGTCGCCCGGGCCGGCTGCAACGCCCACTGCCCGACCTTCGGCGGGCGCTGCGTCGCCTGCCGCGGGCTGATCGACCAGCCCAACAGCCGGGCCGCCAAGGACGTCCTGGACGAGCACGGCATCTCCCTGGAGCGCGTGCTCCAGGAGTTCCGTCTCTACAACGGCTGGAACGCGATGGCTGAGCCCCCGTCGGCTGACGCCAAGCAGGAATCGATGATTATGGAAGCCAAGCGCTAGGAATCGGGGATCGGGCAAGAGGGCGAGTTTCGGCAACCTGGTTTTCCAAGCCCCGTCGCGAGCGACGGGGATGCAAGGAGAAAAGACAGTGTCCAAGACAATGGAAATCGACGTTCATCACGTCACGCGGGTCGAGGGCCACGGCAACATCCGCGTCCGCGCCTCCGATGGCGTCGTCGAGGAGTGCGAGCTTCAGATCGTCGAGTCGCCGCGGTTCTTCGAGTCGATGGTGCGCGGCCGCATGTGGTTTGACATCCCGCACATCACCTGCCGCATCTGCGGCATCTGCTCGATCGGCCACACGACGGCCGCCTGCCTGGCGATCGAGAACGCCTTCGGTCTCAAGCTCTCGCCGCAGGACCAGCTCCTCCGCCGGCTGCTGTTCGACGGCGAAATCCTGACCAGCCACATCCTGCACGTCTACTTCCTCGCGGCTCCCGACCTGGCCGGCGCCGACAGCGTCATTCCGCTGGCTTCGTCGCACCCGGAGGTGGTCAAGCGGGCGCTGCGGATGAAGCGACTGGCCAACGAGCTGTGCGAGATCCTGGTCGGCCGACACACCCACCCCGTGGGCATGGTCCCCGGCGGGTTCGTCCACGTGCCGAAGAAGGAAGAGCTGGTCGCCGTCAAGGCCAAGCTCGAGGGCATGAAGGACGACCTGCTCGCGACGGTCGAAACGATCAAGGCGCTGGCCGGCGCGATCCCGGCCTTCGAGCGCGAGACCGAGTACGTCGCCCTGGTCGACAAGAAGGACTTCCCCTGGTTCTGGGGTCAGGTCGGCAGCAGCGACGCACCGGCCGTCAACTGGCCGAACTACCGCGACATCGTTCACGAGAAGGTCGTCCGCCACTCGACAAGCAAGCACGTCAGCAACAAGCGCGACAGCTACCAGGTCGGCGCCCTGGCCCGCGTGAACCTGAACTACAACCTGCTATGCGACCTGGCCAAGCAGGCCGGGGCGGCCATGGGCTACGCCAAGGCCCCGGTGTTCAACCCCTACTTCATCAACGTCGCCCAGGTGATGGAGACCGCCCACTGCTGGGCCGACGCGATCGCCACCATCGACAAGCTGCTGGCGATGGACATCAAGCTGTCGCCGCCGCAGGTCGCCCCGCGGGCCGGCGTCGGCGTGGGCGTCGCCGAGGTGCCGCGCGGCATCCTCTTCCACGAGTACGAATTCGACGACAAAGGCGTCTGCCAGCGGGCCAACCTGGTCATCCCGACCGGGCAGAACCTGGCCAACATCGACGCCGACATGCGCGCCCTGGTCCCGCAGATCATCGGCGAGCCCAAGGACGCGATCCAGCTCAAGCTGGAGATGCTCGTGCGGGCCTACGACCCCTGCATCTCCTGCTCGGTCCACCTGCTTGATGTGGACTGGGTGTGACGAACGCGGAATGAGGAATGCGGAGTGCGGAATGAAGAAGGAAACGGAATGCGCGGCGACCGATGCTGATTCCGCATTCCGAATTCCGCATTCCGAATTCGCCCTCTCCGTCATCGGCGTGGGCAATCTCTACATGGCCGACGACTCGGTCGGCGTGCGGATCGTCCAGCGGCTGGCCGAGGATTGCGACGCGTCGGCCGGCGGGCGGATAGAGTATCTCGACGGCGGGACGGGCGGCCTGCGGCTGATCAACTGGATCGAGCAGGCCCGGCGGTTGCTGTTCGTCGATGCCGCCGACTTCGGCGGGCGGCCGGGCGACACCCGGCTGATCCCGCCCGAGCGCGTGATGGCGTCGGCCAGGGCTGAGCGGTTCAGCCTGCACGAGACGGGCGTGGCCAACGTGCTCAAGCTGACCGCGGAGCACTTCCGCGCCCCGCCGACGTGGATTCTGGGCGTGCAGGTGCAGACGGTCGAGCAGTCCGACCGCCTCAGCCGGCCCCTGGCCGATCGGCTGGACGCCCTGACCGAAGAAGTGAAACACCTGGCCCGCCGACTGGCGGAAGAATAGAGGCCATCCACAGATTACGCCGATCACGCAGATTCAAAGAGAAGAGAAACGCGAATGGACGCGAATTGACGCCAATGGGAATGAGGGTGAATTCGGACTTCAGATTCATCATTCGCGTTCATTCGTGTCCATTCGCGGTTCTCCCCTCTTCCTTCAATCTGCGTAATCCGCGTAATCAGCGGATGAGTTCTCTTCCCCGTGTCCTCCGTGCCTTCGTGGTGAACTATGCCGACTGAAGTCAAAGTGCTTACCGACGTGCTCAAGGCCACCAAGGAAGAGGCCGCCCGGCTGCGGGCCGACTTCGCCCGCGACCGCACCTACGTCATCGACCTGATCGGCGGGCCCGGCTGCGGCAAGACGACGCTGCTGGAGGCGACGCTGCCGGCGCTGGCCAAACAGTTCCGCACCGCCGTCCTCATCGGCGACGTGGCCACCGCCCTGGACGCCGAGCGCGTCGCGGACCTCGGGGCCCAGACCTGTCAGCTCTGCACCGAGGGCGCCTGCCACCTCTCGCCGTCGCTGGTTCGCGTGGGCGTCAGCGAACTGGCCGGCCCGCCGCCCGAACTGCTCATCATCGAGAACGTCGGCAACCTGGTCTGCCCCGCGTCGTTCGACATCGGCGAGGACGCGAAGATCGCCATGAGCGCCGTCACCGAGGGGCCCGAGAAGCCGATCAAGTACCCGACGCTGTTCCGCAAGTCCGCCGCCGTCATCCTCAACAAGATCGACCTGGTCGAGCCGCTGGAGTTCGACCGCGAGTTCTACTGGTCGCAGATCGCCCGCATCAACCCGCAGGCCGACCGCTTCGAACTGGCCGCCAAGAAGCGCAAGTCCATCGACCCCTGGATCGCCTGGCTCACCGCCCGCATCCGTGCCAAGCAGAAGTGCTGAGTGCCGAGTGCTGGGTGCGGCGTCCTGAGTGCGGAGTGCCGAGTTGCAGGGGCGCGACTGCTGACGGGGCGGTCCTCTCTTACCCCTCTCCCTTGACGGGAGAGGGGCAGGGGTGAGGGTTCTTCGGGCCTGCCCGGTTGTCCGCATCCTTTCTTGACTCCCGCCGCGCCCCACGGGACAATGCCGCCGTTGTCGCTCACAGCCAAACTCTCGGGGTTCGCCATGAGACGCCTTGCGCTGCTCGGCCTGTCGGTCTCATTGCTCCTGACGTTGCCCGGCTGCGGCAGGAATCGCAACGCCCCCGCGCCGCCCCCCGCCCCGCCGGCCACGACCACCCAGCCGGATGAGGAATCCGTCAGCGCCCTCGAAGCCGCCCGCCGAATCAGGTGCGCCGAGAATCTCCGGCAGATCGGGCAGGCCCTGGCTGAGTACGCGCGGATGGAAAAGACCGGGTATCCGTGCCTGGCGCCCACGACGCAGCCGGCCGGCCTGTCGCCGGACGGCGTCGCGTCGGGTTCTCTATGCTCATACAGTTACAGCTACAAGGTTCCCCCGACGACTCAGCCGGACGTGTCGGCGATCCTGCGACGCATGGATGCGCTCTCTCCCGACAAGGCTGTGCTGATCGTCCTGGTGGATACTTCTGCCAGCATGGCCTGCCCCGACGCCCCGACCACTCGGCCCGACGTGACAACTCTTGAGGCCGTCCGTCGCCTACTGGTGGCGAAGGACGTTCTGATGTACCGAGTGGCCGTCGGCGAGAACCGCTTGGATCGCCTGACTACCATGCCAGACGACGCCATCCCGCATGTCCTCTTGCTGACCGATGGGAGTCCGACGACTCAGCCGGCCGAACATTGAAAGGCCGTCGATGATGCGCGCCCCGATGCTGCTGACGCCCGCGGCCATTCTGGTTGCGCTCCTCGCCGGCTGCCAGCCGGCCGCTCCGCCCGCGCCGGCGATGGCGCCGCCGACGCCGGAGGTGTCGTTCTGCGGGGTTGCGTCGCCCGGGTGGCGGGTCTGCTACGTCGTCAGCAATTGCAGCGAGATCATCGACCGCTGGCCGCAGCTCCAGGCTGAGCTGGCCCGCTCGATCCGGGCGCTGACCCCGACGCAGCGGTTCCATGTCATCCTCTGGAGCGAAGGCGACCCGGCTGAACTGCACTTCGGCAGCAGCGGGCCGACGATGCAGCCGGCCAACGCCGTCGCCCGGGACGCCGCCGCCCGTTGGATCGACCGCCAGCCCGTCCACACGTTGCTGAGCGCCCACGACCCCGCGCCGGCCGTCCGCCGGGCGTTCGCCGTCGACGGCGGGCCGCCCGACGTGATCTACTTCCTCACCGACGCCCACATCCCGCCGGACCTGGTCGCCCTGTTCGACGAGCTGAACACGCCGCGACGCGTCCGCGTGAACACCATCGCCTTCCAGGGCCGATGGGGCGAGGAACTGCTGCGGCGGATCGCGTCGGCCTCCGGCGGCCAGCACCGCTACGTCAGCCCGCAGGACCTCGACGCCGCCCGCCCGAAGCCGTAGCCGCCGGCGCTCCGCCGGAAACTCATCCGCAGATTACGCCGATTGCGCAGATTCTCGGAAAGACAGGAGGGGAGAACCGCGAATAGACGCGAATCAACGCGAATGAAGGATTCAGATCGCAAGCCTTCTCTCTTTCACATTCGCGTCTATTCGCGGTTCTCCGAATCGGCGAAGTCTGCGCAATCTGTGAGCGACTTCTTCCCCGCTTGCAGCCGGCGGCCGTCTTGCGGTAGAGTCGCACCGACGCGGAGGCACGGCATGCGGATCGGGCTGGTGATCGAGCGGATGGAGACCTGGCGCGGCGGGGCGGAGACCTCGACCGCGCAGTTCGCCCGCGAACTGGTCAGCCGTGGCCACGAGGTGCTGTTGTTCACCTCCAGCCGCGGCGTCAGCGAGCCGGGCGTCGAGGTCCACACCGTCCCCGTGCCGCGGACGCGGGCCCGCCGGGCCAACGCCTTCACCCAGGCCGTCGGCGAAGCCCTCGCCCGCACGCCCGTTGACGTGACGCACTCGATGACCCCGCTGTTCGGCGGCGACGTGTTCATGCCGCGAGGCGGCACCGTCGCCGAGACCGTCGAGGGCAACATCCGCATCCGCCGATCGGCCCTGGGCCGCCGCATGAAGCGCTGGCTGAACCTCTTCAACCGCCGTCAGCGGTCGATGCTCGCCCTGGAGCGCGAGCTGCTGGCCGGCGCCAACCCGCCCCGGCGGATCGTCGCCCTCTCGCAATACGTCGCCGAGCAGCTTCGCACGCACTACAACCTGACCCCGCCGCGCGTCGTCGAGGTCTTCAACGCGGTGACCGCGCCGCTGCCGAGTGAAGCCGACCGCGCCGCCGCCCGGCGCGAGGTCCGCGCCGAGTGGAGCGTGCCCGACGGCGAGCTGCTGATGCTCTTCGTCGCCCACAACTTCAAGCTCAAGGGGCTGGGCCCGCTGCTGGACGGGCTGGCCGAGCTGAACCGCCGCCAGCCGACGCGGCCGTGGCGGCTGTTCGTCGTTGGACGCGACCGCCCGCGGCCGTACGTCTCGGCCGCCCGTCGGCTGGGCGTCGCGGGCCGCGTCGTCTTCACCGGACCGACCGAGCGGGTGGCGCGGTTCTACCTGGCCGGCGACCTGCTCGTCCTGCCGACCTTCTACGACCCGTGCAGCCGCGTGGTGCTCGAAGCCGTCAGCCTCGGCACGCCGGCGGTCACGTCGCGATTCAACGGCGCGGGCGAGGCGCTGGTCGCCAGCGGCGGGCGGGCGGCTGCCGGCTGCGTCGTCCGCGACCCGCACGACGCGGTCGAACTGGCGTCGGCCATCGAGCGCTACTTCGACCCGTCCGCCCGCGCCGCCGCCGCCGAGGCCGGCATCGCCCTGCGTCCGCGGCTGTCGATGGCCCGGCACGCCGACGAGATGATCGCGATCTACCGCGAAATCGCCAAGTGAAGCGGTCCTGCCCGGGCGGCTGGACTTTCCGCCGGCTGCGGGAATAATTCCAGACGCCTGTGCACCCACGACGCACCCCGCCGACATCATGCAGGCGCACGCCCACGGGGCAGGGAGACGCTCGTGTCCGCACAGGTTGCCGTTTCACGCCATGCCGTCAACGACTCCGCGGTCAGACCGGCCGCCGGTGTCTGGACCGATCCGATGCCCGACACGCTGGCCGGCCGGGCCGACTTCTTCCGGCGCGAAGGCTTCATGGTCGTCCGCGGCGTCCTCGACCGCGAGGAGTTGGCCGCCCTCGACGCCGAACTCGACCGCCTCGCCCGCTCAGTCGACGCGCTGCCCACCATCCGCGAGGGCTTCCAGCTCGAGCAGCGGCAGGACGCGGGGCGGGGGCGGCCGGCGTTTCGCAAGATCGGCGGGATCACGGACCTGTCCGAGCCGTTCGCCCGGCTGCTGCGTCACCCCAGGCTGCTGCCGCTGCTGCACGCGATCGTCGGGCCGCGGGTGCAGCTCTACCGCGACGTCTGCATGATGAAGCCCGCGCGGGTCGGCCGCGAGAAGCCCTGGCATCAGGACTCGGTCTACTGGCCCTGGGCGCCGATGGAACTGGTCAGCGCGATGACCGCGCTGGACGACGCGGGCCCGGAGAACGGCTGCCTCCAGGTGATTCCCCGAACGCACCTCGTCCAGCGGCAGCACTACGGCGAGGAACTGCAACTCGATCTGGACGACGTGGAGCAGGCCCGGACGCGTTACGTCCCGTTGGCCGCCGGCGACACGCTGCTGTTCCACAGCCTGCTGCTGCACGCCAGCGAGCCCAACCACAGCGAGCGCGACCGGCGGGTCTGCATCTTCAGCTACAAGCCGCCGGAGCTGGAGTTCATCGGCAGGGGCAACCGCCCCGAGCCGATCCTGGTCAGCGAAATCACCGACCCGCGCGTGGCCGATTTCTGATGAAGAAGAGGGCATCCGCAGATTACGCAGATTGCGCAGAGTCAAGAAGAGAACCGCGAATGGACGCGAATGGACGCGAATGCGAAAGAGAGAAGGCTTGCGATCTGAACTCTTCATTCGCGTCGATTCGCGTCTATTCGCGGTTCTCCCCTCCTGTCTTTCTGAAAATCTGCGTCATCGGCGTAATCTGCGGATGAGTTCTCTTCTCGGTGTCCTCCGTGCCTCCGTGGTGAATCTCTCTTCCGGAGCGATGACATGTCACTGACTCGGCCGCAGATCGAGTTCTACCGTCAGAACGGTTACCTGGCTGTGCCCAACCTCGTGCCGGTCGCCCGCGTGCGGGCGTTGCGCGAGAAGATCGAGTGGCTCTGCGAAAACTGGGAGAGCGACGAGGCCCGCGCCGTCGGGCTCCAGCAGGAGGCCGACTCCGGCAACGCCGAGGCCGTCGCCGTCGCCCGCACCGCCCAGACCGTCCGCAAGTTCACCGCGCCGGCTGCTCACATCGACATCTTCCGCCAGCACGCCCACAGCGCCGAGGTGCTCGACGCGGTCGTTGACCTGATCGGCAGGCCCGTCGGCCTGTACACCGACCAGGCCCTGCTCAAGCCGCCGCGTTTCGGCAGCGAAAAGCCCCCGCACCAGGACAACGAGTATTTCAGGGTCACGCCGGCTGACGGCCTGGTCACCGCGTGGCTGGCCGTCGACGACGCGACGGTCGAGAACGGCTGCATGTATTACATCCCCGGCTCGCACAAGCTCGGCCGGGTCGAGCACGAGGCCATCGCCAACACCCCGCACCTGGTCCCCAAAGGCTGCCGGCGGGAGGACGCGGTGGCCGTGCCGATCGGCGCCGGCGGGGTGATCTTCCATCACGGCTGGACGCTGCACTTTTCCACGCCCAACCGCTCGGACAAGTGGCGTCGCGCCTACCCCTGCCACTACGCCCGGACCGACGCGACGTTCGGCAACTTGCAGGGCGCCGGAATGACCGACCCGCCGCCGACGCTGCGGAAGTGAGGGGAAGGCTCCAAGTTACGAGCTTCGAGTTTCGAGTGCGAGAGGCGGGGCCTTCCGCGCGCGAGCAAATTGCGACTCTGTCTCCCCGCCTGGGGCTGAGACGTTTCACAGAATGCGATTGGCCGGGGGCCAAGGGGTCTGGCCCGCGATCGGCCGGGGTGCCCCTACCCGGATACCCCCTGAGTCGGCCGCGTGCGGCCAATCGCGTTGGCCGACCTCGGCCGGCGCAGATACAGGCAATCACAGGCCAATGCAGGCCAATACAGAGCGCTGAGTGCCCGGCGGGATGTGCCGCATGCGGATGGACCGGCCTGCTCCCCGTCGTGGGTCGGACAAGCCGGCGACGTGGCGTGTTGCCCGGCGAATTGGGCTTTCCCGTGCTATAATCTTCGATCACGAGCCGCACCTCACCGACCTCAAATCGCAAAAGGAGCGAACATGAACGCGCGAACGGCAGTGCTGTGCGTAAGCCTGGTGCTGGCGTCTGCGACCGAGGCGATTTGCCAGCCCGCGCCGTCCGGGGCGCCGACCATCCGTGAAGAGCGGGTGAGCGACATGCCCGGCGGCTACCCATCCATCTTTCCAAGTCCCGACTGCTGCCGGGCGGCCCTCCTGGCCTCGACGGGGAACGCGAACAAGTGCCGGGTGTCCGTCGACGGCAAGACCGACGCCGAGTACGACCGCGTCGTCTACGGCACGGTGAAATTCAGCCCCGACTCCCGCCGCCTGGGCTACATCGCCGTCAAGGGCAACAGGCAGACGGCGGTTGTCGACGGCAAGGAACTCGGCGAAGGCGACGAGATCAGGGAACTGGCGTTCAGCCCCGACTCGCGGCACGTCGCGTTCGTTTGCAGGACCGGCGCCAAGAAGACCGTCGTGCTCGACGGGCAGGCGGGTCCGGACTATGACAACATCCCGATGGCCGTGCCGGTGTTCAGCCCCGACTCCAGCCGCATGGCCTACGTTGCCAAGATCGAAAAGACCGAGATCGACGGCAAGCCCGTCCCGCCGCACATGCGGAACATGCCCGGCAACTACCGGCATGTCGTGGTGGTCAACGGCAAGGCCGGTCCGGAGTATGACAGTTGCAGCGACCCGCAATTCAGCCCCGACTCCAGGCGGCTGGCCTACCATGTCTACACCTGGAAGGGGGACAAGTGGGCGGTGAGCGTCGACGACCGCGTCGGGCCGCAATACAACTCGATCCTGTCGCTGGCGTTCAGCCCCGACTCCAAGCGTGTCGCCTATACGGCCATCAACGGGGCCAGGCAACTGGCGGTGGTGGATGACCAGCCGGGCCCGGAATACAGCAGCGTCTGGAACCTGCGGTTCAGCGCGGACTCCAGGCACGTTGCCTACGTCGCGACCAAGGGCGATCGCGACGCCGTCGTGCTGGACGGAAAGGAAGACCCCGAGTTCGGCAAGGTCGACCTGGCGGCAAGGCTCGACGGCAGGACAACCGGGCTGCTGTTCAGCCCCGACTCCGGCAAGCTGGCCTACCTGGCCGCCCGGTCCAACAGGAAAGTCGCGGTCGTGAACGGGCAGGCCGGCCCGGAATACGACGACGTGAAGGCGCTGGTGATCAGCCCCGACTCCCGGCACTTCGCCTACCATGCAGTCAAGGGCGGTAAGGGCCTGGTGGTGGTCGACGGGAAGCCCGGCGATGAGTTCGACGAGATCAGTTTCGATTCGATCGTGTTCAGCCCCGACTCGACGCGGCTGGCCTACATCGGCACCACCGCCCGCAAACCCGCCGCCGTGGTGGACGGCAAGGCCGGTCCTGCCTACGACGGATACATCGGCCGCGCCAGGGTCGTGTTCAGCGCGGACTCCCGGCATTACGCGTATCCGGCCAAGCAGGCCTACAAGTCGTTCGTGGTGATGGACGGTCAGGCGGGGACGCAGTACGACGGCCTGCTCGAGGGCAGCCCGTGGCTGACTCCGGACGGTCGGCTGGTCTACTTCGTGTTCAAGAACTACAAGTACGTCGCGGTGGTGGACGGCAAGGAGGGCCCGGAGTGCGAGAAGATCGTCGGCCTGGGCGTGTCGACCGCGCTGGGCCCGCCGCAGCCGAAGATGCACGCCGACGGGACGGTGGAGTACCTCGCGGTCAAGGACGGGGCACTGGTCCGAATGAAGCACATCCCGGCGGGCGCAGGCAATTGATCCGTTTCGTCCGGCCCACGCAGACAGTGAACGCCAGAAGGCGGGGGCGCCCCTGGTCCGCCGCGACCGTGGCGTGCAACCTGGGTTCCGAGGTCGCGGCTGACCTGGGGTCGGACCCCATCACAGAAAGCGTTTGGCCGGGGGCCAAGGGGTCTGGCAGGCGATCGGCCGGTCAGTTCCTACCGGCATACCTACTGACCCGGCCGGACGCGGCCAATCGCGTTGGCCGGGCTCGGCTACCGTGGATGCAGGCCAATGCAGACAAGTGCAGTGCGCTGAATGCGGAATGAAGCCTCCCTCACCCCGGCCCTCTCCCTCGCAGGCGAGGGAGAGGGAGGAAAGCGGCGAGCGTGGCGGTTCCCCTCCTTCACTCGACATTCGCCCCGGCGGTTCGCTTGCTCTCTGGCCCGCGGGCTGGCGGGGCGTTACACTGTCAGGCGGGGAGGTGAGCCATGCACGTCGGACTGGTCATCGATGCGGCGGATGATCGACGCGAAGCGGCTCCCGACACCGCGGAGTTGGTGGACGAATTGGCCCGGCGCGGCGTCCGCGTGACCGTCCTGGCCGTGGGCGAACCGCCCGGCGGCGAGGGCGAGTCCGCCGGCCCGCCCGGCGCGATTCCCGTCTCCTGGAATGCCGACGCGGCGGCGCTGGAGTCGGCCGTCCGTCGGGCCGCCGGCGAAGCGGGCGTCGACCTGCTGCACTCGCTGGGCCCGCTGGTCGCGTGCGACCTGTTCCAGCCGCGGGCCGGGACCGTCGCCGAGCGCCAGGCGCGGCAACAGGCCGTGCCGCGGAACTGGTCGGCGCGGATGCGGGTGAAACTGCGGATGCGGTTCGACCGGGACGAGCGGTCGGCGCTGCTGGCCGAGCGGGCGTTTCTCGCGAGACCGAGCCGGCCGATGATCGTTGCCAACTCGCGTTACACGGCCCGGCAACTCTGGCATCATTACGGGATCGAGGACCGACTGCACACGGTGCTGGGCGGGGTGGTAGGCCCGACCGGCGGCGCGGCCGAGTTGGCGGAGGGGCGGCGGGCAGTTCGGCTGAGGCTGGAGCTTTCGCCCGAGACGCGGTTGCTGGTGCTGTCGGCGAGCGACCTGGCGTGGGCCGGGGCGGGCTACCTGATCGAGGCGATCCACCGGGCCGAGGGCCGCGGGCGGCTGGGCCCGATGGCGCTGGCGCTGCTGAGCGCGGACGACGCGGGGCCCTATCAGTCGCAGGCGGCGGCGCTGGATCTGTCGGCGCGAGTCTTCGCGATCGCGCCGCCCGACGGCCGCGAGCGGTGGGCGTGGCTGGCGGCGGCGGACGTGGCCGTGTTGCCGACCGGCGGGGCGGCGTGCAGCCGGTTTCCGCTGGAGGCGTTGTCGGCCGGGACGCCGGTTGTCACGACCGAGCACGAGGGGGCCGGCAAACTGGTGGACGAGACCGCGGCCGGCGAGGTGGTTCACATGGCCTGGGCGATCGACGAACTGGCTGGGGCGGTGGCTCACGCGGCCGACCCCGCGCGGCGGGCAGCGTGGGCGGAAGCGGCGGCCGGTCTGGCGGAGCGCGTGTCGATCGGCCGCATGGCCGACGAGTTGATGGTCGTTTACCAGAACTTGGCGGGGCAGGCTGGGAGTTCGCGGAATGAGTG
This sequence comes from Phycisphaerae bacterium, assembly GCA_022072085.1. Taxonomy (GTDB): domain Bacteria; phylum Planctomycetota; class Phycisphaerae; order JAJVII01; family JAJVII01; genus JAJVII01. Next base: position 18,030 of record JAJVII010000022.1, read on the forward strand.
ACGCGGCGGCGTGGGCGGTCGGGGCCGGCGTGCTGCCGGTCGCGGGTTACCTGGTGGGCAGCGTGCCGTTCGGTTTCCTGGCGGGGCGATTGCGCGGGGTGGACATCCGCACGCGCGGCAGCGGCAACGTCGGCGCGACCAACGTGTGGCGCGTGATGGGCCGGCGGTGGGGCATCGGCGTGTTCGCGGCCGACGTGCTCAAGGGGCTGCTGCCGGTGCTGGCGGCGGGGGTGTATCTGAAACATCAGGGGGTGATCCGCCCGCCGACGATGCACGCGGTCTGGCTGATGACGGCGCTGGCCGCGATTCTCGGGCACGTCTACTGCGCCTGGCTGGGGTTCAAGGGCGGCAAAGGCGTTGCGACCAGCCTGGGCGTGGTGCTGGGCGTGTGGCCTTATTACACGCTGGCCGGCCTGGTGGCGCTAGGCGTGTGGATCCTGGTGACCTGGGCCAGCCGATACGTCTCGCTCGGATCGATCTGCGCGTCGGTGGCGTTCCCGGCGGCGCTGCTGGTGATCAGCCAGTCCAGCCGCGGCGAACATTGGGCCCTGTCGAGCATCTGGCCGCTGCTGGCGTTCGGGCTGCTGATGCCGCTGCTGGTGATCTGGCGGCACCGGGGGAACATCCGGCGGCTGCTGTCGGGCACGGAGAACCGTTTCGGCGGCGGGAAGCAGGAGGCGTCGTCCGGTGCGCCGGCGGATCGTGAATAGAGCGACTGAATCCGCTGAAGGAAATATTCACCACAGAGGCACAGAGACACCGAGAAGAGGAAACCAAGAGCGCGAGGGATCAGAACGATATCCTTTCTCTCGCGGATCTCTCTGTGCCTCTGTGTCTCGGTGGTGAGGATTTCTTTTCAGTCGGCGAGGTACCACTGGGCGTCGACCTTCTGGAAGGCGACGTCGTTGGGGAACTTGGCGCTGTTGCCGTCGGGCGCGATGGTCGGCCGAAGCGTCTTGGCTTCCTTGAGCTTGGGCAGGAGCTGGTCGGCCTTGGCCTCCATGTCCTTGGCCAGGTCGGTGTCGGTCTTCTGCGACTTGAGCGCCTTGAGCGTCTCGGGCAGCGTGAAGCCGTTGACCAGGGCGGTGTAGTCCTTGGCTTCCAGCAGGCGGACGGCCTCGTCGATGCGGGCGGCCAGGTCTGCGGGCATCAGGGCGGTGGGCGCCCCGGTCGCGGTGCCGGCGCTGGCCTGCTGCTGCTCGAACTGCTGGAGGATCGTGCGCGAGTCGGTGTCGGAGCCCGGCGTCGAGCCGTTCGCGTTGTCCTGGTAATCCTTCTCGCAGCCGGTGGCCAGGGCCAGCGTCAGGACGAGACAGCCGAGCATGAAGCCGCGCGATAGGCTCATCGTTGAATCCTCAAAAGATCACCGTCGGTTCCGCTTGAGGGCTGTATTATCGCGGGAAGCGGGGCTGGCCTCAAGGGTTTTGTGCCCGATCGGCTGGGGCGGAGCGGGCGGCACTGAAGGGTTGGAGAAGCCATGAGCGGATGTCCGATAAGAGTGGAAGTGCGCCGCAAGCCCGGCTGCGAGGACGTTCCCCTGCCGGCGCGGGCCAGTGCGCACGCCGCGGGGCTGGATATTTCCGCGGCGGTGGAGCAGCCGCTGACGCTGGCGCCCGGGGCGATCGCCCTGGTGCCGGCGGGGTTCTTCATGGCGCTGCCGGCGGGCTACGAGGCCCAGGTCCGCCCGCGGTCGGGACTGGCGCTGCGGCACGGGATCACCTGCGTGAACTCGCCGGGCACGATCGACGCTGACTATCGCGGCGAGGTCGCGGTGATCCTGGGCAACCTCGGACCCGAGCCGTTCACGATCACCCGGGGCATGCGGATCGCCCAGATGGTGGTCAAGCCGGTGCTGGAGGTCGAGCTGGCGGTCGTCGATCGACTGCCCGACACGGAACGCGGCGCCGGCGGCTTCGGGCATACGGGGGCGTGAGCAATGACGAATGTCGAGTCTTGGAGGAATCCGCGCTGAAATTCGTCCTTCGTCATTCGAGCTTGGTCATTCTTTCGTCATTTGGAATTCGGAATTCGACATTCGGCCTTCGGCATTACCCTCGAGCGTGAATCATGGATGAGAAACGCAACATCTTCCGCATCGTCATCGGCCTGCTCGGCGTGCTGGGCAGCCTGTTCCTGCTGGTCGCGATGACCAGCTTCAATCCGCTGGACTGGCCCAGCCCCAAGAGCGGCGTCTACCCCATGCCGCTGCACGTGACGAACCTCTGCGGACTGGCCGGCGCCTATCTGTCCTACCGCCTGTTCTACTGGTTCGGCGCCGGGGCGTTCACGTTGGCCCTGTTCGGCATCGGCGGGTTCGGCTGGCTGATGATCTCGCGGCGGATCGGCGAGCCTTATTTGCGGCTGGCCGGCGTCGCGCTGCTGATCGCGGCCACCGCGTCAGCCAGCGCCCTGGTCAACCCCGGCGGGCCCGCGAGCCTGCCCGAGGGCAACGGCGGCATCGTTGGCATCGCCCTGACACATTTCTTCTCGCGCTACTTCAGCACCTTCGGAACCGTGCTGGCGCTGATCGCGTCGGCGGGCGTCGGGCTGGTGCTGGCGGCTGACTCGCTGATTGTCCCTGTGCCGCTGTGGCTGGCCCGGGTGCTGCGGCGGAGCGGGCCGGTCTTCGCCGGGGCGGCTGGTCGACTGGTCCACGTGCTGCCCCGCGCCCTGGAGCGCCAGCCGGCATCCGCGGCTGCGCCGGCGCGGCCCGCGCGCAGCCGCCCGCAGCCCGAAGCCGACACCGCCGTCATCGACGACGAGCCCGCCCCCAAGGCCAAGCCCAAGCGCGAGCCGCCGCCGGTCAAGCGCGTCCCGGCTGTCGAGGTCGAGCCCGAGGCCGACGAGCCGGCATCCGAGCCGGCCCTCGCGCCGGCGCCCTCGACCGAGTCGGCTGACGACGCCGGGCAGGACGAGAAGAAGAAGGCCGTCCTGGACCGGATCAAGGAGCTGGTCATCAAGCGCGCCCGGCCGGCCGATCGGCCCAGCCAGCCCGTTCCGCCGACGCCGCCGGAGGTGCTCGGCGACTACAAGCTGCCGCCGATGGAGATGCTGAAGGATCCGACCGGCAACTACGCCGAGGAGCAGGAGGAGATCGTCCGCGGCAAGGCCGGTGAACTGGAGCGGACACTCCAGGAGTTCGGCGTGGACGCCGGCGTCGTGCAGATCGACACCGGCCCGGTCATCACGATGTTTGAGCTGGACCTGGGCACGGGCGTGAAGGTCAGCCAGATCGTCAACCTCCAGAACGACATCGCCCGGGCGCTGGCGGCCCAGAGCGTGCGGATCGTCGCGCCGATCCCGGGCAAGCGGACCGTGGGCATCGAGGTCCCCAACGCCGACAAGGAGCAGGTGCGGATCAAGGAGCTGATCGAGGTCAGCGGCGCCAAGAGCTCGAAGATGGCCCTGCCGACGTTCCTGGGCAAGGACGCCAGCGGCGACGCCCTGCTGGCCGACCTGGCCCGCAACCCGCACACGCTGATCGCCGGTGCGACCGGCAGCGGCAAGAGCGTCTGCATCAACACGATCATCATGAGCCTGCTGCTGACGCAGCGGCCGGACCACGTCAAGCTGATCCTGATCGACCCCAAGGCCGTCGAGATGAGTTCGTTCAAGGACCTGCCGCACCTGATGTGTCCGATCATCACGGACATGAACAAGGCGGCGGCCGTCCTGGAATGGGCCGTCAGCAAGATGGAGGAGCGTTACGAACTGCTCAGCGAGGTCGGCGCCCGCAACATCTCCTCGTTCAACAAGATGACCCCCGAGGAAATCCACCAGCGGCTGGGCTGCGAGACCGAAGAGGACAAGGCCCGCGTCATGACGCACATGCCCTACATGGTGATCATCATTGACGAGCTGGCCGACCTGATGATGACCGCCGCCAAGGAGGTCGAGCACCACATCATCCGTCTGGCCCAGAAGAGCCGGGCCATCGGCATCCACCTGGTCGTCGCCACGCAGAGCCCGCGCGTGAACGTCGTGACCGGCCTGATCAAGGCGAACATGCCCTGCCGGCTGAGCTTCCGCGTCTCCAGCAAGCAGGAGAGCCGCATCGTGCTCGACCAGAACGGCGCCGAGACGCTGCTGGGCGAGGGTGACATGCTCTACCTGCGCCCCGGAACCGCCAAGCTGATCCGCGCCCAGGGCACGCTGGTCGACGACGACGAGGTCAGCGCGATCGTCAACCACCTCAACACGGTCGCCAAACCGAACTTCAGCCAGGAGCTGATCCAGCTCCGCCCGCGCCGCGAGGAAGGCGACGTCGGCGATCCGGGCGAAGCCAGCGTCCCCGGCGAGCGCGACGAGATGTTCGACCCCGCGGTCGAGGTCGTGCTCCAGAACCAGCGCGGCAGCGTCAGCCTGCTCCAGCGCAAGCTGGGCATCGGCTACGGCCGGGCCGCCCGGCTGATTGACCAGATGGCCGAGGCCGGCATCGTCGGCGAATACGCCGGCAGCAACGCCCGCGAGGTGCTGATGGCCCTGGAGGACTGGTACGCCCTGAAGCGCCAGGTGGCCGCCGAGCAGAACAACGGCATGGAGTGAGCCGCCCGGCGGGGCGGCGTCGAATCGCGATCGACGGGCCCGGCTCCGCGGGGAGTCGGGCCCTTGCGTTTTCACGCCTCGCCTTTGACGGCCTCAGCCAGCAGGCGCATGTTGCGATACGGGGCGTCCAGGGGGACGGCGCACTCCGGGCCGATGATGTCGATGCCGGCGGCCCGCTTGGCGGCGACGTCGGCCCGCACCGCTGCTTCGTCGCCGCCGCGGATCACCCGCAGGTTGCTCATCCCGCCCATCAGTGACATCCGCCCGCCCGCCAGCCGCCGGGCGGCCGCGTCGTCCACCTTGCTGTCGTAGTGGAAGCAGGCCACGCCCGTCCGGCGGATCATCTCGATCCGGTCGCTGGTGTCGCCGCAGATGTGCAGGATCAGCGGGCAGCCGATCCGCTCGGCCAACTCAGCGTGAATGGGCATGAGGAAGTCGCGGTAGGCCTGCGGCGAGCAGAGGTCGCGCGTCGCGTGGTCGCCGAGGGTCAGGGCGTCGGCGCCGGCGTCGATCTGGGCCCGGGCGAAGCGGACCGTCACTTCCTTGATCGCATCCATCGCCCGGCGGACGGCGTCCGGTGCGTCCAGCGTGCCGATCAGAAACGGCTCGACGCCGAACAGGTGATAGCCCAGCGTCCAGGGACCGAAGACCTTGCCGACGACGGCCACACGCCCGTCGAACCGCCTCCGCATCAGGGCGATCGCCTCCAGCGCCACGCGGCAGGCCGGGTGGTCGAGCAGGCCGTCCGGGACCGTCACCGCGTCGCCCAGCCGCCAGGGCGGGCGGCGGCACTGGGGCATATTGTCGCGGCGGCCCCAGTCCACGTCGCAGCCCAGCGCCGCCGATTCGTGCAGCACCGAGAACAGCGGCATCACGTTGTCGAAGCCCAGCACCTCGGCGCCGGCGGCGGCCAGGTCGGCCATCTGCCTCGCGTCACGGTGGGCGTCGGGGAACCACACCCCCGCGCGGTCCATGAGGTCGCAGGTGACGATGGAGGTGGCGCTGCCGACGGCCGGCCGGGGCGTGGGCAGCCGCACCAGCGCCCTCAGAAATATCTCTCGCGGCGACATGGGCTGTCTCCGAACGGATGCTTGCAGGATATCTCACCGACGCGAGAATATAAACAACTTCGGAGGCATGCCGTGTGCAATCCCCGCCGAGCAGTCCTGCTGGCGATCCTGGTCCTGTCGGCCGCCCCGCCGCGCCTCCGTGCCGACGAGAAGCTGCTCTTCGGTTTCGAGAAGGACGACGCCGCCAAACTGGCCAAGGTTGAGAAGGCCGACGACGCGTCCTACGCCCTCTACCACCTGTTCCAGGGCGCCGCCGGCGACGCGACCGAGGGCAGGTGGGCGCTGGCTGTGACGCTCGGCGACAAGTACGCCTGGCTCGCCCCGGGCAACAAGACGACCTACTACATCCTCCAGCGGTCCGGCCGCGTGGTCAACGCGTTCGGCTGGCTCGCCAAGGCCATGCCCACCGACTGGAGCGGCCATCGCCTTCTGCGGATGGACGTCAAGCTGGCCGGCGCCGGCGCGACCCTTCGGTTGGAACTGGAGGACGGGACCATCGCCGACCCGGTGGTCCGCACCTTCGCCGTCCCCGCCGACAAGTGGGTCACGCTCCAGGCGGACCTGGCCGAGGCCGCCAAGGTCCGCGGGCTGGACCTGTCGCACATGGCCACGTTCCAGTTGCTGGTCGCGGCGTTCGACCGCCGCCTGTCGCGCGAAGAGTCGGTGACCGTGAAGCTCGACAACATCCGCCTGGCTGACGACGCTGACAAAACAGCGCTGCCGCTGGTGGTCGGCGAAGGGCCATTGGCCTACGCCGAGCCGGCCGCCGGCAAGGGCGTCAAGCTGGCGCCGCTGGACCTGGCGACGCAGCCGGCGGCGTCGGCCGGTCCGGTCGCCGTCGTCGAGTACGCCCGCAAGCCCTCCTACTCCCCGCTGACGGCCAAGGATCGGCTCATCGGCCAGTTCGCCCCGGGCGGGCTGTTGCTGATGGACGGCACGACGCGAACGTGGATCAGCCGCGACGGCGGGGCGACATGGACCGACCTGGCGGGCAACCGGGCCCAGCCCCAGCCGATCACCGGGGACGTCCGCGGCCACCGGATGGCCGTGCTCGCGGAAGGACGCGAGGTGCTGGCGGCGTTCGTGACCGATCACTGCGCCGGCGGCAGCGGGCGGACCGAGTTGCACTTCGCCCGCGAGCACTACGACGGCAAGAGCTGGCAGCTCGGCGCCCCAGTCGCGTTTGAGCGCGGCGTCCGGCACTGCGCCGATCGGCTGGACCTGCTGCGCGACGGCGGCGGGCGGATATGGGTCGCGTGGGACCACCTCGACCGCAACGGGCAATACAACATTCGCGCCAAGTGCAGCGACGACGATGGTGCGACCTGGCGGACGCCCGACGCCGGCCCGCTGGTCGCGCCCGCGTTCGCCGGCATCCCGAGCGGGCCCTACCTCGTCCGCGACGGAGAGCAACTCGCCTGCTTCTGGCGGGCCGGCTCGAAGCTCCAGTGGGCGCGGTTCGACGGCAAGGCCTGGGGCCCGCCGGCCGTCATCAGCGGGGCCTATCCCGTCTCGGTCGCCGACTGCGGGGGGACGCTCTTCCTCTCCACGCGTCAGCCCGATCAGGTCCATCGGCTGGCCGACGGCAAGTGGACGCCCGACTCGCCTGACGGCGTCGCGTCCGGCCTGCTCTGCGCCGCCGGCGATCGGCTCGTCTGCGTGTGGCTGGTCAAAGGCGAGGGCGGGCCGGCGATCGCCTGGTCGGTCCGGTCGGTTGGCGGCAAGTGGTCGCCGGCCGCGCGCGTCGCCGCGGGGCAGGTCGCGTTGGAGAGCCTCGCGGTCCCCCAGCACTCGCCGGCCGGCGAAGTCCCCGTCGCGTTCTCCGATGTCACGCGGATGGCGATTCGCGTGCTGCACATCCGGCTGGCGGCGAGCCAATGAGCGACGGCTCGGGTCAGCCGGTGACCGAGAGGTCGCGGTTGAGCCCGGCCTGGTGGGTGGCGGTGGTCGCGCCCGGCTCGACGCTGCCGCGGCGGATGTGCGACAGGGCCTCGCCCAGCGCGCTCAGCAGGGCATCGTTGCTGTCGCGGACGAACAGCGGCATGCCGGGGCAGGGGGCCGGCAGGTCGCGCAGCAGCCCGGCGGAGCGGCGCTCGCCCGTCCACGCGTCCCGCCACGTCCCAGCCGGCAGGATCACGTCCCGCCGTGTCACGCCCGGCGACAGCACCGGGGCCGCGAGCAGGTCCGGCCCGAGCATCCACTGATCGCCGCGGGCATACAGCTCGGCCCGCGCCGGGTCGTCGTACCACGCGGGGCGGAGCAGCGGCGCCGCGCGTCCGGCGGCGTGCGCGTGCAGGTAGCTCTCCATCGCCTTGTGGGCCCGCGCCCAGCCGAGGCAGGCGTCAGCCGTCGCGGCCGCGTAGTTCCAGGGCCAGTAGCTGAACTGCATGATCGGGAATGCCGCCGACGCCTCCGTCCAGCGGACCATCAGCTCGTCGGTCGGCAGCGGATCGTCGGACGACATTGTCTGCACGCGGCCGGGGATCATGTCGGGAATCTGGATGTCGTAGCCGAGCAGGGCCATGTGCAGCCCCAGGTGGGCCATCGCGGCCAGCCCGTTGTCCACGCCCCAGTGCGAGTCCTTGCCTCCCTGTCGCCAGAGGATCGCCCGGCGCTGCGACAGCCACATCGTCCGCGTCTCGCACGCGCCCGGGGCGACCTGCTCGAAGAGCTCCAGCAGCCGGTCGGAATAACCCGACGGACCGACCTCGCACGCCCAGGCCGATTCGGCTGGCGGCGGCTGATACTTCGCGTCGCCGCCGTCGATCTTGAAACCGTCCACGCCGACTTCGTCGCGCAGCCACTCGAGGCGCGACCGCAGCCACGCCGGCCCGGCTTGGCCGGTCAGGTCGATCAGGCCGGCCGATCCGCCCCACCACTTGAGCATGGCGGCGCCCGCGCCGTCGCGCCGCCGGACCAGGGCGCCGCTGCGGGCGAGTTCGTCGAACGTCGCGGCCTCGCGGTTGACGAAGGGCGTCACCCACAGCAGCACGCGGAAGCCCAGCTCGTGCAGCCGGCGGACCATCGCCGGCGGGTCGGGGAAATCCCGCCGCCCGAACTCCAGTTCGCCGAACGCCGATTCCCAGCGGTCGTCGATGACGATCGTCGAACAGGGCCAGCCGTGGGCGCGGATCCGCTCGGCCATGTCGAGGACGCGCTTCTGCGTGATGCAGCGCGGGTATTGCGTCCAGGTGCAGAAGATCGAGTCGCCCAGCGTCGCCGACTGCGAGCCGGGGTTGGGCCAGCCCAGGTGCGCGAGCAGCTTGCGATGGGCCGCCGGCAGGTCCGGCCCGCGGAACAGCCGCAGCGTGATCGGCGAGTTGTCGCAGCGGACGCGGAGCTGGCCTTCGGCGATCGCGACGGCCAATTCCTCGGTCGTCTCAGCCAGGATGGCCACGCCGGCGGAGCACATCCAGATCGGCGACTGGCAGTTGTTGACGGCGAAGCGGTCGTTGACGACGGGCTCGGCCTGGAGCGGCCAGGGCTGGCGGTGGGCGAACCCATGGCCGAACCACTGCCCGCCGCTGGCGAGGTCCGCGCGGAACGTCGCGCCGACTGGCAGTTCGATCCGCTCCAAGTCCGGCAACGGTCGAAAGACGGCGTCCCCGATGTCGCATCGCAGGTGAGTCATGGCTTCAGATTCTCTCGGGCCGCTCGACGGTCCGCTCGTTGCGCAGGTTGCCGGTGTTCAGGGTCGAGGCAGGCTCGAAGAAAAGCAGGTGGGCCTCTTCGGCGGCGGCCGGCTGGTGATCGACGCCATGCGGGACGATGAAGAACTCGCCCTCCGCCAACTGGACGATGCCGTCGCGCAGGCGGATCTCCAGCGAGCCCTTGAGCACCATGAATAGCTCGTCCTCGCTCTCGTGCCGGTGCCAGGGAAACTCCCCCAGCAGCTTGGCCAGCTTCACCTGCTGGCCGTTCAGCTCGCCCACAACGCGGGGGTTCCAGTGGTCCGAAAACGTCGCCAGCTTCTGCGCGAGGTTGACCTTGTTCATGGTGTCTGGGCCTCCGCTGGCTGGCGGCCGTCACCTGCTCGCCCGTCCGCGGGCCGGGGCCGCCAGCCGCGCGACGGCCAGGTGAAGGTTGGGGATCAGGGCGTCCGGCCACCGTCCGGGGGCGCCGTTCAGGTCGCGCTTGGGGTCATCGGCGTAGCGGCCGCGGTTCCAGTCGGCGACCGCCTGCTTGAGCAGGGCCCGCCCGCGGGCGTGCCGGGCCTTGCGGTCGGCGTCAGCCAGCGGCCCGGGCCAGACGGTCCGCAGCCGCGCCGCCCAGGTCAGCAGGTCGGCGGCCAGCACGTAGCCGGCGAACAGCGGCGCGTTGCGGGTCACCTTGCCCTGGGCTGCTGCGAACAGGGCGGCCAGCGCAGCCGCCTGGTCGGCCAGCTCGCCGGCCTGACGGACCTCGACGGCCGTCGCCGGCAGCTCGGGCCGGTCGTTGCTGTTGAGCAGGCGGCGGAGAATCTTGCGCTCGGGCATGATGGCCGACAGCGTGAGCAGGCCGGCGGCCAGCCGGCCGACGCGCGGCAGGCCGAACTGCTCCTTGAGGAAGTGGGCGGTGACGGCCTCGGGGTCGGCGTCGGGGTTGTCGAACCACGCGCCGCCCAGGGCCAGGGCGAACTGCTCGATGCCGGCGAGCATCCGCTGCGGGCACCAGACGGTGTTCATCAGCCCGACGACCTTGCCGCCGCGGCGGGTCGGCCGGGTGTTGGCGTGGGCGATGCGGGCGAATCGCTGGAGGTTGATCTGCGTCAGCGCGTTGGGCATGACCATGTCCGTGCTGCGGTTGGAGGCCGGGCAGCAGATGACCTCGAACCCGCGGTCGGTGAAGACACGCACGCTATCAGCCGAGACGCTGTCATTGTAGTGCCAGTCGGCGATGACGATGTCGGCGCTGATCGCGTCGGCGATCTGCGGCTCGTGCAGCAGGTGGTCGCCCCAGATGATCATCCGCCGCCCGGCGCGGGCGACCAGGTCGTGCATGAAGTTGACGTGGTCGGCGAAGATCTGCCACTTGGGCTTGCGCTTCAGCGCCCGGCGGACCTCGGGGCTGGCGCCGAAGTTCACCTCGTCCAGTCCGGCGTGGATGAACGGAGCGTCGAAGACGTCCGCGGTCTCGGCGATCAGGTCGGCCAGGATGGCCCGCGTCTCCTTCCGCAGCGGGTTGATCGCGTTGAACCATCGGCCCGGGCCGGTGTCGACGAGGCGGCGGTACTTGCGGCGGCTGTGGATGAAGGCCGTGTGCCCGAAGCTCTCGATCTCGGGGATGACGGTCAGCCCCGCGCGGGCGGCGGCGCGGACGAAGTCGCGCATCTGCGCCTGGGTGAAGGCGTGCGGCGTCGCCAGCTCGGGCCGGCGGCGGAAGCGCATCGCGCAGCCTTCGTCGTCGGTGAAGTGCAGGAAGAGCGTGTTGTAGCCCCAGTCGGCCAGTCGCGGGATCAGGGCGCGGTACCAACTGTGCCGCTCGGTCACGCGAGCCATGTCGATCATGACGCCTTTGATGAAACTGCTGGTCACGGACGGCCTCCGGTGCAGGGGTGCGATGTGCCGCAGACATTACCGCAAGGGCGGCGGCGATGAAAGGGGCAAGCGGCGGCGCGGCGCGGGCGGCCGGGAATGAGCCGGCAAGTCGCTGTCGCGGGTTCCCCCGGCCGGGTACAATGGATGGACCTTTCCCGAAGGAGGGACGCCATGCCCGCCGCCCCGCGATGCCTTTGTCGGTTGCTGATCGGGGTTCTGCTGCTGGCCGCCTCGACGGCGTTGGCTGATGACGACGAATACAACCCGCTGCTTCCAGCCCCGACGGTGAAGGACGCCCCCAACACCGGCGAACCGAAGGACGCCGGGACGGACGAGGACGCGCCAGCCGACCCGGCCACCCCCGGCCGCGACGATGCCGCTGACAGCGTGGATCGCATCCTCGCCAAGCTGCCGCAGAAGTGGACGAACTCCGGCGACCTGCTCCAGGCAGCCATCGAGATCAATTCCATGTTGGCCAAGGCCGACGACGATCGGCAGTGGGTTCCGTGGAAACTGGCTGACGGGTTTCACCGGTCGCTCGCCGCCGGCCGCGGTCTGCTGGGCGGGATCGCGCTGGAACACCAGGCCGCCTACCACCAGGGGTTCTACCTGGCGGCCATGGCGGCGGGTCGCCCGGCCGACGCGCTATCGGCTGCCCGGGAGTTGATCCACCAGTCGCCGGAGACGCCGTGGAACTACCTGGCCCTCTACGACGCCGGTCGGCTGACCGGCCAGCCGAGGGTCTGCCAGGAGGGCATCGACGGGCTGGCCGCCCGGCTGCCCAAGGACAAGCAGAGCATGCTCAACGCGATGCGGGCCGAGGCGTCGGCGATCGGTCCGGTCGCGGCCTTCAAGCTGGTCCTCAGCGACGGCACGACGTTCGACACGGCCCGGCAGGGCGGCGACGCGGTCGTCTTCGACATGTGGAAGTACGACGCCCGGACCTACGAGCAGGCCGTGGATCTGATCCGCAAGGTTTACGTCCGCTACCGGGCGTTCCCGCACTTCCGCATGATCGGGATCAACCGCGACGGGCGGTCGGGCGTGAACGCGGCGCGGGTCTTCATGGTCAACCACGACGTGACCTGGCCGCAGTATTTCGACGGCTTCCCCGGCAAGGTCGCGCGGGAGGCGTTCCACAGCGTGGCGATCCCCGACCTGGCGGTGCTGGCGCCGTCGGGCAAGGTCATCTACGTCGGCATGCCCAACGAGCCGCTGTTTCATTACGCGATCCGGGCTGCCCTGGTCGAGGCCAACGGCAAGCGGATGCCGGCCGCTACCACGCAACCCGACGACCAGGAGACCGGCCGACCGAAGGTCGCCCCGACGCCTCTGCCGACCCCGCCGAGACAGCAGCCGCCGACGCCGGACACCGCCGCCAAGGCCGCCGCCGAGAAGGAGGCCCAGCGCAAGTACGACCTGGCGGTGCTCTACGAGAAGAACGACATGAAGGCCAAGGCCATCGAGTTGTACAACGAGATCCTGACCCGCTGGCCCGACGCGGCCGTCGCCGTCAAGGCCCAGGCCGCCCTGACGCGGCTGGAATACATCGCCCCGTAGCCGCTTGATTCGTCCGGCGAGGGGGCCTTAGAATGGGCGCGGCTTGGGTCTGCGCTGGCGGGCCCGCGCCGCGCGTTGGCCGACGACGCCGCAGCGACGCAGACACGGAGACTGAAAGCCGCGACGATGATAGTCGACACCCTTACGCACGTCTGGGAATCGCCGGGCCAGCTTGGCGGCTGCGTCCTGCCGCAGGGACCGCGCGACCCCCGGACCGACAAGCCCATCAGCGCCGACCCGGTGAACCATTTCGAGTGCCAGGGGCCGGTCAACGTGTCGATGGTGCTGGCGTTCACCAGCGACCTGCTGGAAGCCCACGTGCCCAACCGGCTGGTGGCCGAATACGTCCGCAGCCATCCGGATCGGCTGATCGGCATCGCCAGCATCGACCCCACGCGGGCCGACGCGCTGGAGGAACTGGAACTGGCCGTCAGCACGCTGGGGCTCAAGGGCGTCGCGGTGTCGCCGGCGGGGCAGGGCTTCCACCCGATGAACACCCGCGCCCAGGAGATCTACCAGCGCGTCGTGCAGCTCGACCTGCCGCTGATCATCTATCAGGGCCCGGCGCCTGCGCCGCAGGCCCGGCTGGAGTTCGCCGAGCCGATGCTGCTGGACGAACTGCTGCGCGATTTTCCCGACCTGCGTGTGATCCTCGGCGGGCTGGGCAGCCCGTGGATTCACCAGACCCTCACGCTGATGTCCAAGCACCCGAACCTGTTGGCCAACATGCGCGGGATCATCCGCGGCCCGTGGCAGACCTACAACGCGCTGCTGACGGCCCAGGAGTTCGGTGTGATCGACCGGCTGCTGTTCGCCAGCGACTTCCCCTACACCACGCCGGCGACCTGCATCGAGATGCTTTACTCGCTGCACCAGATCGTCAAGGGGACCAACCTGCCGGCAATCCCGCGCGAGATGCTCCGCGGCATCGTCGAGCGCGACACGCTGCGGCTGCTCCGGCTGGAAACACCCGGCGGCGGGCGGGGCGAGTCGCCCTCGCCGGCCGATTCGCCGGCCGTCCAGACCGAGATCGGCTCGTAGGCCGCCGCCGACTTTCCCGCTGATCCGAGCGAACCATGCGACGCCGCGCGATCCTTATCACCGCCGCACTCCTGGCCGCCTGGCCGATGGGCGGCTGCGCGGGCATGTTCAGTTCCAGCAGTGTGCGCGTCATGCGGTTCGAGGGCGACCTGGGAACCTACTCGACGTTCGTCGAGCGCCCGCAGCAGGCGGTGTTCGCGACCGACAGCCGGCGTATGCACGGCGTCGCCGCCGACTGGTCCGGCGCGGGCGAGGGCGGCGACATCCAGTACCTGCTCGTGGTTCGCGAGTTGTTCCCCCTCCAGCCCGGCCAGACGGGAACCGACGAGTCGATCCTCAACGCCCGCGTGGAGTATCTGATCGTCGCGCCCGCGGCGGCCGGCCAGTCGCCCGTGGCCCGCTGCTACGAGGGCGTCGGCAGCGTCTTCGTGCGGTCGGCGTGGTATCTGGGCAGCCGGCGACAGTTCGAGGTCCGCCACGCGATGATGAAGCTCAAGCGGTCCGGCGCACCCGGTGTTGCGGACCCGCTGGGCGAGTTCGAGCTGGATGCCGACCTGGACGCCGCCACGAGTCCCGACGCCCAGGCCGATCTCGATCGCGCCCAGGCCCGCATCGACGCGATTCCCCCCGCCGCCGCCCCCAAGTGACGGCGCCGCGCAGCGCCCCGGCACTCAGCACTCAGGACTCAGCACTTCTCAGTATTTTCCGTTCTGCGTCTCGAAGTGGGTGGGTTTGCCGCTGGTCGCGCCGCCGATTTTCATCCAGTGGGCGATCCATCGGATGAGCGTGCCGGCCGGCACGGTCGGGTTGCCGAACAGCGCGTTGGCCTTGGTGGCGTTGGAGAGATAGCCGCGCCCGTTCTCCTCGCCGGTGAACGTGACGGGCTTGCCCAGCAGCTCGCCGAACTGCCTGGCCGCCCGGCGGATGGAGATCGTCTCGGGCCCGGTGACGTTGAGGATCGTCGCCGGCGCGGTCGCCTGGCCGAGGCTGAGCAGGGCCTGGTTGCACACGTCGCCCTGCCACAGGACGTTGGCAAAACCGGTGGTCACGTCGACCGGCTTGCCGGCGGCCACCTGGGCCGCCACGTCCACCAGCACGCCGTAGCGCAGCTCGACCGCGTAGTTCAGGCGGAACTGGAGCACGCGCTCGCCGGCTGTCTGGCTGAAGTAGTCGAACATCCGTTCGCGGCCGAGGCAGCTCTGGGCATATTCGCCGACCGGGTCAGCCGGGTCGGTCTCGACGCTGCCGCCGGTGGTGACGTGAACGACGGGGTAGACGCAGCCGGTGCTGAAGGCGACGATCCGCGACTGGGTGAAGCTGCGGGCGACGTGGTAGGGGGCGGTCACGTTGATCGCCCAGGTCAGGGCCTCCTTGCCGGTGGCGCCGAACTTCATGCCGATCATGTAGACGATGTTGGCTGCCTTGGACAGCTTGGCCACGGCGTCGAGGTCCAGCAGGTCGCACTGGACGGTCTTGATGCCTTCCTTGGCCAGCGCGTCCAGCGGGGCGACGTCCACGGCGATGACATCCTTCTTGACGCCCGCGGCCCCGATGGCGCGCTTCGCGGTGCGGCACATCGTCGGGCCGACCTTGCCGCCGGCCCCGATGACCATGATGTCGCCTTCGAGCCCCTTGACGAACTCGACCAGCCGCTCGCTCGGCCGGCTGAGCACTTCTTCCAGTTCCGCGACGGTATTGATCGTTTCAGGCAGCGTCTGCATTGCGTGTCTCCTTGCGCAAGACGGCATTGTATAGAAACCGGCGGGCCTGTCCACTGTCAGCTCGGCCCCGTCCAGGCTCTGCCGCTTGCGGCGGGGATGCGTTTGCTGCGCCTAACCATTGCCGCCGCGCGTTGTCTGCATCACAATAGAGGCGTCATCATACATCCATCGCCCGCATCCGCCGGGATGCGGGGATCATCCGCCTTCCGTCCGCTGGGGAGAAACAACCTGTGCAACGCCCCGCCGCCGCGTTCGGTCGCCTGCCGGTTCGTCCGCGCCCCCATCCAACCTTCCAGGGCGCCCCGATCATGAAAATCGTGCCCCTCTCGCTCTGCGCGTTGGCGATGCCGTTCGGCGCTTCGCGTCATGAATGCCGCGCACGCCTTTGGCGTTGCGGCTAGACGTGTAGCCGCGACCCGAAGGGGAGCGCGGCCGTCACACTTAACCGGTACACACGGGGCTCTGGCGGCGGGAAGGGAGGCGGACATGAGGCGACGTGATTGGCTGGTCGGGGCGGGCGTGATCGCGGGCATGGCGTGGGCGTCGGCGGCCTGGGGGCAGGAACCCAAACCGGCAGCCGGCCCGCCGCTGGTCGTGCGGGCGTACCCGGTCGACGACCTGCTGCCGGCCAGGATTGTCGTGACGCCGCCCCCCGCGCCGGCCCAGTCGGACGACGAGAACCCGTTCGAAGACGACGCCGGCGACGAGGAGTATGTCGAAGTCACGCCGGAAGAAAAATTCATAAGGATGGTTCGCAACGTCGTCGCCGCCGACTCGTGGGAGCCCACCGGCCAGGCCCGGCTGGCGATCCATCTCGGGCGGCTGCTCGTCGAACAGACCGAAGCCAACCAGGCGGCGGTCGCGGACCTGCTGAACCGCCTCCGCCATCCCCAGCCGCCGGGGCAGCGCGAGGAGGTGCCGCCGGCGATGGCAATGGCCCTGGCCCGCGTCGTGCCGCGACTGCGGATCAGGAACGCGACGCCGGCGCAGCTGCTCGAGCAGATCGGGCAGGCCTGGGACGTGCGGATCGACGTGCGTTGGGACACGTTCGGCGATATCGGGATCACCGGGACCAACCCCGGCCGCGTCTCGGTCGACCTGCGCGACGCGACGCTCGGCGCCGCCCTGCGGGCCGCCGGGTCGGCCATTGCCGGCCGCGAGGATGTGTGCGATTACGCCATCCAGCCCGACCGCGTCCTGTTCGGGACCGTGGTCACGGACGCCCTGGCGTCGGCGAGCGTTCTTCGCGTCTACGCCGTCCGCGACCTGCTGGCTAACCATGACGGCTTCATCGATTCCAACAGGGTCGAAGAGTTCAAGCAAATGAACCGCTGCCTGATCCATCCTGACAGTTGGGCGCCGACGGGCGACTCGGTGCTGGAGGAACTGAACGGTTCGCTTATCGTCAAGGCGCCGCCGAGGGTCCACCGCGACCTGGCCGCCTTCCTGGAACTGTTGCGGCATCCGCCGGGCGTCGGCGGGGTGGTTGAGATGACCGCCGACGGGCAGCCGGGCGGCCGGGCGGCGTCGGACCGCGTGCGCGAGGGGCTGGCCAGGCGGATCGAGGCGGTGAACTTCAACAGGCCGACCCCGCTGGGCGACGCGCTGGACTGGATCGGCCAAGCCGGCGGGGTGAGCATCGGCGTCAACTGGGGGACGCTGGGCACGATCGGCATCACGCCGACCAACCCGGAGGTGAAACTGAGCCTGAAGGACACGACGGTCGAGTCGGCTCTATACGAAGTTCTTTCGGCGGCGGCCGGTCGCGAGGACGTGCTGGACTTCGTCGTCAGCGACGGGATGGTGAAGATATCGACCCGGGATGACTTGCAGTGGAACAAGACCATCCGGCTGCACAACGTGACCGACCTGCTGGATCGGCTGGACGACCCACAGGCCGGTGAAAGAGTGGAGGAGTTCCATCGCTTCATCCGGTCGTGCGTGCGGCCTGACAGTTGGGCGCCGACGGGCGACGCGGGCATCCAGGAGTGGCGCTACGGCCTGTTGCTGATCCAGCAGCACCAGGAGGGCCACCGCGACGTGGCGCGGTTCTTCAAGATGTTGCGCGACCCGGCCCCGCGGACGCTGGCCGACCAGCCGCCCGAGGCGAACCGAGTCGCCCGCGCGAAGCTGCGGCGGTTGGGCGACGTGGATTTCAGCCGCCCGACGCCGCTGGGGGATGTGCTGGACTGGCTGGGGGACGCTGCGGGCGTGGACATGGACGCCAACTGGGGGGCGCTGGCGATGATCGGCATCACGCAAACCAGCCCGAAGATCACCCTGCGCCTGCGCAACGGGACGGTCGAGGAGGCCTTGCGGCGGGCGTTGTCGGCGGCAGCCGGGCGCGAGGGCGTGCTGGACTACATGGTCCGCGACGGCGTGGTGAAGGTCTCGACGTGCGAGGACCTGCGGACGATCGAGTTCCTCCTGCGCTACGACGTGCACGACTTGGTCGGCGACGGCAGCGGCGACGCGAGCCTCTACGACGTGGATGAGTTCAAACGCCTCCTTCGCGCGATTGTGCTGCCGGACACCTGGGCCCCGACGGGCGACGCACTCATGGAGTGGTGGCCCGGCTCGCTGATCGTCAAGCAGTCCGAGGCGGGGCATCGCGAACTGGACGCCCTGCTGGCAGTGCTGCGGAGCGGCGGCCGAACGCCCGCGGCCGCGATCCCCGAACTGGAGGCCGCCAAGCGCGCCGCCGACGCCCGGGCCGCGGAACTGGCTGCGGCGCTGAAGCGGCTGCGCGAGCAGGCGCCCCGCGACGACCTGTTCCGCCAGGCGGAACTGGTCGAAGGCGACATCGCGATGACGACCCGCCTGTTCGACTTGCAGGACATGCTCCGCCTGCTGCCGGAGGACTTCGTGCTGGCCTGGGCCGGCCCGGCTGAGGCCGACGACTGGGACGACGATGCGGGCGAGGCAAACGGCGAGTCGATCTTCGGCGACGACGATGACAGCAGCGCCAACAACAACAACGACAACGGCAATGGCGGCGGCCCGTTCAGCCAGCCCCAGTGGGGCGCGTGGGCCCGGGAGCGGCGGGATGACACCGAGCGGCGGGTCGCGGCGGTGCAGACCTGCCTCCGCGCCCACGTGGCGGCCCCGAGCTGGGCCCCGACAGGCGACGCGAACGTGGAGGGGTTCCGCAGTTGCCTGCTGGTCAAGCAGACGCCGGCGGTCCAGATCGAAGTCGCGCGGTTCCTGGTCGGTCTCTCCGATGCAACTCGCTTCGGCAACGCCGCGGAACTCAAACGACTGATGCCCCCGCCGCCCGCGATCGGCGACGGTCCCAACCGGGGGGAATGAGCTTGAGGGGGGCGTTCGCAAGATGCAGCGGCTCGCGTACTGCGCGGGCGGGGGTAGAATGACAGCGAAGGAGGCGGCCATGAAACGCACCACCGGGTGGATGCTGGCGTTGGGGTTGGCGGCGGCGACGGCGGGGCTGGTCGGCTGTCCGTGGGACGGCCTGCTGGGGCTCAGCGGCGACGGGCAACGCGTCGTCGTGCAGGCCGGCGGCAGCGGCGACCCGATGCTCGTGCTCGGCCGCGACGGCAAGGAGATCGCCCGGCTCACCGGCCGCGAGATGCTCGGCGAAGCCAAGCCCGGCCCGGCGTTCGTGCCCGGCGCCAAGGGCGGTCACGAAATCGTCTACTGGCGGGTCACACTCTCGCCGGCCGACATGGCACAGGCGCGGGGCGGCGTGCCCGAGACCCAGCCGGCTGACGACAAGACGCTGATCGTCCCGGCGATGGTGGAACTGATGCGTTTCGATCCCGACGCTGCGGCCGCAAAGCCTCGACCCGTCTACCGCTTTCGCACGCAATGGAAGAGCGACCTGCCAAGCGGGCCGCCGCCGAGCCTTTCGTCGGACGGCCGTCGGGCGGCGTTCTACCGGATGGGCAGTGACGGCAAGCCGATCGACCCGCGTGCGATCGTCGTGGACCTGGCGGCCGGCCGACTGCTGGCCGAGTGCCCCGACTGCCTGTTCCCCTGCCTGTTCGACGCCGGGCGGAAGCTGGCGGGCCTGACGGTGCAGGGCGGGCTGGCGGCGATCATGGAGAAGTCCGAGAAGGGCGAGGAGGTGGACGAGGCGACGCTACGGTTCGCGATCGCGGTCTACGACCTGCCCTCGGCTGACCAGCCGAACCTGCGCAGGGAGGCGGATCGTCCGCTCCCGGCGTCGCTCCGCGACACGCCGGTGCTGGCCTCGACGCGGCGCGACGGCCTGCTGGTCAAGCTCAACGACGCCCTGCTCATCGACGACGGCAAGGACCTGCGGACACTCTGGGCCGACGCGCCGGAGCAATTCGCCTTCAGCGCCGACGGGCGATGGCTGGTCGCGGTTGCGGCGCCCCCGCCGGCGAGCCAGCCGGACGCCGCCGAGCAAGCCCAGGCCCCGACCAGCCAGCCGGAACGGGTCGATCATCCCATCCCGGCCCTGCCGGCAGCCCTGGCGGGCCAGCAGACGCTCTACCTGCTCGACCGCGACGCGGCCGGGGCGGCGTGGCGCAAGATTCACGCGACGGCCGACCCGTTCGAGATCGAGCAGCCGGCCGTCAGCGAGGACGGCAAGACCGTGACGTTCGTCGAATGGCACGACCCCGGCCAGGACCGCCCCAAGGAGGGCCGCCTGGCCATCCTCGACGTGGCCAGCGGCAAGCCGACGTTCACGACCGACCTGCTGAGACTGACCGGTGCAGCCGGCCCGTCGATCAAGATCGTACCCGCACCGCCGCAGGCGGAAAGAGTCCAGCCCGATTCCGCGCCGGCGGGCGAGTGGAAGATCATCGACGGTAAGTGGCAGTTCATGCCCGCGGGCGATTGAGCGTCGGCGGGTCACGCCTCCGGCGGGTCGAAGGCGGCGGCGGCCTCGACGTTGCGGCACTCGGCGGCGATGGCGTGGAAGAGACGCTCCTCGGCGGCCGTCAGGGTCACCTTGCGGCGGGCCATCACTGTGCGGGCGACTTCCAACCCCTTCTCCACGTCGTAGGCCCGGCGCTCAGTGTCGGTCAGCCAGCAGAAGCTGGGCACGAACTTGGGCGGGAATGCGTTGCAGACGACGTTGGCGCAGAAGCCCACCACCGACCCGGTCGAAAAACTCGCGTTGATGCTGCTCTTGGAGTGGTCGCCCATCGTCAGGCCGACGAACTTCTGCCCGCTGTCCACCTCGACGCCGTTGATCGGCACGCGGACCGGCCCGTAGGTGTTCTTCAGGTCGCTGTTGATCGAGTCGGCGGCGATGTTGATCCAGGCGCCCAGCACCGCGTGGCCGAGGAAGCCGTCGTGCTGCTTGTTGGAGTAGCCCCAGATGACCGACTCCTCGACCTCGCCGCCGACCTTGCAGACCGGCCCGATGGTCGTGCCCTCGTGGATGCAGGCGCCGGGCTGAATGAGCGTGCCGTGGCAGATGGCGACGGGCCCCTGGATGGTGCAGTTGGGCGAAATCGTCACGCCGTCGCCGATCCAGATCGGGCCCTTCTCGGCGTCCAGCACGGTGCAGGGCTTGACGACCGAGCCCTTGCCGACGTGGATGCTCCCGGGTTCCAGCAGGTAGGCCCCGTCGTAGACGCGGCCCTCGATGGCCGGCCGCCCGCCCGCGGCGATCGCCGCGTTCCAGTCCAGCATCATCTGCTCATGGTTGTGGCGGACGATGTCCCAGGGGTAGTCGATCATCGAGCCCGGGGCCTCCTCGCGGCGGCCGATCCTGGAGGCCCAGGCTTCGGCGTCGGGGGCGTCGCCGGCCAGCAGCATGTCGGGGTCCAACGCCCGGGCCGACTGGGCCGACAGCCTCAGCCAGGCGACCTGCCCGCCGCAGACGCCGACGGCTGGCGGGCCCGCAACGGCCGGTCGACTGGCGATGTCGCCGCCGAAGAGGTAGCGGGCGTTGACCAGCAGGACGGAGGCAGCCGACGCGGGCACGGGGACGTTCACGTGGGCGTCGGAATTGCGTTCGGCGACGACGTCCGCCAGCATGTCGCGGACCCAGAGGTAGACCGGCTCGGGTCCGCCGGGCTCAGCCGGGGCGGCGAAGTGCTTGCGGAGCAGGCGGCGGCGTCCGCAGCGAAGTTCGCCCACGCTGCGCCACCAGACCAGCGGCAGAAGGTTGCGGAAGCCGGCGTCTTCAAACAGGATGCGGACGGCGTGCATGGGCGTCTCCCAACGGGCGCGTTGCCCGCAAGTTGAGTCGGGCCAATGGCGAGGCTACTTGAATTCGGATTGTCCCGTCCCGGATCGGTCTGTGGAAAAGGCCCGCACGCCGGAGCGCACGGGCCTTGGACTAAAAAGCCAAGGTTGAAGCCTCCACCGCAATGCCGTGAGGAAAGTTTTGATTGAACCCTTTATATCACGTGGGCGGTCAGTCGGCCGGGCTTGGCGTCCTCGCAGGGAGGCATGCCGGCGTGCGGCCGATAGAGGGTGCCCCGGGTTCAGTTATCGGTTCGAATCAAAAGAATCCTAGCACGAACATGGCAGAGACCCTTGGCTTTTTAATTGCGAAAGAGCGTGAATCGAAGCTCGGACCTGCTCACTACTTCATCCTAGCATTCAGATTATCGTCAAGCAAGCGGGGGTGACTTGAGAAACGGCGCAGATTCGCGTTAATCTTTGTTTGCACAACGTCGGCAGGGGGGGTGAGGCGGCGCATTTCACAGGCTCGGGCCGCCGCCGGGCGGGGGCGGCCCGCCCGACAGGCAGCCGACAGGCCATCTATGTCTTGCAACCGGCCGGTTTTGGCCTATACTCACCGGTTCGCAAGTGTTCGCCCCGGGTCGCGGCGCCCCTCCGGACGCCGACGGGGCGGTCACACGGGAGGCACGCTACAGCCATGATGAAATTCTTCCGTAAGCACCAGAAGGGCATCCTGCTGCTGATGGTGGCGCTGATGGTGCTGTTCATCGCCGGCTCAATCGCCTTCGATGTGCTCAGCAACGTGATCCAGAGCATCATCGGCGGCCGGGCCAAGCTGGCCACCATCGAGCTGGCCGGCGAGACGGTCAAGATCAAGCCGCAGGCCGTGAGCGCCAGCAACGCCGAACTCGAAGTCCTGCACAATCTGGACCGCACCTCGCTGGACGTGATGCTCCAGAAGTATAAGGACTACCCCCGCGAGCTGCTGGGCTACATCGCGCAGAGCATGCCCAGCATCGGCAAGTTCGTCGACCGCTATCTCACTCGCGAGGGCGGCGCCGAGGACGCCGAGACCTGGTATCTCTGGAAACTGCTCGTGCAGCACTACGCCATCCAGGTCACCGATGGCGAGCGCGACGAGTTCATGAAGCAGTGCAACATCACCCCCGAGGTCGCCGACACGGTCCGCCAGAACTCCAAGATGACCCGGGACGCGATCCTGGAGACCATCCGCCAGGTCGTGGCGATGCAGAAGCTCGAGACGCTGATGCAGGCGACGGCGACCAACGTCAGCGAACATGACGTGCAGGTGCTGGTGCGGGATCTCAACCGCATGGTCAAGCTGGACATGGTCCGGCCGGACTTCGAGGCCATCGAGAAGGCCCAGCCGGCGCCCAGCCAGGAGGACATCCAGGCCCAGTTCGACCGGTTCAAGGACCGCTTCGCCGGCAACAGGCCGTTTGACTTCGGCTATCGCGTCCCGTCCAAGGTGGCCCTGGAGTTCCTGGTCATCGACACCGATGAGGTCGCCAGGCGCCCCGAGTTGCTCGACATCCAGTACAAGGACGACGACGGCAACATCTTCAAGGGCGAGGACGCCGTCTACCGCTACTGGGCCGGCCGCAAGGCGTCGTACACCAAGTCCGTGACCGTCGTCGTGCCGCCGACCACGCAGCCGGAAGAGTCGCCGACCTCCCAGGAGGACGGGAGCCCGACCTCGCAGGACGACAAGGTCGCCTCCACCCAGCCGGCCGCGACCCCCCAGCCCCAGACCCGCACCGAGAGCGTGCCCAAGACCTTCGCCGAGGCCGCCTCGGAGGTCCGCATCGAGTTGGCCAACCGGCCCGATCCGACCAAGGGCCTCTCGCCGGCGGAGTCCTACGCCCTCGACGAGCTGCGCAAGGCCGTCAACGAGATCGAGGCCTGGCCGGGCGGGGCCGTCAAGGCCGTCTACCGCGACTACGGCGGCAACAGCAAGGACACCGTCGAAGCCAAACTCGGCGGCGCCGCCGGGCTGGACATCTTCCGCTCGCCGATGTTCGCCGACAGCGACTGGTCCGGCGGCACGGCGTCCGCCGGCGACCTGACCCGGACGCGGGCCTTCCGCACGGCCACGCGGCTGACCGGCGGGCAGCAGACGCTGCGGACCGAGGCGTTCAACGTCAAGGAACTGGTCGGGGACACGCCCCTGCCCGGCGCCGGGAGCCCGCGCGGCGTGATGGATCAGCGCGACGAAATCTGGCGCGACGGGTCGCGTTTGTTCATCTGGCGGGTGATCGGCGCCCGCAAGGACCACGCCCCCGAAGAAATTACCCCGGAGTTGTCCGGACAGATCGTTAAGGACATCGTCCGCCGCAAGGCGTACGACATGGCCAAGGACAAGATCCAGATGCTCCAGACCCGCCTCCAGGAGGGCAAGACCCTCGTCCAGGCGGTGGACGTGACCAACCAGGAGATCCGCCTGGCCCTGCCCCAGGCCCCGACGACGCAGCCGGCGACGACCCAGCCCGAGCAGCCGATCGAATACCTCAGCATCTTCCCGACCCAGGTGGCCAAGCGCTTCATGAGCGCCGACTGGCAGTGGATGGGCAAGAGGATGTCCGAGCTTCAGCAGCAGAACTTCCCGCAGGACCAGATGCTCACGCGGGTGATGATCGAAGCGATGCTCGACCGCGATCAGCAGACCGGCCAGCCTGACCCGAAGGTCGTCCTGGTGCCCTACATGCCCCTGCTGGCGCGGACGCCCAAGGTGACGGCCAAGGCCTTCGAATTGGCCGAGCAGGCCGAGCATCCCGCCGGCGGCGTGGTGACCCCGTCGCTGTCGGCGGTCATTGAGGACGACGCGATCGGCATGGTTGCCGAAGAGCCCGTGCTGGTGCTGATCCAGTACGTGGGCACGGTCGAGCCGACGCAGGCCCAGTACGAGCAGGACCGGTTCCGGGCCTACGCCTACGTCGCGGCGTCAGCCAACATCGAGTTCCAGCGGCGCTGGTACAGTCCGACCGAGCTTCGCGCCCGGCTGAAGTACCAGAAGGCCGAGTCGACTGGACGCCTTTACGAGCCGACCCCGATAGGCCCGCCGCCGCTGCCGGATTAGTCGGCCTGGACCGCCGTCGGCTGCAGGGCCATCGCAAAGTCCGGGAGGCTGGATCAAACGCAGAGCGGATGAGCGGCAGAGGTCCGACAGAGTCTTGAATTCTTTGAGAAGAAATACCTCTGTCCCAACCTCTGCCCTTCTGCGTTCATGGCTTTGCGTTTGTCTTGCCGTCGAACGCGTCGCGGCTTGACAGAACGGCGCCATCGGCTAACATGAACATTCCGCCAACGGGTAGGTAGCTCAGTTGGTAGAGCACGGCACTGAAAATGCCGGTGTCGCCGGTTCAAATCCGGCCCTGCCCATTTGATTGGATAGACAAGCCCCGGGCTTGTCTTTCCGATTGTGGGTCATCGTTTGTAACACTCCTAGAATAAATAGCTTACGCGACATCCTTCGGTCGCTCAGGATCGCACTTTGCTGCGACTTCGCTACTTTCGCTCGCCTCCTCCGGCTCGCGTTCATGCTGTTGACCACGGGATGACTGATTCAAGCCCAGGACGATGGCGCTTGCGCCGGTCGTACCCAGCGGCTTGCCAGCATGGCACCGGATGTCGCCGAGGCAATTCTGGACGGGTGTACGCCGGCGGGGCTGACGCTGCGTGACCTACCTCGTCTTCTGCCGATGGGTTGGAAGGAGCAGCGGGAGCGCCTAGGGCTTGCTGCGTCGTGCATGACTTGATCGACCACCCCGATGCGATGGATTCACCGAGATCTGAGTCATGCCTCTGTGATCAATCGGAACAGACGAGGCAAGGACCGGGTCTCGGCCGCAAAGGTGTTGCCTGCGATCGGTCTGCCAGACTATACTCTGCCGGCTATCGCATACATGGGGGCGACGCATGTCCGGGAAGGACTCCAAGCCGCGGATAGGTGACAATGCCGCACCGGCAGGACTCGGCCAGCCAACTCGCCAGTTGGCTCATCGCTGCCCACGCGACTCCCATTGGCTCGAGCATCCGCTGGACGCGCACTTGCAGGCCGTGGGGCAGTTGGCAGCTGATTACGCTGAGGCCTTCGGCGCCGCCGACTGGGGCCGGCTGGCGGGCCTGTGGCACGATGTCGGCAAGTACAGCCAGGCGTTCCAATCCTATCTTCTGCGCGTCACCGACGGCGGCGCCCATCTGGAGGGCCAACCGGGCCGGGTGGATCACTCCTCAGCCGGCGCCGTCCAGGCGATCAGGCGGCTTGCCGATTCCAACCCTGCCGCAGCCCGGATACTGGCATATGTCATCGCTGGCCATCACGCCGGCTTGGCTGACTGGAAGACGAGCAGCGATGCCAGCCTGTTCTACCGACTGGCCGCCGAGAAATCTTCGACCCTGGACGCGTTGGCCCGCGCCCCTGCCGAACTGCTCGGGCAAGCCGCTCCGGCCATGCCCGCCCTCCAGCCAGCCGACGCTGAGGCCGAGATCGGTTTCCAGGCCGCGTTCTTCACGCGTATGATCTTTTCGTGCCTGGCCGACGCGGACTTTCTCGATACCGAGGCTTTCATGGACCCCGCCAGAGCCGTGGGTCGAACCGTCCCGGCTGCCATCGCGTCCATGAAGGACGCCCTCAGGAGACACCTGGAACACATGCAGGCACGAGCGGACCGGTCCCCGGTCAACGACCGGCGGCGGGAGATCCTTTCGGCCTGCCTTGCAGCCGCTGCAAAGGCGCCGGGGTTCTTCTCGCTCACGGTTCCCACCGGTGGCGGCAAGACGCTCTCGTCCCTTGCATTCGCATTGGAGCATGCGTCCCGACGCGGACTCGAACGCGTCGTCTATGCCATTCCGTTCACGAGCATCATCGAGCAGAACGCCGCCGTGTTCCGCGAGGCGCTGGGCGAACTGGCAGGCGTGTCGCTCATCGAGCATCACTGCAACCTTGACCCGGTTCGGGAGACGGCATGGAACCGCCTGGCCTGCGAGAACTGGGACGCCCGCCTGATCGTCACCACGAACGTGCAGTTCTTCGAGTCGCTGTTGGCCAACCGAACGTCCGCCTGCCGCAAGCTTCACAATCTGGCCCGCAGCGTCATCATCATGGACGAGGCCCAGTCGCTGCCGGTGGAACTGCTGGCGCCCTGCCTGGCAGTGCTCCGCGAACTGGTCCGCAACTACGGCTGCTCGGTCGTGCTGTGCACCGCCACCCAGCCGGCCATCCACCACCGCGAGGACTTCAAGATCGGCCTGGCAGGGGTGCGGGAAATCGTGGCGGATCCGCGCCAACTCTACGAGTCGATGCGGCGGGTTCGTGTCGAGCACGCCGGCAAACTGGATGACGGGGAGTTGATCGGCTGCCTGTCGAAGGCAGACCAGGTTCTCTGTGTAGTGAACACGCGAAAGCAGGCCCGCGAGGTCTACGCCGGCCTGCCCGATGACGGCGGATCATTCCATCTCAGCACGTTGATGTGTCCCGTTCACCGGACACACATACTTCAGCAGGTGCGACGCCGATTGGAAGAAGGCCTGCCCTGCCGGCTGGTTTCCACACAACTGATCGAGGCCGGCGTGGACATCGACTTCCCCGTCGTCTATCGCGCAATGGCCGGGCTGGACTCAATCGCCCAGGCGGCCGGCCGGTGCAATCGCGAGGGGCGACTGGACTGCGGCCGGGTCGTCGCGTTCGATACCGACCAGCCGCCCCCGCCCGGACATCTGCGCCAGTCGGCCCAGACGGCAGGCGAACTGATCGGCCTGCCAGGCTGCCAGGACTTGCTCGGGCTGGAAGCCATTGAACGGTATTTCCGTCTCTACTACTGGAAGCGTCAGGACCTGTGGGACAAACATCAGATCATGGCCTGCTTCAGGCAATCCAACGGCCTGCCGATCAGCGACTTTCACGAGGCGGCTCGGCTGTTCCGCTTCATCAAGGACGACACGACGCCGATCATCATCCCCTGGGGACATCAAGGGCGGTCACTGGTCGAGGAACTGCGCGGCGATCCGTTCCCGGGCCGCGATTTGCGCCGGCGGCTCCAGCGGTTCACCGTCCAAGTTCGCGACAGGCACATCGAGTGGCTCCAGTCCCGCGGGGCGCTGGACCCGGTTCACGATCAATTCCACATTCTCAACAAGGAAAATCTCTACGCCGGTGACACAGGGCTGTCACTGGCGGGTGATATGTATGAGCTCAATACCGCCTGATGACCCGATCGCAACGGGAGGCTCGTCATGCCAAGTCCGATCCGGTTGAAAGTCTGGGGCGACTACGCCTGCTTCACACGGCCGGAGATGAAGGTCGAGCGGGTGAGCTACGACGTGATCACGCCGTCGGCTGCCCGCGGCGTCCTCGAAGCCGTCTACTGGAAGCCGCAGGTGCGGTGGATCGTCGAACGGCTGCACGTGCTGCGGCCGATCCGCTTCACCAGCGTGCGGCGGAACGAGGTGGCCCACAAGGCGTCAGCCGCCAACGCCAGGAAGGCGATGAACGCCGGCGCCGGCACGCTGGGCCTGTTCATCGAGGACGAGCGGCAGCAGCGGGCGGCCATGATCCTGCGCGACGTGGCCTACGTCATCGAGGCCCGGTTTGAACTGCTCGACCCGGCTGAGACGGTCGAGAAGCACTACAACATTTTCAAGCGTCGGGCCGAGCGCGGCCAGTGCTTCCACCGTCCCTATCTCGGCTGCCGGGAGTTCCCCGCCGACTTCGCCTGGATCGACGGGCCGATCCCGCCCAGCGAGCTGCCCTCCGACCAGCGCGGCAAGGACCTCGGCTGGATGCTGCACGACATCGAGTACCTTCCCGCCCCCAAGGGGGCGAAGGAGGTGGTGGTCGAATCGCACGGCGGCAAGCGGCTCCAGGCCCAGCCGCGATTCTTCCAGGCCAGGATCGACGCCGACGGCGTCATCGCCGTCCCGCCGCTGGCCAGCCCGGAGGTGCGGTCATGATCCTCCAGGCCCTGAACACCTACTACGAACGCCTGGCCGCCGACCCCGATTCCGACATCGCCCCGTTCGGCTTCAGCCGCCAGAAGATCAGTTTCTGCGTGGTCCTGGAACCGGACGGCCGCCTGCACGGATTCGAGCAGGTTGTCTCGGAGGTCGTCAACGGCCGCCCGATTCCCAAGAGCGAAATCGTCCCCGGCCAGAACAAGCCCCCCGGCGCGGGCATCAATCCATGTTTCCTCTGGGACAACGCCACCTACATGCTCGGCCGAGTCCCCGAGGGGCGAGAGCCTGCCTGGGCGCAGAACAGGTTCGAGGCCTTCCGCGATCGCCACCTGGCCGCGGAAGCCGAGATCGACGACGAGGCGTTCTCGGCGGCCTGCCGGTTCCTGGAGCAGTGGAGCCAGCCGCAACTCGACGAACACCCGGAACTGGCGGACGTGGTCCAGAGTTTCGGCCTGTTCCGCATCCGCGGAGAGAAGTTCGTCCACGACCGTCCGGCTGTGCAGGCCTGGTGGCTGCGGCAGATCGACGCCGGCGCTGACGACGTTATCTCCGGCATGTGCCTGGTCAGCGGGAAGACCGAACCGCTGGCCCGGCTGCACGAGCCGAAAATCAAGAACGTTCAGGACGCGCAGACCTCCGGCGCCTCGCTGGTCGCCTTCAACCTCGACGCCTTCGAGTCTCACGGCAAGGCCCAGAGCTACAACGCCCCCGTTTCGGAGAATGCCGCCTTCCAGTATGCCACGGCCCTGAACCGCCTGTTGGGCGACCGCCGGCGGCGAATCCAGATCGGCGACGCGACCACCGTCTTCTGGACTGACAAGCCGTCGAGGGCCGAGCAGATCGTTCCGTCGCTGTTCGCGGGCGGCCACGCACAGGCGGACGACCCCGAGGACGGCGATCGGCTGGAGAGCATCCGGGCCTTCCTGGACCGCCTGCGCCAGGGCAAACCCGATGCCGCCTGCGAGGCGCTGGGCGATCCGGGCACGACCTACTACATCCTCGGCCTGTCGCCAAACGCAGCCCGCGTCAGCGTCCGTTTCTGGCTGACCGGCAGCCTGGGGGAACTCGCAAGACGATTGGCCCTGCACGTCGAAGCCATCGAGATCGTCGGCTTGGACGAGCACCCGCCAATTCTGCGCGACCTGCTTCGCGAGACCGCCCCAGCCAAGAGCGGCTGGCCCGACGAGGAGAAGATTCCAAAACCGTTGGAAACAGGCCTGGCCCACGCCGTCCTGAAAGGCCTGCCCTACCCGCTGGCCTTCTATTCGAGCATCCTGCGGCGGATCGCCGCCGAGCAGTTCGTCGACCATGAGAAACGAAAAGACTGGCGGCGCGCCATGTCCGTCCGCGCCGCCGCCATCAAGGCTGTCCTCATCCGAAACTTCCGAAAGGAGATCACCGTGGCACTGGACCCCGACCGCACCGAACCGGCCTACCGCCTCGGGCGATGGTTCGCCCTGCTGGAAATGATCCAGCGGGACGCCCTCGGCAGAGACCTCAACAAGACCATCAAGGACCGCTTCTACACCGCCGCGTCCGCCACCCCGGCCGTCGTCTTCCCCAGGCTGATCCAACTCAGCCAGCATCACTTGGCCAAGATCGAGAACCCCCGCTGGCGAATCACCCGCGAGAAGCAGGTGCAGGAAGTGGCCGACGGCCTGAACAGCTTCCCGCGCCGCCTCACGCTCGAAAACCAGGGTCTGTTCCACCTCGGCTACTACCATCAGGTCCAGGCCCTCTACACCAAGAAGGACGCGCAGGATTCCGCAGACGCCGACAGCACCCCTCAACCCGAAAGCGAGTGAACCATGAACCGTTATGACTTCGTCTATTTCTTCGACGTGACCGACGGCAACCCCAACGGCGACCCCGACGCCGGCAACCTGCCGCGCGTGGACCCCGAAACCGGCCAGGGCCTGGTCACCGACGTCTGCCTCAAACGCAAGATCCGCAACTTCGTCGGCGTCGTCCACGGCGAGCAGCCGCCCCACGAAATTTACGTCAAGGAGCGGGCCGTCCTCAATGCCCAGCATGATCGGGCCTGGCAGGTTGTCTCACCCGACACCAAGCCGGCCGACCGCAAGAAACTGCCCAAGGACCTCCAAAAAGCTCGCGATCTGACCGCCTGGATGTGCAAGAACTTCTTCGACATCCGCGCCTTCGGCGCCGTGATGAGCACAACCGTCAATTGTGGGCAAGTTCGAGGCCCTGTCCAGTTCAGTTTCGCCCGAAGCCTTGAACCTATCATCTCTTCCGAACATGCCATCACCCGCTGCGCTGTGACGCGCCAAGAGGATTTTGACAAAGAAGACAAAGACCGGGAAATGGGGAGAAAGTTCACAATCCCCTACGCCCTCTACCGCGTCCACGGGTTCATCAACCCGTTCCTGGCTGACGGCGAGAAGGGGACCGGGTTTTCCGACGACGACCTGACGCTGCTCAAGACGGCCCTGAACCAGATGTTCGAGTACGACCGGTCAGCCGCCCGAGGCCAGATGGCCCCGCGCGTCTGCGTCGCCTTCAAGCATGACTCCCAGCTCGGCAACGCCCGGGCCGACCAGCTCTTCGACCGCGTCACCTGCAAACGCAAGACCGCCGACGACGACTCCCCCGCCCGCAACTTCGGCGACTACGAAATCGCCGTTGACGAAAAGGGCCTGCCCGAGGGCGTCACGGTCGAGCATTGGGTGTGACGACGGCGCGACCGCGGGGGCGTCATGTTCGCCGAGGACGATCTGCTTCCGATCTCCGCGCTTCAGCACCTGCTGTTCTGCCCGCGGCAGTGCGCGCTGATCCACCTGGAGCAGGTCTGGGCCGAGAACCAGCTCACCGCCCAGGGCCGCGTGCTGCACGAGCGGGCCCATGCCCCCGGGCCCGAGTCGCGCGGCAACCGCCGCATCATCCGCGGCCTGCGACTCCGCAGTTTCACCCTCGGCCTGACTGGGCAGGCCGACGTCGTCGAGCTTCGCCGGCCGACCGGCCGAGTCCCGCCCGGCGAACGGACCCGCCTGCACGACCTGCCCGGCGAGTGGCTCGTGCGGCCGGTCGAGTACAAGCGCGGGCGGCCGAAGCAGAACGACTGCGACCGCGTGCAACTCTGCGCCCAGGCCCTCTGCCTGGAAGAGATGATGGCCGTCCGCATCTCCGTCGGGGCGATCTTCTATGCCCAGCCGCGACGACGGCAGGTCGTCCCGTTCGATGAGCCGCTCCGCCGCGAGACACAGGAGTCGGCTGAGCGGCTGCACACATTGATGGCCGCGGGCGCCACGCCGCCGGCCGAATACGCCGCCCGCAAGTGCCGCGCCTGCTCCCTGATCGACCAGTGCATGCCGAAGTCGGCTGGGCGTTCGAGATCGGCCCGCGACTACCTGGACCGCCAACTCAAGCAGGCCTCCGCCTCGCTCGGCCCGGAGAGTTCGGATGAAGCGACGTGACAACACGCTCTACGTGACCACGCAGGGCTCTTACCTCGCCCGTCAACGCGAAACGCTCCTGGTCCGCGTGGATAAGGAGACCCGCCGGCAGTTCCCCATCCACACCCTCGGCGCCGTCGTCTGCTTTGGCAACGTCTCCTTCAGCCCCTTCGCCCTGGGCCTGTGCAGCCAGAACGGCGTCGCGGTCTCCTTCCTCTCCGAGCAGGGCCGGTTCCTCGGCCGGCTGGAGGGCCCGGTCGGCGGCAACGTCCTGCTTCGCAAGGCGCAGTACTGGTCGTCGGAATCGCTTGAGGCGTCGGCCCTGATCGCCCGCGCCATCGTGCTGGCCAAGGTCGCCAACGCCCGGACCGTCCTGCTCCGCGCTGTCCGCGACGGGGCCCACAACGAGGAGGCTATCAACCGCGCCACCGGCCGCCTGGCCGAGACGCTCCACGGCCTGCAATCGCAGTTCGATCTCGACGCTATCCGCGGCGCCGAAGGCGAAGCGGCCAAGGACTACTTCGCCGTCTTCAACGACCTGATCGTCACCTCCGATCCGCAGATGCAGTTCAAAGGCCGATCGCGACGGCCGCCGATGGACCCGGTCAATGCCATGATGTCGTTCCTCTCCGTCCTTCTGGCCCACGACGTGCGGTCGGCCTGCGAGACCGTCGGGCTCGATCCGCAGATGGGCTTTCTCCACCGCGATCGGCCAGGCCGGGCGAGCCTGGCCCTGGACCTGATGGAGGAGTTGCGTCCCGTGCTGGTCGATCGGCTGGTGCTGTCGCTGATCAATCGCCGGCAGGTCGCACCCACGGGCTTTCGCGTGACCGAGTCCGGCGGTGTGGAAATGGACGAGAAGACCCGCAAGGCACTTCTCCAGGCCTGGCAGAAACGCAAGGCCGACGAACTGACCCACCCGTTCGTCGGCGAGAAGATGACGTTCGGTCTCTTGGTGCACGTCCAGGCCCGGCTCCTGGCCCGTCACCTGCGCGGCGACCTGGACGCATACCCCGCATTCTTCTGGCGGTGACCGGAGGTGTTCCATGCTTGTCCTGATCGCTTACGACGTGAATGTGACGACCCCTGCCGGCCGCCGGCGGCTGCGGAGAATTTCCAGGCTCTGCCTGGATCGCGGGCAGCGTGTGCAGGGCTCAGTCTATGAATGCCTGGTCGAGCCGGCGCAGTGGACGGCGCTCCGCCAGCAGTTGATCAAGGAGATCGACCCGGCCGCCGACAGCCTCCGCTTCTACATGCTGGGCAAGAACTGGAAACGCCGCGTTGAACATGTAGGGGCCAAGAAGGCCTACGATCCAGAAGGGCCGCTCATCATCTAGCGCCGGAGCCTCCTTCGCCTGGTCGGGCAATCCCGTCGGCCCTTGGCCCGGGCCCGACTAGCCGAAATGCCCGTTCGCGAACCTGTAGCGTACGGAGATTCTCCATACATTCGCGATCTTTGATAAGTTAATATCAGATCATCCGTTACGCCGCCTCCATCCTGGTTGTAGCGCCTTCTTCATCGGCCGCGACCATCGGTTCGCGGGAATTGCCCTGTAGTATTGTGGCGCTGCACTGCTTATGATCCTGCTATCGCCCCCCACGCGGGGGCGCGGATTGAAACAGCACGTCGACGACACCCTGAACAACTACGGCCTGATCGCCCCCCACGCGGGGGCGCGGATTGAAACGGCCACCGGCCACCGCGTCGGCAACGCCATCACATCGCCCCCCACGCGGGGGCGCGGATTGAAACGTATCCAACGTCCTGCCCAGCCTGGGCACCGACATCGCCCCCCACGCGGGGGCGCGGATTGAAACTCCAGGGCAACGACGCCGACCCCAGCCCCTTCGCATCGCCCCCCACGCGGGGGCGCGGATTGAAACTTTCGGCATTGGCCTTGTCGGCCTCAGCCTTGGCCATCGCCCCCCACGCGGGGGCGCGGATTGAAACGCAGGTCCATCTCCGCCCCATAGGTGAGCTGGCCGGGATCGCCCCCCACGCGGGGGCGCGGATTGAAACGACGGACTGAATACGTCGGACCGGGCGTGCCGTGATCGCCCCCCACGCGGGGGCGCGGATTGAAACAGCGAGCAGGCGACAAATTGGCCGACGGTTCAGGATCGCCCCCCACGCGGGGGCGCGGATTGAAACAACCGTCGCGATCACGCCTTGCTCCGTTCGCCGGGATCGCCCCCCACGCGGGGGCGCGGATTGAAACGCCCCTGGCGAGTTAGGTTTAGGTCGGCTTTGGTGATCGCCCCCCACGCGGGGGCGCGGATTGAAACGCCACTTCCTTGTCGGGCTGCGGAGTCCCAGACGATCGCCCCCCACGCGGGGGCGCGGATTGAAACCAGGCCCCCGAGGGCCTGCTGCCCGGCGTGCGGATCGCCCCCCACGCGGGGGCGCGGATTGAAACGCTCATCTCGCATCATCCTTTCGCGGCCGTCACGATCGCCCCCCACGCGGGGGCGCGGATTGAAACCTCGAGCCCGGAGACGCGTGCCTGCAGGGCCGCACATCGCCCCCCACGCGGGGGCGCGGATTGAAACTGGTGGGCCTCGGCGATCACGTCGGCCCCAGCGACATCGCCCCCCACGCGGGGGCGCGGATTGAAACTCGTAAGTCTCGCGGTCGATGACGGTCTGGCCGATCGCCCCCCACGCGGGGGCGCGGATTGAAACGAGAACTGGGCCACGGGCAGCAACGCGTCGGCGAATCGCCCCCCACGCGGGGGCGCGGATTGAAACATAGCGTTACCTGCGTAGCGGCCTGCGTCCCGAAATCGCCCCCCACGCGGGGGCGCGGATTGAAACGCCGGGCTGGGCGGCGAGGCGGCGGTGCGGCTGATCATCGCCCCCCACGCGGGGGCGCGGATTGAAACCACGAGGTCAAGGCCCGCGTGCCGATCGACGGCCAATCGCCCCCCACGCGGGGGCGCGGATTGAAACGCAGGGGGCCAAGACCGGGGCGGCAACGAACCACGGATCGCCCCCCACGCGGGGGCGCGGATTGAAACCGGCGGCCACGACCCCCGGCAGCAGTGCGACCAGATCGCCCCCCACGCGGGGGCGCGGATTGAAACGGCCACGGGCGTCAACACCGGATGGGCTGCGGGCATCGCCCCCCACGCGGGGGCGCGGATTGAAACCAGCCCAGCAGCTGGGGCACCAGGCCCGACTTGGCATCGCCCCCCACGCGGGGGCGCGGATTGAAACGGGCTGCGGACGGTGTTCAACGCCGAGGGCAAGCATCGCCCCCCACGCGGGGGCGCGGATTGAAACGCGTCGCGCGGCCAGGCCCGCGAGTTCGGCCTGAATCGCCCCCCACGCGGGGGCGCGGATTGAAACGGGTTCGCGGCCGAGGAGCGGCGGTGGTCTGAGAATCGCCCCCCACGCGGGGGCGCGGATTGAAACACCGCAGACTGCGCCGATCAGCATGACCTCAAGATCGCCCCCCACGCGGGGGCGCGGATTGAAACGTAGAGCCAGGTCGTATCGCTCATGTCGAGCTCGATCGCCCCCCACGCGGGGGCGCGGATTGAAACACCCCGGCGATGCCCTGGGCTACCAGCAGCCGGTATCGCCCCCCACGCGGGGGCGCGGATTGAAACCTCGATCCGATCGTCCTGACCGCCGACGACTCGAATCGCCCCCCACGCGGGGGCGCGGATTGAAACATCGTATCGACCACAACGTTGTTCACCGGGAACCCGATCGCCCCCCACGCGGGGGCGCGGATTGAAACTTCAAGCATGGGGCTACCCTTGACGGCATCCTCCATATCGCCCCCCACGCGGGGGCGCGGATTGAAACAGCCACAGCGTCCCATCATCCCGCAGCACGCGCCATCGCCCCCCACGCGGGGGCGCGGATTGAAACCTCCCACAACCCCTCGTTGGTCGGGAAGGCGTAGATCGCCCCCCACGCGGGGGCGCGGATTGAAACGATGCAGCGGCAGTGGAACGGGTAGACCGTCTGGATCGCCCCCCACGCGGGGGCGCGGATTGAAACACGATCTCGCTCCTCAATAGCTTCCGTGCCGGGATATCGCCCCCCACGCGGGGGCGCGGATTGAAACCTCACGCCCGAGCTGCTGCGGGTGCTGGCGCCCGGATCGCCCCCCACGCGGGGGCGCGGATTGAAACACTCCGCCGCCGCGGCGGCGGCTTCCTTTGCCGCATCGCCCCCCACGCGGGGGCGCGGATTGAAACATCAGGTCCTGGCGGGAGCCAAAGGTGTAGCTGCATCGCCCCCCACGCGGGGGCGCGGATTGAAACGCCAGCGTCGTCCGCAGGCGGTCCAGGGCAAGCGATCGCCCCCCACGCGGGGGCGCGGATTGAAACGGCTACGTGCCATTTCACGGCTCCTTCGTATGAATCGCCCCCCACGCGGGGGCGCGGATTGAAACTCCTCCTGCCTCCTGTGCCGGGTGGTCGGGATGAATCGCCCCCCACGCGGGGGCGCGGATTGAAACGCGTTGCCCGCCGTGTACGATCCGGCCAATACCTGATCGCCCCCCACGCGGGGGCGCGGATTGAAACTCGTTGGCGCCGCTGGCGCCCTTGACGTGCAGCATCGCCCCCCACGCGGGGGCGCGGATTGAAACAGCGCCCTGCTGGCCGACCCGTCCAAGGTGCGGCTGATCGCCCCCCACGCGGGGGCGCGGATTGAAACACGTGCTGCGGGGCGATCGGACGGATGCGGCTGAATCGCCCCCCACGCGGGGGCGCGGATTGAAACGTCAGCCACAAGACGGCAGCCGTGCGAGACCTGAATCGCCCCCCACGCGGGGGCGCGGATTGAAACAGGCCGCGGCCGACTCGCTGGGCGTCTCGTTTGATCGCCCCCCACGCGGGGGCGCGGATTGAAACTACTGGCCATTACGCGGCCCTCCGGTTGGTCTGGATCGCCCCCCACGCGGGGGCGCGGATTGAAACTTGCCGACGCGGCCCAGCAGCGGCAGGGGCGGGTATCGCCCCCCACGCGGGGGCGCGGATTGAAACTTGCGCCGCTGCCAGTCGCTGACGGTCTGCACGAATCGCCCCCCACGCGGGGGCGCGGATTGAAACAGGGCGTCCAGGTCGGTGGTCAGGCGGCGGAGCTGGGATCGCCCCCCACGCGGGGGCGCGGATTGAAACTCGCCCTGGCGGTAGCGCACGCGGACCGGCTTGATCGCCCCCCACGCGGGGGCGCGGATTGAAACTTCGTTCCTCCGCAGCTCTCGACCGACGTGATCGAATCGCCCCCCACGCGGGGGCGCGGATTGAAACCGCCCCCGCGCGCCGCCGTGGCCGCGCCGGGGCATCGCCCCCCACGCGGGGGCGCGGATTGAAACAAGAACGGGCAGCGCGTCTGGCGGGCGATGGAGCGATCGCCCCCCACGCGGGGGCGCGGATTGAAACCTCCAGGCTCTTCCGCTGGTCGGCGACCGCCTCGAATCGCCCCCCACGCGGGGGCGCGGATTGAAACCGCAAGCAAGCCGGGCAACTGGGCGTCGGCGACGATCGCCCCCCACGCGGGGGCGCGGATTGAAACCGCCAGGTCGATGACGACCTGCTGCGCGGCCATCGGATCGCCCCCCACGCGGGGGCGCGGATTGAAACGACGCTCACGCGGGGGCTCCTTGCCGCGTGGGCGGATCGCCCCCCACGCGGGGGCGCGGATTGAAACTGGAACAGCACGTGGTCGGAGAAGTCGATGCGGAATCGCCCCCCACGCGGGGGCGCGGATTGAAACCCGTATCACGTCTCGCGCCTCATCTTTCACAGCAGATCGCCCCCCACGCGGGGGCGCGGATTGAAACGAGCTGGGCCAGACGATCGCCAGCGACGGCCTGCATCGCCCCCCACGCGGGGGCGCGGATTGAAACTCGTCGCGCTTGGCCTGGTCCACGGCCATCAGCGATCGCCCCCCACGCGGGGGCGCGGATTGAAACTCGACGCTGCGACCGTGGCGGTTCTGGAGCGACTCATCGCCCCCCACGCGGGGGCGCGGATTGAAACTAACCTTTTGGGGGCGTCACGACTTGCGCCGCAGATCGCCCCCCACGCGGGGGCGCGGATTGAAACCTACTTGGTCTTTCCGCCGGTCTGCTGCCTGTCGGATCGCCCCCCACGCGGGGGCGCGGATTGAAACATGTGGTTGCCGACCCAGTGGCGATCGGCGTCCATCGCCCCCCACGCGGGGGCGCGGATTGAAACGCCAATGGCCGGTCAATCCGCGGGCGGCTGCGATGATCGCCCCCCACGCGGGGGCGCGGATTGAAACGCCTTCCGCCACGGCGTCCTGCGCTACGGCCTGATCGCCCCCCACGCGGGGGCGCGGATTGAAACGAGATCGGGTCGGCCCGCCTGATGTATCCGCGCGAATCGCCCCCCACGCGGGGGCGCGGATTGAAACAACCGGCTTCGGCTCGCACGGGTCAGCAGTCGACATCGCCCCCCACGCGGGGGCGCGGATTGAAACTTGTTGGGTCTGCTGGATTTGGCGGATGCGATCAATCGCCCCCCACGCGGGGGCGCGGATTGAAACCGTATCGACCGCTCGCGACCCGCACTGTCTGCACATCGCCCCCCACGCGGGGGCGCGGATTGAAACCGGGTGGTCGCATGAGCAACAACGCCGTCACAACCATCGCCCCCCACGCGGGGGCGCGGATTGAAACACGAGCCGTCCGACATCCCCGGCCTGGCCGAGAAATCGCCCCCCACGCGGGGGCGCGGATTGAAACCTCGCCCACCGCTCGAACAGGTCCCGCGTCACGGCATCGCCCCCCACGCGGGGGCGCGGATTGAAACATGTATTACCTGCCCGGCACGGGGGCCGTCACGCATCGCCCCCCACGCGGGGGCGCGGATTGAAACGCGGCGACAGCGACCTGCCGCCGCTGATCGACCATCGCCCCCCACGCGGGGGCGCGGATTGAAACGCGCTGACGGGCCGGCCGCTCGCCGTCACGCCGCGCATCGCCCCCCACGCGGGGGCGCGGATTGAAACGCGTAGATTTCCGTCGTCTTGAGCGTCGCGTGGCAAATCGCCCCCCACGCGGGGGCGCGGATTGAAACTGGTTGTGGTCGAGCCGATCCGTCATGTCGACTGATCGCCCCCCACGCGGGGGCGCGGATTGAAACAACCGCTTCTGCTTCAGGACGTCACAAGCCGCCCGGATCGCCCCCCACGCGGGGGCGCGGATTGAAACAAGCCCAAGCGGATGCACTGGCTGGGCGTCCAGGATCGCCCCCCACGCGGGGGCGCGGATTGAAACTTTTCCATCGACCCTATTGACGGCGGGCCGGCGGGATCGCCCCCCACGCGGGGGCGCGGATTGAAACTCCAACGGCGGAGTCTGCTGGCGCCGCGCGACACATCGCCCCCCACGCGGGGGCGCGGATTGAAACCCGAGCGGCTGGTGCTGGCGTTGCGGGCGGACGGGATCGCCCCCCACGCGGGGGCGCGGATTGAAACGCCTCCCCCGTCCACGCCACCGCTGCCGTCCCCATCGCCCCCCACGCGGGGGCGCGGATTGAAACCTTTATCGCCGCCACTAACCGGCGGCAGGACAGGGATCGCCCCCCACGCGGGGGCGCGGATTGAAACCCTAGCCATAGCTATTATGATGCAAAGGCGTGGGATCGCCCCCCACGCGGGGGCGCGGATTGAAACCCCACCTAACCCCTTGTCCTCCAAGAATGGCGGCGATCGCCCCCCACGCGGGGGCGCGGATTGAAACAAGACCGTCCGGGTTGACGGCAAGCTCAAACGCAATCGCCCCCCACGCGGGGGCGCGGATTGAAACCCTTGCTGAACGGGGCGGAAGTCTTGAGCACGCCAATCGCCCCCCACGCGGGGGCGCGGATTGAAACCCGCGCGGGACGACGAGGCGCGGGCGCGGTTCCTATCGCCCCCCACGCGGGGGCGCGGATTGAAACCTGGGCCGCACGCTGAATACCCGGCTGGACACGAATCGCCCCCCACGCGGGGGCGCGGATTGAAACACCGGATGATGATCCGGGTCGACGGCCGCGAGGAATCGCCCCCCACGCGGGGGCGCGGATTGAAACGCTGCTGGCCGAAGTGATCGGGCGTGGACGCGCATCGCCCCCCACGCGGGGGCGCGGATTGAAACCACGCGCCCGCCACCCACTGGGCCACCTGGAGGGCATCGCCCCCCACGCGGGGGCGCGGATTGAAACAACGGATCGGGCGACTTGAAGTTTGTGAAGTCGAATCGCCCCCCACGCGGGGGCGCGGATTGAAACGAACAACTGCACGTGCACCCGCAGAACGGCCCCCATCGCCCCCCACGCGGGGGCGCGGATTGAAACTTCAGAGCAGCCCCGGGCCGGGACGCCAGGCGTCATCGCCCCCCACGCGGGGGCGCGGATTGAAACAGCAAACCCCGGCGGGCGACCTCCATCGCCCGCCATCGCCCCCCACGCGGGGGCGCGGATTGAAACTCGACTCCGCCGGCGTCCATCCAGCCGCCCGCCTATCGCCCCCCACGCGGGGGCGCGGATTGAAACAAGAGCATGAACGACGACCTGGTCGGGGCCTGGCGGATCGCCCCCCACGCGGGGGCGCGGATTGAAACCGCGTGCGGGTGACCGGCACGGTCCGCAAGGGCGATCGCCCCCCACGCGGGGGCGCGGATTGAAACACACGCGGGCGCTGACTGGGCCGGCAGAGACCGCATCGCCCCCCACGCGGGGGCGCGGATTGAAACCAGCTCCTTCCGGCTTGGCCCCGCTCTGCCCCAATCGCCCCCCACGCGGGGGCGCGGATTGAAACACTTGCGGCCTCCCTTCATTTCCTTCGGAGCGGAATCGCCCCCCACGCGGGGGCGCGGATT
Organism: Phycisphaerae bacterium; assembly: GCA_022072085.1. Lineage (GTDB taxonomy): Bacteria > Planctomycetota > Phycisphaerae > JAJVII01 > JAJVII01 > JAJVII01. The sequence goes on from JAJVII010000022.1 coordinate 58,845, forward strand.
GAAACTTGATCCGCCCCTCGGCAACCAGCGGGCCCATCGCATCGCCCCCCACGCGGGGGCGCGGATTGAAACTCTAGACGCGCAGCGGGCCCTCGTCCAGGCTGCGAAATCGCCCCCCACGCGGGGGCGCGGATTGAAACTGGAGGCGGCCTTAACGGTAGCATCGACGGTAGCATCGCCCCCCACGCGGGGGCGCGGATTGAAACAAATCGAGGAGAGGCAATGACCACGATCGAGATCATCGCCCCCCACGCGGGGGCGCGGATTGAAACGACGTCCAGTCTCCGGGCGATGCGGCCGGGCTGATCGCCCCCCACGCGGGGGCGCGGATTGAAACCCGGTCGGCGAGCAGCGGGCCGACGGCAGCTACGCATCGCCCCCCACGCGGGGGCGCGGATTGAAACATCCATCGCGATCCGGTTGGTCCGATAGAACTCCGATCGCCCCCCACGCGGGGGCGCGGATTGAAACCTGGGCGGTCGAAAACGAACTGGTCGATGAGTATCGCCCCCCACGCGGGGGCGCGGATTGAAACATGTGACGGGCTCGCTTGCGTTGGGTGCGGGGAAATCGCCCCCCACGCGGGGGCGCGGATTGAAACGCCCCGTTGTAGCTCATCAGCGTGTTGGGCCCGGCATCGCCCCCCACGCGGGGGCGCGGATTGAAACATCAAGGGCAACGCGCCGGCCGCCCTGGGCGGCGTATCGCCCCCCACGCGGGGGCGCGGATTGAAACGCGCTGGGCAGCTCCGGCCGGGTCGACGGCCTGGTATCGCCCCCCACGCGGGGGCGCGGATTGAAACGTTTCGGTCTATGGCGATCGAGTATATTTACTGCGATCGCCCCCCACGCGGGGGCGCGGATTGAAACACCGGATGATGATCCGGGTCGACGGCCGCGAGGAGATCGCCCCCCACGCGGGGGCGCGGATTGAAACCAGAAGAAATAGGCCGGATGTGGTCCGGCGTGAATCGCCCCCCACGCGGGGGCGCGGATTGAAACGGCTTCACGCAACGCCACCCGGCCACGACACGAAATCGCCCCCCACGCGGGGGCGCGGATTGAAACAGCGCCGCCGCGTCGGGGACCGCCCGGCAGATGCCATCGCCCCCCACGCGGGGGCGCGGATTGAAACCCGTTCACTTTCATAAGGAGCCGTGAAATGTCCGAATCGCCCCCCACGCGGGGGCGCGGATTGAAACTACACGGCCACGCAGAACAGTACCCGGTTGAAGTAATCGCCCCCCACGCGGGGGCGCGGATTGAAACTCGCTCGCCCGCGCCTTGCTGAAATCCTCGCCGTATCGCCCCCCACGCGGGGGCGCGGATTGAAACTCGTTCGCGGAGCCAGAGTCGGCCGAGGAAGGCGATCGCCCCCCACGCGGGGGCGCGGATTGAAACAGTGCTCTCCCCCCTTGCACACCCACGGCTGCACATCGCCCCCCACGCGGGGGCGCGGATTGAAACCAGAAGCTCCGTCGGAACTTTCCCGTGAAATCGGATCGCCCCCCACGCGGGGGCGCGGATTGAAACAATGCTAAGATCGCGTCCTGAATACGGTCGCTAACATCGCCCCCCACGCGGGGGCGCGGATTGAAACGCCGAAGTCGCCAACCTGCACCGAAAGCCACTTATATCGCCCCCCACGCGGGGGCGCGGATTGAAACACCGCCGAGGCGCCAAGAGCGCCAAGGCGGAATATCGCCCCCCACGCGGGGGCGCGGATTGAAACCGCTGGAAATACGGCCGCATGATCCGCCGCGGGGATCGCCCCCCACGCGGGGGCGCGGATTGAAACTCCAACCGCGCTTCGAGTTGAGCGAACCGCTTGGCATCGCCCCCCACGCGGGGGCGCGGATTGAAACGCCGTTGCTGAGGGTCGCGTAGGGCCGGATCCAGGCGATCGCCCCCCACGCGGGGGCGCGGATTGAAACAACGGTATCGACCTGCCCATCGCGGTAATCGGCATCGCCCCCCACGCGGGGGCGCGGATTGAAACCTGAATGAGCGAACACTCATCCCGGCTTACGAGATCGCCCCCCACGCGGGGGCGCGGATTGAAACGTCGGGATCGCGGATCGAGAGCTCGGCCCATCGGTCATCGCCCCCCACGCGGGGGCGCGGATTGAAACGGGTTGATGAGGCCCATCGCGAGATCGACCCGGATCGCCCCCCACGCGGGGGCGCGGATTGAAACTGGCAGGACACGCTGGGACCGCTGCTGGACCGCATATCGCCCCCCACGCGGGGGCGCGGATTGAAACGGATCCCGGCCGACCGCTCGCTGCGCGAGAGCCTGATCGCCCCCCACGCGGGGGCGCGGATTGAAACAGCTTGCTGGCCCGCCCCAACAGCCGCCAGACCTATCGCCCCCCACGCGGGGGCGCGGATTGAAACAAGGCCAACCCGGTCTTCATGGCCGGCCACATGCATCGCCCCCCACGCGGGGGCGCGGATTGAAACGGCGTGACCGGCGTGCTCAGCCACGCCAGCACGGCATCGCCCCCCACGCGGGGGCGCGGATTGAAACGAGATGGAGGCCTCGCTGGTCGAGCCCCACGAGATCGCCCCCCACGCGGGGGCGCGGATTGAAACGCCTGGAGATGCTGGCTCGCCCGCTCGCCGCGCATCGCCCCCCACGCGGGGGCGCGGATTGAAACAGCGACCAGACCGACAAGGCCGGCGACCCGGTGCTGATCGCCCCCCACGCGGGGGCGCGGATTGAAACTGACCGAGTTGCGGACGCTGACCGGCTACGGGCTATCGCCCCCCACGCGGGGGCGCGGATTGAAACGGCGTGGAGCGTCGCGTCCGGCGTGGTGACGACATCGCCCCCCACGCGGGGGCGCGGATTGAAACGCAAGGGCGAACCTGCTTGCCAACCTTAGGAACTACCGGCTTCAACTGATTAACGATTGCCAGGGAGCCCCGGAGGCACTGATTACTTGGCTGTATGAAAATCAAGGAGTGCGACGGTTTGATGCCTCGAATCGCTTGTTCTTGGTTCTGATCGACAAGAGCAGTTTCTTCGAATCGCGGAAGCTCAAGCGTGCGACGCAGTTGCTCGACCGTAGGATCAAAGACTATCTCGATTCGGCGGGTCGCTCTCCAGGTCGCCGCATTACCTTCAACTGGGAAGGTACAGGGCACAGTGCGGTGTCTGATGTTGTGTTTGTGACGCACGCGCAGCAGTGAGTCTCCGGTGGTGCGGCGAGGAGCGAACTGCGCTTCAAGCGACCGTGAGTCCAACTGGAGGGCCTGGATTGCTGGCGTCCACGATGCCGTTCGGCCCGAAGGTGAAGGCCAGAATCAGCGGCCTGGCCGGTCGGGGAGCAATCGCCAAGCGTGCCCTCGCTACTCCAGCTTGACCCGCTTGGCGAAGAACACGTTGCGCGGGGCAGGCTGGTAGTGCCCGCCTGGACCTCGCCCCCGGCCATGGCCGTGGCAGTCGCTGACGGTCACGCCGGGGAAGTGCGGCAACGAGTGCAAGGCCATCAGCACCTTATCCAGCATGTGCGGCTGGCTGATCGCTTTGATTTCCTTCATGGGAATCCTCTCTATGCAGGTTGTTCCTTGCGCCGGTTGACCATCGTGTAGAGCACCGGCAGGATGATGAGCGTCAGAGCGAGTGAACTGACAAGGCCGCCGAAGATCACGGCCACGAGCGGCTTCTGAAGCTCGCTGCCCGAGCCTGTCGCGTAGACCATCGGCAAAAGGCCCAGCAGCGTGGTGGCCGTCGTCATGACCAGCGGGCGGATTCGCAGATGGCAGGCCCGCTCCGCGGCTTCGCGGACGCTGGCCCCTTCGGCCCGCAACTGATCCATGAAGCTGACCAGAAGCAGTCCGTTCTCCACCGCCACGCCCAGCAAGGCGATGAACCCAATCGAAGCCGATACGCTGAGGTTGATGTCCAGCAGCCAGATCGCCGCTATGCCGCCAACGGCGGCGAAGGGAAGATTGACGAGGATCAACCCAGCGCTCTTGACGGAATTCAAGGACGCGAACAGCATCAGGAAGATCAGGAAGACGGCTACAGGGACGAGCACCGCCAGTCGTCTCATGGCCCGCTGCTGGTTCTCGAATTGCCCGCCGAGGGCCAGGCGGTATCCCGTCGGCATGTCCCGCTCGACGGCGGCGAGTTTCTCTTTGGCCTCCTTCACAAAGGAGCCCGCGTCTCGGCCTCGGATGTTGCACTCGACGATTACTCGCCTCACGGCGTCCTCGCGGCTCACCTGGGCGGGCACCTCGACTTGCGCGATCTTCGCCAGTTCACCTAACGGCACGTTGTAGCCGGCGGGCGAGGGAATCATCAGCGAACCGAGCCGGTCGGGCGTGTTACGGCTGTCTTCGGGGAACCGCACCAGGACATCGAAGCGGCGCTGGCCCTCGTACACAGTGGTCGCCACTTTGCCGCCGACAGCCGTCTCGATCAGCGAGTTGATGTCCTCGGCATTGATCTTGTGCCGAGCCATCGCTTGGCGGTTCTGCTGGATTTCCAATTGCGACAAGCCCGAAATCTGCTCGATCTTCACATCCTCGGCACCTTCGATGGACGCCAGGATCGGGGCGACCTTCTCGCCGATCTCCCGCAGGCGGTCCATATCGTCGCCAATGACCTTGATGGCCAGGTCCGACTTGATGCCGCTGATCAGCTCGTTGACGCGGAGGGCAATCGGCTGCGAGAACGCAGGTCGGAGCCCCGGAATGGCCGCGAGTTCCGAGTTGATCTCGCGAACCAATCTCTCCCTGGTCATCCCCTTGGACCACAGGCCCTTGGGCTTCAGCATGATGAGAAGGTCGCTTTGCTCCGGGCCCATCGGGTCTTCGGATATCTCCGCCCGACCGGTCTTGGAGACGACGGTGATGATCTCCGGGAACTTCGCCAGAAGCCGCTTCTCGAGCTCGGTGCACTGGGCGGCCGAACCTTCCACACTGGCGGTGGGCAGGCGCACCACATTGATGGCCAGCGCCCCTTCATCCAGGGCCGGAAGGAATTCTGTCCCGACTCGGCTCAGCAGCGTGAATCCGCCAACCAGCAGGGCCGCCACGACGACCAGCGAAACCCATCGCCATTTCATCGCGAGCCGCAGCACCGGTGCGTGCAGACGCTGGAAGAGCCTGACCAGCGGATTCTCGCGCTGCACGCCGACCCCGCGTTTGACGACCAGACTGGCCAGGGCGGGCACCACGGTCAGGGAAGCGGCCAGCGACCCCAGCAGCGCAAAGCACATCGTCAAGGCCAGCGGCTTGAACATCTTGCCTTCCATCGACTCCAGGGCGAACAGCGGCAGGAAGACGATGATGATGATCAGGATGGAGAACACCACCGGCCGGGCCACTTCGCGCAGCGCCTCGTAAGCGATCTCGGTCCTGGATAGGGGGCTGCCAGCCTTCTCGCGCATGTGACGGGCGATGTTCTCCGTCACGACGATGCTGGCATCCACGATCATGCCCAGCGCGATCGCCAGACCGCCCAGGCTCATCAGGTTTGCCGTCACCTCTTGCCAACCCATCAACAGGAAGGCCGCGGCTGCGGTTACTGGAATAGAGACGGCCACCGTGAGAGCCGCTCGGAGATCCCACATGATCAGGAACAGGACGACCACCACCAGCAGCACGCCCTGGCCCAGCGCACCAGTCACAGTGGCCACGCACGCCTGGATCAGGTCGGTGCGGTCGTAGAAGGGGACGATCTTCACGCCCGGCGGCAACGACTTCTGAATCTCAGGAATCGTCGCCTTGACGCGGTCCACGACCTCCTTGGAGTTGGAGCCCTTGAGCATGATGGCCATGCCAAGGACCGCTTCGCCGCGCCCGTCCTTTGTCACCACGCCATTGCGGGTCTGATGGCCGAGCCTCACCTCGGCCACGTCCCTGAGGTACACCGGCGAGCCGTCGTCGGCCTTAAGCACAACGTCCTGGATGTCTTCAGTGTCGTGGATCAGGCCCTTGGAGACGACATTCATCTGCTCCCAATCCTGGACGAGAAAGCCGCCGCTTGCGTTGGCGTTGTTCTTCTCCAGCGCCTCGAGGATTTCCTGGGCCGTGATCTTGTACTTGAGCAGCAGTTCCGGATGGGGCACGACATGGAACTGCTTGACAAACCCGCCGAAGCTGTTGACCTCGTTGACGCCCTCCAGCCGGCGAAGCTGCGGCGTCACCAGCCAGTTCTGGAGCGTCCGCAGGCCGATCAGGTCGTAGTCGCTCTTGACCATCGCAGCGCCATCTTGCGGACATTTTTCCGCGACCCGCGAGAACTGCGATGTGTGATTCGGGCAGTAGTAGCCCGACTCCAGAGAGTACTGGTAGATTTCGCCCAGGCCGGTGGAGATCGGCCCCATCTCCGGCTCTATGCCCTCCGGCAGCTTCTCCTTGGCCGCCGCGAGGCGTTCAAAGACCACCTGCCGGGTGAAGTAGGTGTCCGCGTCGTCGTCAAAGACGATGATGACCTGGGACAGGCCCGCCTTGGACGAGCTGCGGACCTGCCTAACCTTCGGCAGGCCGCCCATCTCCATCTCGATGGGAACGGTGATGAGCCGCTCGACCTCGCTGGGGGCAAGTCCCGGCGCTTCGGCCAGAATCATTACCTGGACATTGGTCACGTCGGGAAAGGCGTCGATAGGCAGTGCCCGCCAGGCGAAGACGCCTGCGCCCAGCAGCACCGCCCCGGCCAGAATCATGAGCATCTTCTGTCTGAGCACGAAACGAAGTAAGTGATCAAGCATGTCTCGCATCTCCTGCCGCGTGGGCCCAATCGGTTAGTCCATCGCCGTAACGCTCAGTCCGCGCAGCCCGCGCCCATCTTTGCCCGCAGGATGTCGCTCTTGAACATGAACCCCCCGCCGGCGACGACTCTGTCGCCGACCGACAGACCTTGGAGTATCTCCACCATCTCGCCCCGGGGCCGGCCGAGCTCCACGTCCCGGCGCAGCCACAGGTCATCCTTCCAGTGGACGAAGGCGAAGGTCTGGCCCTCGTCGCTCAGCACGGCCTGCCGAGGGACCATCGCGACCTTCCCGCCGTCGGTCAGCGGTATGTCAACCGCAGCGAACATGCCCGGCCGCAGTCTGCCGCCCTCGTTCTTCACCTGGACTCGGACTTTGAGGGTCCGGGTGGTCTCGTTGACGGCGCTGTCCAGCAGATCGACGGCACCGGGGAAGACGTCGGCGAACGCCGTCACCTTGACACTGGCCTGTGGCTTATGGCCCTTGGCCAGGCGCTCGTGCAGCGGCCCCAGGTCGCGTTCATACAGATCGCACCAGACCCACACGTTGGACGTGTCGGCGATGGTATAGAGCGTCTGGGAGTTCTCGACGAACCGGCCTTCGGTCACGTTCCGGGCGGTGATGACGCCCGCGCGCGGGGCCTTCACCGCCAGTTGCGCGAAGGTGCCGTTGTCCTTCATCTGCGGAATGGCCTTGATCGCCTCGTCGTCCAGCCCGAACAGGTGCAGCCTCTGCTCGGCGGCGTTCAGCCTGGCGTCAGCCAGCCTGGCGGCGCTTTCCGCCTTCAGCCGGTCGAGCCTGATGTTGAGCTGGATTTCCTCAAGCAGGGCCGTGTAGTCAGCCTGCGCCGTCTGCATCTCTCGCTCGGCTGTCTCCAGTTCGGCCTTGCTGGACGCCTGCTTGGCGACCAGCGACTTCTCACGCTCCAGGACGATCTTGGCCTGCTTGAGGCGGGCAACGGCGTTGACGAGCTTCGATTTCCATTCGCCCAGGACCTCGCCGGGGAGCCCATCGGAGTGCTCGTCCCTGGATGCCGCCAGCAGCTTCTCGAGCGATGCGGAAATCGCCAGTTGGCGCTGCCTCTCCTGCGCCGCCACTTCCGCCGCGGCAAAGGCCTCCAGGTACGCCGCCTTGGCCTCGCCGAAGTCGCTGCTGTGGATGATCGCCAGCACATCGCCCTGTCCCACCTGCTGGCCGAGGCGAGCCTTGACGCTGACGACTCTGCCGCCGGCGGCCGGCAGCACTTCCACCAGGGTCGTCTGGTCGTACTGGACTTCGCCCGTCAAACGCAGCGTTCCGCCCGATTCGCCCTCCCGAACCGCAGCCGTCTTTGTCAACGCGTCAGTGACCGATGGGGCGACCTTGACGACGCCGAGTTCGTAGCGGCACTCATCGCAGTCAATCGTCCGAATATCGTGCTCGCACCTGGCCTTCTCAATCTCCTTGGGGTCGAGATTGGCCCCCGCCTTCGCTCCGTGGCCGTGACCGTCATGCTCCCCGTGATCGTGACCGTCGTCCTCCGCGCGCCCGGCTTCCTTACCATGGTCTGCGTCCTTCTCGCCACAACCGTGATCGGTGCAAGTCCCATGCTGACTGTTCGCAGCGTGATGTCCCCTGTCTACCAGGAACCATGCGCCGAATCCGACAGCGCCGGCGAGGATCACGACAGCAGCGATGCCTAGTCCGATACGCTTGCGATTGATGGTCATTTCACTTCTCCTGCGACGCTCGTGTCGTCGCCTCTTGTGTGGTTGCGTTGGTTACCGTTGCGGACTCTACCCTCTGCCCGACCAGCCCTTCGATGTCCGCCACGGCCGACAGATAATCCGCCAGCGCCTCCAGGTGCTGCACTCGCGCGTCGAAGACCGTGCGCTGGGCATCAAGCACGTCCAGGTAAGCGAACTTGCCCTCGTTGTAACCCGCCGATGCGGCGTCAAAGGCCTTTTGGGCCTCCGGCACCACTTCCCTGCCGAGGATGGACGAGCGGGCGTGCGCCGACGCCATCGTCTGATAGGCGTCGGCGATCTCCGCCAGGACTCGCGCCTTGGTCGCTCGTTGCTCCTCCCGGCCCTTGGCTGCGTTGTACCGCGATTCCTTGATGCCGCCCTGATTGCGGTCGAAGATGGGTATCGGTATGGAGGCCCCCAGCGTGAAGCCTCTGGCCGCGGCTTCGCCGTCGGCCTTCTCTCGCTTGAACCCGCCCCCAATCAGCAGGTCGGGAATCGCCTTCCGCCGCTCCAGACTCACCACGGCCTCGCGCCGCTGCATCTCCGTGGCCCAGCGGGCTACCTCCGGGTTCTGTTCGACCAGGCCGAACACCTGATCCGCCGTCGGGATCGGACCACCGGATTCCAGCCGGCCTTCCGCCTTGTCGAACCGCGGCGTGGTGCCTCCCCATGTGGCCGCCAGCCGCTGCCGGGCGGCCAATACCGCCTGCCGCGCCTGCTCCAGGTCGGCCCGCACCGTGCTTAGTTCCACCTTGGCCTTCATCTCCTCAAGGGGAGAGGCCTTCCCGCTGCGAACACGCTCAGCAGTGACGTCCAGAAGCCTCCGTGAGATGGCGACGATTTCCTCCGCAAGCGACAGGCGTTGCTGGGCGGCCACCAGCGCTACGAACACCTTGGTCGTGTTCGAGTAGATGCGGATGCGGCTGGCCTCCCAGTCCCAGCCGCTCATGTCTCGGTCCAGCATGGCGACTTGCTTCTGGCGGGTCAGCTTGTCGCTCAGGAAGATGACCTGCCCCAGCGACAAGACCGTCTCGATGACGCGGGGACTAGCCACCGATTCCAGGTCCAAGCCGATTTCGGGATTGGGCGGCAGGCTGGCCCGAATCGCGCGCGCCTCGGCCGCCCGGACCTCCCAGGACGCTCCCGCCAAGTCCGGGCTGTGCAGCATCGCCAACGCCAGAGCCTGTCGTAGCGTCAGCGGACCGTCTGGCTCAACGGCTATCGCCGGCTGCGCGGCAGCGGCCGCCTTTGGGTCTGGCGACGGGCGAAAGGTGGCCAACTCCTTGCCCAGCGGCCGCATCGGCTGCCAGCCTCTGTCTACAATGTCCGCCGTGCAGCCGGCCAGCAGCAGCACGGCCATGCACGGCAGCGGCCAGCCGGCGATCTTGCCTGTCATACGATTTTCTCCTTGTCAATCGCCCTGCGAATAGGGGTCCGATGGCGGTAACGAGAGCCTGCGCAACAACAAGCGCGCAGCGGATTCGGTTGCACATCCTGGCGGAAGGGGAGAAGGAGATCAGATCAGAAGGACGGTGCTGCGGAGAATCTCAAAGGTGCTTGCAGGGAGTGGGCTGTAACGTGACGGGCGCGCCAGGTCGGCCATCGGCTCGGACGCGCCGCTCGTGAAGACCGGCGATGCATGCTGGCTAGCGCGACGTTGCTCGCTCTCTCGCCGCGAAACCACCGATGCCTTGGCAAAGGCCTCTGCGCAGGGAGAACAGGAACAATCTGAATGGCCGCCTGGAATCTGGCTGGGTTGGCAAGGCACCGTCAAAGGTCGGGCCGCAATGGGCTCTGCGGCCGTTTCCGCGCCAAGCGCGCACGGCTCGGCCAGCGATGCCGCGGCTGTCGCCACGACCAGCACCATGCGCGCAAGAACTCGGATTATTTCGCGGCCCTGCTTCATTCCATAACTCCGAGTCAAGGCATTATACCGGGCGGACTCTCCTGCCTGCAAGTCGTCTTACGCTTCCCTTCTTGCGCCTCCGTCCTACCTTGCGATCGAGGGTCAAGCGGCTTCCCGGTAGTAATGGTTCAGGAAGCGCACGTCGATGCCCTCCGCCCCGATTTTCATCAGCCGCCGGCGCTCGTCCGGGTCCAGGACGACCCGGTTGCCGGGCAGGCGTTCCTTGAGCAGCTCGACCTGGAGCTTGAGGAACCGGATATGGGCGTCTCTCCTGGTCGCCCACATCTCGTGAAGCAGCACCAGCAACGCCGTCAGCCACTTGGGAAGCATCAATCGGCCCTCTGACCAGCCGAACGTAAGTCCAGTAGCGGCAACGGCCCGACATTTTGGACCACCGCCGCAGCAGCAACACAATCCCCAGTCTCTCGCAGACCCCGCCGCGCCAGCGATAAATCCGAGTCGCTGAAAGTTTCCTTTCACGCCCCCGGTGGTGTGGTTCTCAAACGGGTTCAGGTTGCCTGGAAGCGGTGTGGACCACACTACTATTGACCGACGCCTACTGATGCCATTCCTCAACGAACCCAACGTAGAACCTGGCATATTCGCGGGCACCCCAGGTCTTGCTGCCGACGATGCCTTCCTGGCCCAGCGAGTCAACCGCAACCACGTAGTAACGCTTCGCGTCGTCGTCCGGGCCGTTGGCAATTCTGTCGGTGTAAGTCGTCCCCTTGATCGGCTCGGTCGTCAGCAGCGTCACGCCGTTGTAGTCAAATCGGCCTTCCATGCGATATACGCGGTAGCCAACGATGGTCTTCTCCGGGTTGGCCGACCACCGCAGGTCGGTCTGGCCTTTTCGTTCGCGGCTCTTCAGGTCGGCCACCGGGCCGGGGATGGTCAGGTAGTACGGGCTCGGCCCGCTCTCGACGCCCAGCCGATTGACCGACGTTACCCGATACGCGAACACGCCGAACTTGTAAGGCTTGCCCTTGTCGTCGCTGTAGCGAGTGGGCTCCTTGGCGACGTTGGGCTTGGACAGATCGATGCTGATGTCGGTGAAGGCCGGCTGAGCGAGCAGCCTGTCGTTGATCCTGTCGAAATCGCCGGCGAACTGCCAGATGCCCACCTGCGGTTCCGGCAGCGGGTTGGCCAGTTTGTTCTTGTCGCGGATCGGGCCGTACTGGTCGGTCGAGGAGATGGCCAATGGGGCCCGATAGACGTTGTAGCCGACGACGTCATCGGCTGGCCTGGACCAGGCCAGCTCGACTTTCTTCGGCGTGATGGCCGACACGACGACATCGACGATCACTGGCGGCTGGCTGCGGACCCTGAGACTGGCCGGTCCCTGGGCGCCGGCCTTGTTGGCCGCAGTCAGATAGTAATAACAGGTCGTCCCGACCTTGGCGGAGCTATCGACGAATTCGGTGTCGGCCGGCTTGGCCTGGCCGATCTTCGCGTAGTCAATCATCCATGGCCTGTCGCCCGTGCCGCGATAGACGTTGTATCCAGCCACGTCGGCCGACCCGTTGGCCCGCCAGGTGAGTTTGACCGCATCCTTGTCCGAGATCGCCTTTACGTCCGTCGGGGCCGCCGGCAGGGCGTCATTCGGCGCAGCGTAGTCGGCATAGCGGTATATCCACTCCTGCTGCTCCTTGTTGGTCCGCACCTCCAGCACGAAGATGTTCAGCTCAGGGATGAACAGCATCAGCGTCCCGCGGACGCTGACCGTCGCGCACGGGACCTTGGCATTCATGTCCATCCACATCCGCTTGGCCGGGTCGAACGCCCAGGTCTCCAGCATGTCCGGCACCTTGGTCGGCGTCTTGTCGTCCGGGTCGATGCCGTCCTTGTAGGTCATCGCCACGCACAGGACCACCTTGTGCAGCGGGTCGTAGGCCATCACTGCGCCGTCGCGGACCTCTGGCGGGTGTGGGGTCAGCTCCAGGCCCTGCCACTCGTTCTTGCGAAGGTCGTAGATCCACGTCCGCGGGTCCTTGCCGTTCTGGCTGCCGAAGGAGACGAACTGCCGGTTGGCCGGGTCGTAGGCGAAGCCGAAGGTGTTCCGTTCCGGCGGCTCGTTCTTGGCGTTCATCATCGCCCATGTGTTCGTGTAGAGGTCGTAGACGGCAGTGCCCCAGCGGACGCCCTCGCCCTGGCAGACGACGGTGATGTCGTTGTCGGTGTCGTATGCCGCGCCTCGCATCGGGCCGGGCGTGGGCTCCGGCCGCGGCCGCATGTTCCGCCACTGGTTGGTCGCGTAGTCGTAGGTCCACGCCGACGATTGCATCTGGTAAACCTCCCGCCGCCACTGCCAGCCGTGGCTGGCCGAGAACGAAGGGAACCGCACGTATCGCCGGCTGGCGGTGTCGAATACCTGGTCGCGGTTGCAGCACGCCCCTGGCGGGCGGTAGTTCGGCTCCATCAGCTTGAAGACGTTGGAGACAGGGTTGTAGACCCACATCTCGGAGTTCTGCTCCCCGCCGCCGCCGTTGTTGTGTCCGCCCCAGCGGAGGATCACCTTGGCGTAGGGATCGTAGGCCCAGGCGCCTTCGTAGCCCATCCGCGGGTTCTTCGGGCTGCCCGGTAGCGGCGTCCGCTTATACCAGACGCCCGGCTTGACGGCCGCCGGGTCCAGCGGCCCTGCGCCGACCGTGGCTGCTTCGCCGGGGCCCTCAACCGCCGACGGCGTCGCTGCATCGGCAACGGCCATCAGCAGTCCTACCAGACAGCCGAGCACTGCGGTTCGCATGGGTCGCCTCTCTCGTTCGAATGGTGGCACAGCGTTTCAGGCTGTGTCACGAGTTGGAGGACTGGTGACACTTACGCAGATACTACCTCCAAGCCGGCCAAAGGCAATTCGCTTCCACCGATTCACAGGCGTCGGCATGGACACGCGGGTCGCCGGGTCGTCAGATGACCAGACGCTCTGTCGGGAGCGGCTGGGCCGTCTGCTGAAGACCTACTACCGCAACGCGGCCCGATCTGATCCGACGAGTCCACGAGCGTTTCCGCTGTCAATAACGGACGCTGGCGGTCTGACGACGTGCTGTAAGTGGGTGTTCTGGCTTGGAGGTCGGGCGGGAATCGGAAGCGCCGCCGGCCGGAACTTCTCCCAGAAGGCCCCTCATCGTGTGAAGCGGCAGCGATCGCGCCCCCCGCCACGCATGGCCTTCCCCGGGGAAAGCCTTCCCCGGGCTTCATTGTTGCGATGCCGACGCTTCCCGCCGCTTCCGCACCCGGTCCTTCACAAAGAACGGGGCATACCACAGCAGCATCAGCCCGATGCCGATGGCCGCCAGCGCCGCGATGTACCACGGCCACGGGCCCAGGCCATTGATGATCGTTCCGTGCGCCGGGGCGTGGGCGAGGTAGCCGTAGTTGCCTCCGGTCAGCCAGTTGACCCCCGCGGCAGCGAGCATCCAGACGACCAGCCAGCCGGCCGCCCGGACGATCGAGCCCGGCTGCGGGCGCATCTTCATCCCCAGCGTCAGCACCGCCACCGCCGTCACCGGCCCGCCGTGGGCGATGACGAAGGCGATGAACCAGGGCGAGGGGAAGTTGGCCTGGAGGTCCGGCGTGAGCAGGCCGGGCAGGGCCCCAGCCAGCGTCCAGAAGTAGGTCAGCTCGTAACTCCACCGCGCCCGCCAGACCAGGGCAATTGCCGCCAGGAAGTTGGACAGGTCGCAGGGGTCCAGCGGCAGCGAGCCGCGCCAGGTCAGGTCGCCGTCGGCGTATTCCAGGACGTGGATCAGCACGCGGTTGAGCACCAGCGCCGCCGCCAGCGTCCAGGCGACGGCCCGCGTCGCGCGGCCGGGGCCTGCCGATCGCACCCACGCTATCAGTGCTGCCGACAGCACGGCCGTCAGCGCGATGGCCGCCAGGTGCGAGGGCCCGAACAGAACGAAGGCCTCAGCCAGCACGACGGGGACACTCCTGATCACATGCCGCAGAACTTCCGCCCGCCCTTGCGCAGCCGGCGCGACAGGTCGGCCTCGCGGTCGCGATCGAACGGCGGGCGGGCCGTCCGCGCCAGCTCGTCTACGACCGGCGCCAGGGCCGCCAGCACGGCGCAGACCGGCTCGGCGCTCACGTGGCCCAGGTTGTCGTGGATGCTGTGGTGCTGCCACCGCCCGCCGGGCATGTTGTCGCGGCCGAAGTTGGCCGTCGGCACGCCCATGACGGCGAAGGGGAACCCGCTTCGCAGCGAGGTGCAAGGGAAGGTCTCGATGCGGGTGTCCAGGCCGGCCGACTCGAACTCGGCGGCCATGAAGTCTGCTGCCCGGCGCTCGCCGGCGGTTCCGGCGCGGCGCTCGCCGATCTGCCGGCACAGGACGCGCCAGTCGGCGCGGAGTCGGTCGGCGTCGGGGGCGTATCGCTGCCTGCTGCTCATGGTTCCTCCGCGCACGCAGGCGCGACGCTACTTGATCTCGACGACGTTGCTCAGGTCGCTGATCGCGGTGATCGGACCGACCTGGGCGGCGCTGCGGACGGCGGCATACTTGAGTTTGGCGCCGGTCGGCAGCTTGAGCGTCATCGACATGCGGCCGCCCGCGGCGCCCGGCTGGATGGCCAGTTCGCCGGCGATCGGGGTCATCCACCAGTTGGCCAGCGTCTTGCCTTCCTCGTCGGTCTTGACTTCGTTGGCCAGCGGCTTGTCGGCGAGCTTGGCGAAGAACTTCACGCTCGACGCCCCCGCGACCCCGCCGGTCGGAGCGGTCCAGGTCAGCGTGACGGTGTCGCCTTCGACGGTGGCGGCCAGGTCGGCGATGGCGGCGGCCGGCTTGGGCGTGCCGTGGATCATGCGATACCAGCGGGCCCACATGTGCGTCTGGCTGTCGCGCATGCCGAACTCGCTCCAGTACTTGCCCGCGCCGGTGCCGGTGCGGTAGATGGGCCATTCTTTGTTGCCCGGCTGGAGCGATTCGTCCAGCAGCTTGCAGGCGAAGTCGAGGAACTTGTCGTCGCCGGTGAACAGGTAGGCCCAGGTGTTGGCGTTGCAGCAGGAGTTGTTCTGCTTCCAGCCCTTGCCGGCGTCCTTGTCGTTCGCGTCGGCCTTGGCTTTGAAGCCGAGCGATCCGAGTTCGTGCGTCCGCATCGTGGCCATCATCAGCGCGACCAGCCGGTCGCGGGCCTCCTGGTCGTCGGGGAACATCGTGCAGTACTGGCCCAGCGAGTCCACGCCCATGCCGAGCATGAACTCCTGGAAGTTCGGCTGGCCGTAGCCGCGGAACCCCGTCGCCGGGTCCTGGGCCGGGCGTTTCGGGTCGCCCTTGAACCAGGCCAGGTCGTTCCTGACGTTGGCGACGTACTGCTCGTCGCCGAACTCGCGGATCATGTCCAGGTTGCTCCACATGGTGATCGCGAAGCTGCGCATGTGCCACGGGGCGACCTTGGCGAAATCGTCATGGCTGGTCCGGATGCTGTCGCGGATGAAATCCAGCCCCGTCAGGTAGTAGAAGAACAGCGAGCCGCTGGTGTAGTAGTGGCTGGACTCGCCCTTCTGGTGGCCGTATCCGCCGCCGTGGGCCGGCACGTCCATCAGCTCGCGGACGCACAGTTCGGCCTCGTCGAAGAATGCCCGATTGTTCGTGCGGGCCCAGTTGGCGACCAGGCAGTAGGGGATGTCCAGCTCCATGTACTGCCCGAAGCCGCGCCAGCCGCGTTTGGACGTGTCGCCGAAGTGCCACACGCCGAAGTAGTCCATCTTCTCCCGTTCGATCCGCAGCGAACTGTCGCGGGCGATGTTGACGTTGGGGTTCACGCCTTCCTTGACCGCGGTCAGCGCCCAGTCCTCGTAGCGGGCGAAGTCCTTGCGGTTCTCGGGCATCAGGAACGTGTTGAACGCCCCGGTCGCGCAGTAGTATTCCTTCGGCGCCACCGCCATCAGCGGGGCGTTGAAGCGGGCGCTGTCGGCCTCGCCTGACTTGGCGCCGGTCGGCCCGCCGAAGCTGAACAGCAGCTCGTGCGTCTTGTGGACGTGGCCGACGAAGACGTGGTTGTAGCTGTGGTCGCTCCACTCGTGGGGCCACAGGCCCATCCGCAACCGCCCGTCGGCTGACACCTCGATGGCCTTGGGATACATCTGCCACAGCCAGCGCAGCGCGACGGTCGTCGGACCGACCTGTACCCATCCGGCGGCGCGGTCGGCCTGGAGCAGTTCCTTGCCCGCGGCGTCGTAGAGCTTGTAGCCGCGGAAATTGCAGCCGACGTAGCTCTGCGTGTTGGTCAGGGCCGCATAGAGGCTCGGCTCGAATTCCCAGAACGCCTTGTCGCGGGCCTCGGCCGGGGCGTTCTTCTTCATCCATTCGGCGTTGGCCTTGATCGCCGGATCGACGAGCTTCCCGTCGCCGCCCTGCCACATCCAGCCTGCTGAGCTGTCCTGGTAGAGCTTGCCGGCGGCCAGCTCATGCGCGCCGACCGACGGGTCGCCGCCGATCAGGGCGGCTGCGCCCGCCTGCTTGCTCAGCGGCAGCAACAGGCTGACGTCCTTCACCTCGACGTTGCCTTCGACCTTGGCCAACTCGCGGGCGCGGGCGGCGTCCTGCCAGCTCCGCTGGTCGGTCGCGGTGAACGTCTTGCCGTCGAGGTTGCGGACGGTGAAGTAGACGCGGGCGTCGCGCCGCCCGGCGTAGAAGTGATACCAGCAGGTGAACCCGAGCTTGTACTTGTCGTTGGCCTGCATCTCGCCGGTCGCCCGCACCACGGTCCGCAGCGGGCCGGCTTCGACCACTTCCAGTCTGTAGCCGTCGGCCAGGTCGGTTTGGCTGGTGCGGGTCTTGCCGGCGACGTCGGTGATGCTCAGCCCGCCGACCGGACCGGCCAACTGCTCTTTACCCTCAACGACGACCGAGCTGAACAGGTCGAACTTCTTCGCGTTGAGCTTGAAGAGGGCCGCGCCGGTGTCAATTGTGATCGCGTCGGGCGACTGCTTGACGGTGATGACCCTCGGCCCGCCCATGGCCGGGGACACGGTCGGCGGCGCGGCCGCCATGGCCGCCGGACCCGGATGCAGTGTGTAGGTCGCCGATCCGCTGGCCTTGAGGTTCTCGGCCTGGAAATCGACCAGCACCCACTTGACGCTGCCGTCGGGCCAGTGGGCCAGCACACGCGTCTGGAGCGGAACGGCCTTGCCCGCGGCGTCGGTCAGCGCGAAGCTCGATCCCTTGGCCACAACGCCCTGGGCGAAGGGCACGCCGGTGGTCACCGGCGCCCCGACACGGTCCACGCCGGCCGACTCGGCGACCGTGAGCGGGATGGACGAATTGCCCGCGACACCGGGCCGGTCGCAGCCGGCGAGGGCGAGAAAGGCGACGGCCAGGCAGGTCAGGATGCGATGCATGGCAAACTCCTTGCTCCGATGGGTGGGCGTCGTGAGGCCGCGTGCGACAATGGCGAGAGCCTATTCTGCACGCAAGGCGGGCAGGGTGCAATCGCTCACCCGCAGAAAGCGTGAACTCGGTCCTTGCGGAACGGGGCGGGGTCTGTTCCAGTGAAGCGAAATCATGCAGGCCGGTCATGCCAGCCGCCAAGGGAGACAGTTCATGCGACAGGTTGCTGCGATCGCATTGACGTTGTGCTTGGCCTGTTCGGCTACCGCGGGCGAGGCGACCTTCACTGCCGGGCCGACGGCGACGCGGACCGGCCAGGGCGTGCGGATCGATTTCGCCGTCAGCGGACCGACCGACGTGGCCGTCTTCATCCAGGATGCCGGGGGCGGGATCGTCCGCCACCTGACAGCCGGCGTGCTCAAGGCGGAGCCGGACTTCGACTCGCCGCCGCCGCTGCGGGGGGGGCTGACCCAGTCGATGGTCTGGGACGGGCGGGCCGACTACAACGGCGACCCCGGCCCCGGGCCGTTCCAGGTTCGCGTCGCCCTGGGGCTGGGGGCGACAATGGACAAGGTGCTGATCGATTCCAACTCGGACCTCTCCAACGTGCAGTCGCTGGCCGTCGGCGGCGACGGGACGCTCTATGTCGTCGCCGGCGCCGGCGGCACCGGCCCGGTCTGGAGTGGGCAGATCATGGTTGCGCTGGACCGCGACGGCCGATACCTCCGCCAGATCATGCCGTTCCCGGCGGGGCTGTCGGCCGATCAGGTGAAGGGCTTCGACGTGGTCGAACTGGACGGTCGCCCCGCGCCGCTCGTCCACAACATCTCCAACCGTAGCTTCTACGCCTCGTCGGTCCCGCGCAAGGCGGGCATGGCCGTCACGCCCGACGGCGTGATCCTGACGATGGTTCCCGGCTGCAACCTGGGGGCGCTGGACGCGCGCGGCGGCGCGCCGTGGGGTCGCTATGTCGGCCCGAGCCTCCAGCCCAAAGTCGCTCGCGCCAGGCTGACCCGCCGGCCCTTCGTCGCCGCATCTTCCGATGGCAAGTGGGCCTTCGTCAGCGGGCTGGTGGACGAGAAGATGGACGCGAAGAACATGCCGCGTCCCAACGTCGCCAACGCCGTCTATCGCGTCCCGCTGCCGGCCCGCTCGCCGGCAGAGCCGTTCTTTGGCGACCCGGCTGCCGCCGGCGCCGACGAGATCCACCTCGGCGGGCCGCCGCACGGTCTGGCCTGTGACGGCAAGGGCCACCTGCTCATCGCCGACACCGCCAACGGTCGCGTCGTCGTGGTCAACGAGTCCGACGGCAAGTTCGTCTCGCAGTTCAAGGTCGAGGCCGGCATCCCCGACCCCAAGGCCAAAGGCGACAAGCCCCGCGCCTCCGACAACGACTCCGGGCCCGACTGCGTTGCGGTCGACCGCGGCGGCGGCGCGGTCTACGTCACGCGGCTGACCGGCGCGGGCAGCGTCGAGCTGATCAAGTACGCCGACATCAGCAGCGGCAAGGCCGTCGCCCGGATGCCTGCCGGTCGATCGGGCAACCCCGACTTCCCCTGGCTGTTGGCGGTGGACGGGTCGGCCAGGCCGACGGTCATCTGGCTGGGCGGCGATGGCGGGTCGCTGCTGCGGATCGAGGACGCTGGCGACGCGTTCGGCAAGGCCGTCGACGTCGCCAGGCATGCCACGGGCAACGCCGCGTTCGTGGATCTCTCGGTGGACCGCGTTCGCGACGAGGTCTACACCCGCTGCGGCATGGGCTCGGGCAGCTACTGGTGGTTCCGCGTCAACGACCTGACGGGGCAGGTCGACAAGGTGACGCTGGGTCCGGTGCCCGGAGCGGCCGGTTCGCAGATGGTCCCTGCGCCCGACGGGTCGCTCTACTGCCCGGCCTATCCCTATCACATCCTGCGGTTCAGCCGCGAGGGCAAACCGATGCCCTGGTCGACGCAGACGCCCTATCCAAAGGCGGGCGAGGAGGCCGGCAAGGGCGACAAGAAGTTCGACGTCAAGGCGATGCCCCACGGCCGCTACGCCCCCGTGAGCATGACGTTCCTGACGCACACCATCGGCGTGCGACACGACGGGCATGTCTTCGTCTTCGAGCCGGCTCATCCCGGCGACCGGCCGCCCAAGATGCTGATGGAGTACGACCCGCAGGGCAACCCCGTCGCCGGGCCGATCATCTGGAAGGTCTCCGACAGCGCGGTTGGGCCGAAGTTCGACCCGCAGGGCAACATCTACATCGCCGAGCAGGTTCGACCGCTCGACCAGCCCTATCCGCCCGAGTTCGCGTCCATTGTGGGCAAGGTGGAGCTTCAGAAGACCTACCTCGAGGGACTGAAGGACAGCATCCCGAGCATGTACGGCAGCATCGTCAAGTTCTCGCCCAGGGGAGGCATGATCGGCGTCCCCGGCGAGGATCCCTGGACGGCGAAGTTCCCCGACGGGCCTAAGCTCGACCCGTCGCTCAAGACGGTTGAGGCGGCCAGCTACCACGGCCACCGCAACTTTCCGGTCAAGGTGACCGGGGCGCTGTGGATGCACATGGGCATCAGCCACGTGGACATGATCGCCTGCAATTGCGAGAACACGCGGTTCGACGTGGACGAGTTCGGCCGCGTGTGGTATCCCGACCTCGTCCGTTTCCGCGTCTACGTCCTGGACACCAACGGGCACGAGATTGCGCACTTCGGCCGCTACGGCAACGCCGACACGACCGACGAACTGTCGTTCAGTTGGCTGATCGGCGTTGCCGCCACCGACCGCCACCTCTACACCGGCGACAGTCTCAATCGACGCCTGCTGCGGGCGAAACTAACCTACGCCGTCGAGAAGACGGTGGACGTGCCGAAGTGATGCGCGAAGAGGTGTCTGACACCTCTTCTTCAATCGACACTATGGTCTGCCGAACGCCCAGGCGCCGGTGCTGGGCAGGCCCTCCTGGCCCAGGGCGTCGACGGCGACGACGTAGTACCGCCGCCGCTCGGCACGTGGGGCGTCGCACTGGTCGATGTACTGCGTGCCGTCTGCCGGCACGGGGTTGAGCCGGAACGGCGAACTGGTCCGCGTCACGTCCATGCGGTAGATCGTGTAGCCGCGGACGCCGGCTTCGGGCGCGGCGTCCCACGAAATTTGCGTCGAGCCGTCGGGCAATTCCTCAGCCGACACGTTGGGCACGCTGGAAGTCAGCGTGATGACCGTGGCCGACGGTCCGCTCTCGACGCCGGCCGCCGTCACGGCCTTGACGTAGTAGGCGCGGATGGCGTGGTTGAACAGACCGGCGGCCGCGGCCAGCTTGCGCCCGTCGGCCAACTCCGTCGCCTTGACCGGCTCGGCGTTGAGCTTCTTGAACTCCGTCACCGACTTGTAGACGTCGCGCGGGTGCATGCGGTCGCCGACCCCTACGTCGGCGGCATAGACGTTGTACCCGGCGACGGCCGGGTCCGCGGACTTCTCCCACGCCACCTTCACCGTCGCGTCGGGCATCACGGAGACGACGACGCCCTCGACCAGCGGCGGCAGGGCGCTCGGCGGCGGGGCCGGCGGCGGGGTCGGTTCGCCGGCGGCACGGCGATAGGTCCAGACCTCGCGCACGGCGATGTGGTCGGTGTTCCAGCCCAAGTGCCCGCCGTCCATGACGAAGACGTTGTGCGCCGAGTCGTAGACGCAGTCCACCGAATCGTGGTGCGGCGTCATGCCGGCGGGCGCGTCCAGCCTGCTCCAGGCGTTGGCCTTGGGGTCGTACTGCCAGATGGCCGTGCCGTGCTCGGCGGCCAGGAATGCCAGGGCGCAGCCGCTGGCCGGGTCGTAGCGCATCGGCAGCCGCATGGCCGGCGGGTCGCCCTTGGCGGCGGCGTCGGTCCATGTGTTGGTCGCCAGGTCGAACAGCCAGGTCTTGCGGTCCTTGCGCCCGGCGACGAGCACCTTGTCCACGTTGGGCAGGTAGCAGGTGGCGTCGTGCGTGCCGTTGGGCAGCTGGTTCCTGCTTTCGGGCAGCAGCGTCCATGTGTTGGTGCGGGTGTCGTAGGTCCAGGAACGCCCAGCCAGCGCCTTGTCGTTGTTGCCGCCCCACTCGCCGCCGTGCAGGAAGATCACGCCGGCCTTGTCGTTGTAGACCACGGGTTGGAACCCGCGCAGGCCCGGCCCGCTCAGCCGGTGCAGCGGGTTCATCGGCGTCCAGCGCTCGCGCTGGCCGTCGTAGACCCAGTTCGTGCTCGCCCGCAGGGCCCGGCCGCGGTCCCACTTCCAGCCGTGGTGGCCGCCCTCGGCCTCCAGGAAGACGACGCGCCGGGCGGCGCGGTCGTAGTCGATGCCCCACGTGCCGCACATGCCGAAGGGGTTGATGCCGGCCCTGGTCATCCGCCACGCATTGGCGGCCGGGTCGTAGAGCCACGTCTCGCCCATCTGCGGGGCGTCGCAACGCTGCCCGTGGGCGTTCACCTTGGTCACCAGGCCGGTGGATTCGTCGAACGCCATGCCCGCTTCATAGGTCGTGCCCACCGCGCGGTAGTCGTCGAAGTCGACCTGCCACTTCCGCAGGACCCAGGTGTTGGGCGCCTGGTCAGCCAACGCAGGCTGCTTCTCGACGACGGCCTTGAACAGCGGGTGCTTCGCGAACGCCGCTTGCACGTCGGGCCGGTTGAAATACCACCGCCAGCGCAGCGCCCGCATCGCGTCGTAGGCAACGGCGGAATCCGCGCTGTCCATCAACGAGACCAGCAGGGGCACAGCCTTGGGGTCGCCGATGCGGCCCAGCGCCTGGAGGGCATACTGGAGCCGGTCGCCCTTGCTCCTGGGGATCGTCGCCAGCAGGGCGTCCACGGCCCGCGGGTCCTCGCACATCTCCAGGCCGTGCACGGTGATGCGGGACGTGCCCTTGTTCACCCAGTCCACCAGGTAGTCCAGCCCTTGCTGGTTGTGGGCGGCCAGCCGGATTGCGGCGTGGCCCATGTAGCGGGCGGTGTTGTCGTATTCGTTGTACGTCGGCAGCATGGCCTTGACCGCGTCGGCCGACCCGATCTGCCACAACGCCGTGTAGGCGAACATGTGCAGGTTGACGCTGTCGGTCTTGAGGCACCTGGCCAGCGCGGGGACCGCGGTCGGCAGGCCCGTCCAGCCCAGGGCCATCGCCGCGGAGGAAATCGGCGTCTTGGCCGAGTCGACATACTTGCCCAGGGCGTCGACGACCGGCTGGCCGCCGATCATGCCCAGGCTCATGGCGGCCATGTCGCGGTCGTCGCCGGCGACCCCATCGCCGATGAGCCAGTGGACCAGCAGGGGGATCGCCCGGGGGTCGGGGCAGTGCCGCAGGGCCCGGATGGCCGAGCGGCGGATGAGCGGGTCGGTGTTGTTGGCTTCGGCGAGCAGGAGGTTCCAGACGGCCGGCCCGCCCAGTTGGCCGAGGTCCAACAGCATCTGTGCCCGGCGGGCGGGATCCTTCTCGCCCGGCAGCGCCGCCAGCCGTTTCGCCGGGTCGTAGCTGACGTTGGGATTGACGGCAGACTGACCCTCGGCGGTGGCCAGGCGATCATGGCTCCAGCGGGCGATGGTCCGCGTCGTCGCGTAGCCGTCCTTTTCGCCGAGCCCCAATTCGACAGCCAGCCCTTCGGGGAATGCGCGGCCACGCGAGAGCAACCCAGCCGACCAAAGCCACTGGTTGGTCGTCCGGTCCGCCGCCGACTTCATCAGTGCGACCAGCTTGTCCGCCGGCAGTCCGGCGACGACAGCGAAGATCGACACGCGACCGGCGGGCCGGTAGTCGGGCCGGATGAACGGCTGCGGCGGATCGTTGGCCAGCACCGGGCGGAAGTCACGCTCCAGACGATCCAGCGAGCGGAGGGCGTGGTGGCGGACGGACTCGTCCTTGTCGTCCAGGGCCGCGACAAGCGGGGCGATGGCCTGGGTCGATTTCGTGTTGCCCAGCAGATAGGCCGCCACGCGGCGGTCGTCGGCCTTGTCGCTCTTGAGAGCGGCCACCAGCTTGTTGAACTCGGCCGGGTCGGGGCGCCCCTCCAGCAGGATGACGCCGTTGGCGACCGTGACGTGCGGAGCGAGGTTGGCGAGCAGCCCGACCCATTCAAGCCCCTCGACCTTGCCGGCGAACGGCGTCGTGTCCCGTTGGCGCACCAGGGCGCCGGCGCAGAAGGCGTACTTGAGCCCGGTCTGCTCGTGAACCGCCCGGAGAATCTCCTCGGCCGACGTCAGCCGCTGGGGCAGGCGGATCGTGCGGCCGTGGGTCAGCGCCGCCAGGGCCCCGCTCTCCTCGTCGGGGTAGGTGGTCGTCATGACAGCCGGCGCGATGTCGGCGGGCAGGGCGGCCTGGGCCGGCGTCCCGACGGTCATCAGGCAGAACAGGGCAACCAGCGAGGCGGACAGGAGTTCAGGTCGGCGGGAAGTCATGCGATCCTCCGTTGTGCAGGGACGTGCAAGCGGCTAAGCTATTGAACCCCGCGGGCCGGGGGCCGGGCTGTGCAGCCGGTGGCATTATACGGAAATACGCGTGACGCGTCATCCGCGGCGGAATGGGACCATCCCGCCGGGCGCGGCGTGTGTCTAAGAATGGGCCGGGGCGCGATCTACGACCGGTTGTGCGAAACCGCCCGCGGAGGCGGGGGTTTAACGGGACTGATGCGGCCCGGCCTATGGTCGGGCCGATTGAACCGCGGCACTTTGACGAGGAAACGACATGAAGCGTACGAGTCTGGCGGTGGTCTTGGCTGTTGTGGCAGCCATCCTGACGGGCAACAGGCCCGCCCATGCACTGATCAACCCGAACTTCACGCCCATCCACCTGATGGACCAGTCCGAACTGGTGCTTAAGCTTGAACTCCGGCAGGTCGGCAAGGAACTCAAGCTGACCGGCAAGGTGCTTGAGGTCATCAAGGGCAAGAAGCCGGCCGGCGACGTCGAGTTCGACCTGTCCAACTATGAGGAGGGCGAGGACGCCCAGGCCAAGGCCGTCATCCAGATGGTCAACGCCGCTCCCAACCAGTATGCCCTGCTGTTCGTGGGCAAGTTCGTCCAGGGCGGCGACGAGGGCGGCATGGCGGTGGAACTGCCCGAGGCCTTCTTCAACTTCGACGGTCAGTGGGTCAGCCTCTACCGTGCTGAGCGCGGCGACGGCTACGAGCTGGACAAGATCAACTCCGACCTGCTGGCGACCTTCAACGGCAGCACCGAGATGCTCTACCGGATGATCAAGTACATCCTGGCCGACAAGGAGCGCAGCGTCCCGGTGACCACCGGCGTGAACTGGGCCGAGCAGAAGGAAGTCGGCAAGATCTCCGGCAAGGTCGCCGGCTGTGAGGCCATCGACCTGGGCGACGGCATCGCCCAGGCGCTCTGGCTCCCCTGCGACGAAGGCGACCGGCTCTACGCCTGGGACGCCAAGAAGAACGAGCTGGCCGACGTGACGGCTGCCCACAAGCTGTCGGCCAAGACGAAGGCCGGCGTGTGGGCCGACTTCAACGCCGACGGCCTGGCCGACCTGCTGAGTTGGGACGGCAAGGCCCTGACGCTCTACACCCAGGGCGCCGACAAGACGTTCTCGGGGGCGCCCTACGCCGCCGAGGGCCTGGGCTCAGCCGAGGTGATCGGCCTGACCGCGGTCGGACTGGATGACAAGGGCGCCGAGGGCGTCGTGGTGAGCACGCCGACCTGGCCGATCCTGGTGGCCGGCGGCAAAGCCAAGGCCCTGGGCGAAGGCGAGTTCAAGACCCCGGCCCTGTCGGACGACCTGAAGAAGCGCGGCTGGGTCCAGCAGGCCGGTCGATGCGTCGTTGCCGACATGGACGGCGACAACCTGCCGGACGTGCTCCAGTTGTTCACCACCGGCGGATACTTCTACCGCGGCAAGGCTCTGGGCCAGTTCGACGCCGCCAAGGCCGTCGACGCCGGCCTGGGCAAGAGTCCGCGCTCGGCCCCGCGGGTGGCTGACCTGGACGCTGACGGCATGTTCGAGATCCTGGCGGCCGCCGACGATTGCGTGCACGTCTGGCACAACCTGGGCAATGAGAAGTTCATCGACTTCCTGCGTTACACCGGCGAACTGAGCTACATCTCCAAGCCCGGCGGCAACGACATCATGGTCGGCGATGTCAACAACGACGGCCGGCAGGATCTGCTGATCGGCTACGTCGCGATGGCGTCGCAGATCTTCTTCAACCGCGGCTACCTGAGCACCGGCCACTCGCACGAGCTGGACATCCACGACAACAACCTGCTGCCGGCTGCCGACAAGGGCCAGCAGGGCGTCTGCCTGGGCGACTTCAACGGCGACGGCGCCCAGGACGAGGCGATGGTGCTCAGCGGCGGCGAGATCTACGTCTTCTACCGCCAGGTCTTCACCGGCGAACCGGCCCTGAGCCTGCGGGCGTTCATCGCCAAGGGCGGCTACGCCGGTCCGGTCCGCGTCGTCGCCTGGCGCAAGCAGCGCTGCCTTGGGGCGTGGAACGTGGACGCCGCGGCCCAGTACGCTTTCGTCGGCGTGCAGGACGCCGGCCCGGTCGTGCTGAAATACACGCTGCCCGGCCAGCAGGAAAAGACCAAGACCGTCGTGCTTCAGGACAAGCCGCTGCGTGTGCTCCTGGACTGATCCGGAGCGCCTAGTATGAAGCGGCCGCGCGAATCCGTCTGAAACGGAAACCCTTCAAAGCGATCCCGGCCGACCGGGATCGCTTTGTCGCTTTACGCCAACCCTCGGGAGCGCACGTTGAGAATGCGACACCGCCCCATCCGGTCATTCGTTCTGCGAACCGTCGCCCTCCTTCTGCTGTCGGTTCTGCCGGGCTGCGGGCAGGACCGCGGCTTCGCGATCCGTCCCTACCTCCAGGACCCCGGCACGACGCACATGCGGATCATGTGGGCATCGGCGTCGGCTGGCGGGGAGGTCCGCTACGGCGCCGACGGCACCGCCCTGGACGCCAGGCCGGCTGCCTATCAGCACTATCGCTGCGACTACAAGAGCAGCGACCGGAACATCCCCGAGGCCAGCAAGGCCCTTCAGACCCGCTATATCAGCTCGGCTGACCTGACCGGCCTGACGCCCGACACGCACTACCGTTACGAGGTGACCTGCGACGGCGCCAAGGCCGGCGCGACGTTTCGGACCTTTCCGGACAAGGCCCCGGCGTTGTTCGCCTTCGCCGTCTACGGCGACACTCGGACGCAGCCAGACATCCACCATCGTGTGGCCGCCGCGATGGGCGCCCGCAATCCGGCCTTCATCCTGCACTCCGGCGACATGGTCGCCAACGGCGCGTTCGACCAGTTCGAGCCGGAGTTCTTCGCGCCCGCCCGGTCGGTCTTCAACCGCATCCCCGTGATGCCCGCGCCGGGCAACCACGAGGGCGGCGGCAAGGCCTACGGGCGGCTGTTCTACTATCCCCCCGAAACCGGCGGGCGATGGTACTCGTTCGACTACGGCGACGCCCATTTCGTTTCGCTGGACGGCATGGCCGGGCGGACCAACGGTCCGAAGATGCTGGAGTGGCTGGAAAAGGACCTGGCGGCGTCCAAGGCGAAATGGAAGATCGTCTACAACCATTACCCCAGCTACGACGTGGGCAAACATCGCTCGCGCTGGGGCCACCAGGACTTCCTGCCGATTTTCCGGAAGTACGGCGTTGATGTCGTGATCAGCGGCCATTCGCACGGCTACCAGCGGTTCGTGCCGATGTTCACCCCCGGGGAAAACGAGAAGCACCCCATCACCTACATCGTCTCGGCCGGCGGCGGTGCGCCGCTGCACGACTATGACAGGAATCCGTACACCGCGGTCGTGATGCGCGAGTATCACTACATGCTGCTGACCGTCGCCGGCGCGAAGCTGGACGCCGAGGTTGTGGACATCGACGGCAAGGCCATCGACCGCTTTGAAATCGACAAGAGCGGCGGGGCCCTGTCGCCGGCCTGCCTGGCGGCTGCTCGCGACGAGTCGAAATTCGACGAACTGCACGACGCCATCCGCGGCCACCTGGTCGCCAGCCGCCTGCCCGCGATGCCCACGCCCGGCCATCCGCAGACGCTGCACTTCCAGATGGGCGGCGGCGACAAGGCCATGAAGTTCTCAATCTCGCTGCACCGCTACAGCAAGGGCGTCTACAAACTCTCGCCGTCGCCGGCGACGGCCCAGTCGCCAGCCGGCGGGACCATCGACGTCGCCCTGACCGTCTCGGCCACGGGGCAGTACAAGATCACCGAGGACCGGGTCGGTCGGCTGGACCCGCCGCTCTATCTGCGCATAGACTACGAGATCGACGGGTTCAAGGGCTTCTGCAACAGTTGGGGTATCCGCGTGGCCGTCGGCGCGGGCGCCGAGACCGCCAAGCCCCAGCCCCTGCCTGAGGATGACGACGACTGACCGCTCGCGGCCGGGCTCGGCGGCGAGCCCCTGCTGAAAGGCCGACTGTGTCCATACGCCGCGCTCTGCCGCTCCTGCTGGCTGCCGCCCTGCTGTGCTGGGGCGGCTGTTCGCGAGACGCCAGGCAGACTTCGTCGCCTCCGCCGCCTATCCAGGCCGTCAACCCGCCGCCGCAGACCAGCCGGGCCGCGGCCCGGCCCGTCGACGAACCGCTTCCCGAGTGCAAGACTCGCGGCTTCGTCATCCGGCCTTACCTCCAGGACCCCGGCCGAACGCACATGTCGATCGTCTGGACGACACCGGGCGCGCACGACGTGTCGGTGCGCTACCGCGCCGGCGAGGAGCCCGAGCGGGAGGCGGCGGACCTCAAGTATGACAGCGTGGAATACCGGCCCTGGAACCGCTGGAGCTATGACGACGCGTCGCGTCCCGGCCAGATCGAGGTCATCTGCCGCGCCGACCTGGGTGGCCTGACCCCGGGCACGCTCTATCGCTATCGCGTGCAGTGCGGCGGGGAGTCGGCGGAGGGGACCTTCCGCACATTCCCCGCGGCTGCGCCCGCGTCGTTCACCTTCGGGGTTTACGGCGATTCGCGGAGCGACCCGGAGGTTCACCGCCAGATTGCGGACGAACTGGCGGCCGCCCATCCGGCATTCGTCCTGCACACCGGGGACCTGGTCTCCGCGGGGATGTATGACGAGTATCGCGGCCAGTTCTTCGACCCCGGCTGCGAGCTGTTCGCCAGCGTCCCCATCCTGCCGACGCCGGGCAACCACGAGGGCGCCGGGGACGCCTACCTCAAGCTGTTTCATCTGCCCGGGCGCGGCGGGCGGTATTACAGCTTCGACTACGGCAATGCCCATTTCGTCTCGCTGGATTCGATGAACTGGGAAGCCGACGAGATGCTCGAGTGGCTGGCCCGCGACCTGGCCGCCAGCCGGGCCGACTGGAAGATCGTCTACTACCACTACCCGACCTACGACGTGGGCAGCCACCAGAGCGACTGGGGCCGCGACGACGTCGCCCCCGTGCTTCGCAGGGGAGGCGTGGACGTGGTGATCGCCGGCCACAGCCACACCTATCAGCGGTTCAAGCCAATGTTCACCGCCGGTGAGAACCGGAAGCACCCGATCACCTACATGGTGGTGGCCGGGGGCGGCGCGCCGCTCTACTCGGTCGAGGGCAATCTGCACACCGCCGTCGCCGTCAGCGAGTACAACTACGTCCTGGTTACCGTGGCCGGCAGGACGCTGTCGGCCGTCGCGACCGGGCTGGACGGCGGGCAGATCGACCGGTTCTCGATCGCCAAGCAGGCCGACGGCAGTTTCGTCCCGTCCTGCCTGGCGGCGGCGATGGATGAAGCTGACTTCGACCGGATCGGGAAGATCATCGCCGGCTGCTTCGACGACGCGAAGGTGGACAAGCTGCCGCCCGCGGGTCAGCCGATCCCGTTCCGCGTGCGGCTGGGGGCGGGCCAGTACGCCATGAAGTTCCGCGTGGAGCTGACCGACTACGCCGCCGAGTCCTACGCGATGGACCCGGTGGAGGGCAGCAGTTTGGCCGGCGGAACGGCTGAACTGGACCTCTCCATCCGCCCGCTCCAGGGCGTCGAGCCGTGGGCCAGCACGCTCAACGGGCGAATTGTCCCGATGATCGACTTCCGGATCGTATATGAAATCGAAGGCACACGCGGATCGTGCTACAGCATGAGCATCGGCACGGGCGGACCGCCGCCGACGCAGCCGTAGTTCTCCGCATTCACAGACATTTCCGGAGCAACAGATGCGCAGACGCTTCCTGATCGCCGCGACGCTCCTGTCAGCCTGCCTGGCGGCCGCGGGCTGTCAGAAGGGGTTCATCATCCGGCCCTACCTTCAGCGGCCGGGCCAGACGGAAATGTCGATCCTCTGGACCGCGTCCGATCCGCGCGACGCCCAGGTTCGCTGCGGAACGGGCCAGACGCTGGACATCACGCCGGAGTCCTATCGCTGCGTCCGACGCGACGCTTTGCACGACGAATACGTCTGCCGGGCGACTCTGGGCGGCCTCAAGCCGGGGACGACCTATCGCTACCGCGTCACCTGCGGGCCGGACCGCGAGGAGGGGACGTTCACCACGTTCCCCGCCGGGCCGTCGCCCGAGTTCTCGTTCGTCATCTACGGCGACACGCGGTCGAACCCCGAGGAGCATCACAAGCTGGCCGAGGCGATCGCAGCCGACCGCCCGCTGTTCGGCATCCATAGCGGCGACCTGGTTCGCGGCGGCGCGTTCAGCGAGTTTAAGGGGGACTACTTCGACCCGGCGGCGTCGTTGATCCGCGACGTGCCGGTGATGGTGGCCCGCGGCAATCACGAAGAGGGCGGCCAGGCCCTGCGGCGGCTGTTCGTCTCGCCCGGCCCCAGGCCCGACGCGCTCTACTACTCCTTCGATTGCGGCAACGTGCATGTCGTCGCGCTGGACTCGCAGGGGGCCCGCGGTTCGCGGGCCTACGCCGCCGGAATGCTCGACTGGCTCGATCAGGACCTTGCCGCGAGCAAGGCCGACTGGAAGGTCGTCTTCTACCACCACCCGACTTACGACCTGGGCATCTACCAGACCCGCTGGGGGCATGAGGACTTCGCGCCCGCGTTCCGCCGCGGCGGGGTGGACCTGTCCGCCAGCGGCCACACGCACGGCTACCAGCGGTTCCACCCGATGTTTGCCCCGGGCGAGAACGACCGTCGGCCGATCACCTACATCGTGTCGGCAGGCGGCGGAGCGCCGCTCTACCGCATCGCGACCAGCCCCTTCGCGGCCATCGCCTCGCCGGTCTACCACTACACGCTGGTGAAGGTGCGCGGCCGCACGATGGAGATCGAGGCGCGAACGGCCGATGGGCGCGTGCTCGACTCGTTCACGCTGGACAAGAGCGCCGGGGGGTACGGCCCGCAGCTCCTGGCGTCGGCCCGGGACGAACGGGGGTTCGACGCGATCCGCGACCGGCTCGTGCCCGACTTGCGGGTGGCGGCGATGCTCCCGCATCGGCCCACCAGCCGAACGGCCGTTGCGCACAGTTTCGAGCTTTCCAGCCCGGTCGATGGGGAGGCGATGCACTATGAACTGGGGTTCGAGCCGCGATCGGCGCAGAAGTATCGGCTGGTCGAGCCCGTCTCAGGCGACGTCCCGGCCGGCGGGCGCGTGACGGTGAAGTTCACGATCCAGGCGAAGAACACGTCGGTCCGGATCAGCGGCCGCCATCGGCTGGACCCGGACTGTCTGCTGCTGCTCCGCTACCGGATCGGCAGGGAGGAGGGCACGGTGTTCTCGCCGCTGGCCGGCGTCTACAGCGACGCTGATCGCGAGCGGGCGGCGGAGGAGGCCGAAGCCGCCCGCGAGGCAGATGACGATCAATAGACCCCCAGCCACTTGCGCGTCAGGGGCACGAAGACGCTGGCGATGACCAGGTAGGCCATGATCCACGGGGCCAGCAGCGTAACCCGCAGAACGATCCAGACCGGCCAGTGCCAGAAGAAGTTGGCCATCTTCTGCCCGAAGCGTTCGCCCGGCTCGGGCGGGGCGGCGTTGGACTCGCGGTCCCACCACCGCCAGAAGGCCTTCATGCCGGGGATGTAGTTGAGGTAGCCGGCCCGGCGGTGCTCGACGAAGGTCATCTGGTCGCCGGCCTCCTCGGGGTGAATGACCATCGGGTTGTCATACTTCCACCCGCCGGCGCGGACGGGGTGCTCCAGCGATCGCATCGTCCCGCCGTCGCTGTAGCGGAACGTCAGGGTGATGTGGTCGGCGGGCTTGAGGATCTTCATCTTCCAGACGCCCAGACCGGTGGCCGCGGCGCCGGGCTCGCGCTCGCCGGTCAGCACGTTGATCATGTCGTCCTTGCCGATCATCAGGCGGCGGCTCTGGGGCAGGGCGCTGACCGGCGTGTCGGTTGCGATGCGGTTCCAGACGTCGTCAGGCATCGCCGGCTCGGGAACGGCGCGGATGTCGACCGCGTCCTGCGGAGTGCAGACCACCTGGGTCGTCTGCGAAATCTCGCCGGGCGGGAAGGTCGCCCGGACGACGACCTCGTCGCCCACCTTCGGCGGGAAGTAGTCCAGCCGCTCGAATGCCCAGGAGGCCAGCAGCAGGATCGGCAGCAGCGACGCGAGCAGACCCCAGCCCTCGGCCTTCATGCGCGTAATGTTGATCATGCCGACGGTCTGGACGTTGCGCTTCTTGGCGTCCTTGTCGCCTTCCTGCTTGGCCTCGCGCTTGAGTTCCTTCAACCGCTTGAGGTCGAGCTTGGTGCGCTTCATCAGGTCCTGGTCCGTCGTCCACTTGCGGGCGTAGGTCAGGATGATCGACGTGCCGACGGCGACGATCGTGATGACGATGTCGCGGGCCACGTTCTCCGGCAGGCCGAACTTGTGCGGCAGGTAGAGCATCCAGCCGAGGACGTAGTCCATGATCTCGGCCAGCCAGTGTCCAATTGCAATCATCAGTTCCATTGTGCCAGTGACTCCTTGGCCGGCGGGTCCGTTGGCCCGCTTGCCCGGCCGTTGATCTTCCGTCCACGTCGCCCGTCGGCGGCTGCGCCGGTTCAGCCACTCAGTCCTGCGGGATGATGACCCCGCGCGTTCCGTCCACCGTGATCCGTCCACCGTCGCGGAGCAGCTTGGTTGCGTTCTCGCAGACGACGGCCGGAATGCCGAAGTCGCGGGCCACGATCGCCCCGTGGCTGAGGATGCCGCCGCGCTCGACGATCAGCCCGCGGGCGTTGACGAACAGCGGCGTCCAGCCCGGGTCGGTCGAGGGGCAGACCAGGATGTAGCTGTCGCCCAGGTTGCCGGCCGTCTTGGGGTCGAAGACGATCCGCGCCGTCCCGGTGGCCATGCCCGAGGCGATCGGCTTGCCCTTCAGCTCCGACGCCGAAGCGGTTGAAGCGGCGATGGGGGCCTCGGCCGGCAGCGACGCCTTCATCAGCCCCAGTTCTTCCAGGTCGTGCGAGTCGATCACCTCCGGCATGGTCAACTTCTTGGCCGACTGCCAGCGGACCTTCCGCTTGCGGATCTGCTCAGCCAGCGCCGAACGGTCGGACTCGAACTTCGACAGCTCGTCGAGGTGCAGGAAGAAGACCCCGCCGTCCAGTTCCCATCGGCGGTCCAGCTCCAGCAGCACCGCGCGAATCGCCTCATAGCCGCGCATCAGGTGGAACTTGCCCGTCTCGCGATAGGGCAGCAGTTCCTGGGCGGTCTTCATCTCATCGACGATCTTCTCGTAGAGGCTTGCCCCGCCCCAGTGGGTCAGCGTCTCGGGCAGGGCCTCCTCGGCCTTGGCGCGGGCCTCGGACTGCTCGCGGTGACGCTCCTCGGGCGACTTGAGCGTTGGCGAGGAGAACGTCTGCACCATCTGCTCGATGTAATCGGTCTGCTCGCGCCAGCGGGGCTCGGCCAGCTCCATCTCGCCGCTGGCCCGGTGGCCGAAGCGGTCCATGAACTGCTTGAGCGTCATCTGCCCGCGGGCGACGCGGTAGAGCACGATGTTCTGCTCGATGGTGACGTCGCCTTCCAGGCCCATGGTCAGCGTGCGGGTGAGGTCGTCGCCCTTGACCTGGCCCATGAGCTGGGTGAGCAGGGCCTGCATCGTGCCCTGGGCCATGCCGCCGAAGAAGCCCGGCTTGAGCGACTCGCCGCCGAACTCGGTCAGCACGAACTGCCGGCGACGGTCGAGTTCCTCGATGAGTTGGGCGGGGGTCATCTTGGCCAGGTCGGTCTTCGCCGCCTGCGCCAGGAACTCCTCCAGCCGCGGGACCCACTCGTTCTCGAAGCGGATGCGGGCCTGTCGGCGGGCCTTCTTCATGCGCCGGCCGCAACGGATCATCGCCCAGATCCACCCGGGCAGCCGCAGGAAGAACGCCGGGTCGGCCTCTTCCATGTTCAGCTTGTTGGGGGCCTGCTCCATGGTGGCCGGGTCTTCCAGCACCTGCTCGATGTTGTATTCCATCGGCACCTGCGACCAGAACAGCCCGGCGTTGCGCTTCGGGTCGGCGTAGACGTGGCCGCAGATCAGCTCCAGGAAGCCCTCCTTGCAGACCACCTCGCTGGGCTGGTAGCCGAAGTCGCGATACATCTGACCGAACCCGCCGTCGCCGCTCATGAAATGCTTCATCAGGTCCCAGGTCATCGGCGTCGGGTGGGCCATCGTCTCGTCCAGGTTGTAGATCACCCAGACGCGGTGATGATCGCCGGCGATCGCCTCGAGGCGGGCGATCTCCTCTTTGCGGCCGATCTCCACGTCCTGGGCGACCTCAAGCCCCTGGATGGGACGGGCTTGGAGCATCGCGAACCGTCCGCCCGCGACCGCCCATTCGATATCCTGCGACGAGCCGTAGTGGGCCTCGATCCGCCGCCCGATCTCGGCCAACTCTGCCACCGCGGCGTCGTCCAGCACGCGGGCGTTGCGGCGGTCGCCGGTCAGTTCGACCTCCTCGGTGCCGTGCTCGGTCTCGGCGGTCATGACCGTCTTCTCCGAGACGGTGATCTCCTTCACCTTGCCGGTGGACTTGTCGACGACGATCATGTCGGGCGTCACGTGTCCGCCGACGATGGCTTCGCCCAGGCCCCAGGTGGCGTTGATGACGATCTCGTCAGCCGACCCGGTGACCGGGTTGGCGGTGAACATCACGCCCGAGGCCTCGGCCTTGACCATGAGCTGCACGACGACGGCCATCGCCAGCCCTTCGACCGGGACATTGTGCTTGGCGCGATAGGCGACTGCGCGGTCGGTCCACAGGCTGCCCCAGCAGGACTTGACCGCCCGCAACAGCGACTCCTCGCCGCCGATGTTCAGGTAGGTGTCCTGCTGGCCGGCGAAACTGGCTTCGGGCAGGTCCTCTGCGGTCGCCGAGGAGCGCACCGCGATGCGGTCGCCCATGCCGGCCGACACGACGCGGCCGTAGGCTTCCTTGATCGCGGCGGCCAGGTCGTCGGGCATCGGCGTGTTGGCGAACATCTCGCGGATGGACCCGGCGATTCGGCCGAGGCCTTCGACGTCGTTCTCGTCGACCTGCGCAGCCAGTTCGCCGATGCGGCCGACCAGTCCGCCGGCGGTGATGAACCGACGGTAGGCGCCGGTGTCGATCACGTAGCCGCCGGGCACGGGGAACTCGGCCGCCGTCAGCTTGAAGAGGTTGGTTCCCTTGCCGCCGACCTCGGTGAGTCCGGGGATTTGGCTCACCTTGACGCCCAGGCCAAACGGCCGGATGCACGATCGGGCGTTGCCCACGTTGCTGTTCTGGGGTTGATTGCTCATGTAATCCTCAAGAGGCCGCCGGGCCTGTTCCTTCTTCGCGGATTCCTACTGCGCCTTCTGTTTCATGCAGAACAGGCCGCTGGTTCCGGTCGCGAAATACGCCTGTCCGCCGATCACGACGATCGGGGTGGTCGCTCCGCCCGCCCAGTTCGCGGAATACCAGGCCACCGTTTCCGGCGGAGTCTGCGCCCAGAGCACCTGCCCCGGTTCGCCGGGCACGTTGACCGGCTCGGCCCACGGGGCCGGGACTCCCAGCCGCTCCAGGTTGCCGTCAGCCTGGAAGATCGGCCCGCTGGCCGACATCAGCGGCGGGACGACGCCCTGCGGCGCCGGCTGGGTCGCCGGGGCCAGCCGATGGTTCACGCGGAGCAGGTCCAGGCCCTCGTAGACGACCTGGATCTTCACGTCGCCCTCCGGCTTCTCCGGCGTCGGCGGGAGCTTGGTCACGAACTCGAACCGGTGGGCCAGCGGGATGTAGCCTCCGTCGTCTCGCACCTCGAAGCCGACCTGCTGGCCGGTGTCGGGGTCCGTATACTCGTAGCCGCGCCGGCTGCTGCCGCTGACGGTCGCCAGCTTGCCCTTCGTC
Organism: Phycisphaerae bacterium; assembly: GCA_022072085.1. GTDB lineage: Bacteria > Planctomycetota > Phycisphaerae > JAJVII01 > JAJVII01 > JAJVII01. Next base: position 94,763 of record JAJVII010000022.1, read on the forward strand.
GTCATCCGGTACCAGCCGGGCTTGTAGGATGCCTCGCTGGACGACCGGACCACGTCGGCCACGTTCAGCTCGCCCAGGCTCTGGGCCAGGCCGCGGCGGCCCTTGAACAGCGGTGTCAGCGGACCGTCGCCGACCTGTACGAACCAGCCGCTGTCGTTCTTGAGGTAGTTTTCCGGTCCCAGCACGCGCATCAGCCACTCGTCGTTCTTGGCCTTGCGGACCGTCTTGAAAGTCCCCTCGCTGGTCTCGACCTGCCAGTAGCCGGGGAAGTCCACTTTCTGGACGCTCCACTGTCCCTGGGCGTCAACCGACGGTTTGAGGCAGACCGTGCCCGATGCGGTCTCCACGGTCATGTAGCCCGCGTTGTCGTAGACCCAGGTCAGCCGCAGGAACTGGTCGGTGTTCTCGTAGTCGGGCTTCTCGTAGGGATTGGCGGCGATCTTCGGGCCCTCGGCCGCCGCGGCGTCGGGCTGCGTCGCGGGCGCCTGCAACGTCGGCGGGCGGCGGACGAGGTACCAGTCCTCGCCGGTCCGCCAGGGCAGGCCAGTCGCCGCTTCCAGCGTCCAGAGTTCCCCGGCGCCGTTGTCGGGGCGGGCGGTGATCACGGCGATCCGGTCGAAGCCGACGGCCGCCGGCTGGAGCGGTCGGCCGATCGTGTCGTTGTGCCACACGGTCGCGCCGGTCACCGCGCTGATCCGGGCCAGCCCGGTCTGCACCGGGACCAGCAGGTCGTCGCCGAGAAGGGCCGGGCCGAGCACCGGCGTCGCGGGCATCGCCTGTTCCCACATGACCTGGCCGGAGACGCCGTCGAGCACGGCTGCGCCGCCGCGGGTGCAGACGGCCACCGAGATGACGCCGTCCAGTGCCAGCGGGGCGCCGACGCCGTCCTGCTCGAACGAGGCCTCCCAGAGCTGGGCGCCGCTGCTGCGGTTGATCGCCGCCAGCTTGCGCGGTCCCTTCCAGATGAACAGCGTGTCGCCGGCGAGGGTGAACTGCCCGCCGGCCTTGCTCTCCAGCGTCACGTTCCACCCCTTGCTGCCATTGGAGTTCACGCACCAGAGGCTCGCCGGCTGGCCGTCGCCTTCGCTCTGGACGACGTAGACGTCGTTGCTGACGCCCGCGGGCGCGACGTGGATGGGACGGTCAAACGGCGTGGACCAGACTTCCCGCGGCAGCGTGACGCGGGTTTTCTTGCCATCCTTCTCGATTTCGCGGGTCAGTTCGCCAGCGCGATACTTGACCAGCGCCGACTTGCCGCCGTCGGTGACGGCTGCGTAGATGAACTGCTCAGCCTGCACGAGCCGCTCGACCTGGGCCTTGGTCAGTTGCTCGGGCAGCGACATCAGCGGTGCGGTGACGCGGTAGCCCTTCAGTTGCTCGTCGTCGCGGGGGGCATACCAGTCGCGTTCCATCAGGTCCGCCGGCACGGGAGAATCGTCGCTCGATCCGCCCAGTTCGCCCGCGGTCCAGCGGGGCGTCGGGGGTTCGACCGCGCCGATGCATCGCAGGCCCTGGCTGGGCGTGCCGATGTAGAGGTGTCCGCGGGCCAGGGCGGGGCAACTGAAGAACTGCACCCCGGCGCCCAGCGTCATCTTCCACACCTGCTTGAGCGCCTGGGGGTCCAGGCTGACCTTCCTGCCGGCGACGGTCCAGGTCGCCGCCATGCCCGGCGTGGCGCCGGCGGCGGCAGCCGACTTGCCGTCGACCAGCGCCGGCTCCTGCATGCAGTAGAGCGTTCCGTTGGTCGTGTTGAAGTAGACGAACCGGTTGCCCAGGGCCGGGCTGGTCAGGATTTCGCCGGTCATCTGCATCGAGGCCACGAGTTGGCCGTCGCTGGTCAGGCAGTAGAACCGCCGGTTGCGGGACCCGAACATGAGCACGCCGTCGGGCGGGGCGTCGGCGGGCTTCTTCGGCTTGACAGCCGGCTGCTGGTCGGCCGCCTGCGTGGCGGCGGACTCGGCGGCGGCGGCCTTGGCGGCAGCCGCTTCGGCCTTGGCGGCCTCAGTCGGCAGGGCCAGCGGGTGATAGGCGATCGAGCCCAGCACCGTCTCGTTCAGTCCGTCGTCCTTGGTGAACTTCCAGAGCACGTCGGGGGCCTTGTCCGGCGCGCCGTTGGCGACGTCCAGGCACCAGACCTCGCCGGCCGGCTCCTCGTGCAGGTCTGCGGCGCTCTTGATGTAGTCGCCGTTGCCCATGGCCGCGTAGAGTCGGCCCTCGGCGAACGCCATGGGCGCGAACACCGGGAAACCCGTGTTGATCCGCCACAGTTCCTTGCCCTCGCCGTCCTCGGCGTTGACCGCGACGATGGAGTGGCCGTTGTTGCCCAGTCCGAGGTAGCAGGTGGCCGGCAGCGGCCCGGGGCCGTCAGGGTCGACGACCAGCGGCGAGGTTTCGCAGTCGTTCCAGCGCGGGCCGTAGTGGTGCCAGATTACCTTGGGCTTGTGGGCCTCGGCGTCGGCGGGCTCCAGGGCCAGGCAGTAGTATCCGTCGTCGCCGGCGCCGATGTAGACCCGCCCGTTGTAGATGCAGGGCGAACTCTCGACGTGGTTGCGCGTGGAGAACTGCCACAACAGGTTGCCGTCGAGGTCCAGGCAGTTGATCCGGGCGTCGCTGATGACGTGCAGGCCTTCGCCGCAGACCACGTAACCCTTGGCGCGGTTCTCGCTGCCGTCGGGGTTGCGGGCGTAGGCGACCGACGGGCTGGAGTAGGTCCCGCGGAATCCCTTGGGGGCGTAGCTCCACACCTCGCCGCCGGTGTCGGCGTCGAAGCAGTGGATGCCGCCGAACCCCTGGATGTTGAACGGTCCCAGCCCGGTCACCGACGCCACGTAGACGCGGTTGCCCAGGACCGCAGGCGAACTGTAGACCGTCTCGGCCCGTCCGTTGAACGTCTGCGGGCGCACCGACCAGACAGCCTTGGGGGCGGTCGGTTCCGGTGTGTTGTCGGCCCGTCCCTGGCGCATGGGCCCGCCGCGGAACATGGTCCACTCGCGGGTGCTCACCTCGGCCGAGCGCGTTTCGCCTTCCAATTCGGGCCCGCTGGAGAGCCAGCCCATCTTGGATGCGTAGACGAACCCGCCGATCACGACCACCATCACGATCGTGAAGGTCTTCTGGTGCCAGAAGAACAGCAGCAGCTTCTTCATGCCCGACGGCTTGAAGACCGACAGCAGGCCCACGCCGACGGCCACCAGCAGCGACGGCAGAATGGCCAGGAAGGTGGCCATCGGTCCGATGAGGACGGGAATAACGCCCAGATTGCTTCCGCTCATGAGAGAGGTCCCTGCACTATTTGAAGGAGGAAGTCTGGATAGCTCCGGATGCAGAACATTGGCGGTCCTTGACTATCCGCTAGTAAACCCGGAATCCTAACGGAGGATTCGCCTGCCCGAAAGAGCTAATTCAGGGTCCGCGCCACGCCGTCTTGGCCCTACAATGAAGGCAGGCTGCCAGACAGCCTGCAAAGGGTGCGCCGGTGCGGACCGGCGCAGGTTGACCACGATGGTCGGGCCGCCATCAGCCGCTCGCGCTGCGAGCCACTGGAGGCCGGCCATGAACGAATCCCCCCGGGATCACGATTCTCTTCCCCGTTCCAGCAGCGCCGGATGCCTGGTCCGTCTGGGCTGGATGGTCGCCGCCAATCTCATGCTGGTCGCCGGCTGCCTGATCATCGCCCGAAAGGAGAGCCTCTACCTCTCGGTCGCCGACGCCCTGGTCTGGCTGGCCGTCCTGGCCGCCGTGGCCCTGCGCTGGCTGGACATTCACAAGCTGGGCGGACTGACGGCTGCCGGCCAACGCCCGGCCCGCGACGCCGACTGGCGCCGCTACGCCCTGGCCATGACCGGCTTTGGTCTGGCCGCCTGGGGCCTCTCCTACGCCTGGGTCTGGGCGACATAGGCGGTTCGCGGGGGCTATGACCTGACCTTGAGCCTCAACAGGCTCGCGGGCAGTTTCAGCTCGCGCAGCCGCTTGCGGGCGGCAGCCGGGCGCAGCGGCTTCATCGCGGCGTCCCAGGGGGCGACCAGGCGCAGCTTTCGGCCGATCGCCCGCACACAGTCGGGCAGGTCGAACTTGGTCAGCGCGTGCGGGACCATTGCCGACGCCGGCCAGCGGCAGATTTCCACCTGCGCCAGGTCCAGGTAGCTCAGCGGACCGTTCACCAGCGTCACCGACGCCAGGTTGCCCCGCACCGTCGCAGCCAGCAGCGACCAGATCGCCCCCAGCCCGCGCCCGACCAGGTCGATCGGCCCGAATCCGTTGCCGGCCAGCCAGTCGAGCGTCGCCAGCACGTCATGCACGCGTCGGCCGACGAGCGGCTCGCCCAGCATCAGCCCCTGGCTGTGGTAGAAGTAGTCGCTGTCGTACGGGCTGAAGAAGTCCCCATCGTCGCAGGTGCAGGGCGTCGTCTCGCCCAGGCCGCGCGGGTCGGCGGCAAAGACGCGCCCGGCGCCCGCCAGCAGCCTGCGCACCGCGGGCAGCTCCAGGTCGTCCGCCGACGCCGTGTGCCCGACCAGCAGCGTCGCCCGCCCGCCGCCCGTGGGCAGGCCGAAGCCCGGCACGTCGCCGGCCGGCATGGTCACGATTGTCTGGATGCCCGGGCCGGTCTCGACGCCGAAGCGGTAGAGTCGCTTCTTGCGGCTGTCGAACGTCATGCGGAGCACGCGGTAATTCGGCGTGCCGATGCGCCGCGGCAGGCGAAGCATCTTCGCCAGCAGCGCCGGCAGACGCTCCGGCGCGGGCGGCTTGCGCTTGGCGCCCAGTTCGTCGGCGCGGGCGCGGATGAAGTCAATCACCCGTGCCGAGCCCGCCCGGACGACCGTCCCGGCCGGCGCCGCCGCCAGTTCCTGCGGCGTGCGGATGACCAGCTTCGGCTCGCGCGGGCGGTCGTCCAGCCCGGCGTGTCGGCCGAAGAATGCGTAGAGCTGCTTGCGCAGATGCAGGCTGAACCCGTGCCCCTGCGGTCCGAAGTAGACCTGCACGTTCTGCTCAGCGCCCAGCAGCCTGTAGATGCGGCGGAGTTGCGTGTAGGCTTCCATCACCGCGCGGCGGTCGAAAAAATCGTGTCGCTGGGCCAACAGGATCAGCGGCCGCGGGGCGTGCGGGATGTAGAAGTCATACATCTCCAGCCCGTGCTCGACGATCCGCGGGGGGATCTGCTCGGCGTCAGCGGGCAGTTCGTTTTCGCAGTTGGCCAGGAACGTCGAGACAAAGCAGCCCGGGGCGGCCATCGTGATACGCTCGTCCAGCCCGGCCAGCCAGGTCGTCATCGTGCCCCCGCCGCTGTTGCCGGTGACCCCCACGCGGGTCGGGTCCACCTCCGGCCGCGAGAGCAGGTAATCCAGCGCCCGCAGCCCGTCGTTGGCCCGCCAGGATCCGAAGAAGTCGCCTACCAGTGCGAGCTGCTTGCCGACCATGTTGTGCTCGGCGCACAGGCCCAGCGACGGAACGCCCCGGGCGTCGGGATACTGCACTCGTTCGCCTTGGCTGATCGGGTCGTAGATCAGCACCGCGAATCCGCGCCGTGCCAACGCCTGGGCGAACGATTGGTAGACTTCGAACGCCTTGCCATCCTGCGAGTGGCCGCAGGTTGCCAGCACCGCCGGCGCCGGCCCGTCGCCGCGCGTCGGCAGGTAGAGGTTGGCCGACACCGTGAAGCCCGGACGCGTGTCCAGCAGCAGCTTCTCGACGCGATAACCGCCGCGCGGGTCGTCGATGACGCCGGTGACGCGGGCGTTGGCCGGCACGGGCCGGGGCAGGGGGGCGAACGACTGGCGGATGCGTCGGCGGACCTCAACCTGAAGCGCCCGCACGTCGTCGGGCGTACCGACCCAGGCCAGCCGGTCCGCGTGTGCGGCGTGGGCGGCCCGCATCCGCTCGACGTAATACTCCTGAAGCATGCTGCCGTAGCGTCGCGGCGTCCGGTTCATGGGTCTCCTCGCAGGGCGGGCTCACCGCCCGGTCAACTGTCGATACCACGCGACGAGCCGGACGCGGCGGGCCTGGAGATCGCCCGCATCCCGCGCCGCCTCGCGATTGAACTGTTCAAACGGCGCCCGCACGGCCTTGGCCGTCGGCGACTCGTCGTCGGCTAGCATCTGCCGGATCATCAGCGTCAGCAGGTAGTCCTTGGCGCCTTCGCGCTGGCCTTCCCACGCGACCGTCTCGATCCAACGCCGGCCGGGCGCCGAGGGCGGCCAGGCGAACTGGTGGCGGACGACGCTGTCGCCGCCGCGCAGGTCGTTGAACGGCGTCCGCTCGTCGGCGTGGCCGTAGTTCAGCGACCAGAAGAAGATCACGTCCGGCTGCTGCTCGGCGAAGCGCAGGCCCATCGCGTGGCGGGCCTGGTCGAAGGTCATGTCGGCCGTCAGACGCCCGTAGCCGATGATGCCGCGGCCCTCGTCGATCGCCAGCTTGTAGATCGGATCGTCCCCGCCGCGGACGACCATCAGGTCGCTGTGCGGCATCAGCGCCTTGGCCCAGTCGTAGACGCCCTGCGGCGTGTTGAGCACCTTGATCTGCGGGACCTCCTTGCGGATCAGGTCCGCCCAGTGGGCGTTCCATTTCGACAGGTACTTTGTCGGCTCGTCGTAGGGGATGATGATGATCTGCGGATAGCCCTGGGTCTTGGCGCGGTCGGCCAGGGCGCGGATCACCTCGATATACCGCCGCGAAATCTCCGGGTCGCTCAGGTCGCCTACCGCCGGCAGGCCGTCGGGCTTGACTCCGCCCTTGCGCTCCCGGATCGGCGTCAGCTTCACGTCGAACAGCGGGGGTTCCTTCCGCTGGGCGTAGTAGCCGCCCAGCCGCCGCTCCAGGTGGCCGCGGATCATGTTGCCCAGCATCAGAATCCACGGGCCGCGCATGCCGGCCGACTTCGTCGCCGCGTTGAGCATGTCCAGGTCCGCCGGGTCGAAGCTCGCCCGGTCGCCCTCGCGCGTCACCCGCAGGCCCCACGTGCCCCACCACCAGCTCAGGCCGGTCATGTAATGCTCCGCCAACTGGCGGTAGAGCTCCAGGTCGAACCCGTTGCCCGCCGTCACCGGGGCCCACGAGCAGAGCTCGCCGTCCAGCGCGAATGGCTGCACGTCCAGTTCGATCGGCCGCTCTTGCGTCGTCCCGCCGCCGTGCAGTGTGATCGTGCCGCGGTAGACGCCGGCCTTCGTTCCCGACGGCACGCGGACATTCAGCCAGAAGACACGGCTGCGCCCGGCCGCCAGGGCCGCCGCCGCGGGGTATTCGATCAGCCAGAGCGGGTGCATGACGAATTCGTTCTTGCGGCTGCGCGTGGTGTGGCGGCTGAGCGGCGCGTAGATCACTTCGCGAACCTGCACGGCGGAGCCGTGGATGGCCGATCCGTTCGGGCCGGCCAGGCTGCTCACCTCGACGTCGACGCCGGCGGTGTCCTTCAGTGCGTGCACGCCGACGCAGAGCGACTCGATCGCCCCGGGAAACGCAAGCTCCGACAGGCCGCGCGACGCCGCGGCCGCCGTCGGCATCGCGTCGATCGGGCCCAGGCGGCCGCGCGGCGGCGTAAAGGCGATCCACCCGCGGGCGCGGTCGTCAGCCGACGGCTTGAAAGCGGCCTCGGCGTCGGCTGGCGCGGGCAGTTCCTTCCATCCCTGTTGCAGGCCCCACGCGCGGACGGCCTCGGCCTCGCCGGGCGCGATCCCGGGCGCCGGCGTTGCTGCCCGGCAACCGGCGAACGCCAACGACCAGCCGGCCAGGACGATCCAGGTGAATCGCGTCCGCATGGGTGCTTGCTCCTTGGCGCCGGCGCGTCTGGGCCGGCATTGCCTGTTCAGGTCGGAAGGAAGATCATCGTGAATTGCAGCCCGGCGTGCAAGACGGCGGTCAGCCGGTCATGGCGCGCTCGGGGCGTCGGGGACGTCGGCGATCCAGCCGACCCAGATCCGCCGCGGCTGCTCGTCGGGGCCCGACAGCCACTTGCCCTTGACGGCCACCGTGTGACGGTTGAACGCCTCCACGTCCTGCCGCTCGGTCAGCAGGCGCACGGGGCCGTCTTCGGTGGCCAGGAAATACTGCTTCACCGCCTGGCTGGGCGGCAGCGTGGGGTCCTTCTCGACGGTCAGCAGCCCGCGGACCACCGCCTCGGGACCGACGTACTGCCGATAGCGCGTCTGGTCGCCGCGGACGCAGCGCCAGTCAAGCTTCTCCGCCACCTGGGCGGCCGGCTCATCGTCGGCCGATCGGCGTGAGATCGCCAACGCCCCGGCGGCGTCGGCGGCGATCGTCAACTCGCCGAACTTCCAGTCGACCTTCGTCATCGGCCCGCCGACGTACCACGCGAGTTGGCCCGTCCACCGCCGCGATGCTCCCTCGTCGCGCAGCGAGCGGTCCAGCAGCAGCGGGTCGCCCGTGTTGCCGATCACGAGGCAGGCCAGCAGGTCGGCCGCCGAGGCGAACGCCGTCGCCTCGCCGCGGGCGGCCTCGCCCAGGCGCAGGCCCCTGCCTCCGGCGGTCAGCCATGCGGCGTAGTTCGTGGGCGCCGATGCCAGGAAGCCCGGCCGCAGCACCAGGTAGACCATGCGGTAGCTCCGCCCGTCGGTGGTCTTGAAAGCCGTCTCGACGCGGTGATAGAGCGGCGTGCTGCTGACGGCGTCGACCTTCTCGTCCTGGGCCAGGCGGTTGCGGGCCTTGAGCGCAGCCGCGTAGCTTCCGCCGGCCCCGGCGATGTGCCGCTCGACCGCGCCGCGGGCGTCGATCGGGTCGTCGATCAGTTCGGTCGCCATGCCGTCGGGGGTCTGCCGCTCCAGGATGAACAGCCGTTGTCGCACATGGCTGTCGGAGCTGACCGCCAGGTCGACGGCCGGTCCGAAGTCCGCGGGATACTGCCGCCCGGCGCGGTCCATCGCCTCGGCCGACTCGACGAGCTTCCGCTGAACGTCGCTCAGCGCCGGGCCCTGCGGCGGGGCGGTCAGCGCTTCGGCGGTTGCCAGCTCGTAGTCGGCCTGCGACGCCGGGGCGGTGGTCGTCGCCGGCAGCGGGTGGCCGGTGACGCGGACGATCTGGCCGACCTTCATTCGCCGCAGCAGGGCAGGCCGCCCGAGGATGAACCGCCCGCCATGCGGGTCGGACCTGGCGGCAGCGGCGGTCGCGTAGCGGAGCACCCACGCCCCCTCGCGACGGCTCCACTCCAGTTGGCCGGTGATGCGGGTGCAGTCGGCGTTGCAGCCCAGGGTCGGGGGCCCGTCGGCCCGGGTCACCGAAGCAGCCAGGCCCGCGAGGGTCGCCAGCGTAAGGGTGAGCGTTGTCCGCATGGCATCCTCCCGGGACGAGCGGGGTCATTCATCCTCTCCCTCGCCCTCGCCTGCGAGGGGGAGGGGCGAAAGTCGCCGCTTGTCCCGTTCAATGTCCCAAATTGCTTTCGGACTGTCCAGTCGCTATCGTTTGGGACCATGAGCAATCCCCGAACGCGGAAGATATGGTTTTTCGCCGACCCGCACATCGGGCACGAGAGCGACGGCCGCGACGGCGGCGACTGGCTGGCGATGGACGTCGCCGACCTGCGCGACAACGTGCCGGACATCGACTACGCCGTCTGCCTGGGCGACATGAGCCACGCCTACAAGCCCGAGCAGCTTCAGGGCTACGCCGACATCCGCGCCGGTTCGCACATTGCCCGCTGGTTCGAGGTCTGCGGCAACCACGACTTCCGCTCCACGCGCACCGGCGACTACCAGCGCATCGTCCGCTGCCCGCGCTACTGGACGCTGCGCGACGGCAACGTGCTGATGATCGACCTTCCGGCGGAGCGCGGCAACGCGGCCGGCCTGTTCGTGCCCGAGGTGCAGGCCTGGCTCCGGCGCGAAATCGCCGCCGCCCCCGACTGCATCGTCATCGTATGCGCCCACCAGTTCCCCTGCCTGACCGTCGAGCGGACCGAGCGGCCGGAGCGCGGGCTCTACCCCAGCGCCGACGTCGAGCGGTTCATCCGGGACGTCCGCATCGACCTGTGGTGGGGCGGGCACATCCACTCCGGCCCGCGAACCGCCAACCACATCGCTCGCAAGTGGGGCGTCACGTTCATCAACGCCGCGTCGGCCAGCCACAGCTACAACACCCAGCGCTGCGAGAGCTTCGTGCTGGAACTGGCCGACGGGTCGGACCGCGCCGAGGCCCGCTGCCGGGATCATGACAACGCCCGTTTCCTGCCTGAGCAGTCCACGACGGTCGAGCTGTCGCGCCCGGTGAAACTGAGCGACGCCGGGCCGGTGCTTACCCCCGCCGACCTGGACGTGCCCGAGCGCTACAGCCGGATCGACGACGAAGTCGTAATGCAGTTCTGACGCAGCGGGCGGCGGCGCGGTATAGTGGGGGGGCGGGAATGTCGAATGACGAATTCCGAATGACGAATCAATGACAAAGCACGAATGACGAATGCTCGCCGGCAGCCGAGGCGGGCAACTCCATTCGACATTGGGTGTTCGCCATTCCTACGTCATTCGGAATTCGCCATTCGTCATTTCTCCGTCTCTCTCGCGCGTGAACGGAACGACCCATGAAGCGCGACCCGCGGACCATCGCGATCACCGTCAGCCTGGCGGCGTCGGGCCTGATGCTTGCGGGCAAGTTGACGGCCTACTTCCTCACGCACAGCGACGCGATCATGTCCGACGCCGCCGAGTCGGTCGTGCACGGCGTCGCCACGGGCATGGCCGCGTTCAGCCTCTGGCTGGCCGGTCGGCCCGGCGATCGCAGTCACCTGTACGGCCACGGCAAGATCGCGTACTTCTCCGCGGGCTTCGAGGGGGCGATGATCCTCTCGGCTGCCATCGTCATCGTCTGGTCAGCCGTCGAGTCGCTGGTGCACGGCCCGCGGCTGCGCGACCTGGGCGCAGGCCTGGCGATCACCGCTGGGCTGGCGCTGTTCAACCTCTTCCTGGGCGTCGGGCTGATCCGCGTCGGGCGACGGCACAACGCCCTGGTGCTGGTGGCCAACGGCAAGCACGTGCTGACCGACATGTGGACCAGCGCCGCGGTGGTTGCGGGCGTGGCCGTCGTCTGGGCGACGGAGATCCTCTGGCTGGACCCGGCCGTTGCCATCTTCGCGGCGCTGAACATCCTCTACAGCGCGGTCAAGCTCATCCGCGAAAGCTTCGGCGGGCTGATGGACCGGGCCGACCCGGCCACGACCGACATGCTCACTCACGCCCTGGAGAACGCCCGGCACACCGGGCTGATCAGCGGCTTCCACCAACTCCGCCACCGGGCCAGCAACGACCAGGTCTGGATCGAGGTGCACCTGCTGCTGGACGGGTCGCTGTCCACCCGTCAGGCCCACGCGAATGTGACGATGATCGAGGATTACATCCGACAGGCCCTGCCCGGGCGGCAGGTCTTCATCACGACGCACGTCGAACCGGCTGACCACCGTTCCGCTCACCCCGCCGGCCACCTCCGCACCGACCCGCTGGAGTAAGACGTTCGACGTTCGAAGTCAGAGAAGGAAGGCCCGTCTTTCCCCTCCGACTTCGAGCCCCGAACTTCGAACGGCTTCATTCTCCGAATGAGATGAATTTCGTCTGGAGGTACTCGTCCAGGCCCTCGGGGCCGCCCTCTCGACCGATGCCGCTGAACTTCACGCCGCCGAAGGGGGCCTCGGGCAGGCCCGGCTTGCCGTCGTTCACCCCCAGGATGCCGCACTGGAGCGCGTCGGCCACACGCCAGGCGCGGGCGACGTCGCGCGTGTAGAAATAGCCGGCCAGACCGTAGTCGGTGTCGTTGGCGGCGGCGATCGCGCCGGCTTCGTCGTCGAACGTCGCGATCGGCACGAGCGGCCCGAAGGTCTCCTCGCAGTTCAGCTTCGCGTCGGGCGTCACGCCGGTCAGAACCGTCGGCGGGATGCAGCAGCCGAACTGGCCGGGGTCGGTCCGGGGCAGGCCGCCGGCGACGATCCTCGCCCCGCGCGCCACCGCGTCGCGGATGTGCTCGGCCGCCTTGTCGTAGCCGGCCCGGTCGATCAGCGGGCCGATCTCCGTGCCCGCCGCCAGCGGATCGCCGACGGTCATCTTCGCGACGCGGGCGGCGAGTTTGGCGACGAACGCGTCATGCACGCCCGCCTGCACGAAGACGCGGTTGGGGCAGATGCAGGTCTGTCCGGCGTTGCGGAACTTGCTGGCGATCAGGCCCTCGACGGCTGCGTCCATGTCAGCGTCGTTGAAGACGATGAACGGTGCGTTGCCGCCCAGCTCCAGCCCGACCCGCTTGAGCGTGTCGGCGGCGCGGCGCATCAGCTCCTGGCCGACCTCGGTGCTGCCGGTGAAGCTGACCACGCGGACGGCCTTGCTGGCGAAGACCGGCTCGACGAACGGGCCGGGCCGAAGCGTCGTGACGATCTGCGCGACGCCCGGCGGCAGGCCGGCTTCGTCGAGGAGGCGGCCGAGCAGCACGGCCGACAGCGGCGTGCGTGAGCTGGGTCGGGCGACCACCGTGCAGCCGGCCGCCAGGGCCGCGGGGATCTTCTTGGCGATCATCGCGATGGGGAAGTTCCACGGCGTCATGGCCGCCGCCACGCCGACCGGCTCGCGGAGGGTGACCCATCGTTTGCCCGGCGTGGAGGGGGGGAGGAACTGGCCCGCCGCCCGCTCGGCCTGCCCGGCGAACCACTCGAAGAAACCGGCAGCGTAGTTCCATTCGCCGACGGCCTCGGCGATGGGCTTGCCGGCCTCCGCCGACAGGATCGGCGCCCAGGCCGACTTGCGTTCGTGCATCAGACGGGCGACGGCGGCCAGGTATTGCCCGCGCCGCTTGGCCGGCGTTGCCCGCCAGGCCGCGAAGGCCGCCTCGGCCCGCGCGATCGCCGACGCCACGTCATCGCTGGACGCGTCAGCCAGCCGGGCGATCACCTCGCCGGTGTAGGGATTGCGCACGTCGAATGGGGCTGATCCCGCCGCCGGCGCGGGAATGGCCCGCGCGATGGTATCGCTGAGCGCGGTCATGACGGTCTCCCAGAGGCTAGAGGTCAGGGGCCAGGGGTCAGTGAAGAAAAGAGCGGCCGACCAGCCTCTTTCTTCACTGATCCCTGGCCTCTGACCCCTGATCCCCAACCCCCGACCCCTGCCTCTCAGATGGGCAGCAGCCTGTTTGCGTTACGCCACAGAATTCTGTCCAGCACGTCGGCCGGCAGATCCCAGCCGCGCAAGGTCGTGATCAGCTTGTCGTCGCGACCGTCCACGCCGTAGAGCAGCTTGTCGGCGAAGTCGATGACGAACTGCCGCCCGAACGCCGGGTCGCGCGTGATTCCGTTGTGGCCGCTGCCGGCCGACAAGTCCGCGTAGAGGTTGGGCAATTCGGCGAGCATCCGCACCGCCTGCCCGCCGGGCGCGACCGGGCCTTTGGGGTAGAGCACGCCAGCTTCGCCCTGTCCGTCGCCGCTGATGTGCGCCCACCAGCTCTGGGCGTGGGCGATGATGTTCGTGTCCGGGCAGGCGCGGGCCGCCCGCGCCAGGGCGTCGATCGTGCCGCCATACCACCAGGTCGGGTGCTGCGGGGTCGGGTATTGCAGGTGCAGCACGACGGGCATGCTCAGTTCGCCGGCGACGCGGAACATACGGATCACGTCGGGGCTGTCGTAGGCGGTGCGGACCTTGATCTCGCCGTAGCCGCGGGCGCCGCGGGCGTGGGCCTCGCGCAGCAGCCGCTCGGCGTCGGTCCGCCGCGGGTCGTAGCCGGCGAAGGGGATGAACCGGTCGGGATACTTTCCCGCGCACTCCAGCACGTCGGGGATCGACAGGTGCATGTAGGTCGGTTCGAGCCCGCCGTCGATGGCCTCCCAGCTCAGCAGCCAGGCCTTGTCGACACCGACCGAGTCGAGATAGGCCACGATGTCCGCGTCGTCCCAGCCGTGCCATCGCGTGTGCTGATGCGAGTCGATGATCATCCGCGCACCTCCTGCCGGCATGATAGGCCGGGCCGGGCGGAATGCAACGGGGGAGGCGCGATGGAACCCTCGCTCGCGCTCTTGCGAGGGAATAGAGGAAGGGGAGAGAGTTGTCCGGCCCCTCGCCCTCGCTCTTGCGAGGGAGAGGGTGGCCCCGGCTTCGCGCCAGCGAAGGCGGGGACGGGTGAGGGTGGCGACGCGCGAGGAAGTCCGCAGCCCAGGCAGCACCCACTACGACACCAAAGACACCCTCACCCAGGCCCTCTCCCTCGAATGAGGGAGAGGGGGAAGAGTGGCCATCCTCGCGCGGCATCCCCCCCGCGGGCTGCTATGGACAACGCGGCCGCCCGGCCTTATAAGGAAGTATTCGCCGCCCGCCGCGGCCACGGGATGGGACGATGAACATCGACGGACTGGACCAACTGGACTTCGAACGCGTCGGCGTCATCCGCCGGGCGTTCAAGGCAGGAGTCGTACATCCTCTGATCAATTGGATCCTGCCCGCGAGCTTCATGCGCTGGTTCTTCCGCATCACCCGCAGCGAGATGGCCGCCGCAAGCTGGGCCAACCCCGGCGGCTGGAAGTCGATGGAACTCAGCTACCGCGAAACCAAACACCCCCAGATCGCCGACCGCCTGCTGGCCCGCGTGGGCTCGGTCCCCGTCGCTCTGCGCAACCGCAAGCGGCTGGTCGTCGAGATCTTCACGCGGATGATCGCCGATCGCGACGGGCAGGCCACGCACATCGTCGCCCTCGGCGCCGGGCCGGGAATGAACACGCTGGAGGCAATGGAGCGCAGCGGCCATCGCGACGTCCACGCCTGGATGATCGACCTGAACCCCGACAGCTTCGAGTTCGGCCGACAGCTTGCGGCCTCCAAGGGGTTGTCCGACCGCGTGCGATACATCCACGGCGACGTGCAGCACTATCGGCGGCTGGTGGACGCGGTGCCGAACATCGTCGAGATGATCGGCATCTGCGAATACCTGCCCGACGAGGCGGTGCGCGACCTGGCCCGCGCGGTCAGCGACGTGATGCCGCCCGGCAGTCGCCTGGTCGCCAACAGCCTGAGCAAGCGGCACGGCACGGACCGGTTCTTTCGCCGCGTGATGGACCTGCACATGATCCACCGCAGCCCCGAGCATGTCAGCGGCATGCTCGCCGACGCCGGAATCGTCACCGAGCACGTCGTCCCCGAGCCGATGGGCGTTTACAGGATCCTGATCTGCCGAAAGCAGTAGGGCCATCGCCGCAGAGTCGCAGAGGCGCGGAGAAGAGGATTTGTCATTCGGGCCTGGTCATTGATTCGACATTCGTCACTCGACATTCGAGGTGGTGACGACGCCGGCCTGCATGAATGTCCCGTTGCAGTCGCATGGGGTGCTGATGGCAGCCGACTGGTCCATCCCTGACGCGCCGATCTCGCTGCCCTGGGGCGACGGCGAGTTGCCGCTCGACCTGCCGGGCGGCTGGCCCGTCTTCCTCGCCCGGCCGGACGCCCCGCCCGCGCCCGATCGGCCGTTGGCTGAGATGTTGCAGTCGGCGCTGGCTGAGCCGCTGGACGCTCCGCCGCTGGCGAAGATCGCCCGCCGACTCAGCGAGAAGTCCGGTTCGCGCATCGCCATCGTCGTGGACGACAACTCGCGGCACACGCCGGTGGCCGACGTGCTGCCCGTGCTGCTGCGCGAGATCAAGGCCGGCCAGTGGTTCGACGACTCGCGGATCGAAATCCACTTCGCCTCCGGCATGCACACGCCGATGACGCCCGCGGAGATGGCCGACCGCATCGGCGCCGACCTGGCGGCCCGCTTCGCCTGCTGCAACAACCCCTGGCACGACCCGTCGCAGTATCGCTACCTCGGTCGCACGCGCAACGCCACGCCGATCCACCTGTCGGCCCGCGTCGCCGACGCGGACCTGCGGATCCTCGTCGGCTCGGTGAACGCGCACATGCAGGCCGGTTTCGCCGGCGGCATGAAGCTGCTGTTTCCCGGCTGCGCGTCGCTGGGGACGATCCGCCGCCTGCACCTGCGCGGCACGGGTGTGTTCCGCCAGCGGATCGGCGTGCCCGTCGCGGGCAACCCAATGCGGCAGGAGATCGACTCCATCTTCGAGTATCTGCCGGGCCTGACCTTCAACGTGCAGCTCATGCTCGACGGCCGCTTCCGCGTGCTCCAGGCGTCCGCCGGGCATCCGATCGCCAGCCAGCGGGCCATCGCCGCCGACGCGGCCCGCCGATTCGGCGTCGCCCTGCCCGGGCCCGCCGACCTGGTCGTCAGCAACGGCTTTCCGCTGGAACTGGACTTCTGGCAGGGGTTCAAGAGCGTCGCCAACACGGTCTTCGCCGCCCGGCCCGGCGGGGTCGTCGTCGCCCTGATGCGCTGCGCCGCGGGCGCCAACAACATGCCGATCCCCAAGTGGTGGTTCAGCCGGCGCGTCCTGCGGGCGGTGATGCGCGTAACCGGCCGCGACGGCCTGATCAGCCTGATGAGCCGCCTGACCCCGCAGCTTCACGCCGAGGCCCGCTTCTTCGTGCGCTTCGCCCTGAGCACGATCGCCCGCAACCCGGTGCTGGTCTACTCGCCGAACCTGGTCGCGGAGGGCGTGCGCTTCCCTGGCATCGAGATTTCCGACGACCTGCCCGCGCTGCTGGCGCGGGCGGCGGGGCTGCTGGGCGGCGCGATCCCCCCCAACGTGACCGTCTTCCCCGAAGGCGGCGTCTGCTACCCCCTGGCGACATAAGGGGCGGGACGCCGCAAAGACCCGGAAACGCGACGAAGAGAATTCACTCGCAGATTACGCAGATCACGCAGATTGGCTGGACGCAGAGAGGGGACACATGCCCCTGGTCGTCTGCATGCGGACGGTCCCTTCTTCTCCGCGTCGCCGTGTCTCTGGTCTTCACGCCGTCCCCCATTCGCGCGGCGGGGGATTTCGGTTAACCTCGAACGCGTATGCGGAATCTTGCGGTCATAGTGCCCTGTCTGTTCCTCGGCGCCCCAGCCACGGGTGTCGCACAGGACGACTCCCTCCCCGCGTCTCTTCGCATCCAAGCCAGGCCTGGGCTCGACGGGCGGTGGGCGGTGGGGCGCTGGGCGCCGCTGCGGCTGGTCTTCCACGACCCCGGCGAGCTGCGCGGGATCGAACTGTTCTGCGAGGCTGGCGGTCCGACCTTCCGGGCCGACGCCCTGCCGGCCCCGACCGGCGAGAGCTACATCGACCTGGCTGTCTATGCCCAACTGGGGTCCGACGAGTGGACCGTTCGGCTGACCCGGCCGGGCGGGGCGGTGCAGTTGGTTTCGCTGCGGCTGGGCGTGCAGTTCGGCGCGGGTCGGCTGGGGGAGATCACCCCGCAGCGCGAGCGCGACTGGATGCGCGGGCCGACGGCGGAGAACGAGATGGCCCTGGCCGCCGGCGACGGGGCGTCGATCGCGTCCGACCTGCTGGCGACCAGCAAGATGGCGGCCCAGTATCTGGCGACCGGGCGGACGCTGACGGTGACCTCGCCGACGACGCAACCGACCGACTTGAGCCTGGCCCAGACCTTCGGCGGGCAGGGGCTCGGCGGCGGGCTTGCGGACGAGCACGTCTACCGCGGGCTGTGGGGCGAGGGGGCCGCCGACCCGCCCGCGTTGTGGCAGCAGATGCCCCTGGCGGTGCTGGCCGGGGCCGGGCTGGGCGTGCTGGCGACGGGCCTGCTGCTGCGGCGTCGGCCGGCGTGGGCGGCGGCTGCGGCGCTGGTCGTGATGGCGGCGGCCGGCGCGGGCCTGTGGCGCTGGCAGGCGGGGCGGGGCGGGCTGCTCCAGGTGCGGATGGAAATCGTAACGCGCCCCGGCGACGCCGGCGGGCGGCGATGGGTTCCCCTGCGCCGCCAGTCGGCCATCGCGGTGGCGGCCCGTCGCGGCGGGCGGTGCGCCGTCGCGGACCTCGAGCCGACGGCCCAGCCGGTCGCGGCGTTGCTGAGCGAACGGCTGGACGGCGTGCTGCTGCCGGCCCGCTGGCGGACGTCAGCCGACGGTGCGACCGGGGCTGTCGTGGACCTGCCGCGCGGGGATCGCCGGCTGCTGGTCTCCACCTGGTGCGACGCGACCGGCGGCCAGGTCGAACTGGATGAGGGCCGCGCCGAGGACGACAAAGCGATTCGCGCGGTTGCGTGGCGGGGCCTGCCCGTGACGCTCGAAAGCGCCTGGCTGGTCGAGGGCGACCAGGCCTGGCCGATCGGCAGGATCGCAGGCCGCGACGGGCGGGCGCCGCTCGGCGACGCGGCGGTCTCCTGGCCGACCGTCTACACCGCGCAAGCCGGCGCGGGCGAAGCCGACCGCCTGGCCCATCGGCTGATGGAGCACTGGTCGCGCTGGACGGTTGGCAGGGCGACGCGGCGCTGGCTGATCGGCTGGGAGTCGCCGTCGCCCGCGGGCGGACTGGCCGCGGACCCCCGCCAGCCGCCGCCGGCCGTCGAGCGCGGCGGCGTGCTGCATCTGCCGACGCTCTGGGCGATCGACCTGGGCCCGCTTCCGGAGGCGGACGACGGCCCATTCCGCCAGGGCCTGCCGCAGCGCAGCCAATAGAGCAGCCCGATTCGTCGTGTGGGGGGGCCGCTGTCCGCGTCGGCAGGACCGATGCTCCATTGCCGAAGCCGGGAACCTTCACGCCGCTGGCGTGTCTAACGGGCGGAGAGGGGGTCCGTCCACAGGAGACGCCCATGCGCCGCGTCCTGCCGTGCCTGCTGATCGTGATCTGCACCTGCTTCCTGCCGGCCGTCGCCGACGAGGCCGCCCCCGCGCCCGGCCAGGCGGTCAGCGGCCTCAAGCTCACGCTGTCGGCGGACCCGGCCGTCCTCCAGATGACCCCGCGCAACCTGAGGCGGGCCCTGGCCGACACGCCGCGATACGACTGCACCAAGGCCGCCCTCACGCTCACCTTCACCAACGTCAGCGACAAGCCGATCAAGCTGGATGCCTACGACCTGACCTGGAGCCGCGTGAAGGTGTCGGCTACCGGCCCGACGGCTAAGAGCGTCCGCGTTTCGCCGTTGAAGGTCATGCGCGACATGGCCGCCCCGGCTCCCGGCGATTACCCGACGATCGAGCCCGGCAAGAGCTGGTCGGCCAAGGCCCAGTTCCCCGGCCTGCTCGGCGGCGAGATGTACCTGGTGGCTGACCCCGGCCTCTATCGCCTTTCGCTCACCTACACCGGCAAGATCGACACCAACGCCGCCGCCCGGCCGGCCTTCCAGGACGGCACGTGGGTCGGCGTGGTCGCCAGCAACGCGGTCGAACTGGTCGCCAACGCCCCCGCCGGCGAAGCCGCCTACGGGCAGCCCGTCAACGGCCTGGCCCTGGGCGTCAGCGTCCCGGGCTACGAGGTCGCCCCCGGGGAGCCGATCAAGGCGACGCTGACGCTGCGTAACGTGGGCGAGAAGGAACTGCTCGTCCTGCCGGCGATGGTGCAGTCTGATACGCTGCGGTTCGAAGTCGTCAGCCCGGACGGCAAGACGATCCCCTACCGCGGGCCGATGCGTGACTGGGACATCCCCGACTACGACGCCGCGGTCAGGACGCTCAAGACGGGCGAGGCCGTCTCAGCCGATCAGTCGCTGTTCGGTTTCGCAATGAACGCTCCCGGCGTCTATCGCATCACGGCCACTTACCACTGGCCCAACGCCGCACCGCCGCCGGGCCGAAAGCCGGCGGTCTGGAACCGCGGGCCGATCTGGACCGGCGATGCGACGTCGGCCACCTTCGCGATCACGGTGAAGCCGAAGGACGACGCTGCCGGCGACGGCAAGCAGGGCGTCGAGGGGCAGGTGATGCAGTTGACCGGCGACTTCATGCCCGGCCCGGGCCCGGCCCGCGGGGCGCGTACGCCGCTGAGCGTGCCCGTGCACGTATTCAAGGGCAAGGTGAAGATGTTCACCAGGCCCGACCCCACCCATGCCCAGCTCGTCAGGACGGTGCAGGCCGACAAGGACGGGAAGTTCAAAGTCGCCCTCGCCCCGGGCGTCTATACGGTGGTGGCCCAGATCGGCGGCAGCATGTATCTGAACATCATGACCGGCGACGGATTCTGGTGGGCGGTGACGGTGGAGGCAGGCAAGTGGGCCCATGTTGACATCAAGGAGACCTCCGGTGCGGCGTTCTGAGGGGATTGGCCACGGAGGCGGGGAGGACAAGGCGCTCGCAGATTACGCAGATTTCGCAGATGGGGAGAACGCAGAGGAACAGAGGGGGATGGAGAGAACAGGGCGAATGGGGCAAGGGGGAAGAAGGGGTTGAAGGAAGAAGAGAGGACGGATCGGAGACTCGATCTTGAATCAAGAGTCCCTCTGTCTTCTCTCTGCCGCCTCTGCCGCTCTGCGTTCGTCTTCTGTCCCGAATCTGCGGAATCGGCGTAATCTGCGGATGAATTCCTTCGCCTGACTGACCTTCGAGCGTCGGGCGTGTCTGCATCGGTTGATCGACGGGGCAAATGTGGTCTAATGAAGCAGCGGTCTGGGGTATGAGATCCTCGCCCGATCGGGCAACGGGGGGCGAGAACACCGCGACAAAAGGAGAACGCCTGTGAGACGCCATCGGATGACTTCCGTCGTCGCATGCTTCCTTGCGCTGGTTGCGTGCCTGGCGATGCCGCACGCCGCGTCGGCTGACGCCAAGGCCGACCTGGCGGCCGGGCAGCAGGCCCTGGCTGCCGGCCAGGCCGACCAGGCCCTCAAGCTGCTGGCCGGCGCCGCCGCCGACCTGCCGCAATCGGTCGAGGCCCAGGTCGCGCTGGCCCGGGCGTATCTCCAGACCGGCGACCTGGACAAGGCGCTGGAACAGTACCGCAAGGTGCTCGCCCTCTCGCCCGGCCATCCCGAAGCCAAGCGGATGGCCGACGCCCTGACCGGGCGGCGCGAGACCTTCGACCGCAAGCTCTCGGTCGCCCGCGAGTTGCTGGGGATGTGCGACTACCCGATGGCGATGAGCGTCGCGGCCCCGCTGGCGGCTGGGCCCTACGAGCCGGACCAGCAACTGAGCGCCCGGCTGCTGCTCGTCGAGGCCCGGCTGTGGAGTGGCTACAGCGCTGCCTCCCTGGACGACGCCCTGAAGCTCGCCGCCGACCTGGGCGTCAAGCCCGAGGCCGACCACGTCCGCGTCCTGGCCGCGCTGGCCCGCATCGCCGGCGGTACGCCCGAGCAGCAGATGAAAGCCAAGGACATCCTGGCCGGCGCCAAGGCCCTCAAGGGCGACGACGCCAAGCTGGCCGAGATGGTTACGCGGCTGCTGACGCTCAACCCCAAGGACGCCGCCGAGATCAGCGGCAAGCTGGCGGGCTGGCTGGCGGCTGTCCCGCGCGGCGGCTACCGCGACGTGCTGGTCGAGTGGCTGGTGCGCGACATGTGCGGCTACGCCGCCAAAGCGGCTGCCCGCGACGATCTGGATGGCGCGATAAAGATCCTCTGGCCGATGGTCAGCGGCGACGCCCTGCCCGCGGACCTCGCGGCCCAGGCCGGCAAGCCGATGAAGCTGGCCACCGGCTGGCTGGTCCTCCAGACCGACAACCGCAACAACGGAATCATCCAGCAGACGGTCAACGCGCTGCTCGGCGTTGCCCGGCGCGACCTGGAACTGCACCGCGACAAGGCGACGCTGGTTGCCGCCTGGGTGGCCGACCAGTTCCTGGCGTCCCAGTTCTCCAAGCCAGGCGACGACTGGGTCGTGGGCATGCGGCTGACCGGGGCGGACAGGCTGTCGGGCATGAGCCGCCCGTCGCCCGACCGCGTGAAGGGCTCGCCGCTGAGCCAGGCCGACGTGCTCCAGCGGCTGATCCTGCTCGATCTGGCCAGGCTTGCGACAGGTGACGGCCAGTTCCAGAATGTGGTTGCCCAGGCAGTGGGCCAGATTCAGCGATACGAGGCCGCGGGCGATGTGGAGACCGGGCTGATGCAATTCATGGATCGGCCGGTCCGCGTCAACGATGCGGTGACCGTGGCCGATACGAATCTGCCGCTGCCCAGCGGCGCCGCCTCGCGCCAGTTCGTGACCTTCCTGGCTGATGCGTTTGCCAAGATCGGCGGGGAGGACTTTGCCAGGGCGGCCTTATCGGTCAGGCCCGAGGCCAACGATGCGCTGAACGACAACGACGCGATTGCCCTGCTGCTCTACTCGCGGGTTAACGCGGAATACAGCGACGCCAAGGCAGCCGACGGCGCCCGGGCGATCATCCGGCGCTACGCGGCCGCCGGCAAGTGGGCGGCGGCGGGGCAGGGGTTGAGCCTCTTCGCGGACGGGCGGACCACCAACGACCTCCGCTGGGCCAAGGTGCAGCTTGCGCTTCAGCAGGCGGAGAGCGCGGAGATCAAGCAGCTCACCGCCCATCGCCGCCTGAGTGATCAGCTCAACCCGCAGATCGACGCGGCACTGGGCATGATGCTCGATGCGCTCAAGGCCGACCCTGACAAGCCGGTCGTGCAGGCGGTCGCCGGCTGGGGCCGCACGCTCGTGGACCGCTACCTGACGCTGGAACGCGCGGACCTGTCGATGGCGGTGATCGAGAAGCTGGCCGGCCCGGGCGGCAGCGCCAAGCTGGCCGACTGGGCCCTGTGGATGCGGACGCAGCTCCAGCGGATCGACGCGGCGCGGGCGATGGCCGTCGAGGCCGCCCAGTTCAAGGGCGATCAGAAGCTGACGCTCAACCGGTTCCACCAGGCCGAGCTGACGCTGCTGGGCGACCTGATCGAGAAGCTGCCCGACTCGGAGTATGCCCCGCAAGCCTTCGCCCGCGTGCTGGCGATTTCCCAGGCCTACCAGGGCTACCAGTCGTTCGACGTTGCCGACGCGGTGCTGGCCGGGTTCCTGAAGGCCCACCCCAAGTTCACCAAGGCCGAGCAGGTCGAGTTCGCACGCGTCGAGGTCGCGATGGCCAGGGCCCGCTACGCTTTCAGCAAGCGGACCGATCCGCTGGCGACGCCCGACAAGCTGACGGCGGAATACGCGGCGGCGGTGGACGCCCTGGCGGCGTTCCTTAAGGCCCACCCGACGGGCGACTGGTCGCCGGCGGCGGAGGGTCGGCTGATCGAGATCGCTCGCACATTCGGACAGGAGGGGGCGTGGAGCGTGTCGCGCGAGGTGCTCAAACGCTTCGCGGCGGCGGCCGGCGGCGAGGCGGCGCTGACGCACCCGGAACGGTTGAAGCTGCTGGAGGCGGCGACCTATCTCGGCGAACTGGACCGGTCACACGGCCTCCAATTGCTGGTCCTGCCCGCCCCGCCGAACGCCCAGATGGGCATGGGCAGCCAGGTCATCCGCTCCGTCGGTTCAGTTGCCGGGAATAGGGAGAGCGGCGCCGGCGGCGGGCTGTTCGCTGCTGACGACGACTCGGACTCGGCTAGGGACGGTCGCACGCGGCTGGGCGCCTCAGCCGACGGCAAGCCGGACAGGGAAATGGACAAGGTCGCGGATGAGCTGGAGAAGAAGTTGGCCCGGAACATGCCGGAGGGCCGGGAGTATGGTCGCCCCGCCGACAAACCGGCCGAGCCGACCGGACCCGGCGCAACGCCGGGGCCGGTCATTCACGAGCCCGGCGGCGAAACGCTGGCGATGATCCGCCAGAGCGAGTACCAGCAGCAGCAGCGTCTGGCCCGTATGGAGCAGAACCCGCAGGGCGGGCAGGGCCGCGGGGGCATGTCCGGCTCGCTGCCGACGCCGACGACGCAGCCCGAGGGCATCGTGCTGCCTTCCGGCGTGGTGCTGACGGTGGAGGAGATGAAGCGGCAGGACGCGTCGGCGGACTCGGCCTACGCGATCCTGGTCGGCCTGGTGAAGGATCCGGCGCTGGCGGGGCGGGACGTCAGCCGCCAGGCCCGCGAGCAGATCATGTGGATGATCGGTTTCTTCGAGGGCCAGCTCCGCGCCAACCAGGCCGTCGTGCTGGTGGACCGCTACCTTAAGGACCTGCCTGACGACCCGGCCCGCGTGGGGCTGGGCTACCAGGGGCTGAGCGACCGGCTGGTCTGGGCATCGCAGCAGCAGCCGACCGACCGCATCGACCAGGCGTGGATCGACGCCCGGCACAAGCTGTTCGAGGAGGCGCGGTCGGCCGTCGCGGCGTTCGCGGCCGACCTCGAAAAGGCCGGCGACCTGGAGACCTGGGTGGACCGGGCCCTGCTGCTGGGCGTGGGCAGCTATGAGCAGGAGGCGGCGCTGGCGGCGACGGTCAGCCGCCCGCGCGCCGGCGGGCTGCTGACGCGGGCCGCCGACGAACTGATCGCCCTGGCGGTGAAGCGGCCGAACCACCCGCAGCGCGGCGACTTCCCGTCGCGGCTGTGGACGCTGGCCGACCGGCTGGCGGGCTTTGGCCAGCAGGAGCAGGCGATCTACGTGCTGGGCAGCATCACGATCCACTTCCCGACCGACCCGCGGGCGACGCAGGCGGTGGTGCGGATCGCCCAGCTCTACGCCCAGGGCCTCTCGGCGCCGCTGCGGGCGGTGGAGACCTATCAGGAATACCTGGCGCTTAACGGCGACACGTCGCTGGTGCAGCAGCAGATCTTCGCGATCGCCCAGCAACTGGCCGCCGCCCAGCGCTACGTCGAGGCGCTGCACGTCTACGGCGTGTTCGTGGACAGCTTCCCGGCTGACGGCCGGGCGCCGCAGGCGCTTCAGGCGATCGGCAACATCCACCAGACCAACGAGGCGTGGGCCGACGCGATGAAGGCCTACCAGCGGCTGCTGGACGAGTACCCCGCCAACGGCCTGGCCCGGCAGGTGAAGCTGGCGATCGCGGAGTGCGAGATTCAGCTCAGCCACTGGAACGAGGCCCGGCGGCTGTACAGCGAATACCTGGCCCAGTACGGCGAGGCGAGCATGAACAACAACGCGCCCAACCAGGATGGGCAGCAGGCGGGGCCGCAGCCGCCACCGGGCGGGTCGATCGCCAGCCGCATCGAGACGCTCAAGAGCCTGGCCCGTTACCAGGCCCTGCTGGAAGACAAGCAGATCGCCGGCAAGAAGGGCGACGCCCAGTACCAGATCGGGCAGATCGTGCTGGAGCGGCTGGGCAACCACGTCAAGGCGATCCAGGAGTTCCGCAAGGTGATCGCGAACTTCCCGCAGGCCCACGAGGCCGACGACGCCCAGTTCCAGATCGGCCAGGCGCTGCTGGAACTGGGCCGGCTGGACGAGGCCCGCGCCGAACTGGCCAGGGTTCCGACGGTCTATCCCAACAGCCCCTATGCCGACAACGCCCTGTTCCTGATCGGCCAGAGCTACGAGCAGCAGGCCCAGCGGCTGGCGTCGGTGACGCTGACGCAGGCCCGGCAGATGGCGTTCGAGTCTGGCCAGCGCGGGGCGTACCGCAAGCTCCAGGAGCAGCAGAAGGACATCAGCGCCAAGCTGGAGGAGCGGGCCAAGGAGTTGAAGGCCGGCGGCAAGGGCAAGCAGGCCGAGATGGAGGAGGCCTACAACGCGTTCCGCTACCAGGGCAACAACGACACCAGCGTGTCGCAATACTCAGCCAACGCCCAGTGGCAGGCTGAGACCGAGTCGGCGATGCAGGTGGCCAACCGCCAGGACAAGATCAACGAGGCCTACCGCCAAGCCGTGTCGGCCTACAGCCGGGCGGCGACGGATTTCCCGCTGGGCGACGCGACGGATGAGTCGCTGCTGCGAATGGCCCAGATCTACGAGACCGAACTGAAGGACCGCAAGGCCGCGATGGAGACCTATCAGCGGATCGTGAAGTTCTTCCCCGGCACGCCGGTCGCGGAGAACGCCGCGTGGAAGGTCGCCAGGTTCTACGAAGCCGAGGGCGACTACGACCAGGCGGTCGTCGCCTATCGCGACTTCATCCGCAACTACCCGGCCAGCGGCCGCGTGGCCGACGCCCAGTTCGCCCTGGCCGAGGCCCTCGAACAGCTTAACCGCTGGGTCGACGCGATGGACGCGTATCAGACTTTCCGCGAGAAGTTCCCCACCCACCCCAAGGCCGAGCAGGCCAAGGACCAGGTGCAGTGGATCAAGGCGTATCGGCTGTAGAAAAGTGCTGAGTGGTGAGTGCCGAGTCGTGAGCAAGACCGGACCGGACGCCTGACTGACGCAGACGACGAAAACCTCCAAGGAGCGCGATCATGAAGACGGTGACCATCCTGATGACGCTGCTGCTGACGACGCCGATCCTGCTGGCCCAGGTTGTGCAACGGGCGGCCCTGGACTCGGCCGACAAGGCCAGGATCGACCCGGCCAAGGCCGAGCAGGCCGAGAAAGACTACGACGCCGGGCGGAAGCTCTACTTCCAGGGCCAGTACAAGGACGCCGCCGCGAAGCTGGCTGCCGCCGTCGCCGCCAACCCGACCAAGAGCGACTACAGGTTGCTGCTGGCCAAGGCACGCATCCGGCTGGGCCAACCGGCTGAGGGCGTCGAGCTGCTCGAGTCGATCCTCAAGGAGAACCCCGAGCACGTCGAGGCCGGCGTGACGCTGGCCGAGCAGTTGTCGGCTGAGAAGAACCACAAGCGCGTCATCGCCGTGCTCGAGCCGCTGCTGAAGTTCAAGCACGACTACCCGCTCTATCACATGCTCGCGATCGCCCACTATGAGACGGAAGACCTGGCCAAGGCCCGCGGCGAGTTCGAGGAGGCCGTCAAGCTCAACCCCTCCAGCGGCGACGACTGGTACCTGCTGGGCAACATCTACCTCGGCGAGAGCCGCTTCGCCAAGGCGGCTGGCGCCTATGAGCAGGCCAACGGCCTGGGCGTGGACAGCGCGGTGCTGCACTTCAAGCTGGCCAGCGTCTACTTCAACCTGCGCAACTACCTCGGGCGCGTCGGCACGTCCGAAGTCATCGGCGGCAAGGCCGGCCAGGTCAGGAACAACATGTATCTCATCGACCCCGTGCCCGGGCGAAAGGACGTCTTCTACGTCTCGCCCAACGACTCGGCCATCTACCAGGTCGCCCGCGCCCGCGAGATGGGCGTGGATGCGACGCAGCTCGGGTTTCTCGAGGCCCGCATCTGGCTCAGCGCCCGCCGATACGCCAAGGCTGACGCCCTCTACAAGACCCTCGAAGGCAAGCTGCCCAAGGCCGACCAGGGGTTGTTCTGGTTCTACTGGGCCCGCACCGCGCTGGGCCTGGAGGACTACGACGCCTACATCGCCCGTCTCAACGAGGCCATCAAGGTCGAGCCCGACACCTACAAGCCCACGCTGGCCGACGCCTACGTCACCGTCGCCACCCGCTACCAGCAGCGCGGCGACGGCGCGAAGTACATCGAGTTCCTCACCAAGGCCGTGCAGACCAGCCCGCTGTCAGCCGGCCTGCACCTGACCCTCGGCGAGGCCCTGTGGCAGGCGGGCCAACGGCCGGCTGCCGCCGAGCAGTATCGCCTCGTGCTGGAACTGGAGCCTGACCACGCCCAGCGCGTCGAGCTGCTCAACCGCATCCGCGAGGTCCAGGAAGCCCAGCCCCCCGCCCCGGAGGCGAAGGGCAAGTAGTTTCGACGCCGAATCGCCCGCCCGCACTTGCGGGGGATTGGAACCACGCCCCTGGCGAGCCGTTGGGGGCGTCTTCATCTGGACGTTGAACGGCCCAGCGGCCCTTGCCCGGCTTTCATTTGCGGGAACTGCGGGGGGGTCATACAATCTAACTGTGGGTCCGCGGAGGGTGTCTACCTGCGGGGGCGGGCCTTACCGGAG
Source organism: Phycisphaerae bacterium (assembly GCA_022072085.1). GTDB lineage: Bacteria > Planctomycetota > Phycisphaerae > JAJVII01 > JAJVII01 > JAJVII01. Next base: position 122,332 of record JAJVII010000022.1, read on the forward strand.
GCGACGGCGGCGACTTGGCTGAACTCAAACGCACCGAATTGACCGTCCGGCAGGAGAAGGCCCTGCTGGTCGGTGCGATCCTGCGATCCCGGAACGAAAGCCTGCGGGCGGCTGTCGCCGATCCTCTGGCTGAACTGGAGAGCCTCGCCCGCACCGCCGCCGCCCGCGTCGTCGGACGCGTCCAGCAGAAGCTCAACCGCATCGACCCGGCCTACTACATCGGCCGTGGCAAGGCCGCCCAGATCGGCGACCGCGCCCGCGAACTGGACGCCGAGACCATCATCTTCGACAACGACCTGTCGCCGGCCCAGATCCGCGACCTGGAAGAGGTCACCGGTTGCAAGATTCTCGACCGCAGCGAGCTGATCCTGGACATCTTCGCGACGCGGGCCCGCACGCACCAGGCCCGGCTGGCGGTCGAGCTGGCCCAGCTCGAATACACCTTCCCGCGGCTGCGGCGGATGTGGACGCACCTGGACACGGTGGTCGGCGGCGCGTCGACGGCGGTGGCGGCCGTCGGCGGCATCGGCACGCGCGGGCCCGGCGAGACGCAGATCGAAACCGACCGCCGCCTGGTCCGCAAGCGGATCGGCATGCTCAAGCGCAAGCTCCAGGAAATCCAGGAACGGCGCAGCCGCGAGGTCAAGGCCCGCTGCGAGCAGTTCACCGTCTCGCTGGTCGGCTACACCAACGCAGGCAAAAGTTCGCTGATGAATGCCCTGACCGGCGCTGACGCGTTCGTCGAGGACAAACTGTTCGCGACGCTGGACACCAAGACGCGGCAGTGGAAGCTGGCGCCGGGGCGCACCGCGCTGCTGAGCGACACGGTCGGCTTCGTGCGCGACCTGCCGCACCACCTGATTGAGAGTTTCAAAGCCACGCTGGAGGAGGCGACGCACGCCGACCTGCTGCTGCATGTCGTGGACGTCTCCAGTCCCGACGCCCTGGCGCAGGTGAGCGTGGTCGATCGCGTACTTGCTGAGCTGGGCCTGGCGCCCGTCGGCGGCGGCGAGGCGGCTGCGAAGGCGGGCGACCTGTCCGGGCAGCCCTCCCCGCCGGCCCGTCCGCCCGGCCCGCCGCACCGCCGCAGCAACGGCGACGGCGAACCCCCGGCCAGGCCGATCGTGCTCGTGCTCAACAAGGTCGACGCGCTGGAGGACCTTTCGCTGCTGCATGTGCTGCTGGACCGACATCCGACGGCGGTGGCGACATCGGCCCGGACCGGCCGCGGGCTGGCCGAGCTGGGCGAGCGGGTGCTGTCGATGTTCCAGGGCCGCCTGCGGCGGGTGCGCGTGAGCTGCCCGGTGAGCGACGGTCGGCTGATCAGCTTCATCGAGTCGCACGCCGAGCAGATGCACGAGCGGAGGTTCGAGGGGCTGGGGGCCCAGTTCGAGGCGACGATGGCCGCCCGCTGGCTGGACCGCATCCGGCAGTGGGACGGGCTCGTGACGGTCGAGCAACTGGAGGAGCCATGATGCAAGCCGAACTGTGGCGGCGTGCGCTTTGCATCGCGGCGATGGCCTGCGTGCTGGCCGCCGGCCTGCCGGCGCGGGCAGCGGGCAAGGGGCCAGCCAAGCTCGAAGACGTCAAGATCTACCTGATCCTCAAGGACGACACGAAGCTCATCGGCGACCTGGCCGACTACAACCGCGAGCGCATCGTCGTGCGCGAGCAGGGCACGGGCAAGCTGGTGGCGGTCGGGTGGGACCAGTTCAAGCCGTACGGCTGCTACTTTCTCCAGAAACGGTTGACCAATCCCAACTCGGCGGAGGTGAACTTCAGGCTGGGGGCGTACTGCTTCGCCAACGACCTGCGCGACCTGGCGTACGAGCACTTCGACACCGCCCGCAGGCTGGACCCCTCCTACGCGGGGAAGATCAAGGACCTAGTGACCGGCCGCCTGCGCGGCGTGCCGCTGGCGATCGGGCTGATCAACGCCGACGAACTGGCTGAGCTGGAGCGGCGCGAAGCGGGCGACGAGCAGCGGACCGAAGTGCAGACCCGCCGCCCCGACACGGTGGTGAAGTATCAGAAGTTCACCCCCGAGCAGCAGGCGTATGCGCTCAGGCAGATACGCCTGTTCGGTGACAAGGTGAACGAGAAGATGGGAACCAAGCTGGTCCCCGTCGAGACGGCGCACTTCGTAATCTTTACCGACTGGCCCGCGACCCTGCACAACGGCGCGTCGCAGATGTTCGAGCGGATCTACGAGCGGCTGTGCGAGCAGTTCGACATCCCGGCCGACGAGAACATCTTCCTGGGCAAGATGCCGATTTTTGCCTTCGACAACGGCGACGAATACCAGAAGTTCATGAAGGACGTGGACCAGGTGGCGGCGATCGCCGGGTCGATCGCCTACGTTCGGGCCAACGGCGACGGCTACGAGCACATGAACCTGTATCGCTACGGTAACGCGCTGCTGCTGGAAAAGACCGTCACGCACGAAATGGTCCACGCGTTCAGCAACCGCTACCGCTCGAACATCCCCCTGGAGGGCTGGCTGAACGAGGGGCTGGCCGAGGTGATGTCGGGCGCCCTGGTGCCGCGAAGCCGGACGATGGAGCGGGCCCGCTACATCGCGAAGACGCAGCTCGAACGCGGCAAGATCGACTACGAGAAGTTCATGCACGGCTACAGCTCGCCGGCGGGAGGCTACTACCCGATCTGCACGGTGATGGTGGAATACCTGTTGCGAAAGGACTCGCACAAGTTCCTGGAGATGATCGAGTCGATCAAGAAGGGAACGGCCACTGAGGCGGCGCTGCGGGGGGTCTTCAACATCGACTATCGCGAACTGACCGCGAAGGTGGAGGCGTGGGTGAAGGCGGACTTCCCCAAGGTGTGACGGGACTGCCCGCGCTCACGGTTCGGCGTCATGCTTCGCCGGCAGCTTCCAGTCGATCAGCCGCGTGACCAGCCGCTCCGCCGACGCCGGCGTGAGGCCCGTCACCTGGCCGTTCGCGTAGCCCACCAGGGCGGCCGTCAGGTCGCCGGTCACCATGACGATGCCGCAGCCGTCGTCCCCGAATCGGCGGATCGAAAAGACCAGCGGCCGCGTCGCGCGCGGCAGGCTGTCCACGTGCCGCATCCAGACCTTGCCGTCCTTGTCGGCAACGCCCTCGTGCAGCGGCGTGCCCTTGTCCATCGGCGCCAGGCCGAGCTTCAGTTCGGCCGCCAGCTTGCGGAAGCTGTCGGCAAAGGCCGCGTCGCCACCGGCTGCGTCGACCAGCAGCAGGCCGCCGCCCTCGACGTAGCGCTTCAGGTGCTCCTTCTGCGCGTCGTTCAACTGGATCGGACCGACGCCGGTCAGGTGCGCGACGGGCAGTTCGTCGGCCGGCACGGGCTCGATGAAGTCGCGCACCTGCGTCGCGATGCCGATCCGCCGCGCGTTGCGCAGGCGGACGTCCATCGTGCTCCAGGCGTCGGGCTCGGGGTTCCACTGGAAGTCCGAGCCCCACTTGAACCGGCCGATGGTCACGGTGCGTTCGGCCCTGTGGCCCAGATCGACGACGCGGTAGCTCTCGCCGCGGCCGAGCAGCCCCTCGGCCCGGTCGGTGGTGTACTGGACCAGGTTGTCGCCCAGTTGAAAGAGCTTGACGCCCGAGAGGGTGTCGAACTTCTGCCACGCGCAACTGACGTCCAGCGGCGAGAGCAGCATGAACAGGCGTACACCGTTGCCGACGCCCTCGAGCGTGGGACAGGGCCGCTGGCCTGGCTGGGTTTCGAGCAGTTTGTGGTGGAGGCTGTAGATCGGGTGGCTGCGCGGCAGCGGGGCCATCTCCAGCGGGGGGAACAGTTCGGCTGCCAGGTTGCGGAACGACTGCGAGAATCCCGGACTGCTGCCGACGGCTTCGCCGAAGATCAGCCCGCCGCCCAGGACGTACTGCCTGAGTTTGGCCTTCTCTTCGTCGGTGAGTTTCAGCGGCGTTCGGCCGCTGATGAACAGGATCGGCGCATCGAACAGTTCTCCGACCGGGCGGTCCAGGGGCATGATCTGCCAGCTCATCGGGCTCTCGTACTGGATGCCCAGCCAGGTGGTCAGCCGGGCCAGGTCGCGCGGGCGCGTGTTCCACTGCGTCGCCGGTCCGCAGGCCAGCTTGTTGAACAGCACCGGCGCCCGCCCATAGCTGAGGAACAGCAGGGCGTAGGAGGTGGCCGTCAGGTCGTTGCTCAGCGTGCCGATGCCGGGCCAACTTCCGTCGGGTCGCTGCATCGCCAGCGCCACGCGGGCGCAGCGGTCGTACCAGTTGTGCTGGCCGAAGTATTTCAGCCCGCTGGCGACGCCGACGCGCTCCATCGCGTAGAGCATGTAGAAGTAGCTGGTCTTGTGCCCCCAGCGGCCCTGGCGGTCGGCGACGAAATCCTTGCCCACCCACTCCAGCCCGCGGTCGATCGCCTTGACCAGGTCCGGGTCGGGCGTCGCGTCGCAGCGGTCGAGGTAGAGCTTGTCCCAGACGACAAACAGGCTGGCCAGACCGGCCAGCGTCATCGACGGGTAGGATCCGCTGGGAAAGTGCGGCACCTCCTGTCCGTCCTTCTGGTAGTAGCCCCAGCCGCCGTCGGCGTGCTGGGTCTTCAGCCAGTAATCGCCGGCCGCTTTCCAGAACTTCCGCGGCATTTCGACGCCGATGTCGTCCATGGACCACGCCGCCAGATGGCCGTATTGCGTGTTGGAACTGTCCAGACGCTGGCGGGCGTATGCGGCCCATCGCCCGTAGGCGGCCGCGGGGAAATAGGTGAACCCGCCGTTGTCGAAGATGGCTTCAAGAAGCCATTTCTTCTCGGCCGACAGTTCTTTGGCGTGCTGCTCGTTGCCCAGGGCGCTCAGCAGCACGGCCCGCACGGCGTGGGTGTAGTTCTCGGGCATCTCCTGCTTGACCAGCCATTCGACGGCGTGCTTGTAGCGGTCTTCGTCCGGGTCGGCGCCGCACTTGCGCAGCGCCAGCAGGGCCAGCGCCGTCATCCCGCCGCGATAGGAGGCCCGCACGGCCCCGCGGCCCTGGCTGGTTTCGCCGATCATCGTCTGGCGCCGGATGGTCTCCCATTCCTTGTCGGTGATGCCTTCCCAGTGGAATTCCCTGGGGTCCTGGCGACGCCACAGCCACTCGATTCCGCGGGCGATGGCCTGGCGGACCCGCTCGTCGCTGAGTTCCTGGTTCTTCCAGTCCACGTCGGGCGGCTCGGGCTTGGGCGGCGGCAGCACTTTGGGCGGCTGGTCCGGACGCTCGGGGTCGATCAGTGGCTCGTCGAAGATGCTCCCGGCCCGGGCGGGCGAGAAACAGCCCGCGAGGACGGCGGCCACGGCGGCGATCATCAGCAGTCGTGCCGTCAGCGACATGACGTGCCCCTTGCGCCTGCGACGAGCGATTCAGACCCGCGTCAACACAGGCTCATTGTAACCCAGACAGCGCAAATGCGGAAAGGTCAGTCGGAGCAGGAAACAGGGGCGACGTCGCGGCGGTGGCAAAGGAGCGACCGTCGCGATATCCTTGAGGTCGCGGGCGGCCGGGAATTCCCCGAAGCGTCCCGGCTGCCCGGCGGGTTAAAGGGGCGAGGAGGCCAGCGGTCTGCCCATGCACGCGACGGTCTGGACATTCATGCTGGGGCGCGTCGTCTTCCAGGACAGCCTGGGGGCGCGGATCGCCGGCGGAGCGGCTGCGGTGCTGGCTGCCGTGCTGCTGTGGCACTTCGCCTCGCGAATTCGCGAGGGACGCGTGCGGCACTGGACGGGCTGGTCGGCCGGCGTGCTGGGCGGGCTGACGATCGTCTGGCTGGTCGGGCTGATCACCTCCGACGGCTTTGACAGCCCCTGGACCCAGATCGTGCTGCTGGCGCTGCTGGCAGTCGGCACGGTGCTGATCTTCTACCACACGGTCTTTCACTACCTCGGCGCCGTGCGCGTGAGCCTGCTGCTGCTGCTCCGCTGCCTGGCGATCGTCGTGCTGGTGCTGCTGCTGTTCAAGCCGGCCATCGGGCACAGGTCCGGCGCGGGCGATCGGCCGATCCTGGCGATCCTCGTCGACCGCAGCCAGTCAATGAACGAGCCGGACGGGCCCGGCCGCCAGATGAGGCTGACCGCTGCCGTCGATGCGATCCTGCACCAGCAGGAAAAGGCCGAGCAGTGGTATGACGTCCGTTACTTCGTCTTCGACAGCGGACTGGAGAAGATCGACCGGGCGGGACAACTGACGACGATCAAGCCTGACGGGCCCGGCACGCACATCGACACCGCCCTGGGTCAGGTCCGCAGCGTGCTGGCCGACCGCCGCGCCGAAGCGGCGATTCTCTTCTCCGACGGCATCCAGAACGGCGACCGCTCGGCGGCCAGGGCGGCGGCCGAACTGCCGCGGCCGCTCTACGCCGTCTCGGTCGGCGGGCCCATCGCCAAGGACGCCGCCGGCAAGGACGTGATCCGCGACGTGTCGTTGGAGAGCGTCAACGCCCCGGCCCAGGCGTTCCGTGGCAACGTCGTGCCGATCCGCCTGGACTTGCGCAGCGAGGGCTACGCGGGGCAGTCGGCCAGCGTCGTGCTCCGCCGCGACGGCCAGGAGGTCGCCACGCAGCAGGTCGAGCTGACCGACGGGACGCAGGAGGTGAACCTCGAATTCACGCCCAACCAGACGGGCGTATCCGAGCTCCAGGCCGAGATCATGCCGCTCAAGGGCGAAGCCGTCGCCGCCAACAACCGCCACGACTTCGCCGTCCGCGTGGGCGATCCGCAGATCAAGGTGCTCTACGTCGAGGGCCGCCCGCGCGAGGAATACAAGTTCCTCCGCCTCCAGCTCCTGGCTGACCAGCACGTCGAGCTGATGAGCCTGGTGCAGATTCGCCGAACCGACGCCGGCGGAGCGGTCTTCATGGTCAACGGCAGCGTCGGCGACAAGCGGCTGGACGGCTTCCCGACGACGGCCGACCAGTTTGCCCTGTTCGACGTGTTCATCATCGGCGACCTGGACCGCAGCTACATCTCCGACGGACAGATGAAACTGCTCCAGGAGGCCGTCGCCAAGAAGGGCAAGGGGCTGCTGATGATCGGCGGCTCCTTCGGCCTGGGACCGGGCGGCTACGGCGGCACGGTCATCGAGGACATGCTGCCCGTTCGGCTGGGCGGGCGGACCGTCGGGCAGGAGAACGTGCCCTTCCAGCTCACGCTGACGCAGGCGGGCAAGGCCCACGACATCTTCCGAGGCCTGGTCGATTACATCAGCCCGCCGCCGGACAAACCCGCATCGCAACTGCCCGCCCTTCGCGGCTGCGTGAAGGTGCTGGGTCTCAAGGCCTCCAGCAACGCCCAGGTGCTCGCGATCCACCCGACCCGCAAGACGCCCGACGGGCGCGAATTCCTGCCCGTGCTCGCGGTGCAGCAGTACGATGCCGGACGCACCGCCGTCTTCACCGCCGACTCCACCTGGCAGTGGTACATGTTCCGCACGGTGGCCGCCTACGAGGGCGTCTACTCGCGCTTCTGGGGGCAGTTCGTCCGCTGGCTGGCCTCCAGCGAACTGATCGACCGCAAGCAGGCGCCGGCGGCCCTGCTCCAGCTGGGCCGCAGCTACTTCGCGCCCGACCAGACGGTCGAGCTGGTCGCCCGCGCCTGGGGCGGCGACGGCGAGCCGGCGTCGGGGGCCTACGTCACCGTTGACATCGCCGACCCCGACGGCAAGAGCCGCACGCTGACGCTGCACGAGCGGGCCGGCGAACCGGGCGTTTACGCCGTCGACTTCAGCCCGCAGCGCGTCGGGCAGTTTGCGCTGACCCTGAACGCCCGCTACGAAGGCGTGGCCATCGCCCGCGAGCAGCGTACCGTCGAGTTCGGGCGTCTCGGCGACGAGGCCACCCGCCGATCGGCTGACCCGGAGCTGATGAAGGAGATGGCCGGCGCCAGCCCGGCCTCCGGCCACACGCAGTACATTCAACTGGATAAGGAGGGCAACGCCTACGCCCAACTGATCGAAGAGCTCACTTCCGCCCACCGCCGCCGCGCCGAGGCCGGCGGCCGCGAGCGCACCTGGCCCACCTACGACACGCCGCTCTACACCTTCGCGATGCTCGCGTTCATCTCGTTGCTGAGCGTCGAGTGGCTGCTGCGGCGGCGCTGGCAGCTCCAGTAGATTCATCGATGTTCAAGTGAATGTGGCCCGCGCCCGGTGCACGGATCGCGGAGAAGCTGACATCTGCGTGCCGGCTGGGTGGGTACAAAAAGGAAGCCTGGTGCCGTGTGATAGGTGAGGGGGGGGCACCTATCAGCTAGGGAAGGACACCAGGCCATGGTTCGAGTCTTGCAACTCGGCGGATGAACGGGAAGCTCACCGCTCCCCTCCATCTGAGTGTCGAATTATAGGGAGTCGCGTAGGGGCAGTCAAAGGAAAATCCATCAATCGCGTTGGGGTGCAACGTTTTCCGTTATTCGGACTCCCTCTGTCCTCTTGCGAGCTGTGGCAATTCCTCCCTTTCCCGGCCGGCACGTTGACCGCCGCCCGCCGCCTGCTTACAGTTCGCTGGTTGTCAACGCGCCGTCGGAGTCGCCCATGTATCCGCCCGACACGCCCCTCGCTCGCCGACTCGCCCAGGCCGGCGCCGTCTGGCCCGAATCGCCGGTCGGCCCGGTCCCGCTGCCGCTGCATCTGGGCGATCCGGCTGCCGAGTTGCGCGCGGCCCGCACCGGCGTCGGCCTGCTCGACTGGAGCGCACGCGGCCGACTGCTGCTGCGCGGGCGCGACGCGTTCAAGTGGCTGGGCGGATTGGTGACCCAGGCCGTCGCCGACCTCGCCGACGGGGCCGCCCGCTACGCCTTCGCCCTCAATCGACAGGGGCGGATACTGTCCGATCTCCACTGCGTTCGGCTGGGCGACGCGATGCTCATCGATCTGCCGTCGGATCGCCTGGCCGAGGCGAAGGCCCACTTCGACAAGTACCTGATCGCCGAGGATGTCACGATCTCGCCGGCTGACGGGACCGCGCGGCTCTGCCTGGTCGGGCCCGGCGCGGAGGAACTGGCGGCGCAGGTCGGCGGCGCATCGGTCCGTTCGATTGTGGAATCAGCCGGCGGCCTGCCCGGCGCGTGCGATCTGCTGGCCGACGCCGACGCGATCGCCGCCGCGTGGGACGCGCTGCTGTCGCGCGGGGCCAGGCCGATCGGCTCACAGGCGGTCGATGCCCTGCGAGTCCGCGCGGGCGTCGCGTGGTTCGGCGTGGATTTCGATTCGACGAACCTGCCGGCCGAAACCGGTCAACTCGGCCGGGCGGTCAGCTTCACCAAAGGCTGTTACATCGGCCAGGAGGTCGTCGCGCGGATGAAGGCGCTGGGCGCGCCCGCGCGCGTGATCGCCGGGGTGACGGTGGCGGCTCAGGCGGTGCCGCCGCGGGGCGCCGCCGTGTCGGCCGGCGGGCAGCCGGCCGGCTGCCTGACGACCGTAGCCGCCGACGATGGCGGCTTGGCGGGCCTGGCGATGCTCAACCGACGCCAGGCCTCTCCGGGCACGGCTGTCGAGGTGACCTGGCCCGGCGGTTGTGCGACCGGCTGCGTCGTCGCGCTTCCGACGGCTGCATCCTGACCCGCGATAGCGAACCGGCGCGGTGCGGTTGGGCGTGCGATTCCTCGGTCCGATGTTTGCTGCGGGAGTGGGGCGGTTCTATAATCGAGTGCAACTGGGAGCATTATCCTGATTCAGGAGTTCGCGATGAGCGATCAGCCCGCATCGGCCCCGTCAACGCAGCCGTCTCTGCTCACGCGCGTCAGCGAGGCGATCGACCGCATTCGCCCGGCCATCCAGATGGACGGCGGCGACGTTCGCGTGGTCAGCGTTGACGAGGACGGCGTGGTGAGCGTTCAACTTCAGGGCGCCTGCGTCGGCTGCCCCAGCTCGACGATGACCCTGAAGATGGGCATCGAGCGTTTCCTCCGCGCCAACGTCCCGGAAGTGACCGCCGTCGTGCAGATCTGATCCCGTTCAACTCATGCAGACGAGCACCACGTCGTAGAGCGCGTGTACGCCGACGGCGATACCGAAGCCGCGCTGGAGATACAGCGCGCCCAGGTAAATGCCCGACAGCGAGAGGAAGAGGAACTTGCGGCTGTCGAAGACGGCGCTGGAACCCAGGAAGTGGTAGCCGGCGAACATCAGCCCGCTCGCGACGACCACGATGGACATCGCCGGCCCCTTGCGCCACTCGAACAGGTCCACCACCAGCATCCCCAGCAGCCAGATCAGCAGCAGGCGGAAGATCAGCTCCTCGTAGACGCCTGCGGTCAGGGCGATGATCAACTCCTGGCCGATCCCCGGCGATCCGGCGGCGCCGGTCGTGGCCTTCATCGCGTAGAAGTTGAACAGGTGGTTCATCATCAGCAGCGGCAGGCAGAGCAGGACGCTCTCGACGAACATGCCGCCGACCACGCCCCATCGCAGCCGGTCGTGCTGCACGCGGTGCCAGATCAGGAACACCAGCACCAGCACGACTCCGGGCACGCAGGCGGGCACCGACCGGAAGATGCGGAAGAACTGGAGGATCCACCAGAACGCCCGCACGCGCTCCTGGGTGCTGGCGGCGGCCCCCCAGTCCACCCACAGCGACCCCAGCTCGATCCAGACGATCAGCGGCAGCAGGAAGAACAGGCAGTTGAGCGGCCGGTGCGTCGCAGGGAAGTATCCCTCGCGACGCGGGCCCATAAAATCGCGCGGTTTCGACGGCACGGGCTCCTCCCGGACGATCCTTCGCTCCGCCGCCGCCGGATGCAGGCGGTCTGGCGAATCCAGGGCAGTCTAACTGATTCCGGAACGAAATTCCGCGGGTCGCGTTCGCCGACGATCGCGGCTATTGAAACCTGCGGAAGAAATTCTGATTCACCACAGAGGCACAGAGGCACAGAGGCACGGAGAAGAAGGGGAGAACCGCGAATTCACGCGAATGGACTCGAATGGGAAAGAGGGGGATTCATAGGTCCGATCTTTCATTCGCGTCGATTCGCGTCCATTGGCGGTTCGTCTTCGTCCCGTATTTTCTCCAATCCGAATCTGCGCAATCGGCGTAATCTGCGGATGGCTTTCTTCCTCTTCTCTTCTCTTCTCTGTGCCTCCGTGCCTCTGTGGTGAAAATTCCTTTTACAGGATTCAATAAACATTCAGACTTCACCCGGTCACGCGTCCGCTTGCGGATCGTGACTGAAACGCTCCAGCGGGCAGCCCTCGCACCGGGCCTGCTTGCGGCAGTGCTCCTTGCCCACCGCCACCAGCAGGGCGTGGAACTCGTTGAACATGGCCGCGTCGGGCGCCAGGTTCCCCTCGAACAGCGACTGGAGTTCGTCGTAGTCGGCCGGCGGCAGCAGCAGGCCGTGCCGTGCCGCCACGCGGAACGTGTAGGCGTCCACGACGAACCGCGGGACGCCCAGGGCGTAGAGCAGGATCGCGTCGGCCGTCTCCGGCCCGATGCCCTTGACGGCCAGCAGTTGCTCGCGCAGCGTCGCCGGGTGGGCGGACTTCATCCGCTCCAGGTCGCCCCCGTAGTCGGCGATCATCCAGCGGACCAGCCCCTGGAGCCGGCGGGCCTTGATGTTGTAGTAGCCGGCGGGGCGGATGATCTCGGCCAACGCCTCAATGGGCAGGGCGTCGATCGCATGCGGGCTCAGCGCGCCGGCAGCCGCCAGCCGGGCGACGGCCTTTTCGACGTTCTTCCAGCTCGTGTTCTGCGTGAGGACGGCGCCGACGACGACCTCGAAGGGCGAGTCGGCCGGCCACCAGTGCTGCGGGCCGAATCGCTCCAGCAAGGCGTCGTAGAATTCGCGGAGCCGTTTGGCGGTGCGGGTCATGCCCGGAATCTAGCAGGAAACCCCCGCTCGGCAAAGGGAAAGCATGCGTGCGGCGCGGCAGCGGAGGGAAAAAGGGGGCCGGGCGCCCGGCTGCCGAGTTCCGGGCGTCCGGCCGGATGGGAATCGGGACAGATCCTCAGGACTCTTCATAATTGGCCGCTGAGACGCTGAGTCGCGGAGGGACAATGGCGTATGGAAGGCGTCGCGTTCGAGTCATTCGATCACTTCCGATGCCTGTCTTCAACCAAGTCCTTTCCCTCAGCGTCTCTGCGCCTCAGCGGCGAACTGAATTATGAGAAATTCTCATCCTCAGTCGATGCCGGTCAGGTAGAGCGTCGGCTCGCCGGAGACGGCCGGCGCGGGCGTGCTCTTGTGCGGGCTGGCCAGACGGTGCCGCGTCTGGGCGTCCAGTTCGCTCCAGCAGGCCAAGTCGTTCCGCCCGCTCTCCTTGGCGCGGTAGAGAGCGGTGTCGGCGAAGAGCATGAGCTGGTCGGCGGTGGTGATCTCCTGGTCGTCGGGGAAGCCGGCCTGCCCGATGCTGATGGTGATGGACTCGGCCTGCCCGAAGTATTCGAAGGAATGGCTGGCGACCGCGCGGAGGAGGCGTCGGCCGAATCGGATCGCCTCCTGCCGCCCGGTCTCGACCAGCCCGATGACGAACTCGTCGCCGCCGTTGCGGGCGACGACGTCGCTGGAGCGGACCTGGTGGGCGAGGATGCCGGCGAACTGCTTGAGCACGAAGTCGCCGAACTGGTGGCCGGCCTTGTCGTTGATGTTCTTGAAGTGGTCGACGTCGATCATCAGCACCGAGAGCACCAGGTTGTACCGCCGGGCGATCTCGAACTGCGTGCCCACCCACTGGCGGAAGTAGCGGGCGTTGTAAACCCGCGTCAGCGGATCGGTAATGGCCATCTCGCGCAGGCGGCGGTTCTTCTTCTGCAACCGGCGCAGGGCGCGGCGCTCGCGCGTCAGGCTGTCCTGGAGCGTCACGCGCGCCCGGCCGAGGTCGTCGCGAAGCTGGCGCAGCTCGAGCAGACCGTGAACCCGGAGCGTCAACTCGTCGTTGGGCGCGTCCAGGGTCAAGGCCTCGTCGGCGCCGGCGGCCAGCAGGCCGCCCCGGTCGGCGGCATCGAGCTTGCGTCCGTGAACCAGAGCCGGCAGGTGATCGCATCGCGGCGCCTCGCGCAGCGCGGCGATCAGCTCGGCCGACGCGTCGGACGCGTCGGCGTCGATCAGGAGCGCCTGCACCGGTTCGCCCTGGAGCAGGGGCCTGGCCTGCTCGGCGTCCCGGGCCGTGCGGCATCGGAAGCCCGCGCGGGTGAGCCAGTCGGAAAGGGTCTGCGACCGGTCCTCGTTGCGTCCCAGCAGAAGGAGCGTGGGCGCGACAGGAATCGGTGCTTCCATCGGGTCGGTGGGGCGGTATTTCATCACACAAGCTCGGCAGCTAGAGTCCCTGGAATCAAGCCCCGTGGGGCCCGTCAACCGAAGCGTAAGATTCAGCCGAAGAGGGGGCAAATCGGACCGGGCAGAAAATGGGCCCGGACGCCCCTGCCGAGGGGGCGGATAGGCGGATTATGGGACGGGGGCGCGTCACGAGGCCGGCGGCGTACAGGCGACGGCCCCTGCGGCACGCGCGTACCGAGGGGCCGGAAAATCACTTTCGAGCCGGGGTCGCTCAGACCTGGCGCTTGCGATACCAGATCCAGAACCCGATCAGGCCGAGGAACACGACGATCAGCAACCAGTAGAGCGGGCTGCCGAACTTGGGGAGAATGTCCATGATCAGCGGATTGGTCAAGCTCATCTAGCGATCTCCTTTTGCTTCCAGAAGGGACGACAACTGCAATTATTAAGTTATGGGCCCCGTGGCTGTCAACAGAAAAGACGCCGCCCCGGACGCGTCCCCCGGTCGGCCCGGACGGTCGGTTGCAGTCAATACGCCCGGCAGGACTCGAACCTGCAACCTATGGATCCGAAGTCCATTGCTCTATCCAATTGAGCTACGGGCGCGTCGGCGGATGCGGCCTACAGTCTAGCCTCCGGTCGGGGGCTGTCAAGATAACCGGGGCGGCGCGAGTCCGCGCCTCGCTGTGTCGCGTCGTGGAGATGGCTGACGACGCACTCGGAAAAAAAAGGAAGGTCCCGCCGTGGCCGAGGGACCTTCCTTAGCAGCTCTCGCCTTCATGTGAAGGCTGCGACTCGCGATTCGCGAGTCAGTGTGTTCACTTCTTGGCCTTCTTCTTGGCCTTCTTGGCTGCCTTCTTCTTCGCTTTCTTCTTCGCCATTAGTATCACCTCCTTCCTAATGTGCAACTGTAATTACGACGCAAGCGTCAAGTCAAAACTTTTTTGCGCGTTGTCGCGACTTTTTTTCTCGGCCGATCTTCGCATGTCTTGCCTATCGTCATCCGCTTGGCGATCGCTTGAGCGCAACTCATCGACATTCTGCCCGAAATCTGCATATTCTGCGCGTCGCACTCCGATTGCGCCGCGCCGACGCGCGCCGAAATCGCGTTGTCGCGCGCAGCGAGGAAATGCAAAATTCTTGCGCGTGCACGGCTGGTCTCAGCAACTTCGCGCATCATGCGCGACACAATGACGCGCTGCCTGCGTCCGGCGCTATCCGAGATCGCGCCGCGCCCGCGACCTCGCGATCGTCGTCGCGCGACGCGGCGAGCATGCGCATCGCGCGCGGATGGTGACGTGCTCGGCGCGCCGCACGTGGCGCGAGCGCGGCGCAGGCGACGCGACTTCGTCTCTGCGTGACGTATCCTCACGGCGCGTTCCGACACGGGAGTCGGCGCGACCGGCGAGCGAAACAGCCGGTCGTGAATGGGCCGGCTTCGCGAGTCGAAGTCTTTCCTCTCAGCGTCTCAGGACTTTTCATAATTGGCCGCTGAGACGCTGAGTCGCAGAGGGACAATGGCTCATGGTAGGCGTTGCGTTCGAGTCTTTCGATCACTTCTGATGCCCGTCTTCGTTCAAGTCCTTCCCCTCAGCGCCTCTGCGCCTCAGCGGCGAACTGAATTGTGAAGAATGCTGCGTCTCCGCGTCTCAGCGGCCAACGAAATGCCAGAGGCGTTCCGGCGTTGGCCGGTCGGCTGCTGCGTCGCCGATGCCGCGTCCTCGCGGCAGGGGCTCGCCCGTGTGGCCAGGGGTGTGGCGAACGTAACCCGTTGTCAAGACTTGTTCTGCGAGGCCCCCTCGGGGCTCGCTCGCAGGGCATGAAGGATGCGGTAGAGCAGCCGCGTCGCCGCCGTGCCGCCTTCGGCGTCAACGCGTTCGGGACGGTCCAGCCGGGCGTGGTATGCCCGCGTCGGGTAGCCGTAGAGGAACAGCGTGGGCACGCCGGCGCGGACGAAGGCGGCCTGGTCGGACCAGTGTCGGCTGGAGGTGACCGGGACGGCCGTGACGCGCGGCGCGCCCTGACGAGCCGCGCGGGCGACTACGCCGGAGAAGTCCGGGTCCAGCGTGCTGCCCAGCAGCATGACGCCGCGGCTGCCGACGTAGCCGTCCTGGTCGATGTTCACCATCAGCGCGACGCGGTCCAGCGGGCGGCTGGGGCGACGCACGTAGTGGCGCGATCCGGCGAAGCCGATCTCCTCGGAGTCGAACGCGGCGAACAGGAACGTGCAGCGGCGACCGGCCGTCGCCGACAGCGCCCGTGCCAGCAGCAGCATCGTCGCCACGCCGCTGGCGTTGTCGTCCGCGCCGGGCCGAACGCCTGGCCCGTCGTCGCGGGAAAGTTGGCCGGTCGCGGGGATGTGGTCGTAGTGCGCGCCGACGATGATGACGCGCCCGTCGTCGTCGGCGTTGGGCGGGAGCAGTCCGAGCACGTTGCGGCAGGCCCCGTCACGCAGCGCAACCTTGCCGACGAGCGTGCCGCCCAGCGCGAAGCAGACAGGCCCGTTCTCGCGGTGCGTCTGCTCGACGAGCTGCGCGACGCTGCGCGTTTCCCCCGCGGCAGCGAGGATGCGATCGGCGAACCGCTGCGTGATGCGCACCGCCGGCAGCGCGCCGGTCACGTCGCCCAGCACGTCGTCGATGTCGTCGACGGGCATCAGCGTCTCGGGCGTGACGACCAGCGCCGCCACGGCGCCGCGCTCGCGGGCGAGCCTGAGCTTGTAAGGCAGTTCGGCCAGGTGCGTCCAGCGGCCGTCCAGCGCCCAGCGACTTCGGCCGGCGCGGTCGTGTGGCTCGCCGGCCAGGATCATCACCACTGCGCCGCGGGCGCTGAGCGTCGCATAGTCGTCGTAGCGGCGGACGTGGTTGTGCAGCCCGTAGCCGGCGAAGACCAGTGGCGCGGCGAACGCGCCCAGTTGGCCCTGTGCCGATGGCGCGAAGTCCTCGCTCAGCCGACCGACCAGCGGGGCAGGGGCCTGGCCGGGCGGTTGGCCCGGCGGCGTGGGCGGCTGGAAACTCAGCGAGCAGCCGTCGGCAGGCGTCTGGAGACGCTCGTTGACGAAGGCCTGGAAATACCCGCCGTCGTCGCCGGTCGGCGTCAGGCCGATGCGGCTGAACTGCCCGGCGATGTAGTCGGCGGCGACGCGGTTGCCCGCGGTGGCGGCGACCCGCCCGCCGAGCTGCGGCCGGGCCATGAAGTTCACGTGGGCGGCGAAGTCGGTCGGCGTCATCAGGGCAGCGGCCGCGGACGGCGTCGGATCGGCGTCGGGACGGGCGCAGCCGCCCAGGCCAACGGCCAGAACTGCACATGCGAACGGGAGAATCGGCTTCATGGCGGGCTCTCCGCAGGCCGACTTTCCCGGCCTTGCGACCATTATAGAGCCTTCAGCCGCCCCGGCGATCGGGCGGACGTTCGAACCTGGCGGTTCGAGGCTTGGCCAAGCTTGGAATCGAAGATTCCGGCTCGTCGGCCGCCCGGGCACGGCTTTATTCAGAATTGTTCTTGATTTTGATGGCCTTTGGCCGACACATGAACTAGAGTCTTCCCAACGCTGAACCCAGGCGTGCCGCTGACGATCCTCACTCTGCCCCTCGCGGCGTGCATGACCTACCTTAAGCCGTGACGCCGCTTTGGCGTCCCCGGCTGATTCAGAAAGCAGACTGAATGCCTGAACAGAATGGAGTCTCCCCACGCCCGACGCGACGGGGAATCGACTGGCGGCGGGTCGACTGGCCCGTGGCGCTGGGAATCGCGGCCATGCACGTCGCCTGCCTGGCGGCGCCCTTCACGTTCACATGGAGCGGCCTAGTCGTCTTCGGCGGGCTGGTCTGGCTGACCGGGGCGATCGGCGTGACGCTCACCTTCCACCGGCTGCTGACGCACCGCAGCTTCAGCGTGCCGGCCTGGCTGGAGTACGTGCTGACCGTCATCGGCACGCTCGCCTGGCAGGGCGGAGCGGTGCAGTGGGTCGGCACGCACCGGCTGCACCACAAGCACAGCGACGGCGACGAGGATCCGCACACCCCGCGGCACGGGTTCACCTGGGCCCACATGCTCTGGTGCATGCACCGTGAGGCCGGCGGCCCGGTCTCCGCGCGGCAGGCGGCCGGCGACCTGGTACGCGATCCGGTCCACCGCTGGATCGACCGGCTGTTCTGGCTGCCGCAGGTGCTGCTGGCGGTCGGGCTGTATTTCGCGGGCCAGTGGTGGAGCGGGTCCGGCTGGAGCTGGGTCGTCTGGGGCGTCGCGGCCCGCGTGGTGTTCGTCTATCACGGCACCTGGTTCGTGAACTCGGCGGCCCACACCTGGGGCTATCGCAACTACGAAACCCCCGACGGCTCGACGAACCTGTGGTGGGTCGGGCTGCTGGCGTTCGGCGAGGGCTGGCACAACAACCACCACGCGCACCAGCGGTCCGCGGCCCACGGCCAGCGGTGGTGGGAGCTGGACATGACCTATTGGACGATCCGGGCGCTGGGGTGGGTGGGGCTGGCCCGGGACATCTGCCTGCCGGGCCGGCGCATACGCCGCCGGGCGGTGCGGAGTTCCGCGCCCGTCCTGGGAGCGCAGGTTGCCCTGACGCCCGACCCGCAGGGGAGCTGAACGCGATCCAATCTCCCCCTTCTCACGCCGGCGTGTTCTGCTATAATGTCGCGCTGCCGGGGATGTAGCTCAGTTGGGAGAGCGCTGCAATCGCACTGCAGAGGTCGAGGGTTCGAATCCCTTCATCTCCAGTCCCGGAAGAGCCCGGCCCAGGCCGGGCTTTCTGCGTTAGGGGTCGAAAAGCTCAGGTCTGATTTCGGTCGAACGCCGGCTGCCGGTCCAGCCGAATCCGCGCCGGCGGCCGGCCCGCAGTGCGGCGTCTTGTCTAAGCCGGACGCGGAGTATTGCGTCCGCTGCGGGGCGGCGCTGCGATCGGCTGCTTGCCCCTCCGGCGGCCGGTCCACGGACGCACTTCGGCCGCCGGGCCGGACGCGAATTCGCTCGCCCTCGGGCCCACGACCGATTCGTCGGACAGAGCCCAGCAAGACGGCGGGGGCGTTCCGGTTCGGGGTTCCAGGCCTGACGCGGGCGACGGGAAATCGAGTTGCTTCCGTCGGGTCCGTGCGGCTAGACTAATCTTCTTGCGGAACCCCTGGCGACAGGAACGGGCAGGGATGATACTTAGAACGCTGCACGGCTATATCCTGCGCGAGCTGACCAAGCTGTTCACGGTCACCGCGGTGGTGCTGACGCTGGTGCTCAGCCTGGGCGGCCTGCTTCAGCCGCTGCGGCAGCACGGCGTGTCGGCGGCGCAGCTGTTCCAGCTCATCATCTACTTCTTCCCCATGATGCTGACGTTCTCGCTGCCAGTGGCGTCCCTGCTGGCCGCGACGCTGGTGTACGGGCGGCTGAGCGCGGACAACGAGCTGATCGCCTGTCGGGCCAGCGGGATCGGACTGGCGTCGCTGGTGCTGCCGGCGTTCGCGCTGGGGACGTTCATCTTCGTGACCAACCTGCTGCTGAGCAACTGGATGGTCCCGGCGTGCGCCCGCGGAGCCGCGGACATCGTCAAGAAGGACCTCCAGGACATTGCGTTCAACAAGCTCGAAAAGGACCGCTGGCTGCGATACGAGAAGTGGGTCATCACGGCCGTGAAGGTCAACCGGATCAGCGACAACCCGCCGCGGATCGAACTGATCGGTCCCAAGATGACGGAGATGGGCAAGAAGCCCGTCCCGGGAACCAAAGGCGTGGACGAGCCGGTGCGGCGGATCCTGTGCAGTGCGTCGCTGCTGAGGTTCGATCCCGGCGGATCGACGGTGACCATCGACGGGCGCAACGCGACGGCTCTGGATTGGGAGTTGGCGGCTGAGGAGGGCAGAGAGCCCGTGCGGGTCGAGCGGCTGGTGACCGAACTGAACATCCCGCCGCTGGTCAAGGACGATGTCAAGTTCAAGAGCTACGCCGGTCTCCAGGAGTTGCTAAAGGATCCCAGCGACTACTACAAGGTGAAGGCCAAGCTCGACGACGCCCGGCGGGTGACCGCCGACAAGATTCTCTACCGCGACATCCTGGCCGCCTTCGACCGTTCCGTGCCCGTCGACCGGCGGAGCTACGAGCTGGTCTACCGCGACCTCAGCCGCGAGGGAAAGGCCGTCATCCAGGCCGACCAGGCCAACATGATCCGCGGGCCCATGGTTCAGCTCGGCGAGTATGACCTGGACAACAAGACGCCGCAGACACGGGTGAAGATCACTCTTCTGGACGCCGACGGCAAGGACGACGTGATTTATCGGGCCAGCGTGGCCAAGATCGAGGCGATCAGCAGCGAGACCGCCGCGACGCCCAAGGTGAGCGTGACTTTCCCGCAGGGCTTCACACGCGAATCGCTGCGGCAGGGCGGCGGACCGGCCCAGCACCGCGCCGGTTCGAGCCTCTTCGAGACGCTCCGTCCCGCGCCGGAGCTCGTCGCCCGGGTGGCCGACCTGCCGCCCGACCAGCTCGATCCGACCGACGAGCAGAAGAAGCAGATCGAAGACGCAAAGGTCAACCTGCGCAAGAACATCATTGCCGAGATGCACAGCCGCGGCGCCTTCGCGGTGGCCGGCCTGCTGCTGATCGTGCTGGGCACGGCGCTGGGCATCATCTTCCGCAGCGGGCACGTGCTGGTCGCGTTCGGCGTGGCGGCGGTGCCGGCCATGTTTGCGATCACCATGATCATCATGGGCAAGCAGGTGGCCACCTCCAACCAGAGCACGATGCAGCAGATGGGCGTGCTGTTCATCTGGACCGGAAACATGGTGATATTCGCCATCAGCGCCGGCGTCTACGCCAAGCTGATGCGTCATTGATGCGAGGAACGGCGCCGGTCCCGGCGGGCCGGCCCCAGCCGACACTGCATGAAGACTCTCGACCGATACGTGGTGACCAACTTCCTGATCAGCTACCTGATCATGGCCTTCGTCATGATCGGTCTGTACGTGCTGGTCGACCTGACCCTCAACAGCGACGAGTTCACCGAGCACGACGAGTCGGCCATGAGCGTCCTGGGCGACATCGGCACGTACTATGGCAACCAGGTGTTCGTCTACTTCAAGGAGCTGGGCGGCATCATCACGCTGATGTCGGCGATCGTCACCCTCACGATGATGAACCGCCGCAACGAGATGACCGCCATCCTGGCCAGCGGCGTCTCGCTCTACCGCGTCATCTGGCCGGTGCTGATACTCGGACTGGCGTTCAACGGCCTGGCGATCCTCGACCAGGAACTCATCATCCCGCGCATCGCCGACAAACTCGTCCGCTCACACGACGAGATCAATCAGATGAAGGCCTTCCAGGTCTGGGACTTTCCCCTCCAGGACGCCTGGAGCGACGACGACATGGCCGTGCTGGCCGGCGTCAGCCAGGCCAACGACACCCCCCCGGACCCAGGCGCCGTTCAGGGCCTGCTCCAGGTCGACCCGGACGACGCCCGGTCGCGGCTGGCGGCCCGCATGATCCAGGGCAAGAGCGCCAAGTACGACGGCGACCTGCTGGCGGTCATGGTCGGCAACTCCACCCAGGTCCGGCTCTACGTCCGGGCCCAGCCCCTGACCGGCGGGCCGCCCGCCAGCAGCGCCCGCTGGTTCGACACGGCCATTCCCGTCACGACCGTCGGCGTCGAGCAGGTCGCCCGTCCCGACGACGGTCTGCCGGCTGCCACGGGCAAGGCCCTGGCCGACGTCCGCCCGGGCGACCGCGTTCGGCCGGTCCCCTGGCCGATCTACCAGATCAGTGCGATGCAGTTCAACCCCAAGCCCGAGAACGACCACTACGAGATGGTCGACGTGGACATCATCAAGTCGCACGCGAGGCTGTTCATTCCGCTCGAACGCATCCGGGCCAAGAAGGCGACGTGGGACATCGGGACCCGGCACTGGGAACTGGACGATTCGGCGCATCTGGCCTCGCTGCTGGACCGCCCCGGCGGACAGGGCGTGGGGCCGGCATTGCGGCCGCACGACGTCAACTCCGCCGCCAGCCCGCGCGAGATCGTCCTCCGCCACAGCAGTGCGCAGTGGATGGACTACATGAGCACCACGGACCTCAGGCGGCTGGGCCAGACGCGCGGCGGCGGGGCCGCCGACCAGGCCCGCTCGATCATGCACGTTCGTTTCACCCAGCCGTGGATCAACATGATCCTGCTGCTGCTGGGCACGCCCTTCGTGCTGACGCGGCTTCAGGGGCGGCTGTGGGAGGGGATCCTCAAGTGCGTGCTGGTGGCCGGCGCCTGCTTCGTGCTCTCGTTCGTCTGCCAGCAGATCAGCGGCGACGCCACGCGCCCCTACTGGGCGATCATCGCCGCCTGGCTGCCCGTCATCCTATTCGGCCCGCTGGCCATCCTCATGTTCGACTCGGTCAAGACCTAGCCGCCGCGGACCGTCTCAGTTGTTCTTGAGCACCTCCGCCAATCGCTGCGGGTTGATCTCCAGGCGGCGGCGACCGGTCCGGACCGCGCCTTCGCGCCGCCAACGCGACAGGATGAGACTGACGGTCTCGCGGCTGATGCCGGTCCGACTGGCCAAGTCGGCGTGGGTCAGGCGAATGACCTCCCACGCCCCCTCGCGCTGGGCCAGTTCCGGTATCTCCGCCAGCCGGTGCAGCGTCCGGGCCAGGCGCTGGGGCGCTTCCAGCCGGACCTGCTCGTCCAGTTCGTGCTGGGCCGTCCGCAGCCGCCCGCCCAACTGGTTGATGATCTCCAGCCCCAGTTCCGGGTCGCGCTCGATGCGGATGCGAAGTTGCTCGACCGACAGCGGCAGCACACGCGTCGGACGCATGGCGACTGCGGAGATGTCGTCCGGCTCGTTGCCGGGCACCGCCGAGAAGCCCAGGAAATTCCCGGGTCCCAGCCACAACAGCGTGCGGGGCAGCAGGCGGCCGCGATTGGCGGCTTCGGTCAGGCGCACCAGGCCCGACACGATCAGGTAGAGATAGCGGGGTTGATCTCTCGGGCCGAACAGAACCTGGTCGACTTCCAGGCTTGCGATCCGGTCGGCCAGCGCAGGGTCTTCCATCAGCCGCCGCAGCGGTGGCGGCAGCGAGGATCCGTTGTTGCCTTGGGCCAACATGGCATGACTCCTTTGCGTCACAGGTCTGGACGCTAGGGACGCGGGGTTTGGCCCTCCCGGGCGGTCAGCCGGCGGTGTTCCGGACACTGCCGGCCCGTTGGGGGTCCATCCGTTCATATCGTATGCCCTCTCACATCCGGTTTTCCAATCGGCGCTGTGCGGCTACAATCAGGGCTGACGGGGGGGCCTGTCGTCTCAGCCACGGGAGTCCCCGATGCCCTGGTCCCGCCTGGCTCGCCAATGGCTTTCCGAACTGCTGGCGGTGGTCTTTCCCCATCACTGCACCGCCTGCCGGGCGGCCATCGCCCCGGGCGACGGGGGGCTCTGCCTGGCGTGCAGCCGGCAGTTGCTCGATCTGCTGGACGTGGATTACTGCCGCCGCTGCGGTCAGGACGTCGGGCCTTACGCCCTGCGCTCGGGACGGGACGGCGCGACGCAGGTCTGCGGCCAGTGCGACGATCAGCCGCTGCGCTATCGGGCGCTGGTCCGCGTCGGGCCCTACGCCGAACCGATGGAGGGGCTCATCAAGCGGTTCAAGTATGGCGGGCAGCAGCATCTGGGCCGCCTGCTGGCCGACTGGATGGCGACGCGGCTGTCGGCCCAGCCGTGGATCGGCAGCGTGTCGGCGCTGACGCCCGTGCCGCTGCACTGGCGGCGGCGGCTGGGACGCGGGTTCAACCAGTCTCAACTGCTGGCAGGAGCTATCGGCCGACGGCTGGGCATCGAGGTGCGAGACGCGCTCACGCGGCCGGTGCACCGCCCGCCGCAGGCGTCACTGCCGCGGTCCCGGCGGTTCGAGAACGTGCGGGGCGTCTTCGCCGTGCCGGACCCGGCCCGGGTGATCGGCCGGACCTTCTGCCTGATCGACGACGTCTGCACGACGGGGGCGACGCTGTCGGAGGCAGCCCGGACGCTGCGCAACGCGGGGGCCGCCGACGTCTACGCAGCCGTCGTCACCGTCGCCCAACCCCCGCCGCCCTACGCGGGACTGCACAGCATCTGACGCGACGCGCCCCATGAACATGAAAAAGCCCCCCGGGCCTGAAGCGCGGGGGGCAGGGCGTTTGGGCGCGGGCGTCAGCGCTCGTCGTGATCGACGCCGGTGGTTAACTGCTTGATGCGGGCCGCGGCGAAGTCGCGGTCGCTCTTGGACTGCCAGGTGTCGTGGCTGGAGTCGCTCTCGACGACGGCGCGGTATTCGACCAGCGCCTCGTCGCGGCGGTAGAGCCGGAAGTCGAGGATCACTGCCCGCTGGAAGTGGGCCGGGTGCGGCGTGTCGGGGTCGGCCTGGTAGGCCAGCTTGTAATACTCGATGGCCTTGAGGTTCTCGTCGAAGTATTCCTTGTAGATTTCAGCCTCGTAGTAGGCGGCGTCGTCTACCTTGTCGGAGGTCGGATACTGGCGGATGATCCGGTCGAACTTGTTCAGCGCGACCCGCAGTTCGTCCTTGTTGAAGACCAGCGGCACGGCCCGGTTGTTGTCGTAGATCTTCTTGGCGTCCATGAAGAGTTCGTTGGCCTCGGCGATCAGGTCGCGCGGGTGCACGTCCGCGGCGCCGGGGGTGTCGGCCGCCACCAGGTAGCGATACTTGCGGACCTTGGCAAGGTCTTCCAGTTCGCGGTCAGCCCAGACGCGCTTGTCGTGCATGCCCTGGCTCTCGTAGTAGTCCCGCAGGGCCTTGAGGTAGGTCTCATAACTCAGCCTGGCTGACGCGGTCTTCTCCACCAGGTCGATCTCGGACTGGTAGGTGATGTTCGTCGTCGGCGCGGTGGCCGTCGGGGTCACGGGGCGGTCGGACGCTTCGGTGGGGGCGTCCTTCTGACAGCCGGCCAGCGACAGCAGGCCCAGGGCGATCACCGCCGTCAGGCCCCACACGCGATTGCTTTTCATCTTTGAAGCTCCCTTGGGTGCGACGGACGCGCACGGCCTCGATCTCACGGGTCAGGCTCCGTCATTAAAGACGCGTCGGGCCTGACGGTCAAGGGGAATCGGGCACGTCCGGCTGCGTCGCCGCCGGCGGCTCTTCGACCAGACGCACGTTGTCGAACTCGTAGACGCCCGGTGGCCAGTAGGCGTAGACAATCACCCGCAGTCTCTCCACCTCCCGGGCCGGCGTCAGCGTCTGGCTGAAGTGTTGCCAGGTCCCCTCGAAGTTGCGGCAGGCCAGGTAGGTCCGCCAGACCTCGCGGTCCTGGGCGGCGGACTCGTCCCCTTCCTTCACCTGCCGATAGCCCTTCACGAAGACCTTGGGGAAGAAGAAGTCGGTCGTCTTGCCCGTCATGTCGGCCAGCACGCGGTAGCGCATGCCCGGCCTGGCGTCGATCGCGTCGCTGTAGACGTGGATGCCGTACGTGCCGGCCACGGTGTCATACTTTGGCCCGCGGGTGGCGACGGGTTTGGGGGCGTCGGCCGGCTTGGCGCCGGCGGCGATCCGCTCCTGCCACTTCTTCCACTGCCACTCGTAGACGTCGGTGTTGATGCGCAGCACCTTGCCGCGTCGGCCTTCCGAATCCTCCGCCCACAGCGCGGTCAGCCCGTCGATGCCGGACCAGGCGGCCGGAAGGTCCGGCCGCTTCGCGTCGGCCTGCTCGAAGCCGCCGTTGGCGGTGACGGCCGGGCCCAGCGTTGCCGGCTCGGGGTCGTAGCCGACCTCCAGCGGCTTGGCGACCTTGGCGCCGGTGACGGCCTCGGCGATCCGGTCGGCCAGCAGCCCGCGGGCCCGCTCGCCGTCGGCCTTGAACTGGCGCGTCCAGGTCCAGTCGTCCCCGCCGCCGCGCAGGTCCAGCAGACGGACCGAGGCGGTGTAGTCCTGGCCTTGCTGCGTCAGGCGGCCGAGCACGGCCACGTTGGCAGCCAGTTCGCCGGCCAGAACCGAACTCACGCGCGCGGGCGCCGCGTCGAAGCCGACCTTGTATCGCGCCGTCGCCTCGGCGGCCGTCAGCGGGTCGATCAGCGTCAGGCCCTCGACCTTCAGGCGGCGGATCTTGTCCTGGACCGAGCGGGCCAGTTGCGTTCCCAACTCGCCCAGGTCCGGAGCGTCGAAGTCGAAGATGACGACGAACGCCGGCTGGGCCTTGGCGGCCGCGTCCGGCGGCGCGGGCCCATCGCCCAGGCAGGCTGCGGTCCCCAGCGCCATCGCGATCAGCAGGAGGCATCTGTTCATGGCTTGCACTCCGGCGGGGTCTCTGAAAGCCCCCTGGGAGAGGGGTCGGACACGCCTTTCGCCCCAAGGCCGGCGAAAAGCGAACCAGACCCCGGGGGCTGTCAGAAACACAGCGGCCTTACCATTCCTCGATCTCCCCGGTGATCTCCTCGACCAGGTCCTTGATGGTCGCAATGCCCAGGGGCTTGCCCGAGGCGTCGGCGACCAGACCCATCGCCCGGCGGGCCCGCTGGAGGGCAAAGATTGCGTGCGGCACCGACGCCTCGCGGCCCAGCCGGGCGGTGTCGTAGACCAGCGGTGTGATCGGCCCGTCGCCGTCCGCCGACGCCAGGGCTTCGTTGGTGTTGACGACCCCGACGAAGCGGGCGCCGTCCACCACGGGCATGCGCGAGTAGGTCCGCGGCTGGTTCCGCAGCAAGGCTGCCAGCCTTCCGATCGTCCAGTCGGCCGGCACGGACTGGACCTTGGCCATCGGGATCATCGCCTGTCCGACCGTGACGTTGCGGAGGTTCATCACGCGGTCGATCAGGGCGCTCTGGTAGGGCGTCAGGGCGCCCTGGTGGGAGCTTTCGCGGATCAGCGAGCCGACCTGCTGTCGCGGGTGGAAGAGGTCGGCCGCGTCGTTCTCGCCGCTGATCCGCGTCGCCCGCACCAGCAGGTGCGTCAGCCCGTCCACCAGCAGCAGCACGCCGGTGAACTGGAGCAGGCGGCGGAAGAGGAACAGCGCCCGCGCCCAGGGATAGGTGTAGCGGTCGGAGTAGTGGCGGAAGACGTTCTTGGGAACGATCTCGCTGAAGATGACCAGCACCGGCGCCAGCACCAGGGGGACGATGATCGAGATGGCCCACTCGGGCAGATCCCAGAGCAGCTTGTAGCTGCAAAACGCGACGATCGCCAGGCTGCACAGTTGCGTCGCGATGTTCGTGCCGATCAGCAGCGACGCCAGCAGCGATCGGCCGTTGCCCAGCAGGCGGGCCAGCATCCGGGCGGACGCGTCGCCCGACTCGCTGCGCACGCGCAGCCGAAGGCGGTTGAGCGTGTAGACGCCGGTCTCCAGGCCCGAGAAGAGCCCCGAGAGCAGCACGCCGGCCAGCGCCGCCGCCAGCCACAGCGCCATCTGGACGGCCGGGCTCATGCGTCCTCCCCGCGCGCCGGGCGCAGCGTGAGGTGCAGCCGTCCGATCCGCCGCCCGTTCATGGACTCGACGCGGAAGGTCATGTTGCCGTAGTCGACCGTGTCGCCGGGCCGGGGGAGTCGGCCCATCAGCTTGAGGACCAGTCCGCCGACGGTGGCCAGACGCTCCTCGTTCGCTCCCTGGCCAAACGCCTCGGCCCAGTCGCGGATGCTCAGGTCGCCGCCGACGAGGTAGTCGGCCGATCCGACCTGCTGGACCAGCGGCTGGGCGAGCGGGCTCTGCGCGTCGTCCAGGTCGCCGACGATCTCCTCGACGACGTCCTCGACGGTGATCAGGCCGGCCGTGCCGCCGTACTCATCCACGACGATCGCGATCTGCGTTCGGCTGCGGCGGAAGTCCAGCAGGAGTTGCTCGACGGTGGACAGCTCGGCGACGTAGCGGACGGGCGTCAGCAGCTTTTCCAAAGGGGCGTCGGGCTCGAGGTGGACGCGCTTGGCGTAGGCCAGCCCGATGATGTCGTCCAAGTCGTCGCGGTAGACGGGAACCTTGCCCAGGTGCGTGCGGGCGAACAGGGCGAGCAGTTCCTTGCGCGAGCCGGCGACGTCGAAGGCGATCATCCGCGTCCGCGGGACCATGACCTCGCGGACCTTGGCCTCGGCCAGGCCGACGATTTCCTGGAGCATCATCGTCTCATCGGCGCCGAGGATGCCGCGGTGCTCGGAAATCTCCAGCAGGGCGCGAAGCTCCTCGACGGTGACCTGCGGGCTGAACGGGTCGGCCGGCCGGAGCAGCCGCGTCAACGGGCGGATCAGCCCGGCGTGCAGCAGGCGGCGGAGAGGCCCCAGGCCGCGATGCATCAGGAACATCGGCACGGCGATCAGCCGGGCGCTGGCCCGGGGGTGGGAGAACGCGAGCACCTTGGGGCCGACCTCGCCGACGAGCACGAGCACCACCAGCGCCCCCAGCGACAGCAGCGTCAGGGTTCCTCCGCCGAAGCCGTTGCGGCGGAGGATCAGCATCGACACCGAGGCGAAGGTGAAGTAGACGACGTTGACGGCCATGTTGCCGATCAGCAGCGAGATCAGCAGCGACTCGGGATCGCGCACCAGCGTCGCGACCATGTGGCCGATACGGTGGCGCGACGTGGCGAACTGGTGAACCTGCGACGGAGAAAGCGAGAAGAGCGCCGTCTCCGAGCCGCTGAAGAAGCTCGACAGCGCCAGCAGCACGGCCATGCCGATCAGGAACGGAAGGGCTTCGATCATGTCAGGCGAACCGCCCAGGCCGACTGGGAAGCGTTCGGACAGTGAGTGTACGGGCGACGCGGGGAAGATGCAAGTTGGGTACGCCGGGGAGGCCGACAATCCGCGAGCTGCCGCTCGCGGCTCGGGCGGAGAATGCTGCCGCTACTGCGAGCGGTAGTTGTTGTAGGGCGTGGCTGACGGGTTGCGGTCGGCGGTCGACGGGGACGGGACGCGCAGCACCGTGCTGGTGATGTGCCGCTGGCCCTTGGAGTCGATCACCGTCAGCGTGATCGGGTAGTCGCCCGGCTGGCGGATCAGGACGTTGGGGCTCTTCTGGTAGCTGGGTCCGCCGGCCAGCCGACCGAAGTCCCAGACGTAGGTCCGCACGTCGGCGATGCGCGACGACAGGGCCGGCCAGAGGTTGATCGCCAGCGGCGCGGGCACGCCGGAGGGCGGGGTGACGACGATTTCGACGTCACGGCGCTGCTGGGCGAGCACCTGCTCGAAGAACTGGGCCGCCAGTTCGGGATGCCGCTCGTGCCCGATGCCGGCGTCCTTGGTCTGCACGGTGTAGCCCTGGGCGCGGAACCAGGCGATCGAGTCCTTCACCTGGCTGGTCACCACGTTCAGGTCCACGCTGCCGTAGAACATGAAGACAGGGATGCTCTTGGCCCACCGCCGGGCGTGCGCGGCGTTCAGGATCGAGTCGTGGAAATTCGATTCCAGCGGCGCGTAGGCCGTGAACCGGTCGCCGTACTCGGTGAGGACGTAGCTGGCGAGGTACCCGCCCATCGACCAACTGCTCAGCAGAACGCCGTGCGGGTCGATCTCCCAGTCCTCCTCCACCTCGTCCATGATCGCCAGCACCGCGCGCACGTCCTCCATCTCAGCCGGCCCCATCTTGCGCAGCGGGAACTGGCCGAAGCTGTCGGATGTCATCAGCACCGGGGCGACGACAATGTACTGGTGCTGGTCAGCCAGCTTGCCCCACATCTGCACGTGCGGCCGGGCGCTGTCGTAGGGCTTCATGCCGTGCAGTGTGACCACCAGCGGGTAGCGCCGCTCGGGGTTGTGCGGCTTGGGGATGTACAGCCAATAGTCGCGGCTGACCTTGCGGCAGGTGCGGAGGAGTTCCTTGCCCTGGCCGGGTTCCTGGTAGACCGGGCAGCCGCCCATGAACAGGGTGATGGCCGCCAGGAAGGGGGGCAGGAAGACGTTGAACCAGAATCGTCTCATCGTTCAGACCCGGATCGTGAAAGCGGAAAGACGGCACGCACCCTCACCCCGGGGGGAATCCTCCCGCCCCGCGATTCGATCATTATAGGGGCGAACCGCGAGGGCGCGAACCAAATCTTCGTCAGGATTTGGTCCGCCCGAGACCCGAATAGGGCCTTTATCGGCGTTTCCGGGCCGTTTTGTCCAGCCTACCCGGCCTGGGGTTCCAGGTAGAGCGCCGCCCCCCGGGCCGGGACGACCGAACCCGGCTCGATCGCCGACGCCAGTTCCTCCGCCGAGTCGGCCAGCAGGGGGGATATCTCGATCGTCGCGTCCGGCGAGCCGTCCGGGCGGCTCGGCACGGCCACCCCCGCGCGACCCAGCCAGCGGGCGGCCCGGGCGACCATGGCCGCCCGCGCCGTGGCCGGCGAGTCGCTGCCCTCGGCGTTCTTCACCGGTGCGAACTCCTCCTCCCGCCGCGTCGTGTAGATCATCGTGCGGGCCGCCAGCGGCAGGGCGTCGAAGACGAACGTTTCAAGCTTCACGCCGTTGGGCTTGGCCGGCTCGACCGGTCGCCCGGCGTCGTCGATGTGCGGCACCTTCTTGAGGGCCCGGTGGAAGGGCAGGCCGAACCCGCCCGCATTCAGCGCCTGCACGAACGCCACGTCGAACAGGTGGATTGCGATGCTGCCGGCGTCGAACAGCCGCCGGCCGTCCGGACCGGTCGCGTGGGCCAATTCGTCCGGCAGGTCGCTGTATTCGATCACGGTCAGCCGGTCTGCCCCGTCCGGGCCGGTGACGACGCAGAAGTTGCCGACCCGCTCGGTCGCACCGGCCTTGGGAATGGTCTTGCTGGAGACCTGCGACCGCGTCTCGGCGTGCAGGCCGATGAACAGCGGGTCGATCACGTGGACCAGGGGGTTGTCCACCTGGAAATAGCTGAGCACGGTGACGCCGGCGTCGGCCAGCCGATCCAGCACGCCGCTGCGGTGCAGCGCCCGCAGCGTGCCGCCGTGGCCGTCGGGACTGAGGGCCAGTCGATGCCGCTCAGCCAGCAGGATGCGCCCGTCGGTGTCGAACGCGGGCATGGTTCCCTGCGTGAAGAAGAGCACCTGCTCAGCCGACAGGCCGAAGTGGCCGTTCGCGGCGAAGAACGCCCGCGTCGCGGCGTCGTTGGTGGGGCTGGTCATGATCAGCCAGGGGATGCCCGTGCCGTATCGCCGCTGGGCGTTGCGGACCTGCTCGGCGAAGAGCTGGAACAGCGGCTTGTTTCTCAGCGGGCTGACGGGGAACGCCCCCTTGGGCCCGTCGAAGCCCAGCCGCGTGCCCTGGCCGCCGGCGACGACCAGCGCCGCCACCTTGCCGTCGCGGATGAGTTGTTCGCCCAGCGCCCGGGCGTCGGTGTAACGCTGCCGCGTCGCCTCGTCGCCGGGCTCGTTGGGCAGCGCGTGCGGCGGGCGGATTCGGTCCGGCAGTTCGAGCGGCGGGGCGTTGCGGACGTGGCTGTCGATCAGCCCGGCCAGCAGTTCCATGTCGAGTTGCTCGACGTCATCCAGCAGCGCCGCCCGCCGTGCGTCGTCGAGGTCATCCCAGAACCGCAGGAGGTGCGATTGCCCGTGCTTGGCCAACAGCTCCTTCGCCCGCTGATAATGCTGTGGAATGCTCATGGCGTGGGGATTATAAGCGTCCCCCTATCCATACCTCAAGGTGTTGGGTGGTTAACGGACCGTCGGCTGAATCTGGTTGGCCGCCCGTGATTCCAG
Source organism: Phycisphaerae bacterium (assembly GCA_022072085.1). Classification (GTDB taxonomy): domain Bacteria; phylum Planctomycetota; class Phycisphaerae; order JAJVII01; family JAJVII01; genus JAJVII01. The sequence goes on from JAJVII010000022.1 coordinate 153,151, forward strand.
GCAGGCGGCGCTTGCTTCGCGGATGTTGGCCGTCGCTTCGTCTTCGGTCTTGCCTTGAGAAATGCAGCCGGGAATTGACGGACATTCAGCGACGATCATGCCGGCCTCGTCGCGATCGAATGTGACAAGGAACTTCACCGGGTACTCCTACCGTTCCTGTTCTACAATACAGGCCCTGCCGACCCGCAGCATTCGTGGGCTTCGCGTCAGGACCGTGAGCAAGGCCGGATCGCCTCGACGACCTTCTGGTAACCGGGGCAGTTCTTCGGGCTGATGCTTGGGTTCTGGACGCTGTGGACGGTGAAGGCTTGTCCGTAGGACTGTAATTCCGGAACGGCACGGTGCCACAGGGCTTCGCTTCGCATGATTACAATCATCGCCTCCCGCCGAATGGCCGACCGGACGAGATCGAAGCTGTATTGCTGCGACGGCACCGCCAGCCGCGGGCCGGCATAGTGTTGGGAATGGTAGGGGAAGTATTCGACGCACAGTACCGATTGGGCCACCGCCTTCCGGCCGCAATCATCGACCAGGGCTCTCAGCTTCCGCTGCCACCACTTGAAGCCTAGAGACCGCGACTCGCTCGGATCGAAAAGGTAGAAGGGATAGTCCGTTCGCTTGTGCAGTAGATTGCCGCGCGCCTTGGTGGCGAAGGCGGGGTCTGTGTGGTTCTTCCAGTCGTTGGGCGAGTAGCCGGGGTTGAGGTTCAACAGCACCACGGGGGCGTCCGGCCGCCCAATGAACGGCTCAGGCAGCAACTCGGTGTGGACCTCAAACCGGGCTGGCACGGTCGCGTTGAACTTGGCAAGGGCCGCCGCATCATCGGGCAGCACATACGGTTCTGATTCGGGAAGCTTCCGCCACGGATTGCACACTTGATCGGCCACAATAGGCTCCCCGTGTCCGAGACGCTGAGCAAGCCTCCCCCCAAGCCCCTGGCCTCTGGCCCCTGACCCCTGACCCCTAGTAGTGCACCTTGCCGATCTTCAGGCGGGCGTGGCGCTCCACGTCGGCGAGGTACACCGCGGTGGCGATCGACAGGAACTTGTTCTCCGGCGGGTCGGCTCGGCTGGTCAGCACGATCGGGCAGGCGGCGCCCAGCACCACGCCGCACATCCGCCAGCCGCACAGGAACACGCAGGCCTTGGCCAGCATGTTGCCGCTGGCAATGTCGGGAACCAGCAGGATGTCGGCCTGCCCGGCGACCGGACCCTTGAGCTTCTTGTGCTTGGCGGCCAGCTCGCTGACCGCGTTGTCCAGCGCGAACGGCCCGTCGACGTCGCAGCCGACGCCGAACTGGCCGCGGTCGGCCATCTTGCTCAGGGCCCCGGCCTCGACGGTCGCGGGCATGGTCGGGTTGATCAGCTCGACGGCGGTGAGGCAGGCGACCTTCGGCCGGGCGACGCCCAGGGCGAGGTTCATGTGCACGGCGTTGAGGACGATGAGGGCCTTCTTCTCCAGGTCCGGCGAGATGTTCATGGCCGCGTCGGTCACGGTCAGGAACTTGCCCCGCGTCGGGTCCTCGATGAGGAAGCAGTGGCTCATGATGACGCCGGAGCGGCGCAGGCCGAACTCCTTGTTGAGCACCGCGCGCAGGAAGTCGTCGGTGTGGATGTAGCCTTTCATCAGCAGGTCGCTCTTGCCCTCGCGGACAAGCTGGACCGCCTTGGCGGCGCTCTTCAGATCGTCCGGCTGCGAGTGAAGCTCAAAGCCGGACAGGTCGATATGGTTGGAAGCGGCCAACTGCTCGATCTGGTCGCGCGGGCCGACCAGGTCGAAATCCGCGATGCCTTTGTCGAGGCAGTCGCGGGCGGCCTCCAGCAGGGTGACGTCGTTGGCGGCAGCGACCGCGATGCGGCGCCGCTTCTGATTGCGGCCGATGCTCTCAAGGAGTTCGTCAAAGTTTTTCATGGTCCGCACAGGATAAGGATCGTTGCGGCGACTGTCAATCTTTCGCCGTCCGGGGACGGCCGGCTTTGCGTTTCGGCCGCCCGGCGATTCGGGATGGAGCCCCAAATGGGATCGATTTCCAGACGACAATTCATCCGCCGCGTGTCCGGTGGCCTGGCCGGCGCCGCCGGGTTGGCCCCGCTGCTGGGTTCGCCGCTCTGGGCCCAGGCCGCCGATCCGCCGACCACCCAGCCCGATGGCGCTCCCCCCGCCCCCGCTGCCGCCGCTGCGACCGACGACCTGCTGGGCGGGCCGCGCAGCAGGCTGCTGGCCGTCACCAATCCGGTCGCCGTCAAGGGCAACATCGTCACACCGAAACACCTGTCCAGCCTGCTGGACTATGCCCTGCGACGCTACTTCGGCGTCGACAGCGAGGCCGCCGCCTGGCGAACGCTCGTCAAGCCCGGCCAGAAGGTCCTGCTCAAGTTCAACCGCAGCGGCGCCGCCGACCTCAACGTCACCGACGCGATGCTCCAGGCGATGCTCGAATCGCTGGCCAAGGCCGACATCGCCGCCGGCCGCATCATGCTGGCCGACTGCAACCCCGACCAGGTCCGCGACAGCAAGACAGCCGAGCCGGCCGCCGGCTGGTCCGCCAAGCCGGTCAAGGTGCTCGGGCGCGACGAGTTCTACTCGGCTGCCCTGGAGTGGTGCGACTGCCTGATCAACATTCCTTTTGTGAAGGATCACCACCTCGCGGGCGTGACCTGCGCGATGAAGAACCTCAGCCACGGGCTGATTAAGCATCCGGCCCGCTGGCACGGCGACGGCTGCCGCGAGGCCATCCCCCACCTGTTCGCCGCCGAGCCCATCCGCAGCAAGCTTCGGCTGAACATCGGCAACGCGCTGCGGATCGTCTACGACGGCGGGCCGACCGTCTCGCAGGACCGCATCGTCAACAAGAACCAGCTTCTGGTCAGCGACGACGCGGTGGCGATGGACGCCTACGCCGCCCGGATGATCAACCAGGAGCGCGGCGCGCAGGGGCTCAAGGACCTCTCCGAGGACGGCCGGGCGCCGCAGTATCTCACAGTCGCACGCGACCTCAAACTCGGCCAGAGCGACCTCGATCACGTGGACATCATCGAGCGGGAAATCTGACGGCCTATTCCTCCGGCAGCGGTCGCGGGGGAGGGGCCATTTCCATCATCTCGTAGCCCGGCCCGTCTTTCGGGAAGGTCAGCTTCGTGTGCACCGTCCCCGCGCGGCGGACCTGGTTGAACCGCATCGGGCGGATCTGGTCGCTCAGCGCCTTGACGAACGCCGGCTTGTCCACGCCCTCGGGCAGGCGGATGGCGACCTCCGCGACCGCGCCGGTCTCGTCCAGCCGCAGGTCTACCTCGATCGTCTTGCCGTTGAGTTCGTGCTGCTGCGCGAGCCTGGCCCAGCGGGTCCGGGTGTAGAACCGGAGCGTCCCCTCGACCCGCATCGTCTCGGCCGCGGGCAGCAACTGCTCATCCGGCTGCGAGGTCGGCTGCGTCGTCGGCACGCCGTCCGGCTGAGACGTCGGCGTCTCCGGCTGTGTCGTCGGTGGAGGGGGCGGCACATGAGGCCGGACCGGCGGGGCGACCATTTCCGACCAGTGCGGCGGCGCGGGTTGAAAGCCGTCGCCGCGCGGCCGGAGCGGGGGCGCGGGCTGCTCGTCCGCCACCAGCGTGATGGGCGGTCCGGCTAGACTGGACTGCTCCGCCGGCGCCGGGGCCATCTCCGACTCGTGCGTCGGCGGCAGGGGGATCATCTGCGGCGGCTGGGGCTGGATCGGCGCCGGGGCCATCTCGGTGTCCTCGGTCGGGAACTCCCGTTGCGGCTGCGTCTGCGGTGGCGCCGGCTGCGTCGGGAGCGGGGCCATCTCGGTCGGCTCGGGGGCCATCTCCGTTTCAAACGTCGGATCGCGGAACGGATCGGGCGCCGGCTGGGTCTGCGGCGCGGGCTTGTCTGCGCCGGGGTTGGCCGGGCCGGTCGGGGTGGGGGCCCGCTCGGTCGTCTCGGGGGCCTTGACGCCGTCCTTGCAGCCGATCGTAGTCAGCAGGATCGCCGCGGCGGCAGCGGCGGCTGGGCCGGCCAGGCGGCGGCGGCGCGGCGACTGCTGTGGCTGGGCGGCTATCCGCTCCATCCGCGCGACGATTCCCTCCATCCGCCCCAGCATGTCGGCGTCGAACGCGACGCGCTCAGCCAGCAGGGCGTCGGCCACTGCCGCATCGTCGCGGCCGTCGTCGTCGGCCTGCACGTGGGCGACGATCTCGCCCAACAGGTCGGCGTTATTCCAGTTCAGTTCCGCGACCAGGCCCTTGACCTGCGGGCCGAGCCCGGCTGCGCGGCCAGGCCAGAAGTGCCGCAGGATGTGGTAGTAGTAGTCCGCCCGCATCGCCTGGTGGTTCATGCCCGGGCCGGTGAAGTTCCGCTCGGCGAACACGCGGTAGAACATCTCGAACGCCCGCTGCATCCGCGGGTCGAAGATGCGGTAGTGGTAGCCGAAGTAGTCGCCCATCAGGCGGCCGGCGGCTCGCAGCCGCCGCTCGATCTCCGTGCCCGCGTAGACCTCGACGCGGCAGAAGTTCAGCGGGAACTCGGCGTGGCGGCGCATGAAGTCCACGTTGGCCTGGGCGTCGTCGGCCGTCATCTGGGGCTCGAAGATCAGCAGGTTGAAGCAGGTGTGGATGCTCCGCTCGGCCAGCAACTCCAGCGCCCGCTCGTTCTGCTCGCGGCGGACCCCTCGGCCGAGATGCCGCAGGCCGTCCACCGCCGCGTTCTCCACCCCCAGGAAGACGCGGAACAGCCCGAGTTCGGCCAGCCGATCGAACGTCTCGGGGTGCACGTCGTTCGGACGCACCTTCACCTGGAACGCAAACCGCCCGACGCCGCGGGCCGCCAGCTCGTCAGCCAGTCCGTCGATGCGGGCGAGCATGTCGGACTTGCCGGGCAGGAAGAAGTTGTCGTCGTGGAAGTTGAAGATCCGCACCCCGCGGTCGTGGTAGAGGTGGGCCATCTCCGCGGCGATGCAGCCGGGGTCGCGCTGGCGGAACCGCTGGCCGGGGTTCTCGCGATACCACGCGTTGATCGAGCAGAAGTGACAGTTGGCGTAGCACCCGCGGCCGGCCAGGATGTTCGCGATCGGCTGGCCGAGGTAGTGGTGGAACGTCGCCGGCCGCGTCGGCCAGGGCCTCACGTCCAGGTCCGCCGGCGTCGGCCGAGCCGGCGTGCGGACGACCTGCCCGTCGCGGTCGCGATAGCTGACGCCCGCGACGCGCGCGGGGTCGGCCAGGTCGGCTGCCAGCTCGACCATCGCCTCTTCGCCTTCGCCGTGGATGGCGGTGTCGATGGCCGGGAAGTCGCGCAGCAGTTCCGCGGCGTGGAAGCCCGCGAAGTGCCCGCCCGCGGTGACGTGCCCGCGATAGCCGGCGGCGCGGAGGGCGTCCGCGAGCGCGACGTATTCCCGCGCCCGGGCGGTGAAGACCATGCTCAGCCCGACGACGGCCGGGTCGAACGCGAGGATGTCGCGGACGATCTGCGGCGATTGGGCGGCTGCGTGGAAGTCGAAGATGCGAGGCGAGTGGCCTGCCGCCGTCAGCGCCGCGTCGATGCAGCGAAGCGCCAGGTTCTCCTCCAACTCCGGCCCGACCAGTGCGATCCTCATGGCGAGTCCTCCGGGTCATGCGACCAGACGCGGCGCGCATACCTATTCCACGAATATGAGATGCGCCAACCCAGACGATGTTCCCGCCCGGCGGCAGCCGCGTCAACAGCCGATTCACTTGCGTGCCAAAGGGGGTGGAGGGAATTCAGCCTGCGGGCCGATAAGGACAGATGCGTGACGTCGGCCTCGCCAGGGGGCCGGGGATGGAAGTTGGCCTCCGGGGCGGGGCGCGGTAGGATGACAGGCCCGACTTGACGCGGCAGGGGCCGCAGGTGATCCCAATGGTGGAACCCAAGTTCTTCCGGGCGACCACGCCGCAAGGCGTCAAGCCCATCGTCACTCCGCAAAGGCTTCGGATCGGCATCGGCGTTGTCGTGGTCGCGCTGCTGGCGCTGGGGCTGTGGGCCGTGCTGCACGGCGGCTCGCACGAGCCCCCGCTGACCGGCGAGAACGAACAGGCGGCCAATCCGCCGGCTGGGCCCGGCGCTCCGTCCACGCCGGCCAACAACCCGACTCCGAACAATCCGCAGCCGCCCAAGCCGACCGAGACGCAGATCGCCGCCGAGGGGCACGTCCCGGTCGAGGCGCCCAAACCCGAGGTCGTCGCCCGCAGCGAGCAGCAGAAGCTGGCTGACCAGGTCGCCGCCGCCGACAAGCTCTACACCGAGCAGAGCTGGCTGGCGGCCCGCAACGCCTACAACGCGGTCGTCGACAAGGGCCTGCCCAAAGAGGCCAACGACCACTGCGTCGCCCGGCTGTCGGACCTGGCCGACAAGACGGTCTTCAGCATGCTCTGCGCCCCCGGCGACACGGTGACCGAGTATTACAAGGTTCCGTCGGGCAGCAGTTACTGGAAGATTTCGCAGATCTACCGGCTCTACAAAGGCCAGAGCAATCCCGAGGTGGTGAGCCTGCTGGAGAAGATCAACCGGATCCCCGCGCGCGGCCTGCGGGCCGAGCAGAAGATCAAGGTCGTCAAGGGCCCGTTCAACGTCGTGGTCGACAAGTCGGACTTCACGCTGAGCGTCTACCTCGACATGCCGACGGGCAGCCAGAGCGTGCCGCTGCTGGTGCGACGGTACATGGTCGGGCTGGGCGAGTTCGACAGCACGCCGGTGGGCGTCTGGCGGGTCGAGAAGATGGAGTTCAATCAGCCTTGGCGCAACCCGCGCAACAACGAGCTGATCCAGCCTGAGAGTCAGGACTATCCGCTCGGCCGGCCGGGGCGGTGGATCGGCCTGGAAGGAATCTTCGGCGACGCGGTGGGCCAGCACGGCTACGGCATCCACGGCACGAATCAGCCCGACAGCATCGGCAAGCAGAAGAGTCTGGGCTGCATTCGCATGCTCGACAAGGACGTGTCGGAACTCTGGTTCCTCATGCGGATCGCCGACAAGCCCGACAAGCCGGACGACCCGCCGCCGCCCTTCTGCCGCGTGACGGTTCGGCCGTAACTGAACGGTCGCTCACGACCAACCGCGAGCCCGGGGATAGCCTCCCCGGGCTTTGTCTTTGCGCCCTCGTTGGCCCGCAAGACGTCCCACGACGGGATCATTTCGTCGAAGGCGTGTTGTCCAAAAGCCACATGCGGTGCCCTGGATGTTGATTTGCGTCAACATTCAGTCAAGCACGCCAATCGTCTGCCCGCACCAGGTTGCATCGCAACCACTTGTGGTATATCTGGTTGTGGAAATTCCTCCCTGGGGGGCGGTTTCTGGTACGTCATTTGCTAGTCAGATCTGGCGCGTGTCAATGAATTCGGCTTCCTGACGACCGGCTTGGTTTCCGGATCCACGTGACTTGGCAGTGTGGGTTGGGCTGACCGAAGGCGAGAGAGAGACCTAGAACGGAGAGATGCAAATGGCCAGGACATTCGCGATTGTGGCTGCGGCCTTGCTGGCGGCCCAGATGCCGGCGCTGGCGGGGACGGTGGCGGTGACCGACGGGGGCTCGATCCTGAACGATTTCGAGGTCGTCGGACGGTGGTACGCGGCTGCGAGCGGCTCCAACGGCACCCGCAACACGGGCGGATTGGCCTATGTCGAGGAAGGGGGCACGGGCTATCTGTATGCATACGGCAAAGGCGGCACGGGCAGCTACGCGCTGCGCAAGTTCGATCTGCCGACGGCCGGTACGGGCTTCGTGCGGCCGGTGCTGGAAGGCAGCCGAAGCGGCAGCTCGACAGCCCTGGCCTACGACCCGGACTATGCCGGCGGCACGCTGCTGTCGCAGGGGACTTACTTCACCAGCGGCACGGGCCTCAACGGCGGAACGGACGGCAACATCGTCACTGTCGACAGCGGAGACGTGGTCCTCAACGACCCGTCCCAGAGCAGCGCATGGTATTACTACAACGGCGATGCCACGTACCTGCCGTCTGCCTACTCGCTCTCGGGCGAAGGCGAGATGCTCGTGGTCCGCAACGGCGGCGGGACGCCTTTCCAGGCCATCAGCATGATGCACCCGAATGTCGGGGGCACCGCGTACGTCGCCCCGCAGTTGCCCGGCCGCGCCACCTCCGAGGACTCGCGATCCGTCCTCTACAACCTGAGTTCGACCCTCGGCATCAGCACCGTCAGCGGTGTGGAGTATGCCTACTACGAGGGTTCCGGCATGCCGGTGCTCTACATTCTGGCCAACGGCGCCTCCGACGCCTTTCACCTCTTCGCCGTGACGCCGGGCGATGACGGCGTCTTCGGCGAAAGCACGCCGGGCGCCTGCGACGACGTGGTCGTCGGCTACACGTTCGGCGAGGACAGCGCGGGCAACAGCTACACCATCCAGAAGCAGCACATTACCTGGGAGGCCGCCCCCGGGAATACGACCCTGGTCGATATCCACGGCAGCTACAGCACGGGCTTCACCGCGATGACCATCGACCCCAGCACGGGCTATCTCTACCTGCACGGCGCCGGCGACTATGGCGGCGGGGTGATCCTCAAGGACCTCTCGGCCCGGACGTTGCCGGTCCCCGAGCCGGCCACGCTGTCGATGTTGGCATTGGGCGCCCTGTCGATGACGGGGGCAGCCGCCCGGCGTCGCTGCCGCCGCTGAGCGTCGCATTCGGGGTGTTGCCGGCAGGACCGTCAATCAGGGACAGTCGCCTCAGTCGAAGGCGGCTGTCCCTGTTCGTTCTGGATCGGCTGCGGGCAGGCGGCCCGTCACCCCGGCGAGTTGAGGAACTCGTCCAGGGGGATGCAGCGGACGCCGATGTTGCGGATGTCGGCGATGTTGGCGGCCTTGACTTCAGGGGTCTTGGCGCTGGTCGCGTCGGTGATGTTGACCACCTCGTAGCCCAGCGACACGGCGTCGTAGATCGTTGCACGGATGCAGTTGGGGTACTGCGTCCCGCAGATCACCAGCCGCTCCACCTTCAGCCGCCGCAGGATGAAGTCCAGTTCCGTGTTCATGAACCCGCTGAAGCGGTTCTTGACGACGACGTAGTCCTTGCCCGACGGGGCGATCTCCGCGACGACCTGGGCCCCGCGGCTGCCCGGCGTCAGGTAGGCGACGCCCTTGAGATAGTCGGCCAGCCGCGTGATCTCGATGTCGCTGCCGTCGGCGCGGTATTCGCGGATCACGTGGAACACCGGCAGGTCGCGCTCGTGGAACCAGTCGAGCAGTCGGCGGATGCGGGGCAGCGTCTCGGGAGCCCCGGCGATGTGCATCGGCGCGCCTGGAAGCACGGCGTCGTTCTGCATGTCCACGATCACCAGGGCGGTCTTGGCCTGCTGCATGGCCGGTTCCTTTCGGGTAAGCGGTGCTGGCCCGGATCAGTTGCTCGTGGGGGCTGACGTCGAAGTCTCCGCCGGCTGCGTCGTCGGGGTCGGCGCCTCGTCCAGGTCGATCAGCCAGAAGGGGGCGCCGCGCTTCGAGCTTTTCGGGACGATGGACCGGACTTCCACGCTCGCGTCGCCGGCCAGTTCGTGCACGCGCCCCAGGGCCCACAGCTTCTCGTCATCGCGGGCGTAGACCGGGCTCAGCCCGTAGCTGCGGCTCAGACGCCTGACTTCCGACCAGTTCACGAAGACGTAACGGACCTTCAGCGTGTCGCGGAGCCAGTCGCGGATGGCCTCGGCCGGGATCGACGGGTCGGCCAGCCGCTCGGCCAACCGATCGCGCGAGAAGACCACGTTGTAGCGGACGGGATAACGGAAGTAGAACGCGCGGGATTCGCCGATCAGCCACATCTTCGCCGGCCCGTCGGGTGTCGCCCCGGCGTCGGTCAGCAGGCGATTGAGCTGGCCGAACACGTAGCGCGGCGGCGTCGGCCGATCCCCCATCATGTCGTGCACGGTCGGCAGGCTGTTCGACTTGTCCAGCTCGTTCGTGTCCACCTCGAAGCGGAGGTGAAGCTGCATCGCGCTGACCATCGCCGGGGCGAGCATGAGCAGGAACATCATCCCGCGGATGCTCGGGCGGACCGCCGCCATCGACCGCCCGACCAGCAGCCCCAGCGGCAGGATCGCCGGCAGGATGAATCGCCCCGGCACGTGCGAGCAGAAGATCCAGAACGCGAGCATCCCGCCGGCCGACACCAGCAGCAGCAGGTCCCAGCGCGAGCGGCGTCGGGTCAGGAAGATCGGCCAGCAGAGCCACCACAGCCAGGGTCCGTAAAGCGAGGAATAGACCAGCGAGACTTCGACCGGCGTGGCCGGCTCGTCGCCGGGGGCGCGGGGGACGGCGTTCACCCGCGCGGCGACGCGATCGGCTTCGCCGTCAGCCAGCGCGATCGACGGGTGGCTGAAGAAGTGCCGCCAGGCCCGGTCGAGGCGTTGCGGCAGGGCGATGTCGGGCAGGTGGGCGGCCTTCCAGCGGGCGTCGTCCTCGGCCCGCCAGTCGCCGCCGTCAAGGGTCTTCCACAGCAGGGGGTAGAGCGGGTTGCGGGCCAGCAGCGCGTTCTTGACCAGCCACGGCGAGAAGGCCACCAGCACGCCGGCCGTCACGAGCAGGGCGTGCCGCCCCTTGCGGCGCAGCGACAGCCGCGTCAGCCCGCGCGTCGCAAGCAGCCCCAGCGCCAGCGGACCGACCATCAGGGGGATGGCCAGGTACTTGCACCCGCACGCCAGCCCCGCGACCAGGCCGATCGCCAGGGCGCAGGTCCCCAGCGGAGCCCGGGCGAAGACGTCCGGCACTTCCTCTTCCGATCGCGCGCTGAGCTGGTAATGGCGGAGCAGGGCCCAGGCGACGGCCATGTGGAACAGCATCATCGGCTCAACGTAGGCCACCGTCGCGACGGTCGCCAGCATCGGCACGGCGGCGACCGCGACGACGGCCAGCGGACCGCCGCCGCAGTCCTCGCGCCCGCCGAGGCGCGACGCGATGTACACGCCCGCGCCCGCGAGCACCGCCAGCAGCACGTTGAGCGCCGTCGCCAGGTACGCCCCCGATTGCGGCGGGTCGTTGATGCCCATCAGCATCATGAACCACATTTCCGCGTTGGACGGAAAGTTGGAGTAGACGTTGTGCGGCAGGAATCCGACGCGGCCGGCGGCCAGGTATTCCTTGGGATACTCCAGGTGATATTCCAGCACGTCGTAGCCCATGCCCTCCAGGTCGTCGGGCATGGTTCCGGTCCAGAGCACGCCCGGCGGCATGCTCAGGGCCGCGATCACCACCGCCAGCGTCGGCGACAGCACCAGCGCCGCCCAGTTCCACCGCGACGAAACCGAACGGCCGCTGGGCAGCGGCGGGCAACTCCCCCACAGCCGCCACAACGGATAGATTCCCGCGACCGCGCCGACCACCGGCAGAGCGAAGAAGAGCCATCGTCCCAGTCCGCCGGCCAGCCCGGCGATCAGCAGGATCAGCGAAAACGCCCCGACGCCCAGGGCCGACGCCGTCAGCAGCGCCAACGGACGGGGCATCGACCGGACGCCGCCCAGCAGGTGCAGGATGCCCGCGCCCAGCGATGTCGCCGCCGCCAGCAGGGCCCCGGCCAGCAGCAGGCTCACCGTCGCCGCGCCCAGCAGCGTCAGTCCGTGCCGGGGCCACCAGACCATGACCATGGCGGCTGCCCCGATCACGGTGCACAGCCCAGCCAGCGGGCCCCATGACCACGGCTGCGCGGGCGTGCTGTTCGACGACGCGGCGGGGGCCGGATTGCCGTTGCGATTGCTCACGTGTTTGACTTGCCTGAATGAAACTGCGGATGGGATGAATCTACCCGGGCAAGATGCGTCAGCCAACCGACCTGTGCAGCCGGTTGCGATTCCGATGCCCCGCGGGTCAGGGCGCCGGGCCGCCGATCGGCCTGGCAGCGGGCCATCGCGTCTTGCCCCGGCGGTCGGGTAACAACTCGTCCCAAACCGGACTGGCCAGCCTATCGCCCGCCCTGCCGACCGTCAATCCCTCGCCCGGTCGCGTTGACCAGGCAGCGCAGCGAACCGCCCAGCCGCCAGACCGCGGAGCAGTCGATCGCCGTCACCCGCGCCCCCGCCGACTCGAACGCCGCGGCCGCCGCACGGTCCATCCGCGCGACGCCGAACGTCGGCATGCAGTAGAGCGCCGCCCCGCCGCGGGTCTGCGCGAGGCCATTGTTGTAGCTCATCCACGCCCGCGGGGCGGCTGAGGGCATCAGCGGCACGCGCGTCACGCGATAGCCCAGGCCCGCGAGGCGGTCGGCCAGGCGGTCGAGCTGGTCGGCCAGCCGGTCGCGGTCGGCTGCCGGCATCCGTCCGCCGGCGTCGGCCAGAACGGCCGCGTCGCACAGCGGCTCAGCCGCCCGCACGTCGCCGACGACCGCCCGCGACCCCAGCAGCGTCAGGAACATGCCGATGTGATGCAGCGGGGCATCGGCAGGGTCGTCGGTCAGCCAGACGGCCGGTCGGCCCATCTGCGATTCGATGTGTCGGCGCAGCGCCTCGGGCGTGGCGAATCGGTCGGCGTTCTTCTCGATCAGCGCCGGGTGGGCGAAGACGCGGTCCTCGGCCACAAGGAAGTCGCCGCCGTCAAAGAGCATCCCCGCGTCGCGGCAGCCGAACAGGTCGCCGCACTGCCGGGCCAGATGCCAGGGGATCTCGCCGTCGTTGGTCCGCAGGTCCAGCGTCGACCGCTCGCGCGACGGGGCGAGCAGCGTCGCCCGGCCGCCGGGCGCCGCGAGCGTGACGAAACGGTCCTTGGACCATGTGGAGATCGGCTTGCCGACCAGGACGGTTCGGCTGCGCGTCGCCGGCCAGGCGTCGCCCATGCGGCGGCGGAGGTCGGCCAGTTCGTCGTCGCCGGCGCAGACCCAGACGACCTGCACCTCGTCGCCCAGCGCCGCCAGCAGCCGGGCGTAGATCGGCGCGACCGCGTCGCCGGCCTGGGGGTGATACTGGAGCACGATCCGTGAGGCGAGGCCGGCGTCCTCGGGCAGGGCGGGGGCATGGTCGGCCGAGGCGGGGTCAGCTGGCGGTGCGGCCCCCCGGTTCAGCACGCTCACCGCGATCGCCCCTGCCAGCACGCCGGCCGTCAGGCCGATGACCAGCGCCCGCAGGCTCATGGCTGCTCCGGCTGGGTGGTCGGGAGGGCGGCTATTCGCCTCATCGGCCCGGGCTGCGCCGGGCCGTTCAGTGTCGAACCCAGAACGATGCTGTAGCTGGCCGTCGGGGCAATGGCTCTGACGCCCTGCGGAACTGGTCCATTGGGCCGCCCGTTGTTCGCTGCTGCCGCGATGTCATCGGGTTGAGTCGTCGGCGCCGCAGAAGCCCAGTCGGCAGCCAGTTCGACGTCCGCTTCGGCCCGTCCGTCCGGGCCGATCATCATGCTGGTCTGCGCCGCGGTCAGAGGCAGCGGCAATTGGATGACTCGCGCCATCCTGTCGGGCGGCGAGGCGCTGAGCAGGGCCACCGACAGCGGCACGATCTGCCCGGCGTGGGCGGGATCGCCCTGTAGCAACAGCTTGATCTTGACCGGCTGGCCCGGCTGAGGATCGGCGGTCGCGACCACCTTCGCCCCCAGCGACGGGATGCTCAGCTCGGCCGGCGGCAGCGCGGGCACGGCGATGGTCGGCCGGGGGGCGTTGGCCAGACCGGCTGACGGCAGCGAGCCGACCACGATGATCCCGGCTGTCGCCGCGGCGACGACCAGCACGCCCAACCATTCCTGGCGTCTCATGGCGATCCCCTTTCGGTGTGAGTGTCGATGCACCCCATTGGACGCGCGAGGGGCCCCGCAGGTTCCCGTGCCGGGCGGAGGGGGCGTTGGATTCCAGGCGATGGCGGTATAATCCCGCGCATGGACGCACTTGCTGAAATCACCGCGGACGAACGGGCCCGCCTGCGCGAACTGGCCCGGCGGCAGGCCGACTATGCGGCGCTGCCGGTCATGGAGCAGCGGCGACGGATGTGGTACGACCTGAACGACGCCCGGCCGGGCGCCCGCCCGCCGGTGATCGTCGAGACCTGGACCTTTGACCGCGACTTCCTGCCCGAGTCGCTCTCCCGCTGCCGGTCCAGGGCCGGGCGGGCGATCGAGCGGACGCTGCTGCGCAACATCCGCAACCACGAGTTGATCGACGACGACAAGGTGATGCCCGCGACGTTCGAGGTCGGCTGGGCGGTGACGGTGGACGAGTTCGGCGTGAAGATCGAACGCGAGACGGTGAAGGACTCGCAGGGCTACGACACGGGATACAAATTCCTCCACCCGATCAAGGATCTGCGGCGCGACCTGGCGATGCTCAAGCCGGCGGTCTGCACCGTGGACCGCGAGGCGACGGCCGCGCGGCGGGCGTTCATGGAGGAGTTGTTCGACGGCATCCTGCCCGTCCGCCAGGTCAGCGGCGTGCCGGGGGCGTGCCGGTTCCTTACGCAGCGCGTCGTCGAGCTGATGGGCATGGAGTCGTACTTCATGGCGATGTACGACTGCCCCGACGAAATGCACGCCCTGATGGCCTACCTGCGCGACAACGCGCTGCGGATCATGAACTGGGCGCAGGCCGAGGGGCTGCTCTGTCTGAACAACGAAAACGAGGCCAGCTTCGGCTCCAGCTACAACTTCACCACGCAACTGCCGTCGCCCGGCTACGACGGGCGGGCGCGGTGGGCGGACATCTTCGGATCGGCCAACAGCCAGGAAACCGTGGGCGTCTCGACGGCGATGTTCCACGAGTTCTGCTACCCCTACTACCGCAACGTATGCGAGCCGCTGGGCCTGCTCTATTACGGGTGCTGCGAGCCGGCCCACCCGTTCTGGGACGACATCCGCCGCCTGCCGCACCTGAAGAAGGTGTCCATCTCGCGCTGGTGCGATCAGCGGTTCATGGGCGAGGCGCTGCGCGGCAGCGAGGTCGTCTTCTCCCGAAAGCCCGACCCCAAGTTTTTCGCCGTCGACGTGGCGCTGGACGAGGAGGCCTGGTCGGCCCATGTCCGCGAGACGCTGGAGGCGACGCGCGACGTGTTCGTCGAGTTCATCGTCCGCGACGTCTACACGGTCCACGGCGACCTGTCCAAACCGCGGCGAGCGGTCGAGCTGGCGAGGCGGGAAATCGACCGCGCGTAGTCGGCCCAGATTCACGCGCTGGCCGTTTGCTCCAGGACGCGGCCTGTTGCGATTGGCCGGACGCGGATTTCCGGTCGACCCCGGAGTCGAGGCGACTCGGCCGATTGCGTGTACGGGCGTTGGCCGGGCTCGGCCGAGGTCCGGGCGGCGGAGGGACGCTGGGACCGGCTGGCAGATACAGGCAAATACAGGCAAATGCAGGCCGACGCAGGCCCTGGGGGGCGCCCGGGGATGGGGGCGGATTTCCGTATCCGCGCCGGCAGAGCCGGGTTATTCTTATGATGAGGAGTGGTCGAACAGGCCGAGTGGCCCGGCCGCTCCTTCCCGTGTACCCGCGCCGCCGAGGGAGGCGGCTGGAGAACTCAGATGAAACGTAGCGAGCGGATTTGGCTGGCGTGCCTGGCGGCGATCGTGGGGGCGTTCGTGTCGACGCCGATCCTGCTGGCTGACGGCGACGAGGCGGCGGCCGCGCTGACCAAACAGAAGGAAGCGCAGCAGGCGTTCGCGACGGCGATGGACGAGTCGGGCAAGGTCCAGACCGGCGCCGAGGGGCTGGCGATCTGGGAGAAGTTCCTCGGCGACTACGGCACGACCTCCCTGGCCCAGGCCGCCGTGGCGCAGAAGGACATCTGGAAGGCCCGAGCCGACGCCAACCTGGCCCGCTTCGGACCCGGCTGGATGGTGCAGTCGGAGGTGGCCAAGCGGACGGCCGAGGCCGACCGGCTCAAGGGCGACGCGGCGTCGGCGGCCGACCCCGAAGCGGCGGCCAAGCTGCTGGACGAGGCGGGCAAGGCCCACCCCTATCGCGCGGACATCCCGTTCGAGAAGTTCAAGGTGTGGCTGAAGGCGCAGAAGGAACCGCAGGCGATGGCCGCGCTGGCTGAGGTCATCAAGGCCGACCCGGACAACGCCGCCGCGCGCAACAACATCGGGGTGCTGTCGGCCAAGGACAAGCAGTGGTCGCCGGCCATCGCGAACCTGATGAAGGCGTCGGTCGCCGACCAGGACGTCATCTTCGACAACCTTGACCAGGCGTTGGCGATGGCCGAGGCCGACAGGTACACCGGCACGACGTCGGCTGTCGGGCAGCTCAGGGCCCTGGTCGGGCAGTTGCAGCGCGCCGGCAAGCACCAGGGCCAACAGCGCTGGGGCAACAGTTGGGTCAGCCAGGCCGATTACGACTCCTACATGAAGGACAACCAGGATGTCGATCGCAAGCAGGGCGTGGTGAAATCGCACATGCGGATTCTCGAGAAGAAGTACCGCGAGGCCCAGAACCGCCGCGAACAGGCCCAGCGCAAAGTAGACATGTACAAGAACCTGAGCAGCAGTGGCAGTTCGCCCGCCCGCCAGCAGGCCGAGAAGGATCTCAAGGCCGTGGACAGCGACATCAAGGCCCTTCAGGGCGAAGCCGAGAAACTCAAGGCCGAGCAGCAGAACAACGAGTCGTCGCGCCGCACACCCCCGCACGCCGGCCAACTCGTCCTGCTCGACGTGGACGGCTCGACGACGCTGAGCACGGTCGAGGTCTCGGACGGCGAAAGCAAGGAAGGCGGCGGAATCTTCGGCAACGACGACAAGCCCAAGGAAGAGCCCAGGAAGAAGCCCGCCGGCAAGACCACGAACAAGAACGGCCAGGGCAAGGAAAAGCCGAAGGAAGGCGGCGGCGATCTGTTCAACTGAGTTCGGCCGCCGACCGGAATGCCCGATCCGCGTCAGGCCGCGGGGTGACGATCACTCCGCGGCCTTCTCCTGCGCGTCTTCCCCCTCGACGCGCTCGGCGCCCGGACTTCCCTCTACGTTCAGGCCGAAAAGCTGAATCAGCGACTGGGCGTACATGTCCGCCGGTCCGGCGTCGGGCTCGCGGCTGGCGGCGCTCAGCTTCTGGATCGGTTCGTGCAGCACCTTGTTGATCAGTCTGTGAGCGAACTGCTCGATCAGTTCGCGGTCGCGCGGCGAGGCCTCGGTGAGCTTGGGCAGAAGCCAGCCGACCTCGTCGGCGCCCAGCCCGGCCAGCCGCTCGCGCAACGCGGCGATCGTCGGTCCGACCGCGCGGCTGCGGAACCAGTTCATGAACTGGTCGGTCTGCTGAGTGACGATCCGCTCGGCCTGCTCGATCTGGGCGGCCCGCTCGTTGAGGTTGTCAGCCACCGCACGCTGAAGGTCGTCGATGTTGTAGAGGTAGACCTGGCTCATCCCGCCGACCGCCTCCTGCACGTCGCGCGGCACGGCGATGTCGATCAGGAAGATCGGCCGGTACCGCCGCGCCTTGCAGACAGCGGCCATCATCTCGTGGTCGATAATCGGCTCGGTCGAACCGGTCGAGGTGATGACGATGTCCGCCGCCGCCAGCGCCTCGGTCAGGCGGCCGAACGGCATCGCCCGTCCGGCGTATAGCGACGCCAGCCGCTCGGCCCGCTCGGGGCTGCGGTTGGTGACCAGCACCTCAGCCGGTTTGAGTTCAGCGACGCGGGCCAGCGTCTGCTCGCCCATCTTGCCCGCCCCGACCAGCAGCACACGCTTGTCGCTGAAGCGGTCGAATATCTGCCGGGCGAAGTGCACCGCGATCGACGCGACCGACACGTGCCCGCTCGCCAGCGTCGTCTCGCTGTAGACCCGCTTGCCCGTGCCCAGGGCGTCCTGGCAGAGCCGGGCGAGCACCGGGCCGGCCGTCTTGCGCTCCTGGGCCAGGCGGAACGCGTTGCGCACCTGGCCGAGAATCTGCGTCTCCCCCAGCACCAGCGAGTCCAGCGAGCAGGCGACGCGGAGCAGGTGATCGACGGCCGTGCGGTTCTGGTGCACGTACATCAACGGCGTCAGGTCGGCCAGCGGCACGCCGTGGAACCGGGCCAGGAAGTCGATGACCTCCTCGCTGCGCGGGTGTCCGTGGACCGGCCGAGCCAGGTAGAGTTCCACGCGGTTGCAGGTGCTCAGCAGGACGGCCTCGCTGTCGGGGTAGTGAACGCGGAGCTGCTCCAGGGCGGCGGCGGCCTTGGCGTCGTCGAAGGCCACCCGCTCGCGGATGGCCAGCGGCGCCGTCTTATGATTGCAGCCCAGCAGCAGGATACGCATGGATCATCTACCCATCGGGAGCAGTTGTGCGATGATGTAGGCCAGCACGATCAGCCCGAACCCGGCGATCGCAAACCAGGCCGCCCGTCGCCCGCGGAACCGCGGGATCATCCGCACGTTGAGCACCAGGGCGTACAGCGCCCAGGCCGCCGTCCCCACCCACACCTTGGGCGAGACCAGCAACTCGGCGAACGTGAATCGCATCTTGTTGACGCCCAGGAACGCCCCGGACACCACCGCCAGCGTCAGCAGCCAGAAACCCCACAGCACCCCGTGGTGCATGCTCGTCTCCAGCCGCTCGAGGCTGGGCAGGGCGTCGGCCAGCCGGCTCGGACGCTTGCGTCGCAGGGCGCTGTCCACCAGCAGGTACATCGCCCCGGCCACCGCGGCGTAGACCAGCATCAGCGAGCCGATCACCAGGCTGGCCAGGTGGATCGGCAGCCACATGCCCTGTCCGATCTGGCTGTAGACGCGGAACGGCACGATGTGCAGGTTGATCAGGATCGCGTAGCCCGTCGCCGCGATCATCAGCGGCAGCAGGATCAGGTCCACCGCGCTGCGGGCCCGCGGGGCGCCGCTGCGCCGCCGGCGCAGCACGGTGAGCATGTAGAACAGCAGCCCGCCGGTCATCGCCGCGAACAGCACCGCCGAGTCGTAGTTGTTCTGGATCGGGCAGACCGGTTCGCCGGCCGTCAGGATGTCGCGGTAGTAGATCAGCCCCAGCGTCGCCAGCAGCCCCAGGCCGGTGAGCAGTCGGCTGGTCCAGCGCATTCGCGCTCGGACCGGATCCACCTGTCCGTCCGCCGACACCGCCCCCAGCCCGCGGATGCGCAGCGCGACGGCCGCCGCGAGCATCAGCAGCACCGCCACCAGCCAGGCCAGTTCGCCCGTCGTCGGTTGCAGATTCATGTCGTCCAGGCCTTTCGCAACACCCCTTGCGCTTGGCCTCTATCTTAGTGACGGCTCAACCCAGGGTCCAGCGCTCCGCGTTCTTCTCCATCGACCAATCAGCGGGCCTCCTTCACCCAGCAGGCCAGCAGGCAGGGGGAACCTTTGCGGTCGATGGGGCGGATCATCCGTGCGGCCAGCGGCAGGCCGGCGGCCGCGCGGGTCAGGCCCTCTTCCTGCCAGTCCGCCGCCAGCATGGCCAGTCGGCCGGCGGGCTTCAGCACGCGGCACAACTCGGCCATCGCTTCAGCCGGGACGTTGTCAGCCGACGCGTCGTAAGGCGGCTCGGTCGCGACGGCGTCGAACGACGCGTCGTCCAGCGGCAGCCGCCGGGCGTCGGCGACGCGGTGCTCGGCGCCCAGGCCCGCCAGCCCGGCGGCAAGTTGCGGGTCGATGTCGGTCGAGGCCACCGTCAGGCCCGCGCGGACCGCGGCCCGCACGACCCCGCCCGCGCCGGCGAAGGGGTCGAGCAGTCGCCCGCACCCCGCCGGCGGGGCCGCGAGGTTCACCAGCAGCCGTGCGTCGCAGACCGGCAGGGCCCGGCGGGTTCGCGCCCCGCCGCTGCCGCGATAGCCGCGAACCGCGCGGACCACGCCGTCCGCACCGGCCAGCAGGAACTCGGCCTGGTCCGGCGACGCCTCGCGGTAGGCCTGGGCGTCTTCCACGTAGAGTGGGCTGACGGCGAACGGCCGGCCGCGCCAGCGGACGACCTCGCGGCTGCCCGCGCCGCCCGCGTCGTCCGGCGTGAGCAGATCGACGGCGTCCGTGTAGCCCAGCCGCGGCAGCCGCCGCTCGGCGACGGCCAGCGATTCCTCCGGCGTGTCGATCCAGAACAGGCCGCCGCGGTCGGACATCGGCCCGCCCCCCAAAGCGACGGCCCCCAGGTCCGCGAGCAGCGCGAGGACCTCGGCTGCCGCGACCTCGCGGGCCTTTCGGCGGGCCGTGCGAATGTGGCAGACGAGGATGCTCAACTCGGTTCCCCGTTCAGTGCCACGCCCCCCTCTCCTTTCCAGGGAGAGGGGCAGGCTCTCTTCCACCCCTCTCCCTCTCAGGGAGAGGGGCAGGGGTGAGGGTTCCTCGGCTCAGTCGACGGCGTCTGCTCTGCTCGGAACCCTCACCCGGCCCCGACTTCGTCGGGGCCACCCTCTCCCTGGCAGGGAGAGGGGTCTTCCGTGCCTGACTTCGAGGACGTGGCGCTCAGCCGCTCAGCCAGCGCCCGGTAGTCCGTCTTGCCCGTGCCCAGGAGCGGGATGGACTCGACCCGCACGACGCGGCGGACGTTGTGAATGGGGCTCAGGCCCGCGTCGCGGATCAGGCGATTGACGGCTTCGCGGTCCATGTCGCGCGTCGTGAACAGCACGAGTTCCGGGCCGGCGGCCTCGGTCGCCGTCACCGCGACCGACGGGCCCTCCTCGCCGCCGTCGCCGAACGCCGACGCCAGCGCTGCCTCGATCGCCGGCAGCGAGACCATCTCGCCGCCGAGCTTGACGAACCGCTTCAGGCGTCCGCGGAACGTCAGCACCCCCTCGGCGTCCTGGCTGACCAGGTCGCCGGTGTTGTACCACGGCTGGCCCTCGAACGGCACGAACGGCGACGCCGCTTGCCCGAGGTAGCCGCCGAACACGCTGGGCCCGCGGACCAGCAGCAGGCCTGGGCGGCTTGGCTCGACGCGTCGGCTGCGCGTCTCGGCGTCCACGATCGCGACCTGCACGCTGGGCAGCGGCGTGCCGATGCTCCCGCGTCGGACCATGCCCGGGCGGTTGCCCGCGACGATCGGCGAGCACTCGGTCACGCCGTAGCCTTCCAGGACCGTCAGGCCCGGCGCGATTCGGCCGAGGGCGTCGTAGAGCGCGTCGGGGCATTTCTCCGCGCCGGTCACGGCGATGCGCAGCGTCGCGAGTTGGCCGTCGGCAGCCGACCGGGCAATGCCGCCCAGGAACGTCGGCGTGCCCAGCAGCAGCGTGACGCGGTAGGCCTCGATCACGCGGGCCAACGCCGCTCCCTCAGTCGGGTTGGGGTGATAGACCACCGGCAGGCCCGCCAGCAGCGGGATCAGCACCGTCGCGGTCAGCCCGAAGCTGTGGAACGGCGGCAGGAAGCCGACCATGCGGTCGGCGTCGCTGACGCTGATGATCTCCAGGATGTCGCGGATGTTGGCCAGCAGGTTCGCGTGCGTCAGCGGCACGGCCTTGGGCAGCGTCTCCGATCCGCTGGTGAACAGGATGACCGCTGGCTCGGGGGCCGGGGCCCGTCGCAGCGACCGCCACGACAGCCGCGCCCGCAGCCAGGCCCACAGCTTCCGCCCGCGCCCGACGCCGGCGGCCAGGTCCTCGATGAACGCGAAGCGGTCGGTCACCTCGCCGAAGTCCACCCCCTGCGCCGCGAGGCGGTCGGCCAGCGCCCGCGCCGTGACGACGCGCTTCACCCCCGTCGATTCCAGGCAGTGGGCCAGGCTCCGCCGCCCGAGCGTCCAGTTGATCATCACCGGCGTTCGGCCTGCCAGCAGCGTCGCCAGGTAAGCGACCGAAGCAGCCACTGACGCCGGCAGCATGATGCCGACACGCTCGCCCTCCAGCCGCCGGATTTCCGGCCCCAGCACCAGGGCCGCGGTGATCAGGTCGCGGAAACTCCGCACGCCGCTGCGCTGGTCGGCGACAACCGGCTGCCGGGGCGAGCGGGCCGCCCGGGCGAGGAAGATGTCGTTGATCGTCGCGCCGTCGCCGAGGGTCAGCCGGCGCGGCTGGCTCGCGCGCGCGTCGGCTGCGAACCAGCGGGCCGGGACCGGCGCGACCTCGCCGCCTCCGCCGACGCCGTGGCCGATGGCGGCCGTCATCACGTCCGCGACGGTCACCAGCGACTCGGGGTTGAACCCGGCGAAGCCGAACTCGCCCGCGAGCCAACTGGCCAGGTCCGCGCGGGCCAGGCTGTCCAGCCCCAGGTCGTGGGCCAGGCGATCCGACGGCGATATCTCGCCGCGGCCGCTCAACTCGCGCAGGTGGTCCAGCACGAGCCGCCGCGTTGCGTCGGGCACGTCGCCGATCTCCGCGTCGCCGCGCGGGCGGGCCGGCTCCGGCCGAGTCCGCCGCCGCCCGCCCCAGAGCGTATACGGCACGAAGGTGTTGGGCTCGGCGTCCACGTTATAGAACCGTTCTAACGCTGCGTTGATCGCGGCCCGGCTGGCCCGCGGCGGGCGCGGCAGGTCGTCCGGGCCGGCCTCGTGGAAGGTGATTGTCACACGCCGCCGCGGGGCGAAGAAGATGAAGCTGGCCAGCAGCCCCAGCGCCCCGCGCCGCAACGTCGGCCCGACCCGCGGCGGTCGGCTGGCGGCGGCGAAGCCGAACCCGCTGCCCCACAGCCCGCGAGTGCGGACCAGGACGACCCGCGCGTCCGGCCGGCGTCCAAGCAGCGTCTCGACGGCGCTGTTGCCGCGCAGGTCTTCGGCCTGCTGGCGATAGATGTGGCCGGCGGGGTAGAACAGGATGTTCTGCCCGGCGTCCAGGTCGCCGATCAGGGCGTCCAGCGACGCCTCGATGCGGTCGCGGCTGGCGACGGCGACATCGGCGGCCGGGATCGTCCGCACGCCTATGCGCGGAGCGAGCCGGCGGATGAAGAAGCGGTCCACCTGCTCGGCGTCAGCCAGCACCCGCGGGCGGAACCGGCGGTGCAGCAGCGTGAGCAGGATGATCGGGTCGATCAGGGCCGGATGGTTGGGCAGGAAGACGACAGGCCCGCCGCCGTCGCGGGCCAACTCGTCCAGTCCGTGCACGACGATGCGATAGCGCAGGCGCAGCAGCGAGCGGACGACGAAGCGCAACACGGCGATCAGCAGATTCATGCGGCCTGCCCGGGGTCGTGCGAGGTGGAATGTCCGGCAGCGACCCCGCGGTATTCTAGATCAATTCGGGTCGTTGCGAAGGGGGTTTTGGCTGGACTCAGCGCAGGCGGTCGGCCACCTGGCGGCGCAGGGCGTCGAGGTCCAGGTTGCCGGGGCATTCGGTGGTCATGCGGCCCTCGGTGGCCTGGGCGTCGCGATGGCCGAGGATGCGGTCGGGCGCGATGTCGTGCTCGCGGCAGAGCCGGGCGCACAACTCCACCAGCGCCGCCCACTGGGCCCGCGTGGGCCGATGGCCGGGCTTGGAGAAGTCGCCCACCAGGCAGATGCCGATGCCGTGCTGGTTGAATCGGTTGCTGGGGGTGAGCGTGTGGGCGCCCTCCTCCTGGGCCTCCCATCGCGGGCCAACCTCGACCTGGCCGTCGCCGCTGCCGGCGCCGTTGCCGATGACGAAGTCGTAGCCGAGCGACTTCCAGCCGCGCTCGCGGTGCCACTGGTCGAAGACGGCGGCGCTGCCGCTGTCGCTGGCCGAGTGGTGGACGACGATCCACTGCCAGCGTTCCGGCGAGGGGGTGTCCTGTTTCGCGGGCAGGCCCCACCGTGCCGCAGCCACCGCGACGGCCACCGCGAGCAGCCCGACCGCGACGACGACGATCGGCCGGCCGCCGGGGGATTTCGACTTGCCGGGGGGTGCGGGTCGGGTCATGGGCGGTCCTTCAAGAAGTCGCGGTTGGTTACGCGCTCCCTTACGGTCGCGGCTAAACTCTTACGCGCCGGAAGGCGGCAGGCGTTCGCGTCCGCGGAATGCCGCTCCATTGTTCCAACCGTGAAAGCGCCTAGTCCGCTGCCGGGGGGCATTGGACGGCGATGTCGTCGGCGTCGGAGTTCAGGGCGGCGTCCTTGTCGGCGCGGTTCTTTCCACCGTCATCGGCCATGTTCGGCCCGACGCTGTAGAGCAGGTAGCCGTCGGCGGTGCGGTTGTAGACCAGCGGCTGGTCGGTGAACACGTCGAGCGGAATTTCCTTGAGATACCCCGGCGCCAGCTCGTCCAGTTTCTCGGGATGCACCCCGTGCTCGGCGCGATACGCCGCCAGGGCTAGCGTCAGGACGGTCAGTTCCCGCGACATAACCTGACGGGCTGCGAATTCCGGGCTCCGGCCGTCGGTGGAGGCGATCGCCGATGCGGCAAGCAGAGACAGGGCGAACCGGGTCGGTCCCTGTTTGAACAGCAATGTGACGTGATTCGATTGCCATTTGGCCATGTACACCGGCATGATCTGCCCGTCCCACAGGTCGGTCACGGCTGCGGACGATTCGCGCCAGGGCGTCAACCGGCATGCCCGGACCATCTGGTCGTACCAACTGTTGACGGTCCTTAGATCGCGGTTCCAGTCGACGGGCATCCATCGAAGCAGCGGGCCGATGGATTCAATCCCATGCCAGGCGCCCCGCGAGGCCCACACGATGTACTCCAGCGAGCAGTACCTTGAACAGCGGTCTATGGCCGAGACCACGTCGATCGGAATCCGGATGGCCTGGCGGGCCTTCAGCAGCTCGCGCGTTTGGTTCGAATCGAGGGCCCCGCTGAGTGCCAGGCCTCGAAGGCACTTGTCCGCAGCCATTGCCGTTAAGATGGCTGACAACTGCCCGAACAGCGAGGGATGGTCCGTCAGCACCCTTGCGAGGCGGTAGACGCCCTGGATGTCGTACCACGCGGCGTCGATCTGCCCCTCTCCGGCGCGGAGCATGGCCCGGCAGCACAGGGCCCAGCCAAGTTTCCGGATATCCTCAAGCACGACGGGGGCGAGAATCTGTTCCATGCTCGGCCGGGCTGCCATGTCGATCACGGGCAGATAGAACCGTGTCCGCCGCCCCGCGACGATGGCAGCCGCCAACGGCTTGGCCATGGCGTCCAACCAGGCCGCCGCGCCTGGAAACTCGCCTTGTCGCCAGGGGCGCTGGCGAAGGCGGCCCAGGTTGGCCTCCTGTTTGCCAGGAGGGCGCTGCGGCCGGGTTGTCGGTTGGGCGAGATTGTCGGCCTGCTGGCAGAACGCGTCATAGTCCACAAAGTATTCGCCGGTGTCCGGCAGATTTGTCAGCCCCAGTGCCGCCAGTATGAACTGGCGATAGGCAGGGCCCAGGGCCTCCGGGCCGAGTCCCATGATCAGGATCGGCGCCGCGTTGTTCTCAGTCGTGACGCCTTTGGCCCACTCGGCGTCCAGGGCGGCGACGTAGTTCACCGTGCCGTCGGGGTTCAGCGGGCCGCTGAGCACCGTCGTGTCCGGGCCGATACGGACGCGGCCGTGCCACCAGGTCCAGCCCCACCATGCAGCCACAACGAGGATCAGCAGCAGGATGACGCGTCGGACGCGACGCCAGAAGCGGCGCCTGGGTTTAGGGCTATCGTTGGACATGATCCGTCCCCTTTCAAGACAAGTCGTTCACCACGATCGCCCGGCGGACCGGACGAAGAATCGGTCCTGCATCCTCCCGTCGGACTGGGCGGGGGACGCGAAGACACTCCACCCCGGTTCAAGGAGAACCGGGGCTTGGCGAAATCCGCCGGGCGGTCATCCCCCCGCGGCCACGAGGCGGCGGATTTCGGACACGTCGAAGTTGCTCCCCGGGCAGTCGGTCCGCTTCTCGGGCGGCAGGCCCTCGGAGGCCTGGCCGTCGCGATGGCCGAGGATGTGCGACGCGGGGATGTTGTATTCGCGGCAGAGGAACCGCACCAGCAGCACGCAGCTTCGCAACTGGGCCGACGTCGGGCGGGTCTTGTCGAAATCGCCCACCAGGCAGATGCCGATGCCGTGGTCGTTGTACTTGTGGCTGGGCGTGGCGCAGTGGGCGCCCCACTTCTGCTTGATCCATCGCGGGCCGATCTCGATCAGCCCGTCGGCGCTGTCGGAGCCGTTGCCGATGACGAAGTCGTAGCCCAGCTCGTCCCAGCCGCGGACTTCGCGGTGGAACTTGTCGAAGGCGGCTGCGTTGCCGCCGGGGGTGGAGGAATGGTGCAGGACGATCCAGTCCCACCGCCGCGAGGGCTGGACGTGGTTGCGGACGGCGTCGCCCAGCGAGCCGTAGTCCGTCTGTGGCCGCGGCGGTTCGTCGTGGCGATCCTGGGGCGGGCCGAAGAACGGGCCCGGCACGGGGTCGAGCAGGCGGACTTCCTCGCGCGGGCAGCCAGCCAGCGCGGGCAGCAGTGCCGCCAGCACCGCCAGCAATACGAGGAGGGGTTGCGGTCCGCGATGGGAGTCAGCCGACGGGGTCATGCGGGTCAGTATATCGCGCCGGGCGGCCATGGTCCCCCTTCAGCCGGAATCGCGCCGGCGGGCAGGGCCCGGCGCGTCGGCGTCAGTTCCGTGCGGCGTAGGCGCTGAGGCGGCGGCGCAGGGCATCCAGGTCGAACCGGTGGCCGGGGCAGTCGGTGCCGCGGCGCTCAGCCGGCACGGTCTTGACGGCTTCGCCGTGCCCGTAGATGCGGTTGACGGGAATGTCGTAAGCGGCCATCAGGTAGCGGATCAGCCTTGTGAGGCTGGCCATCTGGGCGGCGGTCGGCGAGTAGTTGTCGAAGTTGCCGACCAGGCAGATGCCGATGCCGTCGTCGTTGAAATGGTTGTCGTTGGTCTTGCAGTGGGCGCCCCACTTCTGCTTGCGCCAGCGCGGGCCGATCTCGATCTGGCCGTCGCCGCTGCCGCGGCCGTTGCCGATGACGAAGTGGTAGCCCAGTTCGTCCCAGCCGCGCTGCTTGTGCTCGGCGTCGAACTTGGCGGCGCTGCCGTCGTTGGTGGCCGAGTGGTGAACGACGATGTATCGCCAGCGATGGGCCGAGGCGCCGGCATAGAACCGCGTCCAGTCGGTGTCGTAGTCGACGCCGAGAGAAACGCGTGTCGGCGGGCGCAGGGACTGAACGGCGGTCTGCGGGGGTTGCTGGGGCTGGCGGACCGGCTCCCGGTTCACGGTCTGCGGCGGGGAGAGGGGGATGACCGGTTCGAGCAGGTCCGGTTCGCGGAAGACCGGCAGGGGCATGGCGCCGACGATGCGGGTCTCGCCCGGCGGTGTCGGGGGCGGCGGCGTGGCGCAGCCGACGACGGCCAGCAGCGACGGCAGAGTCAGCAGGACGGCGATAGGAGCAAAGCGGTTGGGCATAGGGCTCACGGCGGTCCCCTGCGTTGGGCGACAATATATGGGGCAGGCGGATTGCGGGTCTACCCGCCTGCGCCCCGGCTGTCCGGGGCCGCGGCGTAGTCCGCCGGCCAGTCCATCACTTCGATCCATTCCCCCGGCGTGCCGGGACGACGGTGTCTGGCGTTCCATCCCTGGATTTCGCGACGGAACAGGACATTATGTGGCAGATCCGATACCACTGCAAGCCGGATCCAGCCCCAGTCCAGCAACTGGCGGATCATACGTTCCTGGCGTGCGGCGTCCAGCGGCCGACCCGCGCGGTCGTATTGCCGCATCAGCAGCGGACCGGCGGGCCAGTCGGCCGACTCCAGTTGGCTGCGCACGCGCCCGTATTCGTCCAGGCCGACGTCCGCCAGGTAGATCGGGCGGCGGCCGCCCAGTTGCCGGATGAGCCAGGCTCGACGCGCTTCCGACCAATCGTATCGGCCAGATGAGTCGATTGTCTCCAGCGCGATCAGGCAGGCCTGCTCCCCTGGCGACAGGACGTAGACGGCTGCGTCGGCCTGAACGTCGCCCAGGCGGCTTTCCGGGCCCAGCCGAAACGGCACGCGGTAGACCCCGGGCCGGGTTGCGGGGGTCGCGACGCCTCGCGCCGTCCGCCCCGTGAGGTAAAGCATCCGCCACTCGGCGCCGGGCGTGCGATAGTAGATCGCGCCGTGCTCGCTGCCCAGGCCGCGCTGGAGCGGGCAGACGTTGGCGACGATCCACGCGGTGCGATTGGCGCCCGAGCCGGTCAGCACGTCGGGGGCGACCAACTCCGCAGCCGGCCGCGTGGGGTCGGCCCGCCACGCCGACCGGGCCCCGCCGATGACGACCGCTGAGAGCAGCCCGGTCAGCAGCAGCGCGGTGAAAAGGAATCGAAACCAGTAGAACTGCCTGTTCATGGAAGCTCCCGCCGCCGGTCGAATCGGCAATCGCCGACACCATCATTTTCGGGCCGATGTCGCAGACGACTTGAGTTGGCTGCCGGTTGGCTGACCCGGGGCGAGGCGGTCGTTCTGGGAGGGGGTCACCGCGTCCGGCGGCGGCGGAGGGCTGCGCCGGCTGCCGCGACGCCCAACAGGAGCAGCGTGCCCGGCTCGGGGACGGCCACCAGCACGCGCATCTGGTCGATACCGGTGTCCACCGCGCGGAGGGTGAAGTTCACGGTCCTGCCGTCGGCGGCGACGGTGATGATGTCAGCAGTCTCGCCCTCGACCGCGCCGCGGTAGGCGATCTGGACGCCGGGGTGCGTGGGATAGGTCACGCCGGCGAGGCCGAAGATGGAGTCGGAAACGTCCACAAGTCCCGGCCCGCTGCTGGCTGTGCCCGAGTCCTCGAAAATCAGTGCGACCACGTCGCCGGGGAAGGTGAAACTGCCGGTGATGACGATCGCGCCGCTGTTGGCGGCCGCGTCCATGTGAACGAAATAGCTGCGGACCTTTGTGCCGGCTGCCAGCAGGGCGTTGGTTCCGGGGTGCAGCGTGTCGTAGGTCACCGGCAGGGATGCGGGCACGAGGGCGTCGACCGTGATCGCGTCGGTGTCGCCGACGGTGATCTGCTTTTCGGCAAACAGATAGACCAGCGTGTCGCTCTGAAGGACGCCGACGTTGACGTTGGGCGGCGGGCTGGAGAGCAACTGCACCGCCGCAGCCGCGGGTCGGGCCGACAGCCCGGTTGCCATCACCAGCAGCGCAGTCAGTACCGTTTGCCGCCTGTCCACGGGAACTGCCGCCTCCAATTTCGGATGCCGCCCGTTCGCCGCGGCTGTCGAAGGGATCTGCCCCCGGCCGAGCCTCTCGGCGAAACTTGCCGAGGCGCCCGAATCCTACCATCCTATGGGACCCTTGGCCAGCCCCCTGTTTGCGGCCGGACAGGGTCAGCCTATGATAAGGCCGCTCCGGATGGGCACGCCGCGTAAGGCGGCTGACGGTCCGGACGACAGGAGCCCCCATGAGCAATCCCGCCGATGTCCACCCGGCCGGTCACGGCAGCCTGGCTGACCTTCAGCGTAAGGCCGACGCGCTGGGCGTGAACGTCGCCCGCCGACACATCCTGCTCTGCTGCGACCAGAGCAAGCCGGAGTGCTGCTCGAGGGAAGCCGGACTGGCGTCGTGGGAGTTCCTAAAGGCCCGTCTCAAGGAACTGGGCCTCTCGGAGAAGGGCGGCGTCTACCGCACCAAGGCCAACTGCCTGCGCATCTGCCAGGGCGGGCCCATCGCGGTCGTCTATCCCGAGGGCGCCTGGTATCACGGCTGCACGCCGGAGGTTCTCGAGCAGATCATCCAGCGCCACCTGATCGGCGGCCAGGTCGTCGCCGAGCACCTGATCGCCTGCCACCCGCTTCCGCCTCCAGGGACGCCGTAGCTCGCATCCGACACGTTTGCATCGCAGGCGAGGGGAGGGCGGGCGAAAGCTCACCGCCTGACCGTTCGGCCCGCGCCGGCATGGCCCTGTTGCCGGTCGGGCAAGGACGCGGGTATGCTGACGGCATGCAACCCGAGATCGCAACCGGACCGACCGCCGCGACAGCCGTCGTTCGCGACGCGACGCCCGCCGACGTGCCCGGCCTGGACGCCTGCTATGCGTGCGCCCGCCATGCCGAGCGGATCGCCGGGGCCGACGGCGTCGCGGTCCGCTACCTGCTGATCGAGTCGGCTGGCGTGGTCGCCGGTTTCGGTCGGCTGATCCTGTCGGACCGGCGCGACCGGTCGGGGCTCAACTACACGCCGCGGATCGTGAACCTCAACGTCCGGCCTGACCTTCAAGGCCGCGGCTTCGGCTCGCTGTTGATCGGGGCGATGGAGCGGATCGCCCGCAGCGCCGGCTGCCGCGCCCTCTACATCGGCGCCAGCCGCGACAACCCGCGGGCGCTGGCCCTCTACCTTCGCCTGGGCTACGGGCCGATCCCCGAGGCCGACCGCAAGGACGTGCGGCTCCATGCCGGCGCCGACGGCGTCCCCAGCCGACGCGAGCGCGACGCCATCTACGTAGTGAAGTCGCTGGTCGACGCCTCGGCTGCGAACCCGTGACGGGAAAAGACGCTGACGCTTCTCTCGCGACGCTATACTGGTGGCGACGACCAGGGATCCGGACAAGGAGGCCTCGATGGCCCGCTTCATCTGCCCCGCCTGCAACGCCATGTTCCGCGTCGCGCCCGAGCACCTGGGCCTGGAGGTCGCCTGTCCCAACTGCGGCCAGGGGCTGGCGACGCACGGCGGCGGCGCGGCGGCCGCGGCGCCGCCTCTGCCGGTGCAGCCGGCGCCGGTGTCGCCGCCGGGCGGATGGGCCGGGGCCGGGCCGACGCCCAGGCGCGGCAGCCCCGCCGGCCTGGTCGCCCTGCTCCTCTCGGTGGCGTCGTGGGGCGTCTACCTGGTGGTGGCCAACGTGCTGTTCGCCGCCACGATGGTCGGCCACGCCGAGCCGGACCTGATGCAGTCCATGGAACTGCATCGCCAGGCCGTCGCGTCGGCGCCGGCGTGGGTCTGGCCGATCATGGTCGCCGTCGCGTTGACTGCCCTGCTGTCGGTTGCCCTGGCGATCGGCTCGCTGGCCAGGCCGAACCGCAAACGTGCCGCCGCCGTGATTGGACTGATCCTCGGCGCGCTGGCGACCTTCTCAGCCAGCGGATTGGCGACCGAGCTGTTCATGGCAGTTCACGTGGGGTGAACGAAGAAGCCCCGCCGGTATCCTGGCAGGGCTTGCGGGGGTGACGATCAGACGCTTGTGAAGTAATCCTGCAACGGCTTGACGGTGAAGCCTTCGGGCTTGGCCTTGAGGGCGGCGATCGCCCGGGCGGCCGCCCGCGCCCCGGTGATTGTGGTCACCAGCGGAATGTTGTGGATCACCGCGGTCGCGCGGAGCTTGCCCTCGTCGGTGTTTCGGCCCTTGCGGGTCGGCGTGTTGACGATCAGCACGATCTCGAAGTTCTTGACCAGGTCCAGCACGTTTGGCCGGCCCTCGGAAATCTTGTTGATGATCGTCACCGGCACGCCCGCGGCCTGGAGCACCGCCGCGGTCCCGCGGGTGGAGAGAATCTCCAGACCCGACTCAGCCAGCTTCGCGGCGATCGCGGCGACTTGCGGCTTGTCGCTGTCGCGGACGCTGACGAATACCTTGCCCGAGGTCGGCAGCTTGAGGCCGGCGCCGAACTGGCTCTTGGCGAACGCCATCGCAAAGTCGCTGTCCAGGCCCATCACTTCGCCGGTGGAGCGCATCTCCGGCCCGAGGATCACGTCCACGCCCGGGAACTTGGCGAACGGGAAGACCGACTCCTTGACCGCGGTGTGCTTGAGCGCCGGGGGCTCAGCCGCCCCCAGTTCGGGCAGCGTCATGCCCGTCATCACCTTGGCGGCCAGCTTCGCCCACGGCACGCCGGTGGCTTTGCTGACGAACGGGACGGTGCGCGAGGCGCGGGGGTTGGCTTCGAGCACGTATATCTTCTCGCCGCGGATGGCGTACTGCACGTTGATCAGGCCGATGACGTTGAGCGCCTTGGCCAGCTTGATCGTCTGCTCCTTCACCTTCTGCACGACGCGCGGCGGCAGCGAGTAGGGCGGCAGGGCGCAGGCCGAGTCGCCGCTGTGGATTCCCGCCTCCTCGATGTGCTCCATCAGCCCAGCGACGATCACGTTGCCCTCACGGTCGGCGATCGCGTCCACGTCCATCTCGATCGCCTGGTCGAGGAACTTGTCGATGAGCACCGGGTGCTCCTCCGACGCCTCGACCGCGAAGGTCATGTAGTGCTCCAGGGCCTCGTCGTCGTAGACGATCTCCATCGCCCTCCCGCCCAGCACGAAGCTCGGGCGGACCAGCACGGGGTAGCCCAGTTTCCTGGCGGCCGCCTTGGCGCCGACCAGGTCGAAGACGATCGCCCCGGGCGGCTGGGCGATGTCCAGCTTGTCCAGCAGCGTGTTGAACAGCTCGCGGTCCTCGGCCTGGGCGATCGATTCGGGGCTCGTCCCGATGATCGGCACGCCCGCGTCGGCGAGCCCGCGCGCCAGGTTCAGCGGCGTCTGCCCGCCGAACTGCACGATCACGCCGAACAACAGGCCGCCATCCCGGCTTGAATTCAGAGGCTTGCCGTTCAGCCGCTCGCAGATGTTCAGCACGTCTTCCTGCGTCAGCGGCTCGAAGAAGAGCAGGTCGCTGGTGTCGTAGTCGGTGCTGACGGTCTCGGGGTTTGAGTTAACCATCACGGTCTCGAAGCCCAGCTCGCGGCAGGCCTGCACCGCGTGGACGCAGCAGTAGTCGAACTCGATCCCCTGGCCGATGCGATTGGGTCCGCCGCCGAGGATGACGATCTTCTTCTTGTCGCTGACGCGGATTTCGTCGTCGAAGGCCAGAGGCCGGGGATCGGGGGTAGGGGATTGGGGGAGCGAGGACTTTCCTGCCGACCCCTGTCCCCCGACCCCTGACCCCTGCACGGTCACGTAAGGAGCCTCGTAGGACGAGTAGTAGTAGGGCGTGTAGGCCTCGAATTCCGCGGCGCAGGTGTCGACCAGCTTGTAGGTCGGGACGATGCCCAGCTCGGTGCGGCGGCGGCGGACGTCCAGCGGCTTGCTGCCCCAGATCGTCGCCAACTGCACGTCGCTGTAGCCCCACTGCTTGGCCTGCGCGAGCAGGTCGGCCGGGGCGTCGGCCAGCGACTTGACGGCGGCCAGCTCGCCCTCGAAGTCCACGAGCTGCTTGATCTGCGTCAGGAACCACGGGTCGATGTTCGTGTGCTGATGGACCTGCTCGACGGTGTAGCCCATCTTCAGGGCGTAGCGGACGTAGTAGAGGCGGCCCTGGCTGGGCACGATCAGCTTGCGCAGCAGCCGCTCCTCGGGGATCGGAAAGGTCGTGGCCGCCTGCTCGGTGTGGGCGACGTTGTGCGGGTCGCCGCCCAGCGCCGGGGCGGCCGTCTCGGCTGTCGGACGCTTCTTGCGACGCAGTTCCTTCAGCCACTTGTCGAAGTTGTCCAGCCCCAGCCCGAACCGCTTGACCTCCATCGAGCGCAGGCCCTTCTGCAACGCCTCCTTGAACGTTCGTCCGATGCTCATGGCTTCGCCCACGCTCTTCATCTGCGTGGTCAGCGTCTCGTCGGCGTCGGGGAACTTCTCGAAGGTCCAGCGCGGGATCTTGACCACGCAGTAGTCGATCGTCGGCTCGAAGCAGGCCGGTGTCTCGCGGGTGATGTCGTTGGGGATTTCGTCCAGCGTGTAGCCGACCGCCAGCTTGGCGGCGATCTTGGCGATGGGGAAGCCGGTCGCCTTGCTGGCCAGCGCCGACGACCGCGACACGCGCGGGTTCATCTCGATGATGACCATGCGCCCGTCGTCGGGGTTGATCGCGAACTGGATGTTCGACCCGCCGGTCTCCACGCCGATCGCGCGGATGCACTTGATCGACGCGTCGCGCATGAGCTGGTATTCCTTGTCGGTCAGCGTCTGGGCCGGCGCGACCGTGATGCTGTCGCC
Organism: Phycisphaerae bacterium; assembly: GCA_022072085.1. Taxonomy (GTDB): domain Bacteria; phylum Planctomycetota; class Phycisphaerae; order JAJVII01; family JAJVII01; genus JAJVII01. The sequence goes on from JAJVII010000022.1 coordinate 186,698, forward strand.
GGTGTGCACGCCCATCGGGTCGAAGTTCTCGATGGCGCAGATGATGACCACGTTGTCCTTGTGGTCGCGCATCACCTCCATCTCGAATTCCTTCCACCCGATCACCGACTCCTCGACCAGTATCTCGTTGATCATCGAGTATTCCAGGCCGCGGGCCGCGATCTCCTCGAACTCGTCGCGGTTGTAGGCGATGCCGCTGCCCGTGCCGCCCAGCGTGAAGCTCGGCCGGATGATCGCCGGCAGGCCGATCTCGGCCAGCAGCGCCCGGGCCTGCTCCATGTTGTAGGCCAGCCCGCTGCGCGGCAACTGGAGCCCGGCATGGATCATCGTCTCCTTGAACTGCTTGCGGTCCTCGGCGCGGTGGATGGCCTCGCGGGTCGCGCCAATCATCTGCACGCCGTACTTCTCCAGCGCCCCGCTGTCGGCCACCTGGACCGCGACGTTCAGGCCGGTCTGCCCGCCGAGGGTCGGCAGCAGGGCGTCGGGCCGCTCCTTCTCGATGACCTTGATGACCGCCTCGGGCGTGACCGGCTCGATGTAGGTGCGGTCGGAGAACTGCGGGTCGGTCATGATCGTCGCGGGGTTGGAGTTGACCAGGATGATCCGGTAGCCTTCCTCGCGAAGGGCCTTGCACGCCTGGGTGCCGGAGTAGTCGAACTCGCAGGCCTGGCCGATCACGATCGGCCCCGACCCGATGATCAGGATGCTCTTGATGTCTGTGCGCTTGGGCATAGAGGCGGCCGACCTCAGGGGTTGGGGTATGGCATTCGACGGGCCGACGCGGCGCGGTTCGCCCGCCCGGCCGTTCCAAATCCCGCGGATGGTAACAGGGCAGGGGAGCCCTTTCAAGAACCAAGCGGCCGTTGCACCTCGCCGGCGGGTGGGCCTATGATAGGCCTCGTTCGACGCATCCGATTCAACCGCCTGATCGCAGGGAGGCCCGCATGGCCAAGCCGACCCAGCCGTCCGCTGTCGATCCCAAGAGCCTGGAAGGGAAGAAGGCCCCGGCCGTCACGCTCGACGCCGTCGGCCCGGACGGGACGACAAGCAAGGTGAAACTGAGCGATTTTGCCGATAAGAAGAACGTCGTCCTCTACTTCTACCCCAAGGACGACACGCCCGGCTGCACGACCGAGGCCTGCGGGTTCCGCGACCTGTCAGCCGACTTCGCGAAGGTGGACACGGTCGTGCTCGGCGTCTCGTGCGACGGCGTCGAGAGCCACGCGAAGTTCGTCGGCAAGTACCAGTTGCCGTTCGCGCTGCTGTCGGACCCCGACGCCGCGGCCGCAACGAAATACGGCGTCTGGAAAGAGAAGGTCCGCTTTGGTAAGAAGAGCTTGGGGATCGTCCGGACGACCTTCGTGATCGACAAGGCCGGCCGGGTCGCGAAGGTCTACAAAACCGTCAAGCCCGACGTGCACAATGAGCAGGTCATCGGCTACATCCGCGAGAACCTCGCCTGACCGGTTCGGCCGCCTGCTGCGACTGGCCGGGGCGGTGCTGCTGGTCGCGCTGCTGGTCGCCGGACCGGCCGGCTGCGAACCGCCGCCCGTGCCGACCACGCAGCCGGACGCGTCGGCTGACGCGGGCGCGACCACCCAGCCCGAGCAGCCGAGCCCGGCCGTGACGGCCCCGCAGCCGACGATGCCCGAGCAGCCGACGATGCCGCCCTCGCCGCCGGTTGTCGAGCCCGTGCAGCCCGAGCCCGCCCCGCCGCCGGCCGCCGGGCCCGGGGGCGACCTGTCGGCACTGGGGGCGCCAGCCGGCGCGAAGATCGAATACAAGATGCCCGGCACCGGCTCGCCGCCGGCCGACGGGTCGGCTGACGCCCGCCAGCGGGCCGCGGTGCAGGCCGCCATCTTCATCGCAATCTACAACGTCACCAACGAATTGAACGACGTCAGCCGAAAGGACCGCATCGAAGACGGCTACGTCGAGAGCGACCATTTCCGCTACAACGACGGCCTGGAGGTCAAGAGCGAGACGACGGTCGTCCGCGGGCTGGTGACGCGGTTCGACGTGTGGCTGATCGTGCCGGCCGGCGACGGGCCCGGGCAGAACCGGTTCGAAGTGCAGGTCCGCAACTTCACGCTGGTCAACCCGCCGCTGACGCAGGAGCAACTGGACCGGCTGTTCCGCAAGGCCGGCGGGCACCTGGTGGTGATGGGCGTGACCGGCCCGGACGACAGGGGGCTCTACACCGCCCAGGTCGGACTGGTGCGTAAAGTGAACCGCCCGATTGCCGCCCCGTCCCAATCGCCCCCCGCCCCGACGACGGCCCCGGAGGAGTAAGCCGCTTGGCTTGCGTCAGTCCTGGTGGTGCATGAGGAAGAAGGCCAGGCTGGCGACCTGCGTGAAGACCGCCGCCACGCCCCAGACCAGCGCGTCGGTGACGTCCTTCTGGTTCTGGAAGTAGCTGTTCAGCCCCAGCCCCAGCAGGCCCCAACTGATCACCTGGAACAGCCCGCCGAGAATCTTCGTCGCCGAAAACTCCCGCTTCTCCGGCGAGCGGTTGAGCTGGCGAAGCTGCTGGAGTATCTCAGCCAGCACCTTCCGCGTGTCGCCGGCGTCGCGCGATCGCGGCGCGGCGGTGGACTCGTCGGCGGACGGGTTCTGCTTCTCCTTCATCTCTTCCTCGATCTCGGCCATCAGCCGACGGCGCACATCGCCCAGCGGGCGATGGCCGGTCCTGGAGAGCGTCGCCGCCTCGGCCGCTTCGGCGTCTTCATCCTCGGTCGTCTGGTCCGCGTCGGCCTGCGGCTCGGGCGGGGTCGTCGGCGGGTCGGATGACTTCACGTCGGACACCTCCTCTTCCACTTCACGGGCCGGTTGCGAATCCTCGGGCGTCGCCGCCGGCGTTGCCTCCACTTTACCTTCCGCCGGGCGTTCCGTCACTACCGGCGAGGGTGGAGTCGCGGCCGGAGGCGCCGGCGAAGGCGGCCGGGCCGGCGGCGCGGGCGTTGCGGCTGGCGGCGGGGGAGGGGGCGCCTTGGCGGGTGCCGGTTTCGGCGGCAGCGGTGCGGG
>JAJVII010000014.1 GCA_022072085.1 Phycisphaerae bacterium
GGTCGGCCTCCTCTGCCGCGCGTCCGACCGCGACCGGGTCGTCGCTCTGCTGGCCGGCCTGGGCGGGCCGCGGCTGCACGTCTACGCCGTGCCCGACGACGCCGACCTCTTCGGCGCGATGGACGCCGGCCGAACGCGGCTGGCCCGGCTGTGGGCCGCCAGCGGCTGGCGCGGCGGGGTCGGCGGCGCCTGCTGGTTCGACGAACTGCTGGCCCCGACAGCCATGGCCTCCGTCGCCGCCGCCTTCAAAGCCGACGCCGTCGCGTTGCTCTCGCCCTTCGCCGCGCTGCTGGACGCCGAACTGGTCGATGCGACCGTTGCGCTGTTCGACCGTTGCCGGGCCCGTTTCCGCCTCGCCTTCAGCCAGGCCCCGCCGGGCCTGGGGATCTGCTGCGTCGGGCCCGAGGTGCTGTCGAACATCGCCGCGACCGGCCGAACGCTCGGCCGCATCCTCGCCTACGACCCGGCCGCCCCGCTGCCGGACTTCGTCGCCCTGGAGTTGGTCCACAAGCTGCCCATCGACGTGGTCGCCTGCCCGCACCGCCTGCTGGCTGACACCGCCCGCAGCGGGGCCCTGGCCGAGCGGCTGATCGCCGACCTCGGCGACGCGCCGACCGCTGAACAGTCCGCCCGCGCCGCGACCGCCTTGTTCGACGCCGCCCCCGAGCCCTGGCCGCGCGAAATCGAGATCGAGCTGACCACGCAGCGGGCCGTCGCGGATTCGCTTCGGCCGACGGCCCCGGCCCGCGGGCCGCTCGATGACGCCGCCGGCGCACGACTGGCCGACTGGATTGCCGCCAGCAACGCCGACGACCTGCTCGTCTGGCTGGGCGGCTGCGGCGATCCGCTGCTGCACCCGGGCGTGTTCGAGATGGCTGCGAAGTTCAAGGCCGCCGGTGCGATGGGCGTCGGCCTGCGGACCGCGGGCGTCACGCTGGACGACGCAGCCGTCGGCCGACTGCTCGACGCCCCGATCGACCTGGTCGAGATCGAACTGGACGCCCACTCGGCTGAGACCTACGCCCGGCTCAAGGGCGCGGACGCCTACGGCCGCGTGACGACGGCCATGGCCGACCTGATGCGCCGCCGCGACAAGCGCGGGCAGGCCGGCCCGCTGATTGTCGCCCAGATGATCAAGTGCCCCGCGACGCTGGACGAGATGGAGGCCTTCTTCGACCACTGGCGCAGCGTCGGCGCCGACGCGAACCTCGCGGGCCTCAGCGACTACGGCGGCCGGTTCGTCAGCGCCGCCGGCGGCCCCGGCTGGCCGACCGCGCCCCCGGCCCGCCGCCCCTGCGTGCGGCTCGCCCGCCGCATGACCGTGCTGGCCGACGGCACGGTGCCCGCCTGCGATCAGGACTTTGCCGCCGCAGCCCCTGTCGCCCGCGTCAACGGCCGACCGTTGGCTGACGCGTGGACCTGCGACGCATTGACGCAACTTCGCATCGCGCATCGGAGTGACGCGTTGGCGGATCATCCGCTCTGCGCCGTCTGCCGAGAGTGGCATCGACCATGATGAATGACAGACACGTTACCGCGATGGTGATCGCGCGCGGGGGGAGCAAGGGGCTGCCGGGCAAGGCGCTTCGGCCGCTGCTGGGGCGGCCGGCGGTGGCCTACTCCGTCGATCACGCCTTCGCCGCCGAGTGCGTGGACCTCGTGGCCATCTCGACCGACGATGCGCGGATCGCGGCCGCCGCCCGACAGGCCGTCCCGCCCCGGCGACGGCTGCACCTGGTCCAGCGCCCGGCTGAACTGGCCGACGACACCGCCCGCGTGGACGACGCCCTCCGCCATGCCGTACGCACGCTGGAGGCCGAGGGGGCATCGCTCGACATCCTCGTCGTGCTCTATGGCAACGTGCCGGTGCGGGCGCCGGGGCTGATCGGGCAGGCCGTCGGGATGATGGTCCGCACCGGCTGCGACTCGGTGCAGAGCTTCGCGCCGGTGGGCAAGTTCCATCCCTGGTGGATGTACAAGATGGACGCCGACGGCCGGGTCCGCTTCCAGGACGACCACAAGGTCTACCGCCGCCAGGAATTGCCCCCGCTGTTCATGCCCGACGCGGCCGCCATCGTGCTGCGGCGCGACGTGCTGATGGCCAGCGAATCGCAGCCCGACGAGCCGCACGCCCTCTTCGGCGCCGACCGCCGCGGCATCGTCCAGCCGGCCGACGCCAGCGTGGACATCGACACCGAGTTGGACCTGTTCGTGGCCGAGGCGATGCTGAGGAAGCAGGGGTCAGGGGTCAGGGGCTAGGGGTCAGGAAGACAGACGAGAGAAGAACTTGCCGTGGAGGCGCCCCGGCGCCGGGCAGCCCGGTCCGCATGTCCTTCTGATTCCCTTCTCTTCTCAGCGCCTCGGCGTCTCAGCGGCCAGCACAGCCGCCGGCGATCTCTGGTCAGCGCGGGGGGATTGGATTATCCTTTCTAGCGCCGGCGGGGATGACTGGGAACCGGAGGCGGCGATGGATTGGCCACAGTGCATCGAGATTGGTGACCGCGAGGTCGGCGTCGGGCGGCCGGTGTTCGTCATTGCCGAGGCCGGCGTGAACCACAACGGCCAGGTGCGGGCGGCGCTGGACCTGGTCCGGGCGGCCGCGGCTGCCGGCGCGGACGCGGTGAAGTTCCAGGCCTTCAGCGCCGACCGGTTGGTGACAGCGTCGGCCCCGGCGGCCGGCTATCAGCACGCCGCCGATCAGCGGTCGATGCTGGCGCAGCTGGAGCTCTCGCCGCTGGAACTGGCCCAGTGCAAGGCCGAGTGTGAGGAAATGGGCGTGACCTTCCTGGCGACGCCCTTCTCGCCGCGCGACGTGGCCAACCTGCACGGTATGGGCGTCACGGCCATCAAGATCGCCTCGCCCGACGTGGCCAACCCGCCGCTGCTGCGCGTGGCGGCTGAGACCGGCCTGCCGATCCTCCTCTCCACCGGCGCCAGCACGATGGACGAGGTGCGGGCAGCGGTGGACACGCTGGGCGAGGCCGGCTGCCGCGGGCTCGTGCTGCTGCACTGTGTCAGCAGCTACCCGACGCCGCAGACTGCATGCAACCTGCGGGCGATCCGCACGCTGGCCGGCGCGTTCGGTTGCCCGATCGGATACAGCGACCACACGGCTGAGAGCGACACGTCGGCGCTGGCGGTGGCGGCGGGGGCGTGCGTGCTGGAGAAGCACTTCACACTCAACCGCAAGTTGAACGGCCCGGACCACTTCTTCTCGCTCGACCCCGCGGGGCTGGTCGACTACGTGGACGCGGCCCGCCGGGCCGAGCAGGTCATGGGCCACGGCCGACGCGAGCCAGACGCCGTTGAGATGGACGTGCGCAGCGTCGCGCGATCCAGCGTGGTCAGCGTCCGGCCGATCGGCGCGGGCCAGAAGATCGCCCGCGACATGCTGACGGTGAAGCGTCCGGGCGGCGGCGTCGAGCCGGCCCGTCTGGACGACCTGATCGGGCGCGTCGCCCGCGCCGACATCCCGCCCGACACGACCATCCGTTGGGATATGATCGACTGACGCATGCCCAACCGCCGCGCCAAGACCCTGACCGTCGCCATCGCCACCGAGACTCGGGCCGAATACGGCCTGTTGCGCCCGGTCTATCGTGCGATCGACGCAACGCCCGGCCTGCGGGCGGTCTTCATCGCCTCGGGCATGCACCACCTGCGGCGGTTCGGCCACACGATCGACGTTATCCGCGCCGATGGCGTGCGGGTGCGCGAGATCCGCACCGCGTCCGACCCGCCCGATGCGGCCCGCGACGTCGGGCGGGCTGTGTCGCGATACGCCGGGGCACTGACCGATTTGCGGGCCGACTGGCTGATTGTGCTGGGCGACCGACTGGAGATGCTCGCGGCGGCCACCGCGGCGACGGCGCTGGGCGTGGCCATCGGCCACCTCCACGGCGGCGACGTGGCCCCGGGCGCCCGCGACGACGCGATCCGACACGCGATCACGAAGCTGGCCCACCTGCACTTTCCCGCGACGGCCGACGCTGCCCGGCGGATTGCCCGTATGGGCGAGCCGAGTTGGCGGATCGTTTCGGCTGGGACGCCGGCCATTGACGTGATGCGGCAGACGCCCCAGCCGGGCAAGGCCGAGTTGGACGCCCGCGTCGGCTTCGACACGGCCGAGCCCTTCGCGCTGGTGGTGCAGCACGCCGCGGGCTTCCCGGCCGCGGCGGAGCGGCGTCACCTGTTGGCGACGCTGCATGCGGTCGAGGCGTGCGTCGGTCGGGCGGTGGTCATCGGCCCGGGCCTGGACCCCGGCAGCGTCGCGCTGCACGAGGCGATTGCGAGGTTCGTCGGCGCCGCGTCACGCCGCGGGCGGTGGGCGTACTTCCGCTCGCTGGAGCAGGGGACGTATTATGGCCTGATGTCGCGGGCCGCGGTGATGGCGGGCAACAGCTCCAGCGGGATCATCGAGTCCGCGGCGTTCCGGCTGGCGACGGTGGATGTGGGCCCGCGGCAGGCCGGGCGGCTGGCCGGCGGCAATGTGATCCGCTGCGGCTACGGCCGGGCAGATGTGGCGGCGGCGATTCGGCGGGCGATGGGCGACGCGGCGTTTCGGCGACGGCTGGCGAAGTGTCGCAATGTCTACGGCCGCGGCGGGGCCGGGGCGGCTGTCGCCCGGGCGCTGGTTCGCACGCCGCTGGATCGCAAGCTGCTCGTCAAGACGGTAAGCTATTGATCGGCAACAACGGACAGGGCGTATGCAGAGGCAGTTCGAGGTCATCCTGAATCCGATCGCCGGGGCCGGACGGGCGGTCCTGCTGGTCGACCGGCTGGCGCGACGACTGGAGCGCGAGGGGCATGGCGTGCGCGTGCTGCGGACCGAGTCGGCGGGGCACGCGCGGGAGTATGCGCGGCAACTCGCAGGCGAAAGCGGCATCGACGCGCTGCTGGTCGCCGGCGGCGACGGGACGATCAGCGAGGTGGTGGACGGGCTGGCCGGTTCCGTCGCCGGCGGGTCGCGCCTGCCGATGGCGATCCTGCCGGTGGGGACCGAGAACCTGCTGGCGCGGGTGATCGGTGCGCGGACGAACCTGGCGCTGGCTGAGGCGACGCTGCTGGGCGGGCGCGAGCGGCGGCTGGACGTGGGGCAGATCCGCCGCCCGCCCGATGCCGGCGGCGCCTGGGACAGCGGCAGCGGGCCGAGCAAGGGGCTGCGGCATTTCATGATGGTGGCCGGCGCGGGCTTTGACGCCGAGGTGGTCCACCGGCTGGCGATGAAGCGCGACGGCAACATCACCTACGCCGACTACTTCGCGCCGATCATGCAGACACTGGCACGCTACGACTTCCCCGCGATGCGCATCGAGGCCGACGGCGAGACGGTCTGCGACGAGCCGGCCCTGGCGTTCGTGGGCAACATCCCGCGCTACGCGTGGGGCCTGCCGATCTGCAAGAAGGCCCGCTACGACGACGGCCTGCTGGACCTGGTGATCTACAAGTGCGCCCACCGCGGCCAGCTCGTCTTGCACTCGGTGCGGACGGTGTTCTCCGCCCACATCGGCCGCCGCGACGTGATCTATCGCCAGGTGCGGCACATCGTCCTCCGCTGCGAGCGGGCGATGCCGATCCAGGTCGACGGAGACGACGGCGGGCAGCTTCCGGTGGAACTCACGATGGCCGGCGAACAGGTCCGCCTGCTCGCCCCGCCGCTCAAGGAACGAACATGAGCCAACGCTACACGATCGGACCGTTCGCCGTCGGCGGCGACGCCCCGCTGCTGCTGATCGCCGGGCCCTGCGTCATCGAGTCGGCCCAGATGTGCATCGACGCAGCCGGGCGGCTGAAGGAAGTCGCCGCAGCCGCCGGTGTGACGTTCATCTTCAAGGCCAGCTACGACAAGGCCAACCGCACCAGCGTGACCAGCTTCCGCGGGCCGGGCCTGGAGGCGGGCCTGGCGACGCTGGCGGCGGTCCGCGAGCAGGTCGGCGTGCCGGTGACCAGCGACATCCACGAGCCGGCCCAGGCGGCGGCCGCCGGGGAGGTGCTGGACATGCTCCAGGTTCCCGCGTTCCTCTGCCGCCAGACCGACCTGTTAGTCGCAGCCGGGCAGACCGGCAAGCCGGTGAACGTGAAGAAGGGCCAGTTCGTCGCGCCGTGGGACATGAAGCCCGCGGTGGAGAAGGTCCGCTCGACCGGCAACTCGGCGGTGCTGCTGACCGACCGCGGCGTCTGCTTCGGCTACAATCGGTTGGTGACCGATTTCCGGGCGATCCCGCAGATGCAGTCGCTGGGCTGCCCGGTGATCTTCGACGCCACGCACAGCGCCCAGGAGCCCGGCGCGGGCGGCACGGTGACCGGCGGCGACCGCAGCGCCGGCCCGCTGCTCGCGAAATGCGCCATGGCCGCCGGCGCCGACGGCCTGTTCATCGAGACCCACCCCGACCCCGAGCGCGCGAAGTCCGACGCCGCGGTGCAGTTGCCCCTGGACCAGATCGCCGCCCTGCTGGACACCTGCCTGGCGATCCGCGCGGCCGCGCGCGGTTGAACGCAGAGGGGCAGAGGGCCATCGCGCGTTTAGCCGCGAGCGTCAGCGAGCGCGTCTTTAGGCTCGCGTTCGGTTACGCCGGCATGGGGAATCTTGAATGGTCCGCGCCTCGCATGTCATCTTCGGAACCTACGGGTTCTGGCTGCCCAACGATCCGCGGGGCTCCTGGTCGGACTTCGTCGGCGCCTGGGAACTCGCCCGATTCGGCAAAGCGACGCGCGTGACGACTCGCGCGTCGCTGGCTTGGCGTTCTCACGACATGGCCGCCCGACTGGCTGCCAAGAAGGTGCTGAAGTACCCATTCGTGCGGCTGACGGGTCGGCAGGCGCGGGCCGTCGGCCGAGGATTCGGCGTCGCGGCCGAGAAGGGCCGGATCGCCATCTTGGCCTGCTCGATCCTTCCCGAGCACGTGCATCTGGTGCTCGCCAGGCATCGGTCCAAGGCGGAGCAGGTCGTCAACTACCTGAAAGGGGAGGCCACCCGGCAACTCCTGAAGGAGGGCATCCATCCGCTGGCGGACCTGGCGGGGTCGCAAGAAGAGCCGCCGCAGATGTGGGCGCGCGGAGCCTGGAAGGTCTTCTTGAACAGCCAAAGAGACATTCGCCGGGCGATCGACTATGTCCGGCGGAATCCGATCGAGGAAGGCATGCCGCATCAGCGATGGGGGTTCGTGGTGGAGGGAAATGAGAGGGTGGGATAGCCTGTCGTGGGTTGGACGGAAGAGCGCGCTCCCTCACGGTCGCGGCTAAACTCGCGCGCTGGCGACGGGAAGACAAAGACGCCCGGGCGGATTCCCGTCCGGGCGTCTTTGTTCATACCTTACTCTGCGGACCTCTGTCTTTCTCTGCGCCTCTGCGTTCTCTTTAGAGCCCGCAGGCCTTGCGCAGGGCGGCGGCCTTGTCGGTCCGCTCCCAGGTGAAGCCCGGGCCCTTCTGGCCGAAGTGGCCGTGACGGGCGGTGGCCAGGTAGATCGGACGCAGCAGGTTCAATTCGTCCACGATCTCGCCGGGCGTGAGCGGGAAGACGTCGCGGACGGCCTTGGCCAGCTTCCGCTCGTCCACCACGCCGGTGCCCTCGGTGTCGATCAGCACGCTGAGCGGTTCAGCCACGCCGATGGCGTAGGAGAGCTGCACCTCGCAGGCGGTCGCGAGCTTGGCCGCGACGATGTTCTTGGCGACGTAGCGGGCCATGTAGCTGGCGGAGCGGTCCACCTTGGAGGGGTCCTTGCCGGAGAAGGCCCCGCCGCCGTGGCAGCCGCGGCCGCCGTAGGTGTCCACGATGATCTTGCGTCCGGTCAGCCCGGTGTCGCCGTGGGGCCCGCCGATGACGAACCGCCCGGTCGGGTTGACGTGGAAGCGGATGCGGTTGTGCCAGAGCCCTGCCCGCTCAGCCGTGACGACCGGCTTGATGATCCTGTTGATGAGCAGTTTGCGGGCCTTCTCGGACATGTTGCCGGTCCGCGGGTCGATGACTTCCTCGGTGTGCTGCGTCGAGAGCACGACGGTGTGCAGGCGATAGGGCTTGCCGTTCTGGTACTCGATGGTCACCTGGCTCTTGCCGTCCGGGCGGAGCCACTTGATCTGGCCGGACTCGCGGGCCTCCGCCAGCCGCTCGACCAGGCGGTGGGCGAGCTGGATCGGCAGGGGCATCAGGGCGCGGGTCTCGTTGCAGGCGAAGCCGAACATGATGCCCTGGTCGCCGGCGCCCTGTGCCTTTCGCTTGGCCTTGTTGGCGGTGACGCCCTGGCTGATGTCGGCCGACTGGCTGTGCAGCGTGCGGACGACGGCGCAACTGCGATAGTCGAAGCCCGTGGCCGGGTCGTCGTAGCCGATGGACTTGATGGTTTCGCGGGCGGTCTGGTCGGCCTGGGCCAGAGCCTGCTCGGCCTTGATGTTGTGCACGGTGATCTCGCCGGAGAGCACCACCAGGCCGGTGGTGACCAGAGTCTCGCAGGCGCAGCGGGCGTACTTGTCGTGGCGGAGGAGGCTGTCGAGGATGGCGTCGGAGATCTGGTCGGCCACCTTGTCGGGATGGCCCATCGAGACGGATTCGCTGGTGAACAGGTGACTGCCGTTGCGGCTGCTGTGGCTCTTGGGCACGGTAAGGAACCTCCAGAATTTCCAACGAACAGCGGGTCTCAACGCGAACTTGAATCCATCATCCTATGCATTTTGGGCCTGTTGGCAAGGGCAAAGCGAATGCCCTTGACAGTCCGGTCCCGGAGACGTACCAAGGTATTGGAGGAGAAATGGCCAAGCGCTACACAGTCAGCGACGGCAAGATCGTACTGAGCCTCGAGGAGGCCGACGAGGGGGGCTTCGTCGTCACATCGCCCCTGGACCCCGAACTGGTCACCGAGGCCGAGACCGTGGGCGAAGCATTCGACAACGCACGCGACGCCCTCAAGGCCCTGACGCGCTCCCGGGCCAGGCTGCTGCGAAAGACCGCGTCCGTGGAATCCAAATGAACAGACGCGCCCTCGAAAAGCATCTTCGCAGGCACGGTTGCTTTCTGAACCATCACGGGAGCCGTCACGACATCTGGGTCAACGCACGCACGCTGGCCCAGTCGCCCGTCCCCCGGCACAGTCAACTCAAACGCGGTACCGCCAAAGCCATCTGCCGTGTCCTCGGCGTGCCTTTGCCAACCGGATTGTGACTGCTTCTTACAGCCCCAGCTTCTGCTTGAGCAGTTCCTGGACCACCTTGGGGTTGGCTGAGCCGCCGGACTTTTTGATGACCTGGCCGATCAGCGGGCCCAGGGCCTTGGCGCCCTTGGGACCGGCGGCGTCGGCGACGGCTTTGGGGTTGTCGGCCAGCACCGCCTCGATCAGCGGCGCCAGGTCCGCGGCGTCGGAGGTCTGGATCAGCCCCTTGGCCCGGGCGATCGCCTCGGGGGCGTCGTCGCGCGTCAGCAACTCGTCGATCACGGTCCCGGCGGCCGTCGCGGAAATCTTCGACCCCTCCAGCAGCGCGACCACCTCGGCCCATCGGCCCGCGGCGATGGGCAAGTCGGCCAGCAGGCCGCCGCGCTCGTTCGCACGCTTGTTGCCCTCGCTCAGCAGCAGCTTGGCCAGCCGCCGGGCGCCCTTGCCGCCGGGCAGGGCGGTGGCAGCGGCCTCGAACAGATCGGCGTTGGCCCGCTCCTCGACGATCTGGTCGGCGTCGGCGGCGTCCAGGCCCAGTTCGGCGACGTAGCGGGCCCGCCGGGCGATCGGCCGCTCGCAGACGGTCGCGCGGATGTCGGCCAGCCAGGCGTCGTCCATCACCACCGGGGCCAGGTCGGGGTCGGGGAAGTATCGGTAGTCGTGGGCCTCCTCCTTCTCGCGCTGGAGGAAGGTCACGCCGCGGTCGGGGTCCCAGCCGCGGGTGGACTTGCTGCCGGTTTCGATGGTCACGCCCGTCTTCTGCCATTCGGCCAGTTGCCGCTTGGCTTCGTATTCGACGGCGGCCTCGACGTGCCGGAAGCTGTTGAGGTTCTTGCACTCGACGATGGGCGTGCGGTATTCGGCGCCGTCCTTGCGGATGACCAGGTTGATGTTCGGCTCCAGCCGCATCTGGCCCATCTGCATATTGGCTTCGCTGACGCCGAGGTGGCGGACGAGGCGGCGCAGCTCGCGGCCGAAGTCGCCGACCTCCTGCGGGCTGGACAGGTCCGGCTCGGTGACGATCTCCAGCAGCGGCGTGCCGGTGCGGTTGAGGTCCACCTGCGAGGTCGCCCCCGCGCCCTCGTGCAGCAGCTTGCCGGCATCCTCCTCCAGGTGGGCCCGGCGGACGCGAATGTCCTTCGTGCCGTCAGCCGACGGGATCGTCAGGCGGCCGGCCGACCCGAGCGGCAGGTCGTACTGCGAAATCTGGTAGTTCTTGGGCAGGTCGGGGTAGTAGTAGCTCTTGCGGTCCCACTTGGTGAACCGGGCGACGGTGCAGTCCAGGGCCATCGCGGTGCGGACCGCCAGCTCGAACGCCCGGCGGTTCATCACCGGCAGCGAGCCGGGCATGCCCAGGCAGACCGGGCAGACGCGCGTGTTCGGCGGGGCGCCGAACTCCAGCTTGCAGCGGCAGAACATCTTGGTGGCCGTCGCGAGCTGGACGTGAATCTCCAGCCCGACCACGAGGCGGACGTCCAGGGCGGCCGATTGCGTTGCGGCGTCAGTCATCGCTTGCGGTCCAGTCTAATGCGGAACACGGAGTTCGGAATGCGGAATGAAGAGGAACGCGTCACGGATGCTTTCCGATTCCGCACTCCGCATTCCTCATTCCGCACTTTCGTCAGGTCTTCTCGTGATACACCAGTTCGCCGACCGGCTCGAAGCCGCAGCGGCGGTAGAGCGATTGGCCGACGGCGTCGCTCTCCTCCAGCAGGCAGCAGAAGGTCGCGAACTGGTAGCGGTAGCCCAGCTCAATGATCTTGCCGATCAGCGTCAGGGCGATCGGGTCGGCCCGGTCGGCGAACGCGCGGGCCACGTAGAGCCCGCGAACTCGGCCAACGTCGCCCAGGCTGAGCACGCCGCAGCAGGCGGCCGCCTGTTCGTCGATCCGCGCGACCAGCATGGTCAGCCGCGTGTCGTTGACGCGGGCCCGGGCGACGGCGGCCCGGGCATCGCCGTGCGGATCGTCGGCGAACCGCTCAGCCGACAGCTCGGCGTAGCCGCGCGGGGCGGCCCGCGCCGGCAGCACCTGCATCTCGACCGGCTGCCAGTCCGGCGTCAGCACGCCCGACGGGCGGACCATCGCGACCTGCGTCCGCCGCTCGTAGCCGTGCCCGGCCAGGAATTCGCCCAGCCCGCGGCCCGTCAGCCGCACCGACGCGCTCCAGCGCAGCGGCGTCAGCTTACGCTCGGCGTAGAAGGCCGTCACCTCGTCCCACGCCTGCTGCGGTGGGATGGAGACCTTGCCCTCCAGGGCGACTTCGCGGACCTGGTTGATCTCTGGCAGCCGCGGCCAGGCCTCGTTGTAGAGAGCGACGCCGCAGTCGAGGATTCGGCTGGCGGCGACGGCCTCGGCGGCCACCAGTTCGCTCCGCGCCACCTGGGCCAGCACATCCTGTCGCGACCGGTCTTCCATCTGTTCACCGGGGGAACCGCCAAGTCGCCAAGGGGGGACGCCAAGATCGCCAAGGGGAAGACGAGAGTTCGAAATCAGTTTCTCTTTCTTTATCTTTCCGATTCGTCTTTCCCGTCTTCCGTGTCTTCCTGTTCTTCTTGGCGCCCTTGGCGTCTTCGACTTGGCGCTCTTGGCGGTATTCTTCTCTTCTCTTCTCTTGCTCACAGTGCCGGGGCACGGGCGGACCAGTCGGCGGTCTGCTCGTACATCCGGGCGGCGCGGAGGAGCTTTTCCTCCTCGAACGCCTGGGCCATCATCTGCAGGCCGATCGGCTTGCCCGCGTCGTCGAAGCCGCAGGGGACGTTGATCCCCGGCAGGCCAGCCAGGTTGCATGCGGTCGTGTAGACGTCGCAGAGGTACATCGCCAGCGGGTCGTCGCTGCGGGCGCCCAGGGCGAAGGCCGTCGTCGGCGACGTGGGCCCAGCCACCACGTCGACCTGCTTGAACGCGGCGTCGAAATCGTTGCGGATCAGGCGGCGGACCTTCAGCGCCCGCAGGTAGTAGGCGTCGTAGTAACCCGACGACAGGGCGTAGGTCCCCAGCATGATGCGGCGCTTGACCTCCTCGCCCAGGGCCTCGGCCCGGCTGGAGAGGTAGACGTCCAGGCAGTCGGCCGGCGAGGCGGCGCGGTGGCCGTAGTGAACGCCGTCGTAGCGGGCCAGGTTGCTCGACGCCTCCGCGGTCGCGACGATGTAGTAGGCGGCGATCGCGTAACGCGTCGCGTGCGGCAGGGAGACCTCGACGAGCTTGGCGCCGCGGCCTTGCAGCGCCGACAGTGCGACATCGACGGCGGATTTCACCTGGCTGTCCAGCCCCTCGCCGAAGAACTCGCGGACGATGCCGACGCGCAGCCCCTCGATCGGCTGATCGAGCGTCGCCAGGTAGTCGGGCACGGGGGCGTCGACGCTGGTCGAGTCGCGCGGGTCGCGCCCGGCGACCGCCCGCAGCAGCCAGGCGGCGTCGGCGACGGTTCGGCCGAACGGGCCGATCTGGTCCAGGCTGCTGGCGAACGCTACTAACCCGTATCGCGACACGCGGCCGTAGGTCGGCTTGAGCGCGACCACGCCGCAGAAGCTGCCCGGCTGGCGGATCGACCCGCCGGTGTCGCTGCCCAGCGCGACCGGCGCCAGGCGGGCCGCGACCGCGACGGCCGACCCGCCGCTGCTGCCGCCCGGCACGCAGTGAGTGGCCCAGGGGTTGACCGTTCGGCCGACCGCCGAGTGCTCGGTCGAGCTGCCCATCGCGAACTCGTCCATGTTGGTCTTGCCCAGGATCACGCCGTCAGCCGCGGCGATCCGCTCGACCACATGGGCGTCGTAGGGGGCGTGGAAGTCCGCGAGCATCTTCGAGCCGCAGGTCGTCGCCCCGTGGCGGGTGCAGAGGTTGTCCTTGAGGGCGACCGGCACGCCGCCCAGCGGGCCGATCGGCCGGCCGGCGGCCCGTCTGGCGTCGATCGCCCGGGCCTGGGCGATCGCCGGGGCCTCCCACACGTCCAGGAACGCGCCGAGCGTCGGGTTCAGGCGGCCGATGCGGTCGAGGTGAGCGCAGGCCGCCTGCTCGGCGGACGCCTCGCCCGCGGCGATGGCGTCGCGGAGCTGGAGAGCGGTCAGGTAAGTAAGGTCACTCATAGATGAGTCCCAGTTTCAAGGGTCGAATGTCGAATGAAACTTACCTGAGGCCTAACACATTGTGTTCCGCATTGTTATCCCCTTCGTAGCATGTCTTATGCCAAACAGCCTTGCACTGGCGTTTCTCGGGTTCGGTCGTGGAGGTCTCAGTGCCTACATCGAGATATATGATTTCTGTCGCGGCCTGGATGAGTTCTTGGCATTTCTTACAACGGTAAGGGGGATATCTTGTAGGGATCGCGGAGGAAAAACATTCAGAGCAGTAACACGCAGTTACATTTGGAAACGACGGGGTAATATGGAATCCCGATGGCGTATCCGGGTACCATGTTCCTGGGCCCACACGGGCAATCGAATCGCCTCTGCGAATCTCAGCACCACAGTTCCGACAGGTTCTTGATCGTTGTCGCATCGACGTCCCCTCCTGATGTTCCGGATGTTAGGCTCTAGACTTTAGCAGTCAACAGTCAGCACATAGCGGTCGGCACTTCTTCACGCCCCCGAGTCCTCGCCGAGGACGCGCGGGACGAGGAAGAAGCCCTCGGCCTTGGCCGGGGCCTCGCGCAACGCCAGTTCGTTGGACAGGGAGTCGGCCGGCACGTCGTCGGCCAGCACGTTGTGCACGTCCAGGGCGTGGGCCAGCGGCTGGACGCCGTCGAGGTTCAGCTCGCCGAGCTGATCGACGTAGGTGAGGATGTCGGTGAGTTGTCGGCTGAAGGCGGCGACTTCGTCGTCGCTCAGCCTGATCCGGGCCAGCTTGCCGACGTGGCGGACCTGCTCGTCGCTGAGGGTTTCGGACATGCGCGTCCCCTCGACACAAGAAAAAACGAGGCGGTCGGCCGCCTCGTTGTGCGTTCGCTTCGTGATGGCGACCGAGGCTATTCCTGCGTCGCGGTCTCGGTGACCTCTTCCTGCGGGGGCTGCCAGTCGCGTTTGACCGGCTTGACGATCAGGCCGTTGCGGATGGCCTTCGCCGACACCTTCACCCGGACGACGCGCCCGTCGATGACGGCCCGGACCTTCTGCAGGTTGGGCTTGAACTTCCGCTTGGTGATGCCGGTCGTCTTGACGCCGACGCCGCCGAGATACTTGGGCTTGCCGCGACGGGTGATCTTGCGTCCGCTGCGGGTCTTCTTGCCGGTGAAGTAACAGACACGTGGCATCGCTGATTCCTCGAATGATCGTGACATCCAGGCAACTGCACTGGATTGCAAAGCTCCACAGTGTAGTCAATAATGGGCCACGTGACAAGGCAGAAATGCCGGGGGCGGGAAATGCAGAGTGCAAAATGGTCAATCGGATCGAGCCCCTGCTCATTGAGCATTTATCATTCTGCACTTTGCATTTCTCTTTTCCCCCTGGGAACGACCCCGAATGTCGCGGGGTCTTGAACTATAACATATTTATGGAGAATGACTTATGGATCGTCAGGTGATCTCCACGTCGGCCGCCCCCGCCCCCATCGGGGCCTACTCGCAGGCCATCGCGGCCGGGGGCCTGGTCTTCACCGCCGGGCAGATTCCCCTGGACCCGGCCACCGGCAGGATGGTCGAGGGCGACATCCGCGTGCAGGCGACGCGGGCGCTGGAGAACCTCAAGGCCGTTCTGGCCGGCGCCGGGCTGGGACTGGAGCAGGTGGTCAAGACGACGGTCTTCCTGGCCGACCTGGCCGACGGCAAGACGGTCAACGAGGTCTATGCGAAGTATTTCGGATCGGCGCCGCCGGCGCGCAGCACGGTGGGCGTCGCCCTGCCGCTGGGCGCCCGGATCGAGATCGAGGCGATCGCGGTCAGGAACCTTTGAAAGTGTGGAAGACGCCGATGCAGGCGTTGGCTTCGGAGGCGCCCGGGTACTTGACGATCCAGACGCTGGAGAAGGACCTCTCGACCTTGCTGGCGAGGAAGATGTCGTTGCCGTTTCGGCCGGCGATCCGCAGCACCTCGCCGGTGTCGGTCACCACGCCCGAGCCGGTCTCGAGGAACGCGGCGTTGGAGCCGGCGTTGATGCTGGTCGCCCCAGCCGACGCGCTGACGGAAATCGACACCGGTTCCTGCACGCCGATCATCGCGTCGTCCTTGCTGGCTTCGTCGCGCTTGCAGACCATGATCCACAGCTCGGCCAGCGAGCGGTTGGCGTTGGGGAAGCGATAGAGCATGCACCAGTAATAGCGGCTGCGGGCCGAGTCGCCGTAGATGCGGATCGTCGCGTCGTTGCCGAGTTGCTTGCCGTTGCTGCCGAAGGCGTAGGTGTGGATCGCGGTGGTGATGTTGGCGTCGGTAAAGTTCGGGTCGTTGGGCGAGCCGCCCACCTTGGCCGTGTCCAGCATCGCGTCGCACAGGGCGCTGGCGTTCTGGCCCACGTGCATGACCATCGAGGTGTCCAGTGTGCGGCGGCTCTGCGACAGGCCGATCATGAACGCCGGCAGCAGCATCATGAATCCGACGGTCAGGATCATCGTCGCCAGCAGGATCTCGATCATCGAGAAGCCCGCCGATCGGCGCGTCGCGGACCGTCGGGGAGGCTGGATGCCGTTCATGGGGCGTCTCCTTGATCGTCAGCCGACGGCCGGCTCGCCGGGGCCGATTCGGGTTCCGGGCGCCCTTCCGCCTGGCCCCGGGCCTGCCGGCAATCGTCGGCCGTGTCAAACAGTCCATCCGCACCGGCCGAGTCGACGAGCGGCCAATGCTTCTGTTCCTTCCATCGCCTCTGGAGGAAGGCGATCCGCTGGCGTCGGGGCGGGGGCATCCGGTCCAACTCCCGTCCGATCTGCCTCAGCCGCTCCTGCTCCGCGAGGGGCATGGCCGCGAACCGCGACCGCTGCTCCTGTATCTTCTCCTGCTGCTCACGGGCCTTTTCCCGCTGCCGGGGGTCCATCTTTTCCAGGTCCGGCGGAGGAGCCGGTTCGCCCAGCACGACCTCCAGGTCCATGCCCGGCGGGCGACCGTATCCCTGATAGTAGAGCAGGGGGCGGCCCCACCCGTCAAGCAGTTCGTAGAGCGGCCGGCCGTCCGGCTCGTTCACGTCGGCGTCCAGATTGCCCCGGGCCCGACGGTATTCCTCCTCGTTCACGAACTCCAGCCGCCCCATTGCCAGGACCATGCACTCGATGCCTTCGGTCCGCGGCTCGTGGGTCGCCGACGGCTTGACCCCGCAGTCGGCGAACCGGTCGGGGGGCCAGACGCCGCAGGTCGCGTGATACTGCTGAAGCGCCGTATCCACGCGGGCCAGCACCGACTCGGTGAACATCCGGCAGCCCTGCGTGCGGATGTAGTCAGCCGATTCGGTCAGCAGGGCGACCACCATGGCCAGAACCGCCGCCAGGATCAGCAGTTCGATCAGTGTGAAGGCCCGGGCGGCGGCCCGTCTGGCACCCCCATTATTGGCGGTTGTCCACGCAGGCTGCGAGGCAGGCGGACGCCGGAATGTGCGGGCCGGTCGGCTCATGGCGGGTCTTTCGCAGGTTACTTCGGATCGAACAGGTCGTCGTCGGTTCCGAACTTGCGGTCCGGGCCGGCCGACACGAGCATCGGGACCTGCTCAGCCAGGCTCTCGTAGTGCTTCTTCAGGTTGGGATGGGCGAGCGAGCCGCCGGTGTAATAGCCGATCTCCATGTCCCAGCCGTCAACGATCTGGCCGGCGTCGTTGACCAGATCGGCCTTGAGTTGCGGGGTCAGCAGCCCGGTGGCCTTGAGCTGGTCGGCTACCTCGTAGCTGGTCGGCCCGTCGGGCCACTTGCCGTATCGCGCGTGGTAGGTGTCCAGCAGGGAGCGGACCTTGGCGAAGCGGTCGAGGGTGAGGTCGACCCGCGGGCCGGTGGCATCGGGGGGCTTCTTGTCCGACCCGCATCCGGCGACCAGGGCCGCCAGGGCAGCCGACGCGAGCAGGGCCGCAGCCAACAGAATAGGCAGTTTCATGGGCAGACCTTCCAATGCCGCCGGATCGGGCCGGCGGGCTTGCTGGGCCAGTAGAACATGAGGATGAGGCGGGCGTCAACCCCGACGTTGCGGCTGCGGATGCGGCGGATTGCGCCGGCGGCGGGCCGGGTCAGGGGACGATGATGTCGTCGCCGCCGCCCCAGGCGCCGTCAGGCCCCGGGGAGGCCAGCAGGGGGGTCTGGCCCTGCTCGTTGTAGTGGGTCTGGAGTTCGCTGGGCCCGCTGTTGTAGTAGTAGGTGACGGTGTGGCCCCAGGCGTCGACGATGGCGCTGCCGTTCCATGAGTTGGTGGCTGACAGGACCGAGTCGATGCTGGGCCCCTGGTCGACCGAGCGGAGCAGGCTGACCAGGCCGCCGGTGTCGGAGGCCTGCGGCCAGGCGTTCCAGACGCTCTTGTATTCGACCATGGAGTTGCGCACGGAGTTGAGCATGGTCTTGGTGCGCTTCTCGTTGGCCATCTTTATGATTTCCTTGGACGCGCCGACGGTCAGGGCGACCAGCAGGGCCATGATGGCGATGACCACCAGCAGCTCCAGGAGCGTGAAGGCGCGGGCAGGCCGGGGTCGGGATTGAGCGGTGCGCATCATCAGGTTCTCACCAGTTGCCGACGTCGTCGTTGCCGCCGAAGTTGCCGTCCGGTCCGCGGGAGACGATCAGGAACGTGCTGGCGTTGACCGGCGTGGAGTGGGCGGCCCAGGAGTTGCCCGTGTCGTAGTTCTCCGCGGCGCTGAGGTCGGAGGTGTTCTTGATCTTGCCGTTGCTGCTCCACCAGTCGTCCCAGCGCATGACCGGGATGCGGATGCCGTAGCCGCCGACGACCCCGCCGTTCTCGCCGGTGAAGTCATAGCTGGACGAGCTGCCGACGCCCGGCAGGCCCGAGGGCAGGGCGCTGTCGCAGGCCCGGGGGAAGATGTCGCAGGTGCGGTTGCCGCGGTTGCGGAAGGCCAGGAAGTATTCGAATGCGTTGCCCCATGTGTCCACGAAAACGCCGCTGGTGCCGGCCCAGCCGCGGTTGTTCACCTTCTGGAGGCTGGCGCCGTTGAGCGGGATGCCCTTGACGAACGGGCCCCAGCCTTTGTTGTTCTGCCAGCCGCTGCCGTTCCACTGCCCGCGGTCGCTGACGATGCGGTAGCTGTCGCCTTCGACGTGGCCGATCATGTAGATGCGAAGGGCCGAGGAGCCGTAGAAGCCGGCGGCCACGGTGTTGCCGCTGCGGGAATCGACGGCGTCCGGCTCGCTGGGCGGATAGGACTGGAACGTGCTGCGATACGCCTCCACGCCGCCCTTGAGGGTCTCGATCGACCGCCGCGCCTGCTGGACCGACGCCTGCTGGCGATAGCGGGCCAGGGCCGGTATCAGCAGGCCGGCCAGGATCGCGATGATGAACATGACGGTCAGCAGTTCGATCAGCGTGAACCCGCCGAACGGTCGCCGCACGCGAATGGGTCCGGGATAGCCGTTCATGTTCCTGACTCCTGTCGTCGCGGACGCTCCCCGCCCGGGCCGGTCACGCTCACTTGCCCAGGTTGGTGATGTCGTCCGACGTAAAGTAAACCCGGTCCGGTCCGGCCGAAACCAGGATGTAACCCAGCGTGGCCTTGACTCGCGCGGTCGTCCAGTAGCTCGTGAAGTGGGAATCGTCCTCATTGTGCGACGCGTCGTAGTAGACCGCGTTGTCGTCTGACTCGTAGAGCGCGGTGGTCTCATAGGTGTGCAGGGCGCGGAAGTAGAGGATGGGTCTGGGCGGGGCCATACGCCAGTCCTCGTAGACCTCGATGTTGTCGCTGTAGCCGTTCCCGCCGTGCGTATACTTCAGCAGTTCCTTCTTGTCCCCCGTGTAGACGTCGTACTTCCGCACGCTGGAGGAACTGTAGCTGTCCATGTTCTCGGCCGGGCCCTGGTACTCGCGCGTCAGGGTCGTGCCGCTCCTGGAGCAGCCAGCCAGACTGAGCCGCAGGCTCTGCGTGCCGCTGAGCTTGCTGGGGCTGGTGTTCGGTGTGGCGTCCGGCGGGTCGTGGACGACGCCGGGGTAGAACTCGAAGATCGTGTGATACTGCTCACAGGCGTCCGAAAGCTTCTTGATCTGTCCCTGGGTCAGCAGGGCCAGGACCGTCTCGCGGGCCTTGAGGATCGCGGGCATCAGCAGCGAGAGCAGCAGCACCAGGATGCTGATGACCACCAGCAACTCGATAAGCGTGAACCCGCTCTTGCGTGACTTCATGGCACACTCTCCTACTACAATTATACCGCAAGGTCGGGGCAGCGGCTGGCCGGTTTGCGGTCGCGGTTATTGAAGCCCGCAGAAGAAATCATTCACCACAGAGACGCCGAGGCACAGAGAAATCAGGAAGAGAAAGGATGTCGTTCTGATTCTTCATGCTCTCAGTTTCGTCCTCTCGGTGTCTCTGTGCCTCTGTGGTGAATCCTTCTTACGCGTGATTCAATAGACGCTTGGCCATTACACCGGCCGGGCGGGGCCGGATCACCCGGCGCCGCCGGTCACGCTCTTGATAAGGGCCACCAGCGGGGTGAACAGGGCCACGACGATGAAGCCCACCGCGCCGCCGAGCACCACGACCAGCAGCGGTTCGAGCAGGCTGACCAGCGAGCTGATCATCGTCTCGACCTCGTCCTCGTAGCTGTCGGCCACCTTGCCCAGCATCTTGTCCAGGTCGCCGGTCTCCTCGCCCACGTCGATCATGTTGACCACCAGCGAGTCGACGACCTTGGTGGCCTTGAGCGGGCCGGCGAAGCTCTCGCCCTCGCGGATGCCGTCATGCACCTTGGCCAGCGCCCGGCTGAACACTTCGTTGCCGGTGGTCTCGCGGGTGATGTTGATGGCCTCCAGGATCGGTACGCCGGCGTGGATGAGCGTGCCCAGCGTGCGCGTGAAGCGTGCGATGACCGTCTTGTTCACGATCACCCCGAACAGTGGGACCTTCAGCTTGAGCGTGTCCACCCAGAAGCGGCCCTCGTCGGACTGCTTGGCGGCCCATAGCGCCAGCCAGATGACCACCGGCGATGCCAGCACCACCGCCCAGCCGTAGTTGGCGAACCATTTGCTCATGCCCAGCAGCATCAGCGTCACGCCGGGGAGCTGGGTGTTGAACTCGGTGAAGATCTTCTCGAACTTGGGAATGACGAAGACCATGATGCCGGTGATGATCAGGATGGCGAAGAGGATGACCACCACGGGGTAGATCATGGCGCCGATGACCTTGCGCTTCAGGGCCTGCGACCGCTCCATGAAGTCGGCCAGGCGGTTGAGGATCAGGTCCAGCACGCCGCCGGCCTCGCCGGCCTGCACCATGTTGCAGTACAGCCGGTTGAAGGCCTTGGGATGCTTGCTCATCGCCTCGCTCAGCGTCGCGCCGCCTTCGACGTCGTCGGCCACCAGGCGGATGCCGATGCGCAGCGGGCCCGGCTTCTGCTGGGTTTCCAGGATGCGCAGCGAGCGGAGGATGGGCAGGCCTGCGTCCTGGAGCGTCGCGAGCTGGCGGGTGAACTGCGTGAGCTGCTTGCTCTTGACCTTTCCGACGCTGCGGGCGGTGCGGCTGCGGGCCGCCGGGGCGTCGCCCTTGACGGTCTTGCCGCCCTTTCGGCCGCCCTTCTCAGTCACCTTGGTGGGGTAGAGCCCCATGCCGCGGATCTTGGTGATGGCTTCTTCGCCGGTGGAGGCCTCGACTTCGCTCTTGACGGCCTTGCCGCCGGCGTCCATGGCTTCGAATCGGAAAACGGGCATGTGTCACCTCGTTGGCGAAAGCGGTTTCAACACGAAGCCTCACGAAGGCGGTTCAACACAAAGGACCACGAAGAAGACTTTGATTCTCGAAGTCCGGGGCTCAGAGTCCCCAACTCAAACGACCCTTCGTGTCCCTTCTCTTCCCTTCGTGGTCCTTCGTGTTGATTCTTCTCCTAGTCTTCTTCCACAATCGTCTCGCGGACGATTTCCTCGATCGTCGTGATGCCATCGTAGAGGGCCAACAGGCCGCTCTGACGCAGCGTCCGCATGCCGCGTTTGCGGGCCTCGGCCCGCAGCACGTTGGTCGAGGCATTCTTCATGATCAGGTCGCGCAGGTGGTCGTCCAGGACCATGATCTCGAAGATTGCCTGGCGGCCGCGGTACCCGGTGTTATTGCAGGCGTCGCAGCCCTCGCCGTAGTACAGCGTGCGCTCGGCGACGTCTTGGGGCGTCAGGGCCAGTTCCATCAGCATGTCTTCGGTGGGCACGAACTCCTTCTTGCATCGCTCGCAGATCTTGCGGACCAGCCGCTGGGCGACGATGGCTTCCAGCGTGGCCGTGATCAGGAAGGGCTCCAGCCCCAGGTCGGTCAGCCGGGCGATCGCGGTCGGGGCGTCGTTGGTGTGCAGCGTGGTGAAGACCAGGTGTCCGGTCAGCGACGCCTGCACCGCGATCTGCGCGGTCTCCAGGTCGCGGATCTCGCCGACCAGGATGATGTCGGGGTCCTGCCGCAGGATCGAGCGGAGGCAGGCGGCGAAGGTCAGCCCGATCTCGGTGTTGATCTGCACCTGGATCAGCCCGTCGATGTCGTATTCGACGGGGTCCTCGGTGGTGATGATCTTGACCTCCGGGCTGTTCTGTTCGCGCAGCGCGGAATAGAGCGTGGTCGTCTTGCCCGAGCCGGTGGGCCCGGTGACGATGATGATGCCGTTGGGCTTGTCGATGAGCTGGTGGATCTGCGTCAGGTCGTCGGACCGCAGGCCCAGCTTGTCCAGGTCCAGGGCCACTTGCGAGCGATCCAGGACGCGCATCACGACGCTCTCGCCGAACAGGGTAGGCAGCACGCTGACGCGGAGGTCGACGGGGTGGCCGTTCACCATCAGCTCGATGCGTCCGTCCTGGGGCATGCGCCGCTCGGCGATGTCGAGCTGGGCCATGACCTTGATTCGGCTGGCGATGGCCACCGCGATGTGCCGCGGCGGGGGGACCATCTCGTAGAGCACGCCGTCGATGCGGTAGCGCATCTTGAATTCGTTCTCGAACGGCTCGAAGTGGATATCCGATGCCTTGTCGCGGATCGCCTGGAGCAGCACGAGGTTGAGCAGCTTCTTGACCGGCGAGCTTTCGACCAGGTCGCGCAGCGTCGCCAGGTCGATCGATTCGCCGCGGTCGGCGATCTCGGTGAGCATCTCGTCGCCGCTCATCTCGTCCAGCACGTCCTGGATCGACTCGCCGCCCTCGCTGTAGTAGGCCGCCAGGGCCTTGTCGATCACCTCCGGGCGGACGACGACGGCCTTGACGTTGTAGCCCATCAGCGTCTTGAGGTCGTCGGTGGCGCGGAAATTGTCCGGGCTGGCGATGGCCACCGTCAGCAGGTTGCCCTCGGCCTGGTAGTCCATCGGGACCACCTTGTAGGTGTTGGCCATCTGGGCGGGAATCTTCTCGATCACTTCGGGGGTCGGTTCGATGCGATCGGTCTGACTGATCTCCATGCCGGCCTGGGCGGCCATCGCCAGCACCAGGTCCTGGTCGGTCAGGTAGCCCAGGTCGATGAGGATCTGCCCCAGCGGGCCGCGCTTCTGCTTCTGGATCGCCATCGCCTCTTCGAGCTGCTCCTTGGAGAGCTTGCCCATCTTGAAGAGCACGCGCCCGATCGGGCGCCCGCGATAGCGGTCCGACTTCTCGCCTGCGTTGGATGCCGCTCGTGTCATGTCCTGCCCGCCTGGGACCGCACGCCGCGCCGGTCCCGAGAAATAGTACGACTTTGTCCTGCCCGCGACAAAAGGCAACCATCAGCGATCGGCGCCACGGCTCAGTTGTTGCCTTCGCCGTCGCCGCCCTCGGCGTCGGCCATCGGCAGCGTCGGACCCTGCTGCTGGCCGGGGAACGCCTCGTCCAGCTTCTGCTGAAGCTCAGCCGGTCGGCGGGCCTTGTCCATCAGTTCGTCGCGCCCGATGCGGTTGGCGACGAAAAGGTTCCACAGGTGTTCGTCCAGCAGTTGCATGCCGTATTTCTTGCCGACCTGGATCGCGCTGTCGATGCGGAACGTCTTGTTCTCGCGGACCAGGTTGGCGATGGCGGCCGTGACGGCCATGAACTCGTAGGCCGCCACCATGCCCGGCTTGTCGATCCGCCGGCAGAGCTGCTGGCTGAGCACGGCGATCAGCGAGACCGAAAGCTGCGTGCGGATCTGCTCCTGCTGGTCGACGGGGAACACGTCGATGATGCGGTTTACCGTGCCCTGGCAGCCGGTGGTGTGCAGCGTGCCGAAGACCAGGTGGCCGGTCTCGGCGGCCGTCAGGGCGGCCTCGATGGTCTCCAGGTCGCGCAACTCGCCGACCATGATCACGTCGGGGTCCATGCGGAGCACGCGACGGAGGGCCTCGGAGAAGCTGGGCACGTCCTGGCCAACCTCGCGCTGGGTCACCATCGACTTCTTGTGGGAGTGATAGAACTCGATCGGGTCCTCAATGGTGATGATATGCCGGTCGAAGTTCGTGTTGACGTAGTCCACCATCGTCGCCAGCGTGGTCGTCTTGCCCGAGCCGGTCGGACCGGTCACCAGGAACAGCCCGCGCGGACGCCGCAGCAGGACCGGCACGATGCCCGGCAGGCCGATCTCGTCGATCGAGAACAGCTTGCTGGGAATCAGGCGCAGGGCCATCGAGATGTGGCCCTTCTGCCGGAACACCGAAACGCGGAACCGTCCGGCGTCGCCGAAGGAGAAGCCGAAGTCCGTGCCGCCTTCCTCCTGGACCTCCTGCTGGTTGCGGTCGGGGGTGATCGCCTTCATCAGCGCGACCGTGTCGTCGGGCTCCAGGACCTTGGTCTCCAGTTGCCGCAGGCGTCCGTGCAGCCGCAGGCAGGGCGGCAGCCCCACGTGAAGGTGCAGGTCCGACGCTCCGCGCTTGATGCAGGTCTCCAGCAGTCGATCGATATGAAGCTCGGCCATGGATCGGGCCCTTTGTTCTATGTCAAGTGACGCGTGTCGAATGTCGAATGCGAAGGGCGTCCCGGAATGCCTTTGCGTTCGACATTCGGCCTTCGGCATCTCGTCGTTACACCGCAGTCTCCGGCTCGGTCGCCGCTTCCGGCTCAGCCGCCGCGACCAGGCCCTCGGCCTGGGTCATGCGCGACACCTCGTCCAGGGTCGTGGTGCCGTTGAGGATCTTCAGCCGCCCGTCGGCCAGCAGGTTGCGCATGCCGCTGGCGATGGCGGCGGCGCGCACCTCGTTGGTCGGGGCCCGGCGGAAGGCCAGTTCGCGGATCTGGTTGTTCATCACCATCATCTCGAAGATGCCCAGCCGCCCGCGGTATCCGGTGTTGTTGCACTTGGGGCACCCGACGGCCTTGTAGAACGTCTTGCCCTGGACCTGCTTGGGGTCGAAACCCAGCACCCGCAGCTTGAAGCGGTCGGGCGTTGTGTCGGGCGCCTTGCACTCGGGGCAGAGCACGCGGATCAACCGCTGGGCCATGATCGCCTGGATCGAGCTGGCGACCAGGAACGGCTTGACGCCCATGTCGATCAGACGGGTGATCGCCGACGGCGCGTCGTTGGTGTGCAGCGTCGAGAAGACCAGGTGCCCCGTCAGGGCCGCCTGGATGGCCACCTCGGCCACCTCCAGGTCGCGGATCTCGCCGACGAGGATGATGTTGGGCGCCTGCCGCAGCATGGCCCGCAGGATGCGGGCGAAGCTCAGCCCGATGCCCTCGCGCACCTGGCACTGGTTGATCCCGGCGAAGTTGTATTCCACCGGGTCCTCAGCCGTGATGATCTTGCGGTCGGGACGGTTCAGCTCCTGGAGTGCGCCGTAGAGCGTCGTCGTCTTGCCCGAGCCGGTCGGACCGGTCACCAGGAAAATGCCGTTGGGACGCTTGATGATCTGGCTGAACCGCTGGTAGTCGTCGTCCTCGAAGCCCAGGTTCTTGATGCCGATCTTCACCGAGTCGGGGCGCAGAATTCGCAGCACGATGCTCTCGCCGTGGTAGCCCGGCAGCGCCGAGACGCGGAAGTCGATCGCCTCGCCGGCGACGTTCAGCTTGATGCGGCCGTCCTGCGGGACGCGCTTCTCCTCGATCTTCATCCCGCTCATGATCTTCAGTCGCGCGGTCACCGGGCCCTGCATCCGCTTGGGAATCTGGTCGCGCTCCACGCAGACGCCGTCGATGCGGTAGCGCACGCGCACGCGGTCGGCCATCGGCTCGATGTGCACGTCCGATGCCCGCGTGCGGACGGCCTCGCTGATGATCAGGTTGAGCAGGCGGATGATCGGGGCTGAGTCGGAATCGACGTCCTCGTCCTCGGCATCCAGTCCGGTCTCGACGCCCGGCTCGTTGCGCATCTCCTGGACGGTCTTGTCGATGCTCAGCCCGCCGGGAGCGAGGTACTGGTCGATGAACTTGCGGATCTTCTCGCGCGACGCGATCAGCGTCTCGACTTCCAGGTTCGTGCGGAACCGCAGCACGTCCAGCGTCTCGAGGTCCAGCGGGTCGGAGATGATGACCTTCAGACGCCCGTCGGCCTGCGTCAGCGGCAGCACGTTGTGGCGTCGAACCAGTTCCTCGGGCAGCAGTTCCATCGCCCCGGGCGTGATCAGGCCGGCCTCCAGGTCCACATACTCCATATCGAACTGGGCCGCCAGCGCCTTGGCGACATGGTCCTCGGTCGCGTGTCCGAGTTCGACCAGGGCCTGTCCGATGCGTTTCGAGTTGGCCTTGGCGTAATCCAGGGCGTCGCTCAGATCGTTGGGGCGGACGACCCCCCACTCCACCAGCAATTCTCCGAGCTTCTTTCTCTGCTTGGGCATCCGAACCTCGCTGCCATCGGCCGAGTGAATGGTTCCGGGTCGCGTCGGCGGCGCTTCCAGCGGGGCGCCAAGGGGGGCCGGGCGCGAAGCCGCATTCTATCAAATTGACCCGCCGGGGAACAGCCGACAAAATATCCGCCGCTCGGCCCGTCCGGGCCGTCGTCCGGCATCCTGCCTGTCAGCCGGTTCCTTCCCGGGTCGCGCGGTAGGAAGGGATGAATGAGGTCAATGCAATCGCGAGCCCGGGTCCCAGCGCGTCCAGCCGACTCGTGCCGGCCGGTTTACTTCAGCGTTCAGCTTCAGTCTACCCTCGCGCGGCGAACCCGGTCA
This sequence comes from Phycisphaerae bacterium, assembly GCA_022072085.1. Taxonomy (GTDB): domain Bacteria; phylum Planctomycetota; class Phycisphaerae; order JAJVII01; family JAJVII01; genus JAJVII01. The sequence goes on from JAJVII010000014.1 coordinate 26,257, forward strand.
AGGCAGTTGCCCTGTCGTGGGCTCGACCCGGCGGCGGCGGATCGCTATGCTGACGCAAGAGGAGGCTACCATGGGACGCAAGCGGCTGGCTGGGGCGTGCGCGGCGGGGCTGGTCGGGGCTCTGATGCTCCTGCCGGGGTGCAAGAACAAGGCGCCGACCGTCGACGCGGAGTTCGCTGCGTTCGACCGGGCCTACATCCCGGCGCTGGCGGCCACGGCGTCCAACCCTTCGCCGGCGTACACACCGGCCCAGCGGCAGGCCGACGCCAACCGGGCCATGGCCAGGCTGAACGACCGCTGGCACCTGTTCGGCAACGCCTTCGCGGGATTGAAGCCGGACGACCCACAGTGGGCCGCCGACTTCGACCGCGTCGGCAAACAGATCGTCGCCGCGAGCAAGCTGCTGTCCGACGGCAAGTCGGCTGACGCCCATGCCGCCCTGGAATCCGTCCGCCAGACTTTCATGGCCCTGCGCGGGCGCAACGGCATCGGTTACTACCTCGACCCGATGACCGCCTTTCACGAGCCGATGGAGTCGATCGTCAAGGCCGCCACGCTTCGGCCCGGACGCACCAAGCTGAGCCCCGCCGACCTGGTGACCATCCGCAGCGCCCTGGCCAAGGCGCGGCTGGCCTGGACCGACGTCACGGAGACGACCTTCGACCCCGAGCCGTTCGGCTTCGACGCCCAGCGCGCGATTCGGCTGAAACTGCTGGTCGACGCCGAGACTGCGTCGCTGGATCACCTTCGCGACGTGCTGACCGGCAGCGACCAGGAGGCCATCCGCCAGGCGGCGCTGGGCATCAAGACGCCCTTCGCCCAGGCCTACATGCTGTTCGGCGATTTCAACGGCCTCAAGACCGTTGGGCACTGAGCCTGGCCGTCAGTGATTGGATTCTTCCGCCGCCTGCGGCTGTGGCTGCCCGGCGATCGCCGGCGACCCGGCCGGCGTCTGCACCGCCGCCGCGCCGACCGTCGGGTCGAAGAAGTTGACCACCAGGCTGTAGAACCACCGCGCTTCGTAGACCGTGAAGCCGACGTGCCCCCCGCCGTCCACCATGACCGCCGCGACGTTCGGATTGCTCACCCCATCCAGCAGCGTGCGGATCGTCGCCGGGTCGCAGAGCGGATCGTTGCTGGCGTGCACGATCAGCAGCGGCACGCGGACCTCGGCCAGCTTGTCGCAGGCCGGCTGACCGTCGTAGGGGATCAGCCGCAGGAACCGCAGCCCCGCGGGAAAATACCCCGGGAACTCGAAGCCGATGTTCACGATCAGCCGACGGAGCTGGCCGTCAGGATGCTCGAAGTGGTGCAGTTCCTGCTGTTCCTTGACCTGCGATTGCAGGACGTGGAGCGTCGGGTAGAGCAGCAGCGGCCGCGGCTGGTCCAACTCGTTCAGAAACTTCTCGAACTCCAGCACCGGGCTGATGGCCATGATGCCGGCGGTGAATCGCCGCCGCTGCGGCAGCCGGGGCAGACAGGCCTCCAGCTCCGGAGTCACGCCCGCGTGCGGGCGGTTGCCGCGGGCATCCGACCACGCCGCCAGCAGCGCGTGGTTGGCGCCGTAGCAGTATCCGATCAGGCCCGTCGCGGTGATGTGTGGCCGGCTCGTCAGCCAGTCGTCGACCGCCATCAGGTCGTAGCTGTCCATCACGCCCCAGCCGTAGTCGATGTCCGGGTACTGCCTCCACGTCCGCCCGTAGCCGCGGAATTCGAGCGCCATGACGTGATGGCCCAGTGCCCGCAGCCCCGCGGCGATGTCCCGCGTGCGGATCGTCGCGTTGGAGCCCCACAGCCCGGGCAGGATGATCAGGCAGTCCGTGTCGCGCACCGTCCCGTCGGCGTTGCGGCAGAGCCCCAGGCGGCCCGACAGCGACAGCCGGTCGTTGATCGGGATCCAGATGTCCTCGAAGCCCGGCCAGGCGGCGTCGCGGGTCTGCTCGGTCAACTCGCCGGCCGACGCCCGCGAGGTCGCCTGGATGCCGTTGAAGTTGACGATGATCGACGATTGGAACGCCGGGTTGCGCCCGAAGAAGCGATAGGGGTCCACGGGTTTGGCCCCGACGCCGCTGAGTTGCTCGGTCAGCAGCGCCTTGCGGTCGCCGGCCGGCAGCAGCGGCATCAGCTCGGCGCTGGCGTGGTCCAGCCAGTGGCGGGTGTTCATCGCGGCCGTGCCCGGCCGGGTGATGCGGGCGACCGTCGCGGTGTCCATCGGGTAGGAGCGTTCGGTCAGCAGTCCGCAGCCGCCCCCAAGCGCTGCCAGCGCGAGCAGGGCCGAGCACAGTACTGCCGCCGAGGCTGTCGAACGTCGCTGAACCACGAACTTCACTCCACGGGTCAAATAGCGCGTCAATATTAGAAAGGCTGTCCCCGAAGGGCGAGAGGAAATTCTCCTCGTCCGCGGCTGCGCCGTCAGTAGATGAACACGAACCCGCCGCCCGGCCGGGCCACAACCGCCACCAGGCTCCAGGCTGGCACGTCCTTCACCCGACCCGCGCCGTCGGTCACCGGCTTGCCCTCGGCGTCATACACCTGCCACGCGCCCGTCCCGCCGCGGGCCCAGCTCATTCCCTCGGTCCACGCGAAGATCATCCGGCCGGCCGAATCCGCCGCCAACGCCGGGTACTTGCACTTGCCCAGTGTCGGCGCGGGCGTTGGCTCGCCCAACTTGCCGGTCCCGGGGTCCACCCGCGCAAACAGCACGCGCCCGCGCGTTTCCCAGGCGGCCAGCACGCGATTGCCGTCGCGGACCAGCGATTCGCTGCTCATCGGGCAACTCATCAATTCCCATCGGTCGGCCACCGCGTCGGCGAAGCTCCTGCCCCCGTCGTTCGACCAAAGCAGGTGGATGTCGCGATGCACTTTCTCGGTTGCCGCGCGGAAGAGAATGAACACGCCCTTGTCGTCGGCCAGCCCGGCCAGCCCGCAGCATGGGCACGCCCCTGTTTGCTCGGCGATGGCCGGCGTCTCGCGGGCCCAGGTTGCCCCATCGTCGTCGGAGCGGGCGACGTAGACCCGTCGCCCGGCCTCGGTCTCCGGGCCCTTGGGGTCGTGCGCGTGCCACAGGGCGAAAACTCGCCCCTTTCCGTCGGCCGCCACCGTGCCACCGCCGTCGATGTCGTAGCTGAAGCGGTTGAGGCAGCGCTGCGGTTCGAAGCCGTCGCCCTTGTCGTTGCCGCGTGCGTAAAGGATCGGCGTGCCGTTGCCTGGAGCGTCGGCGGCGCGGGCGGGGTTGGCGGGTCCGCGCGGCTGGGCCCGACCCGAGCCGTTCCACAGGACGTGGACGCGGGCGTCCTTGCCCAGGGCGATCTGCGGGCCGCGGATGTTGCCGACGGCGACAGCCGCCCCGGCCTGGCTGTTGACGCGCACCGGCTTTGTGAACTCCCGCCCGCCCGGCTCGGTGTGGACGTAGAAGATGTCGCCGGCCGCCGGGTCGCCCTTGAAATAGATCAGGTGCAGCACGCCGCGTTCGTCCATCGCCGCCCGCGGCTGGATCCCCCCGTCGGGCGTTCGCAGCGTCTGAACAAGCTCGTCCGGCTGGGAGGTCGGCGCCCGATCCTCGGCCCGGGCGAGCGAAGTCGCGAGAATACCGACGGTGATTGTCGCCGCAAGGGTCGAACCAAGACGCGGCATGGCCAGGCTCCTGAATATAGGGTTCGGGACCAATTATAGGCGCGGCTGGCTGGACTTGAGCCGGTGCAGGGCGTGCATGACGATGTTGGCCCCCTGGCTGTGGGCGATGACCCCGACGCCGCGCCCGCCGGCGTCGAGGAACGCCGCGGCGATCGTCTCGGCCACGTCCACGGGCGGGTGGCTGAGCAGCTTGCCGTGGCGCGGCGGCCGCAATTGGGCTCCCGAGCAGACCCCCAACCCGTGGCTGAACGGCCGATCGTTGAAGCTTACGTCGTAGTAGGCCCCCGGCAGCGGCCCGCGCCCCGCCAGCTCGCGCCACCACCCCTGGCCGAACAGCCCGTTGCCCGGCGCCAGCAGCGACTGGTTGACCACCAGGTCCTGCCAGTCGTTGAAGATGATCAGCCGGACCCGCGCCCCCGGCAGATCACGAGGCGGTGGGAGCTGCGTCTTGGGCGCGACCAGGGCGATCACCAGCGTCGCAGGCCCGCCGCCGTTGTGGGGCAGGGCCCCCGCTAGCGCCTCGGCGACGGCCGCGCTGTGCACGGCTGCGTCGCGGTCGAGCAAGCCCGGCACGTCGCGTAAAGCGTTGCTGATCGCCTGGCCCGCGGTGACGTTGCTGCCGAACGCTCCGACGTTCTCCAGCCGCCAGCGATCCCCGACCCGGCCGCCCAGCCACTGCACCTGGTTGCCCAGCGGCCGCCCGCTGCGGTGGCCGTCGCGCTCCCGGCGCTCCAGGCCGACCGTCGCGATGCGGGCCAACGACTCGGCTGCGTCGGCCAGATAGAGATGGTTGGTCTCAGCCCCTGGCTGCGTCGTGAGGAAGCGGTACTCAATGCCGCTGACGGTGAGAAATGGAAACGATGTCGCGTCGGCCATGATGGACCCCTGGCCGGGCGGCTGTTGCCGCCGGCTGCTTTGCGGTAGAGTCTATCGCAACCGGCCCGTCCTGTCGCGGGTCGCGCGGAGGCGTGGATGGCGATCGTCCCCCTGGCGTTGCGCCGGTTCAGGCGGCGGCTGCTGAGCATCGACCGCTCGCTCGCGCTGTCGCCGCGTCCGCCGGTGGTCGGCTACACGCCGCAGCAGCGCCCGGTGCGCGACTGGCCGGCGGTGCTGCGGGTGCGCGGGCGGTTCGACGCCGACTCCGCACTTCGGCTGACGACCTGGCGCGGCGGGGGAGGCGACGGGCTCATCGACGCGGCCGTCACCGTGCGGTCGGCCCGCGGCAGCCGAGAGTTTCCACTGCCCTGTGGCCTGCGGTGGCGGCACGTCGCGCTGCCGCTGGGCGGGCTGATCGAGCCGGGCCGCCCGGGCGAGGTCGAGCTGCTGCTTTCCGGCCGTGACGCCGGGGCCCTGCAACTGGCCCGCGTCGGCCTCGGCCGCGGGTGGGGCCGGTGCGGCGCGGACCTGACTCCCGGCGTTCAGGGCGTCTCCTTCCCGCGCAGCGGACACCACGTGCTGGTCGACACGCTGCGCGACTACTTCGGCGACGCGCTGGGCTACTGCGAGTTCGCCGGCGGCTGCGGCTGCCGTCCCTGCCCGGACCCGCGAACGAATCTCCAGAAGGACCACGACTTCGACCTGGGCGTTCCCGACGACGGTCGGCCGTTCCTGGTGCAGTTCCGTCACCCGCTGCCGGCGCTGGTTTCCTGGTACGGCTTCGAGCTGCGGGCTGCGGGTGTGCGCGAGGGGAACGAGCCGGTCGGCCAATGGCGCGACTTCGCCCGCGCCAAGCTCGACTTCTGGCGCCGCTGGATGATGCGTTGGGTGCTCTGCGCGCCGCGGCCGCGGTCGGCGACGATCGCCTACGAGCGGCTCTGCGACGACTCGGCCGCCAGCCTGTCGGCTGCGATCGGGCTGTTCATCGACCCCGCGCGCATCGACGCGGCCCGGGTGCAGGCCGTCGCCCGCCGGGCCCGCCTGCGGCCGTTGCACCGCCTGTCGGACTTCCGCCACTACGACCCGGCATTCTTCCGCGAGCTGCAATCCAAGGTGGCCGACGAAATCCGCGCCGCGGGTCTTGAGTTGATGGATTTGTAGAGATGCACTTCACTTCGCCGCCGGTGCGGCCTCGGCGCGGGCGGCGATGCCGGTTTCCTCGATCAGCTCGTAGCGCTGGTTGCGCTGGTGGGGGGTCCAGCCGGCGTCGCGGATCAGGCGGCGGATTTCCTTCTCGTCCAGGTGATGGACCGTGCCGGCGGCGCTGACCACGTTCTCCTCCATCATTACGCTGCCCATGTCGTTGGCGCCGTAGAAGAGCGAGAGCTGCCCGATCTTGGCCCCCTGCGTCACCCAGCTCGACTGGAGGTTGGCGAAGTTGTCCAGGAACGCCCGCGCCGTCGCGAGCATCCGCAGGTAGTCGTAGCTGTCGGCCAGCCGCAGCTTCCTGCCGTCGTGCGGGCCGTGCTTCTCGGGGTCGTACGGCGTGACGTGGCCCAGCGGCGTGCCCTCGTGCTGGAAGGTCCAGCAGATGAACGCGACGAACCCGCCGGTTTCGTCCTGGAGTTCGCGCAGCCGGGCGAGGTGCTCGATTCGCTCGGCGTCGGTCTCGATGCTGCCGAACATCATCGTCGCGCTGGTCTGCATGCCCAGCCCGTGGGCCTGGCGCATCACGTCCAGCCACTGGTCGGTCGAGTTCTTGCCCACGCCGATGCGGTTGCGGACGCGGTCGACGAGGATCTCCGCCCCGCCGCCGGGTACGCTGTCCAGGCCCGCGTCGGCCAGCCGCGCCAGCACGTCGCGATGGGTCATGCCGAACAGCCCCGCGAAGGCCGTGATCTCCGGCGGGCTGAACCCGTGGATGTGTATGTGCGGGAAGTGCGACTTGATCGTCCGCAGCATCTGCTCGTACCACGCCAGCGGCAGCTCCGGATGCAGCCCGCCCTGGAGCAGCACCTGCGTGCCGCCGATGTCGGCTAACTCCTGGAGTTTGGCCAGGATCGTGTCGGCCTCGAGCACGTAGCCGCCGGCCTCGCCGGGCTTGCGGTAGAAGTTGCAGAACGCGCAGTTGGCCGAGCAGACGTTGGAGTAGTTCACGTTGCGGTCGATGACGTAGGTCCGCCACGGCTCGGGGTGGCGGTCCATCGTCACGGCGTGGGCCATCGCCCCCAGCTCGTGGATGGAGGCGTGCTGGTAGAGTTCCAGCGCCTGTTCGGCAGTGATGCGGGCGTGACTCATCGGCAGAAACCTCGATAACACAGGGGCCGGGGGTCGGGGGGCAGGGGTCAGGGATCGGGGGGCGGGGGTCAGAGGAGAGGGCGTTGCCCCTCTTCCCGATCCCCGACCCCTGACCCCCGCTCCTACCCGCAGAACCGCCAGGGGTGCAACTCGACGGGGACAGGCCGTTCGATCAGGCCGTCAGCCGCCGCCAGTTCGTAGAACCGCTCCAGGCCCGCGCGGTAGCGCGGCGTCAGCTCGAACTGGAGATGCCGCGTCAGGTATTCGCGGGCCAGGTCGATCGGCCAGCCCAGCGCCGGGCCGTCGGTCGCGGCGATTTGGTCGCAATGGGCCAGCCCCTGCTGCCGGGCGTCGGCCAGCAGTTGCGGCAGGTCGCCCAGATTGCTGCCGCGCCGGGCCGCCCAGACCGCGAAAACGAACGGCAGCCCGGTCCATGTCCGCCACGCGGCCCCGAGGTCGAGCTGGTAAGGCCACGGCGAATCCGCGCGGTTGGGGCCGGCCTGGATCACCTTGTCGCCGATCAGCAGCAGGCTGTCGGGCCGGTCGTCGATGGGGCGGGCCAGCACGTCGCGCATCTGCACCGCTTCCAGCCGCGGCGACAGGTCGTAGCGATGCCGCAGGATCAGCCTGGCCAGCGCGACCGACGTGTGGCTGTCGGCGTCCAGGGCGAGGGTCTCGATCCGCTCGATGGGCACGCGGCTGAAGATGCGGACGGTCAGCGTCTCGCCGTCGCTGGCGATGCAGCCGTCGGGCACGATGACCCACGCCCCGCCGGCCCGCGGGTAGTCGATCGCCGGGACCAGTGTCACGTCCAGCGACCCGTCCGCGAGCCCCGCCCCCAGCGCCGAGGGCACGTCCAGCGACAGCCGCACGCGCGGATGCCCCGTCAGTCCGTAAATGAGCGGCCGCGTATTAAAGAAGCGCACCGCGCCCACCTCGAACACCCGCCGATCGGCGGCGGTGGCGTCAACGCGTGCTGTCTGGGTCGGGCCCATTCGGCCAATTATAGACAAAGATGCTACTGCCTGACCAGTTTGCTGATCCGGCCGCCGATGATCCACTCGACGACGTAGATGTTGCCGTCGGCGTCGGCGACCGCGTCGTGCGGGCTGTTGAACCGGCCCGGCTGGATCAGTTTGGCTTCGTGGTTGGGCCAGCCCCTGATGTCGCAGACGGCCTCGTTGGTCCCCAGGCGGCAGACGACCTTCTCGTCCGGGTCGATGATCGTCAGTCTGGCCCGCAGTTCGGGCACGATCAGCAGCCCGTCGTGGCTGGCGAACGCGCAGGGGCTGGTCAGGGCGTCGGCGCCGAAGACCCGCTTGTAGCGCCCCTCGGGGTCGTAGACCTGCACGCGGCGGTTACCGCGGTCGGCCACGAACAGCTCGGCCTCTCCGTTGCGGTCGTCGAACCAGATCGCGTGCGGGCACTTGAACGGGCCGGCCCGGCCTTCGCCGCCGTTGATCGTGCCCAGGTAGCCGCCCGCGCGGTCGTAGCGGTGGACATGGCTGGAGCCGTAGCCGTCGGTTACCCAGACGTCGCCGTTGCCGCCGCGGCGCTGCTCGTGGACCGCGACCCAGGTGGGCGAATACTTGGCCCCGCTCGCGTAGACGGCGTGGTCCGGCCGCCGGATGTTCAGCACGGTCTTGCCGTCCAGCGTGGTCTTGACGACCTCGCCGGTCCCCTGGTCGGTCAGCCAGAGGTAGTCGGTTCCCCCCTCGTTGACCAGCGTCAGCCCGTGGGCCCCGGCGAAGCGGTCGCCCCAGCTCGAGAGCAGCTTGCCGTCGGGCGAGAAGATGAGCACCGCCGGGTCGGCCTGGTTGAAGACGACGACACGCCCGTCGCCGGCGACCTCGACGCCGTGCGTTCGGCCGTTCTCCCGCCCGCTGGGCGTCGCGGGGATACGGGCCCAGTTGTCGATCCACTCGTACTTGAAGGAACCTTCGCCGATCTGCATGGGTTGACCCCAGTCGGTAATGGCTGTCGATTTCAGATGCCGCGCAACACGCGGGGATTGTAGGCGCGCCGGGGAGGGGGAAATGCGAAATGCTCAATTGAATGCGCCGCGACGATTCCACTCGTCATTGATCATCTTGCATTTCCCATTTTGCATTTTGAATTCCCCCCGCGTCTCTGCCGTCATTCTCCCTTGCCGGGCTTCTTGACGCCGGTTCCGCCTGCCCGCACAATGGCCCGGTTCCTCTAACGAAAGGAGTCCCAAGTGGCCCGCAACACATCACTCTCCCGGACCGAGTGCCGCCGCCGCGCCCTGCTGGCGGCCGACTGGTTCTGCAACTCGCAGGTCGTCTCGCGCGAGCCGGCGCACGACGCCAATCACGGCCGCGCCGTCTACAACCACCACCTGACCAGCGGGCTGCTCTGCCGCGGGCTGAGCTGGAGCCAGGGCCGGGCCATCATGTGCCTGCTGGGCGCGTTCCAGGTCAGTGGCCGCCAGTGCTACGCCGACGCCGCGATCCGCGCCGGCGATTACCTGCGCTACGGCCTCCAGGTGACCGATCCGCGCGACCCGCGCATCCACGGCAGCTTCCGCGAGGAGATCCCCGCATCCCGCTTCTGCTATCCCCGCGACGGCATCGAGGGGGCCCTGGGCCTGCTCCTGCTGCACCTGGCGACCGGGCAGCGCGACTACCTCCAGCGGGCCGAGCTGTTTGCCAACTGGTATCTGCGGGTCGTGATGAACCGCCGGACCAACTGGCCTCGCAACGCGATCTACTTCGACGAACCCCGGCGGATCATGGGCAAGGAGGCCTCTTTCCAGGCCGGCGGGGCGCCCTTCTTCTGGCACCTCTTCCAGGCGACGGGGAAGAAGAAGTACATCGCCCGCGGGCTCAAGCCGCTGGCCGACGGGTTGCTGGCCCGCTGGTTCGACCCGGCCAGCGGGATGATCGGCAGCAAGGCCGCGCCCGGCCATCACACCGGTGCCGGCGGGGCAGCCATCAACGACGACGGGGCGTCGATCGCCCTGACGTGCATGCACGCCGCGACCGGCCAGCGGAAGAGCGTCTACCTCGACGCCGCCGTCGCCAACGCCGGCTGGATCGTCGACCGCTGCCCGCGGCCGCTGCCCTCGTTCGCCGGCGTCGGCATGCAGGCGATCACGCTGACGGAGGTGTCGGCGATGACCGGTGACCGGAAGTACGCCCGCTTCGCCGCCGGTCTGATGGCCGACCAGGTGAAACTCCAGGTGAACGCCCCGCGGCAGCCCGATCGCCACGGCGCCTTCCGCGGCGAGGACGAGCCGACGAAGTGGTACGTCCCCGGGTCGGACGGGCGGGAGTTCATCACCACCCGTTGCACCGCATACTCCGCGCTGGCGCTGCTGCGGCTGCACGGCGTGGCGATCGGCCCGGGCTACTCGGCCCGCGGGTTCGCCCGCTTCGCCAAGCCGATCGCGCTGACGGGGCCCTCGCCCAGGTGAACCCGACCGACGAACCGGAGGCCGCCATGTCCGACACGATCCGCCGCGCGACGCCCGAGGATCTGCCGGCCATCATCGCCCTGGCCAACCGTGTCTTCCGCGCCAGGCGGCAGGGCGACATGGGGGCCGAGTTCCCCGTGTTGTTCTCGGCAGCCAACGCGGGCAACCTCCACATGGTCGTCCGTGACGGCCGCGTCGTCAGCCACGTCGGCGTGCTGCGGTTCACGCAGTCCATCGACGACGTGGATGTGCCGGTCGCCTGCATCGGCGCGGTCTGCACGGACCCGGACTGCCGCGGGCAGGGGCTGGCCGGCGGGGCGCTGGAGTCGGCCATCGCCGACGCCCGCGCCCGCGGCGACGTGCTCATGCCCATCTCCGGGGCCCGCACGCTCTATACGCGGGTCAACGCCCTGAGCTATGGGCCGGAGTGGAAACTCACCGTGCCGCGGGCGGCGCTGGGGGCGGCGGCCGGTCGGCCTTTCGTCGAGGCCGACACGGATGCGGTTATTGCCCTGCACGAACGGCAGTCGGTCCGCTACGTCTTCGAGCGGCCGCGCTTCCTCTCGCGGCACGCCGCCCAACTCGGTGCGGGCATGGTATCGCAGGTGCGCGAATCGGGCGGCCGCGTCGAGGCCTGGGTGCTGGCCATGCCGGGCGCGGGGCCGTCTGCGCCGGTGAAGGGGCAGACCGCGCTGGTCGATTTCGCCGGCGAGCCGGAGGCCGTCGCATCGCTGGCGGCCGGCGTGATGGACGCCGCCGGCGACGCGTCGCTGCTGGCCTGGCTGCCGTGGTACGAGCCGTCGCTGCGGCCGTTTCTGGCGACCCGCGCCCAGGCCTGCGAGGTGGTTCCACGCAACGGCCGCACGCTGCTGCTGCTGAACCCGTTGCGTCTGGTGGAACTGCTGGCCGATCGGTTGGCGCCGCTGTCGCCGCGGGTGTCCACGGGCGTATTGGAGTTGACGACGGGCGGCGGGACGGTCATCGCCAGGGATCCCGTGACGCTGCACCACCTGCTGTTCACCCAGCCCGACCACTGGCCCGGGCCGGTGATGATCGACCGCGCCCTCGCCCGCGGCCTGTTCCCCCACCTGCCGATCCCGATCCCGGCGTACGGACTCTGCTACGTCTGAGCATTCCGTCACATCCCTGTTAGCAGCCAGCGCACCTGGTAGGGGGCCAGTTCGAGGTGGGGGCGTTCCACCCGTTGATCGGAGAGCAGATCGATTGTCCCCGCCGCAACCGGCGCATCCACGCGTTGCGGGCCAGCCGTCATGTTGTGCAGGGCGAGGATGGATTGGCCGCTCGCCTCGTCGGTTCGGCGGACGGCGAAGACCGACGGGCCCAGATCGAGCACCTGCTGGGCGGCGTCGGGGTGGAAGGCGGCCTGTCGGCGGCGGACCGCGAGCATCCGGGCCATCCGTGCGAGCACGCGGGCCCGTAGCGAGCCCGGGTCGGCCAACGCGCGGGCCAGTTCGCCGGCGTGCAGGGTCGCGCGGTTGATGCTGCGGGCCCTGCCGGTTCGGCGCACCCCCTCCAGGTCGTTGCGCGACCCGACGAGGCTGTGGATGTAGACCCCCGGCAGGCCCAGCAGGCACATCGGGATCGCCTGCGAGCAGCAGAAGCGGTCGATCTGGAGGGCCTCCGGCTCGGCGGCGGCCGGGTCGTTTACCGCGTCGAAGTAGTTGAGGTTGAGTTCGTACGGGCTGACGCTGCCGTCGGCGTTGCGTTTGCCGGTGACGTCGCCGCCGTGTCGGCGGGCCAGGTCGCAGAGCATCGCCCGCTCGCTCTCGGGCAGGATGCCCTCGGTCGGCCTCATGCCGATGCCGTCGTGCGTCGCGGTGATGTTCAGGTAGGTCGCGGGCCCGTCGATCCGCTCAATGCCCGCGGCCCACGCGGCCAGCGTCCGGGCGTCGCCGCGGACCAGGGCGTGCAGGATCAGCGGCGGCAGCGCGAAGTTGTAGATCATCTGGGCCTCGTCGCCGCGGTCGCCGAAGTAGACGACGTTCTCGCGGTGGGGCACGTTGGTCTCGGTCAGCAGCAGCACCCAGGGGGCGGCCGCGTCCAGCACGTCGCGGATCAGCCGGATCAGCTCGTGCGTCTGCGGCAGGTGGGCGCAGCTCGTGCCGAGCTGTTTCCAGAGGTACGGGATCGCGTCCAGCCGAAGCATCGACGCACCGCGGGCGGCGTAGCCCAGCAGCACGCCGAGGATTTCCAGCAGGACGTCGGGGTTGGCGAAGTTCAGGTCCACCTGGTCGGGCCCGAACGTGGTCCACAGCCACCGCGGGCCGCTGGCTGTCTCGTAGCAGTGCAGCAGCGGCAGGTTCCGCGTTCGCAGCACCGAGGAGGTGTCCGTGTCCGGCGGCAGGGCGATGAAGAAGTCGCGGGCGGCTGACTCGCCCGCGCAGTAGCGCTGCATGTAGACCGACGACGCCGACGCGTGGTTGATCACCGCGTCGAAGACCAGCCGATAGTCGCCGGCCAGCCGCTCGATGTCGCTCCAGTCGCCAACGGCTGGGTCGACCGCGCGGTAGTCGGTCACCGCGAACCCGTCATCGCTGGTGTAGGGGTAGAAGGGCAGCAGGTGAACGAAGGTGAACAGGTCGCCGACGTGGCCGGCGAGGAATCGGTGCAGGTCGGCCAGCGGCGGGCCGTCGCCGGCGACGGAGTGGGCGTAGGCGATCAGCAGGGCGTCGGCCTGCGACCAGCCGCGGGGCCGCGGCGGCAGGGCGCAATAGCGGTCAACCAGCGCCTCGACCCCCGGCAGGGTGTCCCGGGCCGCCGGGCGGCCGTAGACGAACGCCAGCCGACGGGCGATGCGATCTCGCAGTCGCGGTTCCATGCCGGGAGTATGCGAGTCGTCCGGCGCCGACGCAAGGGGAACTCGAACGTCAGCGATCCAGCCCGGCCCAGACGGCGTCGATCTGGGCGTTGCTCGCGGACGAGCCGCCGGAGAAGCCCGAAGCGGTGAACAGGTCGAGCACGTCGGTTCGGTAGTCCACGCCGCCGTCGGAGTAGAGGACGTTGACGCCCGTCGCGTGCTGATACTGCACGTGGGTGGGGGAGACGATCAGGTCGGCGGCCATCGCCGTGCCGCCGCTGACGGTGCTCAGGTGGGTCAGCCCGTTGCCGCTGACCGGCAGGGCCCGGCGGCTGTAGCAGGTCCGCCCGGGCTCGCCGGGCCAGGGGTTGGCCGGCGTGTCGTATTGGAAGCTGGCGCTGGTCATCGAGGGGCAGTAGAGCATTCCGGCGCCCGAGAAGTGCTCGTCGGCAGCCACCGCGGACCAGGCCTCGACCGCCGGCAGCGGCCCGACGAAGTAGTTGCGCGACCGCTGCGTCTGCGTGCTGCCGACCGGCGGCAGGAAGCCGTTGTGCCGGGCCGCGTAGTCGGCCAGGGCGATGCCGATGAAGTGCAGATTCCGCCCGCAGCCGGAGCGGCGGGCCGCCTCGCGGGCCTGGCCGGCTGTCGGCAGGATAATGCTCAACAGCACCGTGATGATAGCCACGACGGTGAGCACTTCGATGAGTGTGAATCCCCGACGCGTGTGCACTGCGCACCCCTCGACGCCCCAAGAACGCCTGCCGGCATCCAGTATCGCCCCAAGCGTGCGATCGATCAAGGGCGCGTCGGGAAGGAGGCGATCATTGCGGCCGCATCGCGGCGCGGGTCGCATCCAGGCCACCGCCAGCGCGGGCCCCAGCAACAGCGCGAACTCGCCCAGCACGAGCAGGCGGTCCGGCGTCATCCGCGGGTCAACCAATCGGGGGGGCCGCGGTTTGCGCGAAGCATGATGCATGCACTCACCCTTTCTCTCTGCGGGCCGCACGGCGAGGCTGGCCGGCGTGCATTCCGTCATGACATGGCGATGTCCGGGACAGGTCAGAGCGCCGTGGGATTACGGTCAGGTCTGAGCCATTGGCTGGCTTGAAGGCGGGGCGCAAAAAAAAGATGCCGCGCTGCTCTGCGGCATCGGTGTTAAGTGCCAGCCGACCCAAAGGGGGCCGACCAGCGGGATGGTCGCGAACGACCGACGGTCCGTTGCTCGGGTCCGCCGGAGGTTCGTCACTGATCGGCGGCGCGGTGTTCTGCCCGCCGGTTGGCCAGGTCGATGTTCTGACCCGCCTCTACTCGCAGGCCGATGCTCTGGCCCGCGTGCGGTCGGCCGACGTTCTGGCCGATCGCTTGAGCGGACGGTGTTCTGTCCGCCCGGTAGCCCGGCCCGCGAAATTCTGGGGGCCGGGGTTGTCTTCGCGCTTCCGTCAGTGCAGACACTCCTGACTGTCGGAAGGTTGGTCTCTTCTCGTCCCCTCCGCCAATATCATAGGCCGCCCAAGTTAAGCGAGCGCTAACGAATGGTGAAGAGCATAAGAAAACCCCAGCAAAAGCGTCGGTCCCGCCCAGCGGCTCAAACCGCGATGGATTCCCCGCCGTCGAGCCATATCTCCGTGCCCGTGATGTGGTCCGCGGCGTCGCTGACCAGGAACAGCACCAGCCGGGCGACCTGCTCGCCGGACGCGGCGCCGGCGGGAACCTTCCCGTCGCCCAGCGGCATGCGGCCGCGCGGGAACTCGTGCGGGATGCGGATGCTATCGCGGTTGCGGTTCCAGGTGTTCCGGTCCAGGTCGGTATTCACGCTGCCCGGACAGACGGCGTTGACGCGGATGCGGCTGCGCCCAAGTTCGACCGCCAGCATCTTGGTCATGGCGACCTGGCCGGCTTTGGAGGCCGAGTAGGCGGTTGCCCCGGTCATGCCGAAACAGCGCGTGCCGTTGATCGACGAGCAGATGACGATCGCCCCGCCGCCGGCGGCCTTGAGATGCGGCACGGCGTACTTGATGGTGAGGAACGTGCCCTTGAGGTTGATGTCGAGGGTTTGGTCCCACTCGGCCTCGGCCAGTTCCTCGATGGGGCAGCGCATGCCGTTGACGCCTGCGTTGGCAAAGACAATGTCCAGCCGCCCGAACGCCTGCACGGTCCGGGCCACCGCCGCCTCGACGTCGGCTGACACGCTCACGTCGCCGGGGACGGCCAGGGCCTCGCCGCCGGCGGCGCGGATGGCGTCGGCGACGCGCTGGAGCGTGTCGGCCCGGCGGCCCATGACGGCGACCTTCGCCCCTTCGGCCGCCATCAGCCTGGCCGACGCCTCGCCGATGCCGCTGCCCCCGCCAGTGATCAGCGCGACGCGATTCTTCAATTGCATGACGGGCTCCTTAGGCTGGTGTGCCGCCAGCGTATCGGCCCGCCGCCCGTGCGACAAGCGGGCGGCCCGGCGTCTTGCCAGCGGGACCGGGGCGGCTAGAATACGCGACGGAGGTTGAGCATGAGCGTGCTGGCCGAGTTCTCCATCGCGCCGCTCGGCTGCGGCGAGAGCGTCAGCGAATACGTCGCCCGGGCGACGAAGATCGTGCAGTCCAGCGGGCTGGGGCACGAGTTGCACGCGATGGGGACGATCATCGAGGCCGACACGTTCGAGCAGGCGATGGCGGTCATCGGCCAGTGCTACCAGGCGGTGGCCGCCGACTGCAACCGCGTCAGCGTGACGATCAAGATCGACGCCCGGAAAGGGCGCGTCGGCGGACTGGCGGGCAAGGTGGCCCGCGTGAAGGAACGACTCGGCCGGTGACGGGGAATGCGTTGGCCCCGGCGGACCGGCGTCAAACCAATTCATCAGAGGATACGCAATGGGCGATGGCAAGCGGGATTCGGTCGGCGAAGCGATCGGCAAGATTGCCTCGGGCGTGGCGGTGCTCACCGCCGCCGACGACCAGAAGCGGACCGGCGTGCTGGTGAGCTGGGTTCAGCAGGTCAGCTTCGAGCCGCCGATGATCATGGTCGCGGTCAAGAAGGGCCGCCCGGTCGAGTCGCGGATCGCCGCGGGCAAGCGGTTTGCGGTCTGCGTGCTCTCGGAGGACGACAACGACCTGATGCGCCACTTCAGCCGCGGCTACGAGCTGGACGAGGACGCCTTCCGCGGACTCAAGGTCGCCACCGCCTCCACCGGCGCGCCGGTCGTCACCGAAGCGATGGCCTACATGGACTGCAAGCTGACGGCCACCTCCACCGCCGGTGACCACAACCTCTACATCGGACAGGTCGTCGACGGCAAGGTGACGGACCCGGCCCGCCGACCGATGGTCCACATCCGCAAGACCGGGCTGAGCTATTGAGTTGCCTGTGCAGCCGCCGACCGACCAGTTCGATCCGCTCGACCAGCGCCTGCTCAACGAACTCCAGGCGGGAGTGCCGCTGACGGCGGACCCCTTCGCCGTGCTGGCCGATCGGCTGGGCGGCGACGCCGACGACCTGCTGGCCCGCGTGCGGCGGATGAAGGAGCGGAAGGTCGTCCGGCAGATATCGGGCATCTTCGACACCCGGGCGCTGGGCTACGTCGGCTCGCTGGTCGCGGCGAAATACGAGCCCAGCCGTCTGGAAGCGGCGGCCGAGGTCGTCAGCGCCCACCCCGGCGTCTCGCACAACTACGAGCGCAACCACCCCTTCAACCTCTGGTACACCCTGGCCGTGCCGCCCGACAGCCGCCTGGGCCTGGAGCGGACCGTGGACCTCCTGCACGCCCAGAGCGCCGCCCAGGCCACACGGCTGCTGCCGACGCTGCGGCTGTTCAAGATCGGCGTGAAGTTCGACATGACCGGCAGCCGGCAGGTCGGCGAGCAGGCCGACGACGACACGCCCGCGTACAGCGAAGCCGACCAGGCGGCTGCGGCACAGCACCCCGTCACCGATCGCGACAAGGCGATGATCCGCGCCCTCCAGCGCGACCTGCCGCTGACTCGCGAGCCGTTCGCGGAACTGGCCCGCGGCGAAGGCGTGGCGGCGGATGAACTGCTGGCGGCGGCGGCGCGGTTCCTGGATCGCCGGCAGATGCGGCGGTTCGCCGCGGTGATCCGCCACCGCCAGGCCGGCTTCGGCGCCAACGCGATGGGAGTCTGGGCCGTGCCCGAGGGGCGCATCGACGAGGTCGGCCGACAACTGGCCGCCTTCAAGGCGGTCAGCCACTGCTACCTGAGGCCGAGCTACCCCGACTGGCCCTACAACATCTTCACGATGGTGCACGCCCGCTCGAAGGAGGAGTGCGAGGCCGAACTGGCGGCGATGGCCGACGCGACCGGCATCACCCAGCGCGGCGCGCTCTACTCGACGCGCGAGTTCAAGAAGGTCCGCGTGAAGTATTTCGTGGGCGACACCGAGGCGTGGGAGGCGACGCACGGCAATGTCGAATGACGAATGCCCAATGACGAATGAAGACCCGGCCGGCGCCCTCATTCGTGATTGGTGTTTCGTCATTTGTCATTGATTCGACATTCGACATTCGTCATTCGACATTGCCCATTCTCGGTAAGCGATCGGCGAGACCTCGCTGGGCTTGATTTCGCTGCGGCCGCCCCAGAAGACGTTCGTGTAGCGCACCTCGACACCGGCCTCGGCCAGGTGGCGGTCGATCGCCGCCTTGTGGGCCAGCAGCCAGTCGCGGTCCAGGCCGTGCGCCACGCCCATCACGTTGACGTGGTTGAACTCCGCTCCGCCCTCGCGCCAGTAGGCGTGCGTCATGATGTGATGCCGCCCGACCTCACGCCCGGCGGCGATCTCCCGCCCCGGCGGCACGGCCCAGTGGAACAGGGCGTTGTATCGGGTGACCGCCTGCCCGTCCGACAGCTTCTTCACGTGCTCCAGGAACGTGCTGAATCGGCCGATGACGCCGCGCTCGCCCAGCGACTCGGCCATGCGGCAGAACTCGTCCGGGCCCAAGCCGGCCTGGGCGGCTCGCGGCGGCCAGAGGTCGAGGCCGATCTCCTCGGGCGCGAACTCGCGCTTCAGCGCCATCAGCACCCGCCACTCCCGCTCGTCCAGCTCGACGACCTGGACGTCGTGCTCGACGGCCGGCTCGTCCGTGCGGCTGCCCGGCGCCAGCCCGCGCCGCCGGACATGCCCGACGCCGAGGGTGAACAGCCGCTTGGCGGGCATCGGCTTGAACGCGACGCAGCCGGTGCGCTCGGCCAGGTAGCGGCAGTGCCGCTCGATGGAGTAGGGGCGCGGGACTTTCAACGTCGTCCAGAGCCGGTACTTCGAGCCCGGCGTGTCGCGGTCGGTGCTGCGGACGACGACGTGGCCGGTGAACGGATCGTTGGCGTGCATCCAGTCGAACGCGGCGTTCAGCCGATCCTCCGGCACGACCCACGCGACCAGCGCCCCGGGCGCGAGGTTCGTGCTCAGCAGCGTCTGGCGGACGCGGCGGATGGTCCCGGCGGCCAGCATCGCGCGGATGCGCTCGACGACCGTGTCGGCGTCCACGCCGCTGTCGCGGGCGATCAGCCCGATCGGGTCGCGCGCAAAGCCCGCGACGCGGTCCTCGCTGACGGCCAGGATGCGCTTGTTGACCGGGTCATCCACGGAAACGGGGAATGCGTCGATGCTCATGGGGTCATTATAGGCGGGCGGAAGACTGAGGCTGCGTTCCATGCCCGGCTTCGCGCGGTCCGCCCCTCTCCCTTTCAGGGAGAGGGTTGGGGTGAGGGTTCTTCCTACGCAACGGGGGCGTTGCAGTTCGGAAACGTCGCGGCCGACAGCCACCCTCGCCCGATCCCGACTGCGTCGGGACCACCCTCTCCCTCGCGTGCGAGGGAGAGGGGAAGGATCGGCGGGCCTTAGCGCCTTCGGCGCATGGCCTGCTGGATGTCGCGCTGCTGTTCGCGCTTCTTCATGTCCTGGCGCTTGTCGTGGAGTTGCTTGCCGCGGACCAGGGCGATTTCGATCTTTACCTTGCCGCGCTTGAAGTAAATCGCCAGCGGCACGAGCGTGTTGCCCTTCTGCGTGACGCGTTCAGCCAACTGGCGGATTTCCCGCTTGTGCAGGAGCAGCCGCCGCGGGCGGATCGGATCCTGCTTGGAGACGTCGCCGAACTCGTACGGCTTGATGTGGCAGCCCAGCAGGTAGAGTTCGCCGGCGCGGATGCGGGCGAACGATTCGTCCAGCGACACCTCGCCCAGCCGCACGCTCTTGACCTCGTTGCCCTTGAGTTCGACGCCGGCTTCCATCGCCTCCAGCACGTGGAAGCGGTGATGTGCCTTGCGGTTCTTGATCGTCGGGCTGTAGGTCCGGCGCTTCGAGTTGTCCGGCTTCTTGGCCATGGGCGTATCCTACCGGCCCCCGGCGGCGCGGTCGAGCGCCGCCCCCAGCGACAGCCGATAGCCGCGCAGCAGGTCGGCCACCGCTTCCCGCCGCGCGTCGCTGCCCAGCCGATCGACCTGGACCTCCGTCAGCCAGCAGAACCCGCCGCCCGCCGGGTCGCGGGAATGCTCGACGGCGTATTCCCGGTCCACGCCGGCAGCCAGCAGCCCCCGGGCCAGGAACTCGGCCGGTGTGTCGCGGCTGTCCAGGATCGCCTGGCCGATCGCTTCGTCGGCGTCACGGTCGGGCGTGACCAGGCCGACCCGCCAGCGCGTGCCCGCCGCCTCGCCGCCTGCCGGCTGCACGACGTAGCGAACGCGGGCGTCGCCGGGCTCGCCGCCGGCCGGGGTCAGGATCAGCCGCGGCGGATCGTCTGCCAGTTCCACGGCCGCGCAGCTACCCGCGGCCCGGGCCCGCTCGCCCACGTCTTCCAGGAATCGCTCAATCCGACAGTCCATGTTCGCTCCGATTGGGGCGGCCATTGTAGCCGAAATCGCTCCGCGGGGCAGGGTCCGGCTGGGTCTCGAAGTTGACACCGCCGCCCCGGGCCGGTATAAGAACCCATTCCACTGGCCCGTAGTGTAACGGTAACACAACTGACTCTGGATCAGTTATTCCTGGTTCGAATCCAGGCGGGCCAGGTGGCGACCCCGGCCGGCGGCTCCAGACCGCCGGCCTCTTTCATTGGCCTGCCGCTTCCCTTGCTTTTCCTCAGACGCAAATCAACAATTGATATGTGGATGAAGGTGGAGCTATTCTGCGCGTCGCCATCGGCGCCGACCATGGCGGGCTGGCCCTCAAACAGGCCGTCGTCGATCGGATCGAGCTGCTGGGCCATTCCGTGCTCGACTTCGGCGCCGGGCGGCTGGACGTCGAGGACGACTATCCCGATTACGCCGTCCGCGTCAGCCGGGCGGTCAACGCCGGCGTCGCCGACCGCGGCGTGCTGCTGTGCGGCAGCGGGGTCGGCATGGTGCTGGCGGCCAACCGCATTCCCGGCGTGCGGGCCTGCCTCTGTCACGACATCTACTCGGCGTCTCAGGGCGTCAGCGACGACGGGATGAACGTCCTCTGCCTGGGCGGTCGCGTCATCGGCCCGGCGCTGGCCGCCGAACTGGTCGAGGTCTTCCTGGCGACCCGATTCCGCGACGAGCCGCGTTTTACCCGCCGCCTGGACAAACTGCGGGCCCTGGAAGATCGCCCAGACGCGGGCGCCTGATCCCCGACATCCGATTACAGCCGCTGCACGCGGGCGCCGGGGCTGGGCCGGGCGGCGCTGGCCGAGAGCGATCGGCCGAACCGCTCGTGGTAGCTTGCGCCGACGCGCTCGGCGAAGAAGCCCGCCGCCTCCACTGCCAGCAGGGCGATGCAGCATCCCCCGAAGCCCCCGCCGGTCATGCGGCAGCCATAGACGCCCAGCGTGTCGTCGCCGGCGGCGACGATGTGGTCCAGCGCGTCGATGCTCACCTCGTAGTCCCGGGCCAGCGAGAGGTGCGAGGAATACATCACTCGGCCGAACAGGTCGTAGCGTTCCATCCGCAGGTATTCGGCCCCTTCGCGGACACGGGCGATCTCGGTCACCACGTGCCGGGCCCGACGGGTGAGCAGGTCGCCGAGCTTGCGCTGGCTGGCTTCGATCATGTCCAGCGTCGCGTCGCGCAGGCTGGTCAGCCCGCGGTTGGCTTTGCGGAGGATCGCCAGCGCCCGGTCGCACTCGCTGCGGCGTTTGGCGTACTCGCCGCTCGCCAGCTCGCGCGGGGCGCAGCTGTCGATGATGAGCCAGCCGACGGCGGCGTGGTCGGCCGGCACGAGTTCGTGCGTCGCCGAGCGGCAGTCCAGCAGGACGGCCATCCCCTCGGTCCCGAAGACGATGGAGTACTGATCCATCAGCCCGCAGGGCACGCCGGCGTATTCGTGCTCGGCCTGCTGGCAGAGCCGGGCCAGTTCCAGCGGGGGAAGCGTTGCACCGGCGGCTTCGAGGAACGCCAGCGCCGCCCCGACTTCCAGCGACGCCGAACTGCTCAGCCCGCCACCCACCGGCAGGTCGCCGTCGATGGTGATGTCCGCGCCGCGCAGCGACAGGCCTCGCCCCAGCAGCAGCGCCGCGACGCCGCGGACGTAGTTGGACCAGCGCTCCCGGCCGGGCTGATCGACGCCGCCGAGGTCGAAGCGGTCGCCCGCGCCGAACCGCCGGGCGAACAGGTTCACTGCTCCGTCGTCTCGGGCGCGGACGGCCAGCGTCGTGCCGCGGTCGATGGCCATCGGCATGACCAGCCCGTCGCTGTAGTCCACGTGCTCGCCGATGAGGTTCACGCGGCCGGGGGAGTGGACCAGCAGGTCCGGTCGTCCGGTGAATTGCTCAGCGAACAGGTCGATCGCCTGTTGTGGGTCAATCATCGCCCATCGTCCACCGGATCAGCCGGGTGAAGAGTTGTGCGTAGTGGTTGCCGACCTCGATTTCGCCGGCGCCGGGGGCGCAGGCTTTCACGCGGGCGTCGCCCCAGTCGACCAGCCCGCCGACCCAGTGCGGGGCGACGTCGCTGGCGAAGGCCGCCACCCGCCCGCGGCCGTGTTGCCCGACCACCAGCAGCGGGTCGCGGCCGGCCGGCGCGAAGGTCACCTTGTCGCCCGCGACGGCGACTGTGTAGCGCTCGGCCTCCAGCAGCACGCGGGCGTCGGGCCCGGCGACGACGCGGTTGAACCCGCCGACGCCGGGTGGCTGCTCCAGCGGCAGGCCCGCGAGGATCGCGTGGTCGGCCGACTTCCGCACCAGGCAGGGGGCGAAGCAGTTGACGCGGTCATCGCGGCCGAGCATGCGGACGGGCAGGGCGTCGGCCACAGGCGTGCCGGGATACTCGCCGGCGGCGCCGTGGAAGCTCTCCCATCCGCCGATCATCAGCAGGCCCGCGTCGCCGGCCCGGACGCGCTCGACCAGCCGGGCCAGCTGGCCGGCTGTGAAGTTGAAGTTCTTGACAGGGTAATCGCTGAGGATATACAAGCGATGGCCCGCCCCGGCGGCCTCGGCGCCGAACGGCTGGTCGCTGGCGACGTAGTCGAACGCCAGTCCGGCGTGGGTCATTAGGCCGGCCAGGTAGGCGGCTGCCCCGTTCAGCGCCGCATCGCCGGCATACAGGATGTCGCGGTTCGCGGTCATGGGGTTAGACGGTAAGAACGGACGGGCGCGCTGTCAAGGGACCGCGGAACCCTCACCCCGCCCCTCTCCCTGGAAGGGAGAGGGAGGAGATCACGAGATGAGCACCGCATTGATCGGGCAGTCCGGCGGGCCGACCAGCGTCATCAACTCCAGCCTGGCCGGTCTGATCGACGGCTGCGAAATCTTCACCGACGTCGACCGCGTGCTGGGGATGCGCTGGGGCGTCGAGGGGCTGATGGCCGGCAACCTGGTGGACCTGTCGGCTGAGCCGGCTGAGAACATCGCCGCCCTGCGCCGCACGCCCAGCTCGGCGCTGGGCAGTTCGCGGCACAAGGTGACCGACGCGGACCTGCCGCGGATCCTCGACCGCCTGCGCGAGTTCGACATCGGCTGCCTGTTCATGATCGGCGGCAACGACACGATGGACACGATCCACCGGGTGACGGCCTACGCCGCGGGGCAGGGCTACGGGCTGGTCGGCGTGGGCGTGCCCAAGACCGTCGACAACGATCTCTACGGCACCGACCACACGCCGGGCTACCCGTCGGCGGCCCGCTACACGGCGCTGAGCGTGCAGCAGTCGGCGACGCTGGCCCGCGACATGCAGAAGGTGGACCAGTTCGTCATCTACCAGTCGATCGGCCGCGACGCCGGCTGGCTCGCGGCGGCGTCGGTGATGGGCAAGCTGGACGAGCACGACGGCCCGCACCTGGTCTACATGCCCGAGCGGGTGTTCGACGCCGACCGCTTCCTGGCCGACGTCGAGTCGGCCCGCAAGGCCCACGGCTTCGTCTCGATCGTCTGCGGCGAGGGGCTCAAGTACGCCGACGGCACGCCGGTCTCCGCGTCGCGCACCACCGACAAGTTTGCCAACGTCGAATACGGCGCGATGGGCGGCTCGTCGGTCGCGATGCAGCTTCACCGCATGATCAGCGAGCGGTTCGGCTGGCGCGGCGAGTTCCAGATCACCGAGTCGCTGCCGATGTGCGCGATCGACCGGGCGTCCCGGCTGGACCTCCAGGAGGCCTACGACTGCGGCCAGGCGGCGGCCAGGCTGGCCGGCGAAGGCCGCAGCGGCGTCATGGTCACCCTCCAACGCAAGCCCGGCGACGCCTACGAAAGCACGACCGGAACAGCCGAGTTGGCCGACGTCGCCGTCCGGGCCAAGCCGATGCCCGACGCGTTTATCAATGACGCCGGCAACTTCCCCAGCCGGGCGTTCGTGGAGTACCTCGAACCGCTGATCGGCCCGCTGGCCGACTACGCCCGGCTGACCTATGCGCCGGCGAAGAAGTGATCTCGCCGCTGAGACGCCGAGACGCGGAGCGGGCGGAAGGACAAGGAAGGAAGAGAAACGACATGAACAGGCAGGACGAGAAATACACGCGGTTCGCGCTCTGTCGCGAGATGCTCGACGCGGCCGGGGTCATCGAGCGGTTCAACCCGGGCTGCACCGACGCGGTGATCAACCCGATCAAGGGGACCGGGCGGCTGTTCCTGACCGGCGAGGGGTCCAGCCGAATCTTCCCGGCCAAGAACGCAATGCGCAAGGCGATGGCCTGGGGCACGGACCTCCAGATTGCCACCGACGGTTCGCGGCAGGCGGCCACCTACGACCTGGCGCGGTGGGTCGTCTTCGCCGCCTCCAACAGCGGGCGGACCAAGGAGGTCATCGCCCTGCTCAAGAAACTGCTGGCCCAGGAGCGCGATCGCGTCTACGGGCTGACCGCCAACGAGGGCACGCTGCTGGGCGAACTGACCAGCGAGACCATCGTGCTCACCTGCGGCTGGGAGAACGCCGTCGCCGCGACCAAGAGCGTCGTCGAGCAGGCCCTGGTCTACCAGGCGATCGTCTCGCGGGTGGCCGGGCACGACATGGAGGCCGACCTGGCCGGCGCCGCCCGGGCCTTCGACAGCGCCCTGACGATGGAACTGGACGACACCCTCGTCGCCCGGGCGGCCCAGGCGCCGACGATCTACTTCGCCGGGTTCAACGACGGCGTGGCCGAGGAGTTGACGCTCAAGACCAACGAGATCACCCGCCGGAAGAGCGACTACCTCGAAGGGACCTACGCGGTCCACGGCATCGAGGAGGTCATGGACCCCGCCGACGTAGTCATCGTCGTCGATCCCGTCGAGGCCGAGATGGCCAAGTTCAAGGAGGTCCTGGTCGACGGCGTTGGGATGACGGTGATCGCGATCGCCGATCGGGAGACGATCTTCCCGACGCTGCGGGTGGCGCCGGCCGGCGAGATGTCGCCGTTCATCCACCTGGCGGCCGGCTGGAACCTGCTCGTCGAGATCGGCCTGGAGCTGGGCATCGACCTGGACAAGCCACAGCGGGCGAGGAAGGTCGGCAACGAGTTCACGGGCTGACGCGATTTGGGATTTCAGATTTTGGATTTTCGATTTGAAGAGAGGACAGGATACGCCTCCTCAAATCTGAAATCGAAAATCTGCAATCTCCAATTCCGCCCCGTCTGCCGGATTGCTCCACCCCTCGCATTTCGCTAACATGATGCCCCCTTGACTGCGGAGCGCACCGATGGCTGAACGGCTCTACTGTGGCGTCGATCTGGGCGGCACGAACATCAAGGCCGGCGTCGTCCGCGCCGCCGACCGCTGCCAACTCAGCGAAGTCACCCTCGAAACCGGGCGCGAGTTGCAGCCGGAGGTCGTCGTCGGCAAGCTCATCGACGCGGCCCGCCAGGCCGTCGCCAAGGCCGGCGCGACCCTGGAGCAGATCACCGGCATCGGAATCGGCTCGCCCGGCCCGCTCAGCCACAAGCGCGGCGTCGTCTTCCAGATGGCCAACTTCAAGCACTGGCGCCACCAGCCGCTCGTCCAGGCCGTCAGCGAGGCGACGGGCCGACCGACCACGCTGGAGAACGACGGCAACGCCGCCGCGTGGGGCGAGTTCTGGGCCGGCGCCGGACGCGACGTTGACAGCCTGGTCATGCTCACCCTGGGCACCGGCGTGGGCGGGGGCATCGTCCTGGACGGGCGACTCATCCGCGGCGGGCGCGAGAACGGCGCCGAGCTGGGCCACATGATCGTGCAGGCCTGCGGGCGGCCCTGCTCCTGCGGGCAGAGCGGCTGCCTGGAGACCTACGCGTCGGCCTGGAAGCTGTCGCTGAACTTCGTCGAGCAGTTGGCCAACGGCGCCGAGTCCTCGCTGCGGGCGTCCTGGCAGGCGGGGGCCCAGATCACCAGCAAGCAGATCGCCGAGGCGGCCTCGGCCGGCGACCCGCTGGCCCAGCGCATCTGGAACGAGGCCTGCCACTACCTGGCCATCGGCTGCGTGAACATCGCCCGCATCTGCAACCCCGATCGCATCCTGCTGGCCGGCGGGCTGATCAACGCCGGCGAGAAGCTGCTGCTCGAGCCGGTCCGCAGGCAGTTCGCGATCGAGGACTGGAAGCTCGTCTGCGAGGGGATGGAACTGGCGCCCGAGATCCGCTTCGCCTCGCTGGGCCCCAACGCCGGCGTGATCGGCGCCGCCGGCGCGGTGGAACTGGCCATCGAAGAGGGCACGATAAAGGTGTAGAATACGCCGATGCTGACCTTCCTGCTCACCCTGTTTCACGATCCCCTGCCGGTGCAGGACTTCTGGCCGTGGATGCTCGTCCCGCTGGCCGCCTCCATCGCGATCATCTACAAGACGCTCAAGGTTCCCAACGTCCGACAGGTCCCCCTGGCGGCGCTGACGTTGACGCTGACGATCCTGGGCGGCATGGTCCTGGCCGCCGCGGTCCTCTCAGCCATCGCCCACTTCTGGGTGTTCTGACCCGCTTCGCGATCGCGACTGCGCGCCCGGCATCGCACTTGCGATTTGCTTTTCGCGCCCCCACGCGTCACAGTATCGCCATGAGCGACACGCCCGACATCCAGATCCTGCCCGACGCAGCCACGCTCGCTCGCATCGCCGCTGACGCCGTCGTGCGCTACGTCCAGGAGCCGATCGTCACCCACGGCGTCGCGACCGTCGCGCTGGCCGGCGGCTCGACCCCTCGCCGCCTCTACGAACTGCTCGCCCGCCCGCCGCACTCGACGCGGCTGGATTTCGCCTCGGTCCGCTTCTTCTTCGGCGACGAGCGCTGCGTGCCGCCCGACGACCCGCGCAGCAACTACCGCATGGCCCGCGAGACGATGTTCGTCCCCGCCGGAGTCGCCGACGCGAACGTCTTCCGCATCCGCGGCGAGTTGCCGCCGGCCGACGCGGCCGCCGACTACGAGCGGACGCTTCGCGGCTGCGGGCTGTTCTCGGGGGATTGGCCGGTTTTCGATCTGCTGCTGCTGGGCCTGGGTGACGACGGCCACACCGCGTCGCTGTTCCCCGGGACGGCGGCGGTGGAGGTGGCCGACCGCTGGGTCACGGCCAGCCGTGCCCCAGCCGACCCGCGCGACCGCGTCTCGCTCACGCTGGGGGCGCTGTGCGCCGCTCGGCAGGTCATCTTCCTGGTCAGCGGGCGGTCCAAGGCCGGCGCCGTCGCCCGCGTGCTGGGTGAGCCCGAGGCCGGCCTGCCGGCTGCCCGGGTCAGGCCCGCCGCCGGCCAGGTCCATTGGCTGCTCGACGCCGACGCCGCCTCGCAACGCCATCGGTGACCCGCACCCCGTACATGCGAAGCCGCGCTCCCCTGCGGGTCGCGGCTAGAGCGCGTTATGAACTTTCGTGATCGTCGGTTGGCGATGGATCGCGAACATATGCGGTGACGCTTGCCCTTTCGAGCCGCCAGCGGGAGCTGGCGGGTAGATCGCACTGCACCGCGGCCGTCGCGTCGGTCCCAGCCTATCCGCGAACTCCCGTTCGCGGCTCGCAGAGGCAGGTCCCGGGCGCGCAAAGTTCATGACAGGCTCTAGATGTCTAGCAGCGAGCGCGGGCGGTTCAGTGACCCGCGCCGTGCCGGTGCGTGTGGCCGTGCTCATGGCCATGGCCGTGGGTGTGGCCCTGGCCGTGGTTGTGGTTGCACAGGTGCTCCAGCCCGACGACGACCGACTCGCCGGCCAGGTGGGCGTCGATCACGTCGGCTACGGTTTGCCCGTTGCAGAAGCGCACTTCGATGCCCGCGCCGGTCAGCGCGTCCAGCGGGCGCTGGCCCAGCCCGCCGACCAGCAGCATGCCGACGCCGGCGGCCCGCAGCGCCTGGACCGACGCCATGCAGCCGCCGGTGGCGTGGCCGCCGTTGTCCACCACGTCGCGCATCTCCGGCTGGCCTTCCTTCAGCGTGACGACCGTGAAGCAGGGGGCGTGTCCGAAGTGCAACGACCGGATCGACTCCAATCCGCCCGGCGACGCCGACGGCACCGCCACAATCTGTTCGCTCATCTCTGTTGCTCCTCTTGGGTGTGTCCGCATCCGTGCCGGCAGCGATTGGCCGACCCGTGACATTGCGGGCAATAGCGGCGCCCGCGGCCGCAGCCCCGCCCGCGCGGGGGGGGCTGTTGTTGTCCTTCCAGTTCCATCGCCGCCCCGCCCAGCAGGGCCGTCGCGACCTTCCGCCGCGCCCGTTCGATCAGTCGGCTGAACGTCGGACGCGAAATCTCCATGTGGATCGCCGCCTGCTCGTGGCTGAACCCCTCGGCGTCGGCCAGGCGCAGGGCCTCCAGCTCGTCCAGTTGCAGCAGCACGGTTTCACGGTGGCAGCCCGGGTCGTGCTGCGGCGAGATCAGCCCGCCCCGCCAGCAGGCCCGCACCCGTCGCGGCTTACAGGGACGCGGCATGGCCGACCTCCGGGGGCTGGACGGTTATGAACATACGTTCATAATAGCACGGGACGGAGTTCTGTCAATGTCCGTTGCCCGCTTCGAGGGGCAAAGGGGCTGAGGGGCGAAGCGTCTTCTTCTCAAGGAATTCAAAGCTCTGTCGGACCTCTGCCCCTCATCCGCTCTGCGTTCGATCCGGGCTGTCGGCCGGCCGGATCGGCGGATTTTTGACCCAACGCACTCCATTTGGTCCCGGCACGTCGCTATAGTTAAGGTGGTGTGTTGAGTTCCGACGATCTGTAATCTGTGCGACAGGATACGCGATGAACCATGAGCATCCCCATGCAACGCGCCCCGGAGGGCATCCGGGCGGACATCCGGGCGGCGGGGAGAAGGGGCAGGCCCACCAGTTGAGGCTGGTCTTCTGGGAGGCGACGGCCGGGTGCAACCTGGAATGCCGCCACTGCCGGCGGCTGGACGTCTCCAGCCAGCTCAGCCACGACGACCTGACCACCGAGCAGGCCCGGGCGATGATCTCGGCGATCCGCCAGGCCGGCACGCCGATCCTGGTCTTCTCCGGCGGCGAGCCGCTGATGCGTCCGGACATCTTCGAGCTGGCGGAATACGCCCGCGACATCGGCCTGCCGACGGCGCTGGCGTCCAACGGCACGCTGATCGACGAGGCGATGGCGGCCCGGATCGCGGCATCCGGCATCCGGCGGGTCAGCGTGAGCCTCGACGGCGCCGACGAAGCCACCCACGACTACCTGCGGATGCAGGAGGGCAGCTTCGCCAAGGCCGTCCAGGGCCTGCGCCACCTCAAGTCGGCTGGGCTCCAGACGCAGATCAACTGCACGGTCGCCCGGCACAACGTCGATCAGCTCGACCGGATGTACGAGCTGGCGCTGGAGCTGGAGGCCGACGCGATGCACCTGTTCATGCTCGTGCCGGTCGGCTGCGGCGCGAAACTGCCGGAAGAGGACATGCTCAGCGCCGCGAAGTACGAAGAGGTGCTCAACTGGCTCTACGATCGCAGCCGCGAGGGCAAGCTGTTCGTGAAGGCGACCTGCGCGCCGCATTATTACCGGATCATCCGCCAGCGGGCGGCGGCTGAGGGCGTGAAGCTGGAGATGGCCAGCCACGGCATGAGCGCGATGACCCGCGGCTGCCTGGCTGGCGAGGCCATCTGCTTCGTCTCGCACAAGGGCGAGGTGTTCCCCTGCGGCTACCTGCCGGTCGAGGCCGGGGATGTGACGGCTGAGCCGTTCGCCGACATCTGGAACGACAGCGACGTATTCAACCGGCTGCGCGACCTGGGCGAGTTGGGCGGCAAGTGCGGCCCGTGCGAGTTCAAGAAGGTCTGCATGGGCTGCCGGGCCCGGGCGTACTACGCGACCGGCGACTACATGCAGGAAGAGCCCTATTGCGAGTTCGTCCCGACGCGGCTGAGACCAGAGAAATAGCCACGGTTTACACGGATTACACGGACAGGAAGGATCGGGAGGAAATGCGGAAGACGGGGGACGATGAACAAGGATCCCCTCCGTGAAATCCGTGGCCGATCTGCTCCCTGTGGTGAAAGAACAAGGTGACCGATGATTCATGTGAGCAAACTGTATTGCGAGCACCAGAGCCCGGGCGACTCGATCAGGTACGGGCAGGATTCCAAGTCGCCCATCGCCGCACGCAGCCAGGGGCAGGTTCCCAAGACCGCCTCGCAGCGTCGGCCGATCGTCGTCTGGAACATCACCCGCAAGTGCAACCTCCGCTGCCTGCACTGCTACACCGACAGCGAAGCCAAGGACTACGGCGGCGAACTGACGACCGATCAGTGCAAGGTCGTGCTGGACGACCTGGCCGCCTTCGGCGTGCCGGCGGTGCTGTTCAGCGGCGGCGAGCCGACCACGCGGCCGGACCTGCTCGAACTGGTCGCCTACGCCAGGAGCAAGGGCCTGCGCCCGACGCTCTCGACCAACGGCACGCTCATCCACGGCGACAAGGCCAAGGCCGTCGCAGCCGCCGGGTTCACCTACGTCGGCATCAGCCTGGACGGCATCGGCGAGGTGAACGACCACTTCCGCGGCCTGCCCGGCGCGTTCGACCGGGCGATGACGGCGTTCCGATCCCTGCGCGAACTGGGCCAGCGGGTCGGCCTGCGGATGACGCTCACGCGCCACAACTTCAAGCACCTGGAAGAAATCTTCGACCTGCTCGAAGCCGAGCGCATCCCGCGGGCCTGCTTCTACCACCTGGCCTACAGCGGGCGGGGCCAGTCGCTGGCCGGCGAGCGGATGGACCTCACCCACGCCGAGACGCGGCGGGCGATGGACCTGATCCTTCGCCGGACCAAAGACTTCCACGACCGCGGCGTGGACATCGAAATCCTGACCGTCGACAACCACGTCGACGGGGTCTACCTCTATCGCAAGCTCCAGGCCGAGGACCCCGAGCGGGCCGAGCGCGTCCGCGAGCTGCTGGAGTGGAACGGCGGCGGCCGATGGTCGTCGGGCGTGGGCATCGGCAACATCGACTTCAACGGCAACGTGCACGCCGACCAGTTCTGGATGCACTACAGCTTCGGGAACGTGAAGGATCGGCCGTTCAGCGAAATCTGGATGGACACCAGCGACCCGGTGATGGCCGGCCTGAAGGACAAGGCCGCTAAACTGCACGGCCGTTGCGCCGCCGACGCCTGCCGCTACTGGAAGATGTGCGGCGGGTCGCTCCGCGTGCGGGCCGAGCGGGCGACCGCCCCCGCCGACGGCGGCCCCGGCGACCCCTGGTCCCCCGACCCGGCCTGCTACCTGACCGACGAGGAGATCGGCCTGACGACCGACGCCGCCTCGCACGCGACCTGAGGCCGGTCCACGCGGATCACAGAATGCGTTTGGCCGGGGGCCAAGGGGTCTGGCCCGCGATCGGACGGTCTGCCCCTACCCGGGATACCCCCTGAGTCGGCCGCGTGCGGCCAATCGCGTTGGCCGACCTCGGCCGGCGCGGATGCAGGGAGCTACAGGCCAATGCAGACAGGTGCAGAGCCCGGGCTGGTTTCGGTGGGGACCGCCGGAGAGGGGGGCCGGTCCGTTTTTCGCGAAGACGCGAAAAACGGACCAGCCCCCTAAGACGCGGTCGCGGTCCCGTCCGCGATCTTCTCCCTCTCCCTCGCTTGCGAGGGAGAGGGTTGGGGTGAGGGTGTCTTGGTTCCCCACTTGGAACTTGAAACTCGAAACTTGAAACTCGACGCTCGACACTCGGGGCGGGGGAGAGGGGGACAGGTTCCCTTTTCGCTAAGAAGCGAAAAGCGGACCAGTCCCCTAACGCCACTTCACTCGGCCGGGGCGGAATAGCCTCGGGCGTCGAAGAAGGCGACCAGCTTGCCCTCGTGGCGCACTTCCACCCGCTCCATCCGCACCCGCTGGGCCGACGGGAAGGCGACATTCCCCTTGGTCGCCAGCCAGGTCTCGGGGATGCGCAGGGTCTGGCCCCGCTCGATCAGCGGGACGGTGTAGAGGTAGTCGTTGTTGACGGTGAGCTTCATGCCGTAGAGCGCCCCGTCGGAGGCGTTGACCAGGATGATGTGGTCGTTGGATTCGTTGTGCTCGTCGACCAGCAGGCGGACCTGGGCGTTGGTGGCCCGGGTGAGCACGGGCAGCGGCTGATCGGGCGCGGGCTCGGGGGGCAGGGGATATTTCATCGCCCCCATCTGCGGGGTGGCCGGGTTGACCTCGTCACAGCCGGCGGCGGCGAGCAGGGCGATCAGCAGGGCGGCGGTCGTGCAGCGGCGCATGGCGTGGCCTCCTCGTGTCGGGTGGGTGTCAACGTGCGATTATAGCATAGCGTGACCTGCACGCGGCAGCCAAGACCGCCCGGACGACAGGGGCCATCCCATCTTCTCCGGCCAAGCCCCGTCGCAAGCGACGGGCTTGGCTGGAGTCGAAGATTCCGGGTTCCGGCCGCCTGCGACCGGACCGGCGGACCGTTCTCTACGCTTGTGAAAAATTTCTCTTGACTGGGTCCGGCGGGGGGGCAATAGTACGTCACCTCGGGGTCAGGGAGTTTGTTGCGCTGGCTCCGAGTTTCTTTCACGCCGCGTTGAGCCCGCGGCGGACCTCCGCGGACGCCCGCGGGCGAGCCAGCAATCCATCGTCGGGAGCGTGTGGTGGACGGTGCATCCATGGTCGCGAACGTATCGGCCTCGGCGGGGCCGGTGTCGGCGTGGGGGCCGGTTGTCATCCTGCTGGCGCTGGCGGTGGTGTTCGGAGTCGGGATGGTTGCGCTCAGTTCGCTGGTCGGGCGGCGGGTGCGCGGCCCGGTCAAGGACGCGCCCTACGAAAGCGGTGTGGAGCCGGTCGGCGACGCCCGGCGGCGGTTCAACATCCGATACTACCTCCTGGGCATCACCTTCCTGCTGTTCGACGTGGAGGTCGTGCTGCTGTTTCCCTGGGCGGTGATCTTCGGCCGACAGCCCTGGCGTCCCGACGCCGGGGCGATGCTGATCACCGCGGGCGTGTTCGTGCTGCTGATCCTGGTCGGTTACCTCTACGAGTGGCGACGCGGGGCGTTGCGGTTTGACTGAGTGCCATGGCCTTCGATATCGCCAGCCTGGGTGAGAACGTCCTGACCACGTCGCTGAAGCGCGTCGTGAACTGGTGCCGCAAGTACTCGCTGTGGCCGATGCCCTTCGCGACCGCCTGCTGCGGCATCGAGCTGATGGCCACCGCGGCGGCCCGCTACGACATGGCCCGCTTCGGCGCCGAGGTGCTCCGTTTCAGCCCGCGACAGAGCGACCTGATGATCGTCGCCGGCCGAGTCTCCATCAAGATGATGCCCGTCCTCCAGCGCATCTATCTCCAGATGACCGAGCCCAAGTGGGTCATCAGCATGGGCGCCTGCGCCAGCACCGGCGGCGTCTTCGACAACTACGCCGTCTGCCAGGGCATCGACCAGTTCATGCCCGTCGACGTCTACGTCCCCGGCTGCCCGCCGCGGCCGGAGACGCTGCTCGACGGCATCATGGCCATCCAGCAGGTCGTCGAGCGCGACGGCCTGCCGCCGCGCGGACGCGGGCCCCTCGGCCTGCACATCCCCGCCCCGGGCGGCGGGCGCGACCAGCTTGTCCAGCTACGCGTTGACGCGCAGAAACGGATCGACGCCCAGCCATGAGCGAGCCCGCCGCCGACATCCCTGTCGCCCCCGGCCCCCTCGACGCGCATCCCGGCGTCAAGGTGCTGCGCGAACGGTTCGGCGACGCCGGCCTGGACCCGCGCGACACGATCGTGCGCGGCCGGGCGATCGGCATGCCCACGGTCACGCTGGCCCGCGACGTGCTGGAGGAGGCGATGGGGCTGCTCAAGAGCGACCCGCGCGCGGCGTTCGACCAGCTCACCGAGCTGACCTGCGTGGACTACCTGAAGTTCCCCCAGGTGCAGCCCGGGCGGTTCGGCGTGACCTACGGCCTGCTCTCGACGACGCTGAACCATCGGCTGTGGGCCAAGGTGTTCGTCAACGAGTCAGACCTGTCGGTCCCGTCGGTGACCAGCCTGTGGAAAGGGGCCAACTGGCTGGAGCGCGAGGTGTTCGATCTGTTCGGGGTCGTCTTTGAGGGCCACCCGGACCTGCGTCGCATCCTGACGCCGGCCGGCTTCAAGGACTTCCCGCTGCGAAAGGATTTTCCGCTGACGGGCAAGGGATGGCGCGAGTCGTTCCGGCCGGTGACGCGGGACGAGGCGTGAGGAGTTAGAGGCTAGAGGTCAGAGGCTAGAGGCTGGTTCCTGCTGGCCCTTGGTTCCCGGGATCCGCATGGCGTTCAAGCTGCAACCCGCTTCCGACACGCTGCTGGGCTCGACCCTTGGGGACGAGTCGCTGGGCGACCGCTGGGTGCTCAATTTCGGGCCGCAGCACCCGGCCACGCACACCACGCTTCAGCTCGTGCTCGAGCTGGACGGCGAGGTGGTCGTCGGCTGCACGCCGCACATCGGCTACCTGCACAGCGGGTTCGAGAAGCAGGGCGAGCACCTGAACTACAACCAGTATGTCGTCATCACCGACCGGATGAACTACCTCTCGCCGATGGCCAACAACCTGGCTTGGCATTACGCGGTCGAGAAGCTCTTCGGCGTCGTGCCGCCGCGGCGCTGCCAGTACATCCGCGTGCTGATGGCGGAACTGGCCCGCATCGCCGACCACCTGGTGAGCATCGGCACCGCGGCGCTGGACCTGGGGGCGATGACCGGGTTCGTCTACGGCTTCGAGGAGCGCGAGACGATCTACGATCTGATGGAGATCGCCTCGGGCTCGCGCTACAACACCAGCTACTCGCGGCTGGGCGGGCTGATGTACGATCTGCCCGACGCGTTCTGGCCCAGGCTGGACGAGTTGTTCGATCGCCTGCCGCCGATCGTGGACGACATCGAGAAGCTGCTCAACCGCAACCGCATCTTCATCGAGCGGACCCGCGGCGTCGGCGTGATCGGCAGGGAGGAGGCGATCAACTGGTCGCTCACCGGCCCGATCGCCCGGGCCTCCGGCGTCCGCCGCGACCTGCGCAAGGACGAGCCGTACTTCGTCTACGACGAGCTGGAGTTCAAGGTCCCGCTGGCCGATGGCGGCGACTGCTTCGCCCGCTATCTCGTTCGGCTGGAGGAGATCCGCCAGTCGATGGGCATCGTCCGCCAGTGCCGCGAGGGGATGCCCCCCGGCCCGGTCAACGCCGAGCCGGAGGTGAAGGTCACCCTGCCCGGCAAGGACGAGGTCTACGGGTCGATCGAAGGGCTGATCCACCACTTCGAGATCGTGATGACCAATCGCGGTTTCGTCGCCCCGATCGGCGAAGCCTACGGCGCCAACGAGACGGCCAACGGCGAGCTGGGATACTACGTGGTGGCTGACGGGAGCCCGCGGCCGTACCGGTCGCGCTGCCGCCCGCCGAGCTTCATCAACTATTCGGTGTTCCCCGAGCTGATCGTGGGGCACCAGATTTCCGACGTGCCCGCGGTGCTGGGCAGCCTGAACATCATCGCGGCGGAACTGGACCGGTAGGGAGTGTCGAGTGCGGAGTGCTGAGTGCGGAGTGAGGAGGGGCGGCTGAATGGCGCCGTGATTCCGAATTCAGCACTCCTCATTCATGAGGTTGATCCGTGGCCTGGAAGGCGACTGACATTCGCGGGGTGGACGTCGAGGCGCAGGAGACGCCGGCGCTGTCGGAGCAGACGGTGTCGGAGATCCGGGCGCTGTTCGATCGCTACCCGACGCGGCAGGCGGTGCTGCTGCCGGCGCTGCACCTGGCCCAGGCGCAGATCGGCTACCTGCCGCCCAAGGCGCTGCTGGAGATCGCCGGGCTGCTGGAACTGGCCCCGGCCCAGGTGCTGGACGTGGTCACGTTCTACGAGATGTACTGGCGGCAGCCGAAGGGCAGGAAGCTCATCCAGGTCTGCCGCTCGATGAGTTGCGAGTTGTGCGGCCAGGTCGGCCTGCTGGATGCGATCAAGGCCAAGCTCGGCATCGAGGAGGGCCAGACGACCCCCGACGGCCAGTTCACCCTGATCGCCGTCGAGTGCCTGGCGGCCTGCGACAAGGCCCCGGTCGTGCTGGTCAACGAAACGCTGCACGAAAAGGTGGCGGTCAAGGACCTTGATGAGATTCTCAAGCCGGAGTGAAAGATCAACACGAAGGGCCGCGAACAGGAACACGAAGGACCACGAAGCTGGAATTGACAGTCAAGAAAGAAGAAGCAGAAGCATCCTTCGTGGCCCTCAGTGAGCGTCTTCGTGAGCCTTCGTGTTAGACGGTGCCATGCCTGACTACGAACCCATCCTGACCGCCGGCGTCGCCCGCACGGACATCGACGTGCGGACGCTGGAGGGGTATCGCGCCGTGGGCGGCTGGGCGACCTTCGCCCGGGCGATCCGCGAGACCCAGCCGGGGCAGATCATCCAGACGGTGATCGACTCAGGGCTCCGCGGGCGCGGCGGGGCGGGGTTCCCGGCCGGCCAGAAGTGGAAGTTCCTGCCCGCTGACCACCCCGGCCCGTTCTACCTGGTCGTCAACGGCGACGAGAGCGAGCCCGGCACATTCAAAGACCGCCTGCTGATGGAGCGCAACCCGCATCTGGTGCTGGAGGGCATCGCGATCGCTGCCTACGCGACGCGGGCCCGCTACGCCTACGTTTACCTCCGCGGCGAGTTCCACAGGCCCTACGCCGTGATGGCCAAGGCCGTCGCCGAGTGCTACGCCGCCGGGCTGTTCGGCCAGCACATCAGCGGCGGCGACTACTCGCTGGACGTCCAGCTCCACCGCGGCGCGGGGGCCTACGTCTGCGGCGAGGAGACGGGCCTGCTGGAGAGCCTGGAAGGCAAACGCGGCTGGCCCCGCATCAAGCCGCCGTTCCCCGCGGTCAAGGGGGCGTTCGGCAAGCCGACGGTCATCAACAACATCGAAACGCTCTCCTGCGTGCGCGGCATCGTCGAGCGCGGCGCGGAGTGGTTCAAGAGCATCGGCCCGGCCCACTCGACCGGCCCCAAGCTGATCGGCCTGAGCGGCCACGTCAACACGCCCGGCGTGTGGGAGATGCCGATGGGCATTTCCCTCCGCGAGCTGATCGAGAAGTACGGCGGCGGTATGCGCGGCGGCAAGGCGTTCAAGAGCTGCATCCCCGGCGGCGCGTCGGTCGGTTTCCTCACCCCCGACCAGATCGACATGACGATGGACTTCGAGGGGCCGCGGAAGTGCGGCCTGCTCGGCCTGGGCACCGCGTGCGCCGCGGTCATGGACGAGACGGTCGAGATTCCGCGGATCCTCTACAACATCGCGCGGTTCTTCAGCCACGAGAGTTGCGGCCAGTGCACACACTGCCGCGAGGGGACCGGCTGGATGGAAAAGACGCTGCTGCGGCTGCTCGCCGGCGGCGGCGACCGCGGCGACCTGGACCTGGTCCGCAAGCTGGCCGACAGCATGGGCATGATGCCCGGCATGAGCATCTGCGGCCTGGCCGACGGCGCCGCCTGGCCGATCAAGACGGCGATCGACAAGTTCCGCGGCGAGTTCGAGGCGCTCTGCGCCCCGCGCCGCAAGGCGATCCCGGCCCCGGCGGGGCACTGAAGAGAAGAGGGCAAAGAACAACACGAAGGGCCACGAACGGGAGCACGAAGAGCACGGAGAAGAAAAGAAGGGATTGCTCGCAGATTACGCAGATTACGCTGATTGTGGGAAGACGGGAGAGAACCGCGAATGAACACGAATGGACGCCAATCGGAAAGAGAGCATGCGAATACTCTCATTCGTGTTCATTCGCGTCCGTTCGCGGTTGTCGTCTCTTCTCTTCCAGCAAATCTGCGTAATCAGCGGATGCCCTCTCTTCTCTCGTCTTCTCTTCTCCGTGTTCTCTGTGCCTCGGTGGTGAGACCGATACGATGAGCGTGAAGCTGAAATTTAAGATCGACGGCGTCGAGCATGAGGCCCCCGAGGGGCGGCTCATCATCGAGGCCTGCGCTGACGCGGGGGTCCACATCCCGCGCTACTGCTATCACGCCGGGCTGTCGATCGTCGGCTCCTGCCGCCTCTGCCTGGTCGAGCTGGAGGGCCAGCCCAAGCTGCTGCCCTCCTGCCAGACCCCCGTGCGCGAGGGCATCAACGTCCTGACCGGCTCGGAGAAGGTCATCGCCAACCGCCGTGCGGTGATGGAATACCTGCTCATCAACCACCCGCTGGACTGCCCCGTCTGCGACCAGGCCGGCGAGTGCTGGCTCCAGGACTACAGCCGCAACCACGGCAATCCCGCGTCGCGGTTCGTCGAGCCCAAGATCAAGCAGCCCAAGAAGGACGTCGGCCGACACACGCTGCTCTACCAGGACCGCTGCGTCATGTGCTCGCGCTGCGTCCGCTTCACGCGCGAGGTGGCCGGCACTGCGGAACTGAGCGTCGTGCAGCGCGGCAGCCGCGCCGAGATCGACATCTTCCCCGGCCAGCCGCTGGACAACAAACTCTCCGGCAATGTCGTGGACCTCTGCCCGGTCGGGGCGCTGCTGGACAAGGATTTCCTGCACAGCCAGCGGGTCTGGTTCCTCCAGTCGACGCCCAGCGTCTGCCCCGGCTGCTCGCTGGGCTGCAACATCCGCATCGACCACAACAAGGGCCAGGTCTGGCGGCTCAAGCCGCGGGCCAACCTGAAAGTCAACGACTACTGGATGTGCGACGAGGGGCGGCACGGCTGGAAATACGTCCACGGCGCCGGGCGGCTGGATCACCCGGCCCGCGTCTGGCGGGGCGGGTCGTGGGAGGAGATCGACGATGCGGCCGCCGCCGAGGTCGTCCGCTATCGCCTGGCCGACGTGGCCGGTCGCAGCGGGCCCGGCGCTCTGGCCGCCGTGCTCTCGCCGATGTGGACGACCGAGGAGCAGTTCCTGCTGGCCCGGCTGGTGCGCGGCATCGACCCGCAGGCGACGCTGGCTGTCGGGCCCGTGCCGCTGGTCGGCAGGGACGAGACGTTCCGCAGCGGCTTCACGATCTACGCCGAGAAGTGCCCTAACCTCCGCGGCGCCCGGCGCGTGCTGGCGGCGATGGGCGGGCCGCAGGCGACGTTCGACGAACTGATCGCCGCCGTGTCGGCCGGCAAGTTGAAGGGCCTGTATCTGGGCGGCGGCTACCCGCCGCACGTCCCCTGGCCCCCCGAGCCCGCGCCGGCTGCCAAGAAGAAAGGCGACGACGCGCCCCCTGCGCCAGCCGCCCCGACACCGCCGCACGAGAAGCTGTCGATCGATCTGCCGCCCGGCGACGCCGACGACTGGGCCCGCATCCAACGCGACCTGTCCGGGGCCAACGCCCACGACGGGGCTGCCCGGTCGCTGCCGATCCTGGCCCGCGTCGAGTCGGCGGACGGGCAGGGGAACTGGCTGACCGCGGCGGCCGTCAAGGCCCTGTCGACGGACGGGCTGGTGCTGATCGTGCACGACCTGTATGCTCACGCCGGGTTCGAGTCGGCCGACATCGTGCTGGCCGGTGGGTCCTGGGCCGAGAAGACCGGCACTTTCGTGAACGTGCGGGAGATGATGCAGTTGCTCCGGGCGGCCCCGGTGTCGCCGGAGTTCGCCCGGCCCGAAGGCGAGCTGCTCTGGCAGGCCGGCGGCGGGACCGGGGCGATGGATTTGTCGGCGGTGTGGGAGCAGATGAAGCAGGCAGGCGTCGCGGGCTATCCGCCCGAGGCCGCCGCGGAGGTCCTGGCGCCCGCGAACCCGTACGCGGGCCTGTAGAGGGATTCTGGATTTGCGATTTTAGATTTTGGATTTGAAGAACCGGTGCTGACGCGTCCGGCAATCTGCAATCGAAAATCTGAAATCAAAAATGGAACGCGGGAGTTGTGGAACTTGTACTGATGCGTATCAACGCGACCGTCATTCCGAGCCTTGCGATGAGCAACTCGCTGCTGGCGACGCTGGTGCTCGTCGTCGCGGTGTTCGCGGTGGTCATGGGCATCGTGACCTACCTGACGCTGCTGGAGCGCAAGGTGGCAGCGTGGATCCAGGACCGCTACGGGCCCAACCGCTGCGGGCCGCTCGGGTTGATCCAGCCGCTGGCAGACGCGGTGAAGATGCTCTTCAAGGAGGAGTTCATCCCCGCCCGGGCCGACCGCTGGCTGTACCTCATCGCTCCGATGTGGATCATCGTGCCGGCGCTGGTCGCGGTGGCGGTGGTCCCGCTGGCCGGCACGGTCGAGATCGCCGGGCAGTTCGTGCGGCTCCAGATCGCCGACATCAACGTCGGCCTGCTCTACATCGTCGGAGTGGGCAGCCTGAGCGTCTACGCCGTCGTGCTGGGCGGCTGGGCGAGCAACTCGAAGTATTCGTTCCTGGGCGGGCTGCGGTCGACGGCCCAGATGATCAGCTACGAGGTCCCGCTGGGCCTGACGCTGCTCAGCCTCGTGCTGGTCAGCGGCGGGTCGCTGCGGCTGGAGGAGATCGTCGCCCACCAGTCGGGCTACTGGTGGGGCTGGCTGCCGAGGTGGAACGCCTTCACCCAGCCGCTGGCGCTGGTGATCTTCTTCACCTGCATGCTGGCCGAGAGCAACCGCCTGCCCTTCGACCTGCCCGAAGCCGAGCAGGAACTGGTCGGCGGCTACCACACCGAGTACTCGTCGATGAAGTTCGGCATGTTCATGATGGCTGAGTACGCCCACGTCCTGGTCAGCTCGATGGTGCTCGCGGTGCTGTTCCTGGGCGGGTGGAGCTTCTGGGGCCTGCGGGACGAGCAGACGGCGTGGTATTTCGCGCTCGCCAAGCTGGCCGTGCTGCTGGGCAAGGCAGGCCTGATTATCTTCTTCGTGATGCAGATTCGCTGGACGCTGCCGCGGTTCCGTTTCGACCAGGTGATGCGGCTGGCGTGGAAGGGCTGGATTCCCGCGGCCCTGGCGCTGTTGGCGGCCAACGCCCTGCTGCTCTACTGGATGGCCCCGGCGCTGGTCTACACGCTGGCGAACGTCGCCCTGCTGGCGCTGTTCGTCTTCGCCGGCCAGTTCAGCCGCTCGCCCGTGACCGGCCGACAGCTTTCGCTGCGGGCAGTTGAATCCGAATTGCAGACCACTAACCCCTGACCAAGGGCCATTGCTCCATGATCCGCGACGAAGACATCATCCGCATCGAGGAGCCCAAGCTCAGCCTGGCTGAGCGGCTCTACCTGCCGCAGATCCTCGGCGGGCTGTGGGTGACGCTGCGCCACGTCTTCAAGCGGAAGATCACCGTCCAGTATCCCGAGCAGCGCCGGTCGATGTATCGCGACAATTATCGCGGCGTGCACCGGCTGAACAAAGACGCCCAGGGCCGCGTCAAGTGCGTCGCCTGCTTCATGTGCGAGACGGCCTGCCCGGCCCACTGCATCCACATCGTCGGGGCCGAGTCCCCCTGGCCCGACCGCGAAAAGTACCCCGTCCGGTTTGACATCGACGAGCTGCGCTGCATCTACTGCGGCATGTGCGAGGAGGCCTGCCCCGTCGACGCGATCGAGCTGACCCCGCTGCACGACATGGTCGGCCAGTCGCGCGCCGAGATGGTCTTCGACAAGGAGAAACTGCTCGGCGTCTTCGACCAGACCCGCGACC
This sequence comes from Phycisphaerae bacterium, assembly GCA_022072085.1. Classification (GTDB taxonomy): domain Bacteria; phylum Planctomycetota; class Phycisphaerae; order JAJVII01; family JAJVII01; genus JAJVII01. Next base: position 67,622 of record JAJVII010000014.1, read on the forward strand.
TCAAGCCGCCCAAGAACCCGCGGATCGTCGGCTACGCCATCGACAACCCCGACTACCAGCTCGGCGAAGGCCCCGGGCGCGTGCCGCTCACCCCTCCGCTATCGCCCAAGAGCAGGGGTCAGGGGTCAGGGGGCAGGGGCCAGTCGGAATCCGTCCCGGCCCCCGACCCCCGAGCCCTGCCCCCCGGGAAGGAGAGCCGATGATCGCCTCCTCCCTGATCTTCTATGTCCTGGCAGCGCTGGGGGCCCTGAGCGTCTACTGCCTCATGCCGTCAGCCGGCTATCGCCTCACGCGCGGGCGGCGGGCGCTGGGCACGATCCTGGGCGCCGCCGCCCTGGCCGGCCTGATCGTCTGGCTCATCGGCCTGCGGCAGGTGAAGGCCCTCATGCCGGCCGACGAGCCGCTTGTCGGGCCCTTCTTCTACCTCTTTGCCGCGGTCGCCATCGCGTCGGCGGTCCGCGTCGTTGTCCACCCCAGGCCGGTCTACTCAGCGCTCTACTTTGTGCTGACGGTGCTGGCGGTCGCGGGCGTGCTGCTGCTGGCCGGCGGGGAGTTCCTGGCCATCGTGCTGATCATCATCTACGCCGGGGCGATCATGGTGACCTACGTCTTCGTCATCATGTTGGCCCAGCAGGCCCACAGCGGCGACCTGGCCGGGTCGGCCAGCTATGACGTGCGGACCCGCCCGGCGTTTGTGCCCCTGCTGCTGGGTTTCCTGCTGCTGGCGGCCCTGGGCGGTCCCCTGAGCAGCCGAGCCAACTGGCCCAAGCCGGAGTCGCCCGCCAGTGTGAACGCCGCCCCCGCCTTGGCCAAGCCCCTGATCGAAGATCAGGGGGCCGCCTCCGACGCTGCGGGCCCCGTGATGACCGCCGCTCCGCAGGGCAACGGCCCTGATACTGACGCGCCTGCCCCCGGCAGCATCGAGAGCATTGGCGAGGAACTGATGCACCGCCACGTGCTGGCGATCGAGCTGGCCGGCGTGCTGCTGCTGGTGGCGATCGTCGGTGCGGTGGCGCTGGCCAGGCGGCGCGTCGAGCCTGCGGACCTGCTCGTCGGCCCGATCCCCGATCCCCGATCTCCGGCCCCCGGCAAGGAGGCCGCCCATGGCTAGCACGATCGGATTCGTTCACCTGCTGGTGCTGGGCTCGGCGCTGTTCGTGACCGGGCTGGCGGGTTTCCTGGCCCGGCGGAACCTGATCCTCATGTTCCTGGCCACCGAGGTGATGTTCCAGGGCATCGTGGTGACGGCCGTCGCGTTCGGGCGGTATCACGGCCAGCTGTCTGGGCAGGCGTTCGCCCTGTTCCTGCTGATCGTCGCGGCGGTGGAGGCGGCGCTTGGCCTGGGCCTGGTGGTGCTGATGTTCCGCCGCAGCGGCAGCCTGGACGCCGAGGCCTGGCGGACGATGCGGGAAGAATGATTCAACCGCAGAGACGCGAAAGACGCAAAGAGATGGAGAAGAAATTGGGTTTCAGGCGGAGATCAACAGAATCCTTTCTTCTTTGCGATCTTTGCGCCTTTGCGGTGAAGTCTTCTTAGAGGAGCGACGTGAGCGATAGCCTGATCATCCTGGCGATTCCCGGCTGTGCCCTGGCAGCAGCGATGCTGATCGCCCTGCTGGGGCCCAGGCTGCTGCGCGGGCAGAGCCACTGGGTGGCGATCGCCGGGGTGGCCGGCGCGGTCGCGGCGGCGGCCCACCTGCTATATGACGCCGTTCCCGGCCTGGGCGAGGGCGGCCGGATCGCCGGCACGCTCTACCGCTGGTTCAGCGGCGACGGATTCACTGCCCGCATCGGCTACCTCTACGACCACCTGGCCGCGATCATGCTGGTCACGGTGACGGGGGTTTCGCTCTGCGTGGTCCTCTACAGCCGCGGCTACATGAAGGGCCATCGAGGCTACCCGCGCTTCTTCACCTACATCTGCCTGTTCGTCTTCTCGATGTGCACGCTGGTGCTGGCGGACAACTTCCTGCTGCTCTACCTCGGCTGGGAGGCGGTCGGCCTGTGCAGCTACCTGCTGATCGGCTTCTACTACGAGCGCCCGACCGCGTCGGCGGCCGCCCGCAAGGCGTTCGTGGTCAACCGCGTGGGCGACTTCGGCTTCGGCCTGGGCGTGCTGATGATCTGGCTGACCTTCGGCACGCTGGACTACGGGCAGGTCTTCGCCCAGGTTCCCGGCGCGTCGGCGGGGGCGCTGACGGCGATCGCCCTGCTGCTGCTGTGCGGCGCGGTGGGCAAGAGCGCCCAGCTCCCGCTGCACGTCTGGCTGCCCGACGCGATGGAAGGCCCGTCCCCCGTGTCGGCGCTGATCCACGCCGCGACGATGGTGACCGCGGGCGTCTACATGGTCGCCCGGTCGATGCCCATCTTCGCCCACGCCCCCGGCGTGCTGGCGGTCGTCGCGATCATCGGGGCGGCCACCGCCCTGTTCGCCGCGACCATCGCCCTGGTCAACAACGACCTGAAGCGCGTGCTGGCCTACTCGACGATCTCGCAGCTCGGCTACATGTTCCTGGGCCTGGGCGCCGGGGCCGCGGGGGCAGCCGTCTTCCACCTGTTCACCCACGCCTTCTTCAAGGCCCTGCTGTTCCTGGGCGCCGGCGTCGTGATGCACGCGATGGCCGACGTGCTGGACATCCGCCGCATGAGCGGACTGGCCCGCCGCCTGCCGATCACCGCGGTCGCGTTCTTCGCCGCCTGCCTGGCGCTGTCGGGCATCCCGGGGACCGCGGGGTTCTTCAGCAAGGACCAGATTCTCGCCGCGGCGTTCACCTCCCCGGGCCTGGGCCGCCTGGGCCCGGCGCTCGGCTGGGTCGGCCTGGTTACCGCGGGCCTGACGGCGTTCTACACGTTCCGGCTGTTCATGCGGGTCTTCGCCGGCCCGGACGTGCTGCCCGAGGAGACGCACGGCCACGTGCACAAGCCCAGCCCGTGGATGTGGCTGGTGCTGGTCGCGCTGGCGATACCGAGCATCGGCGCCGGCTACGTCGGCGGGTGGCTGCTGCACACGCTCGGCCTGGCCGGTCTGGCCGAGGCCCATGCCGAGCCGCACTGGCTGCTGTGGACCAGCGGCGTGGTCGCGGTCGGCTCGGCGTTCCTGGCGGTGCTGCTCTACGGCCCGGCCCGCGACTGGACGCTGGCGACCCGCGTCGACCAGACGGCCTTCTACGACTTCGTGAGCAACAAGTATTTCATAGACGAGCTGTACGACGCGGTCTTCGTCCGCCCGGCCCGGGCGCTGGGGCGGCTGTGCACGATGATCGACGACCGCGTCATTGACAACCTCCTGCTGGGCGTCACGTGGGCCCCGCGGGGGATCGGCCGGGGGCTGCGCGCCGTGCAGCGCGGCAGCCTGGGGGCGTACGCGATGATCTTCGCCTTCGGCGCGGTCCTGCTGATGGCGGTGCTGTGGCTGCTGACGTAAGAGAACGCAGAGTGACAGAGGCGCAGAGGAAAGGCAGAGTCGGACTTGATTTGTTCTAAGAACAGGACTCCCCTCTGTGAGCCTCTGTCCCGCTCTGTCCCTCTGCGTTGTTCCGGGATTCTGAACGAATGGATGCGACGCTCGCGACAACCTGGATGACCTCGGCGACGGCCGGCTGGGCGATGCTTGCCCTGATCGGCCTGCCGCTGCTGGGCGTAGCCCTGATCGCGCTGGCGTCGATTGGGCGCGAACGGAGCGACCTGCCGGGCGGCGAGGACGCCGCGTCCGGGCGGCGCGTGCCGTTCGCGATTGCGCTGGCGACCAGCCTGGTCGTGCTGCTGCTGACGGCGGCGCTGGTGGCGGCCCACCTGTGCGACCCGAAGACGCTGTCGGGCAGCCACGAGTTTGCCGTCTGCTGGTTCGTCGGCGGCGGGCTCTACAGTTCGCTCAGCCTGTCGGTCGACGGCATCAGCGTCTGGCTGATCGCCCTGACCGCGGTGCTGATGCCGCTGGCCCTGATGGGGAGTTGGCACTCGATCCGCCGACAGTGCGGGGTCTACTACGGTCTGATGATGCTGCTGCACGCCGCGATGCTGGGCGTGTTCCTCGTGCGCGATCTGCTGTGGTTCTACATCTTCTTCGAGTTCACGCTGATCCCGCTGTTTTTCCTCATCAGCCTGTGGGGCGGCTCGCAGCGCCGCCGGGCGGCCTACAAGTTCTTCGTCTACACGCTCGCCGGTTCGATGCTGACGCTGGCCGGCGTGCTCTACCTGGGCGTCAAGGCCGGTTCGTTCGACTTCAGGCTGGTCCGCCTCACGGCGTCGAGCCTGCCGCTGCGAGAGCAGGTGATCCTGTTCCTGGCGTTCTTCGCGGGGTTCGCGATCAAGGTTCCGCTGTTCCCGTTCCATACCTGGCTGCCGTTGGCCCACACCGAGGCCCCGACCGCCGGCTCGGTTATCCTCGCCGGCGTGCTGCTGAAGCTGGGGACCTACGGCTTCCTGCGGATCGGCATCGACTTCATGCCGGCGGCGGCGCTGGCGGTCGCACCGTGGATGGGCGGGCTCGCCGTCGCGGGCATCCTCTACGGCGCTCTGGGCGCGTGGGTGCAGAGCGACGTGAAGAAACTCGTCGCCTACAGCTCGATCTCGCACCTGGGCTTCTGCATGTTGGGCCTGTTCGCCCTGCGGCCCGAGGCCCTCACCGGCGGCATTCTGGTGATGGTCAATCACGGCCTGAGCACCGGGGCCCTGTTCCTGGTCATCGGCATGATCTATGAACGCTACCACACGCGGCAGATGAGCGAACTGGGCGGGTTGGCCCGCCGCATGCCGGTCATCAGCTTCTTCCTCGTGCTGTTCGCGCTCTCGTCGCTGGGCATGCCGGGCCTGAATGGCTTCGTCAGCGAGTTCCTGGTCCTGCTGGGCACGTTCGTCAGCGGCCGACCGGCCGGCGGCCTGCCGGCGACGCTGGGCATTGGCTTTGCCGCGGTGGCCGCCCTGGGCGTGATTCTGTCAGCCGTCTACCTGCTGCACATGGTCCGCCAGGTGGTCTTCGGCCAGTTGAAGGAGCCCGAGGTCCACGACGAGCCCTCGGCCCGCCTGCCGGCTGACGCGACGGGCCGCGAGTGGGCGATCATGCTCCCGCTGGGCGTGCTGGTCGTGCTTCTGGGCGTCTGGCCGATGCCGATCACGCAGTCGATCCGCGGGCCGGTGGACGAAATCCTCAGCAACGTGGCGGCGACGCAGAAGACGCAGCCCGCCGAAAGAGCAGCGGCTGGCGCGCAGAAAGCAGGCGACGAGGAGATTTCAAATTGCGAATTGAAGATTGAAAATTGCAGATTGGGGGAAGACGGCCCGGTCGCCTCTGCCAATTTGCGGTTTGAAATTTTCAATTGTCAATTTTCAATTCCCCCTCGTCCCGCCGTTGCCGCAACCCCGCGGGCGTCCCGCATTCGAGAGGATTGCGCCCCGTGAACAGTGATCTGGCCAACCTGACGCTCGCGCTCCTGCCGGAGATCATCCTGCTGGTCGGGGCCTGCGTGCTGGTGCTGATCTTCAGCGGCGGACGGGCAGCCGAATCGCGGATGGGGCCGGGCTGGTTCGCGCTGGTCACGGTCGTCGCGGCGGCGGGGGCCCTGATGGCCCTGCCCACGCCGGTCTACACCGACGGGGCGATCCGGCTGACCCCCATCGCGCTGTCGGCCCGTTGGGCGTCGCTGCTGGTGGGCCTGCTGCTGATTGCCGCCAACGGGCTGCTGCCCGAGTCGCGCCCCGGGCGCGACCTGGCCGACCGGGCCGCCCCCGAATTCTTCATGATGCTCCTGGCATCGCTGGCCGGCCTGATGGTCACCGCCGTCGCCAACGACCTGATCGTCCTGCTGCTGGCGCTGGAGCTGACCAGCGTGCCGACCTACATCGCGGTCGCGCTCAGTCGCCCGCAGGCCAAGGCCACCGAGGCCGGCGGCAAGTACTTCTTCCTCGGCGCCCTCTCGGCAGCGCTGCTGCTGATGGGGCTGGCCTGGCTCTACGGCGCGACCGGGACCACGCGGCTGGACGAGATGGTGTCGCTGCCGGTGTCGCTGTCGCCGACGGCGCTGATCGCGATGGGTCTGGCGGTGGCTGGGCTGGCGTTCAAGATCGCCGCGTTCCCCTATCACGTCTACATCGCCGACGTCTACGAAGGGTCGGCTGCGCCCCTGGCCGGCTGGCTCGCCTTCGTGCCCAAGGCTGCGGGCCTGCTCGCGCTGGGCAAGCTGCTGGTCGCGGTCGGCGGGCCGATCCTGTTGGCCGGCGGGCAGCCGGGCGGCTGGACGACCCTGCCCGCGCTCAAGTGGACCGTCTGGGGCCTGGCGGCGGCGACCATGACCGTCGGCAACGCGATGGCCCTGTGGCAGAAGAGCATCAAGCGGATGTTGGCCTACAGTTCGGTCGCCCACAGCGGCTATCTGCTGGTCGCGCTGATGATCGTGCCGGTCGACGGCCAGGCCGTCGCGCCGGCGCTGCTGTTCTACCTGCTGGCCTACGGCGTGGCCAACCTCGGCGCGTTCATGGTGCTCAGTTCCATCCGCGCGCCGGAATCTTCTCCCTCTCCCTCTCAGGGAGAGGGCCGGGGTGAGGGTTCCCGCGGCGACCGCGAAGCCGAGACCTTCGCCGACCTCGCGGGCCTGGCCCGGCGGCGCCCGGCGCTGGCGATCGCGCTGGCCGTCTTCGGCTTCTCGCTGATGGGCCTGCCGCTGACGATGGGTTTCGTCGGCAAGCTCTACGTCTTCAGTGCGGCGCTGCGGTCGGGCGAGTTGCTGGGGGCCGCGGGTTCGGGTTACACGCTGCTGGTGATCGTCGCCCTGGTCAACGCCGCCGTCGGCGCGGGCTACTACCTGCGGATGATCGCCGCCTGCTGGCTGGGCGAGCGCGAGGGCGACGCCGCCCCGACTGTCGAACGCACCTCGCCGCGCGGCACGGTTTCGCACGGCGCGGTCATCGCGGTGCTGGCGGCCCTGACATTGGCGTTCGGCCTGGCCCCATTCCCCCTCCAGCGCAACCTGGAAGAGGCCCCCCGCCGCCTGGCCCCCCCGACGACTTCGGCGTCGCAGTGTCCGGCGCCCGTAGCGGCATCCGTCGCCGACGGGCGCTGACGGCGGATTGCACCTTCCGCAGATTTCAGATCACAGGTAGAGTGGAACCGTTGCGTGAAACTTTTCGTCGCCGGCTGCGTCTGATCTTGCATGGACCGGCGGCGGTGCAAACGTCACTCATACCCAGGCTGGCCCGTGTTGGGGGCGCCGGGGGTAAGAATCTATCTCAATTGCCACGCGGGTCGCGACGACGGGTATTGCGGTCGCGGCCAAGGAGTCGAGGAGGAGTCGATACGGGACGGAGTATCGTCGACGACGAGCGACGCAGGCCGCGACCGCAAGACCCGCCGTCCCGGCGGGTTGGGCCGCAAAGGGCCCGTCTGCGGCGGCGCCGCTCCTGGACGATACTCAGTCTCGTATCGACTGCGTCGCGGCTTCTTGCATCCGGGCCCTTTGCGACCCAACGCGATCCCGTGTGGCAATTGAGATAGATTCTAAGGCAGGGGGCCTGATTGACGATCCGGGGCGCCCTCATCGCGGGACTGCTGGCCGGCATGGCCGCGACGGCCGTGCTGTCGGCTGGCGATGCGCCCATCCCGCCGCCGGCGTCGCCGCTCGCCGAACCCGCCCGCCGAGATGTCGTCGACGCCCTCCTGGCCCGCAGCCGCCTGCTCGGCGACGCCCGCTTCCAGATTCCCGTCGGCATCTATCGCCAGTATCTCATCGAGACGCAGCAGGCAGCCCCGCCGCCGGCTGACTTGATCCTCCCAGCGGCCCGATACGACCTGTCGGTGGACAAGGACCGCGCCGTCCGGCTGGCGGTCCGCATCGACCTGCTCGTGCTGGACGCGGACAAGGCCGCCTGGCTCGGCCTGCTCGACGCCGCGGTCGCGTGGGACGAGGTGAAGATCGACGGGCAGCCGGCGGTCATGCCCGCCCACCTGGGCCTGCTGCGGCTCGCGCCGCAGAAGGCCGGCGCCCACGTGCTGACGGCGTCGGCCCGGCTGCCGCGGTCGGCGGCCGCCGGCGGTCGGCTGGCGCTGGCGATTCCGTCCAGCGTGCAGACGGCCGTTGCGTTCGACTCGCCCGGCGCGTGGGCGGTGTCCGCGGACGACGGTTTCGGCCGCCTGATCGGCGACGCAGCCGGCACGCGCGGGCGGCTGGCCCTGACGCCGCGGCAGAAGCTCGCGGTCGCCTGGTCGCCGCCGACCTCGGCGATGCAGCGCACGCCGCACTACATGCTCCGCGGCGACGTGGCCTGGAACCTCGACGCCGGCGTGCAGCAGGTGACGGCCGACCTGGCGGTGACCATCGCGGCTGCGGCGTCCGACCGCGTCGTGCTGAACCTGCCGGCGGCTGCCGACCGCGTGAGCGTCACCGGCCCGGACGTGCGGCAGGCCGACGCCCGCGGCGGGCGGGCGACGGTGGACCTCCGCGGGCCGGTGCTGGGGACCACGCGGCTGAGGGTGGCCTTCGAGATGCCGGCGGCCGGCGACACCCGGACGCTGTCGGGCCTCGGGCTCGCGGACGGGCGGTGGTTCGACGGCACGCTGCTGGTGGGCAACTCGGCCGGCGACTGCGAGGTCGTCGCCGACAAGACGGCCGGCCTGGAGGAGATCGCCCTGTCGCAGGCGCCGTCGTCCGCGGCGGCAATCCTCGCGGGCCCGGCGGTGCTGGCCTACCACATCAACGCCGGGGCCTTCTCGGCGACGGTCGAGAGCCTGACGCTCGGCGAGTTCGCCCTGCGGCAGTCCATCGCCGACCTGGCCCACTTCGAGGCGTTCGTCTCGCCCGACGGGGCGGCGCTCTGCCGGGCCCGCTACGAAATCCGCAACCGCAGCCAGCAGTTCCTCACGCTCCGCCTGCCCGCCGGGGCGACGGTGCTGGCGGTGCGGGTGAACGAGAACAGCGTGCCGCTTTCGCCGATCGCCGGCGAGGCCGGCGCCTACCGCGTCCAGCTCGAGCGTTCGACCGCGTCGGTGATCGGGCTGGTCAGTTTCCCGGTGGACGTCGCCTTCACGCAGCATGTGGAGCTGCCGCGGCCGGCCCGCCACCGGAAGGCGACGTTGCGCGTGCCGATGCCGCGGATCGACCTGCCGATCGCCTACGCCTGGTGCGAGCTGTTCCTGCCCGGCGACCTGCGGGTGCGGACCCTCGCCGGGCCGATGCGGCGGGTGGAGGAATACTCCAGCCAGACGGCCGGCGCGAGCCTGGACTACGGCCTGGGCACGATGGCGGCGGGCTACACGGCCGCCAACCGCCCGACCGCCCCGGAGGTGGTCAGGCGCCCTACTGCCAACATGCCGGCCTTCGACATGGCGATCCACCGCGACCGCGGCGTCGAACTCGTGGCGCCGCCCAATGGCCCGGTGATGGAAGAGCCCAACGCCCCCCAGGTCGCTCTCCCGTCGCCGCCGGCTGTCACGCAGCCGGACCAGCCGCCGGCTACCGTGCGGGGCCAGCCGGACGGATACGCCAATCAGCAGGACCATGGCGTCCGGCTGCCCGGCGAATCGGACGTGACGCGCAACCTGGACGCCCCGCCGCCGCCGGTCCAGCCCGGCCAGCCGACGGGGGGGCCAACGACCCCCGTGCCGTCGGACACGCAGACGTTCACGAACAACAACACGCTGGACGGGCCCGGCGGCATGCAGGGGTCCCAGGCGCTGCTGGCCCGCAACTACTGGCGGGCGGGCAAGGAGGCCTACGACCGCGGCGATCTGTCCAACGCCACCGAGGCCCTGGGCAACGTGGTTCGGCTGGCCCCGCAGTCGGCGGAGGCCGACAACGCCCGTCGCCTGCTGGCCAACGCCAAGGTGCTCGAAGGCGGCTTCGAGTATGAGAGCAAGTCGCAGAAGGCGGCCGGCCTGGCGGTGCAGAAGGAGGCCGCCGTCAGCAACGCCGAGGCGTTCCAGGGCCAGGGGGAACTGCTGGAGCAGGCCAAGCAGGAGCTGCGCGAGGGCAAGGTCGCGTCAGCCAAGAGCAAGCTCCAGGCGGCCCGGTCGATGGGCCAGAAGCTCCAGACGCAGATGGGCGGCAATGCGGAACTGGATCTGCGCAACAAGTCGCTGGCGAAGTATTCCGAGGAGATCGAGAAGTCCGAGTCGGACGAAGCCAAGAAGTTGCGGATGAAGTTCGACGACCTTCGACGGTCCGGCCGATCGGAGGAGGCCTTCAGGACCGGCAAGCATCTGCTGACCCTGAACACCGCCGACGCCGACGAGGTCCGCAAGGAGATGGAAGTCCTGGCGGTGGAGTCGGCGGGCAAGAAACCGGCCACCCTTCAACAGCAGCCCTTGCCTGTGTTGATGCAGCGACATGCGGAGCCGGTCTACGAGCGGGATCTGTACTCGCCCTCCCGGCCTGAGGACCGGCGCGTGCTGGCGCCTCCGCCGATGGAGACGAATCTGACGGCCATTCGCCCGTCGCCCGACCAATCCAGCTCCCCGTTGCGAAGCGATGGCCGGGACGCTTGGGGCAACCTGCCGCAGCGCGACCGCGAGGATGTCGTGCAGAACCGGCTCGAGGCAGGCACGCCGACCACCCTCCGGTGGGCGCGGGTACAGGGGGCCGTCGGCGACCTCCTCCGCCAGGCCCGCGAGCAAATCAACCGGCCGGGCGGTGAATTGTCCGTGGACAACTTCACGCAGGCCCGCCAGTGGATCTCCCAGGCCCAGAACACCCTCAAGGCCAACGAAGATGTCTCGCCCGCGGCCGAGTTCCAGACGCGGATGCGGGAACTGGCTGACATGGAGCGGTTCATCGACCAGCGACAGGAGCAATGGATCGCCACGCAGGTCCGCCGGGCGCAGCAGGCTGCCCGTCAGTCACAGCAACTCGACATAGCGGCTCGGACCCGAAGCGGCCCGGCTGAGGTGCGGACCTACAAGCTCTCCCATGCCGACGCGAGTGAGTTGGCCGACGCTTTGCACAACCTGTACAAGGCCTCTGGCGCGGGGCGGGGAGGGGCGGCTGCCCCCGAGGTTGTATTCTCGGCTGACCCGCAGACAAACGCTCTGATCGTGCGGGGCGATCCGCAGCAACTGAGGGACGCGGAGATGCTCGTCAGGCAACTCGACACAACGTCGCGCGCAAGCGCACTGGTCATGAAGGTCTTCCCTCTCAAGAACGCCAAGGCTCAGGATGTGGCGGAGGCGCTGAAGAACTCCCTGGCCAAAATGCCGTCGGACGACGCCCGGCGGGTTTCCATCGTTGCCGATTCGAGGACCAATGCCATCGTTCTGAGCGGGCCGACGGAGGAATCCGCCAGGATTTCGCAACTGATCGACCAACTGGACCGAGCCGATGCCGGCGGGGGCGGGGGCGGCGGGGGTGGCGGGCTGACCTACGCCTACGACGTGCGGGATCTGGTCCAGCCGCTGACCGACTTCCGCGTCCCGCTGACCGACCGCGATATCGCGCCCAACGCCCCGGCTGTCCATCCGGGCGGCACGCCGGCTGGCGGCGAGGGCGACAAGATCCTTGCCGACCAGGTCCGCCGGCTCGTCGGTGACAACGTGGAATTCACTGACGGGAACCTGGTCGTCCGCGGCACGCGGCAGCAGCAGGAGCAGGTCCGCGAGCTGATCGGCAAGCTCCGCGAGGTCCGCGGCCCGCAGGTGGACGTGAACGCCGGCCGATTCGCCCGCCAGAAGGTCGAGGGCCTGGTCAGCACCGATTACGACAAGGACGGCGTGACCTCTGACGACGTGAAGTTGGACGCCACTGATGGGTCCCGGTCACAGACTTTCTCGCTGCCCAGGTCGGGCCTCGTGCCCGCTCAGCCGGGCGAGGCCCGCAACCCCTTCCGCGCCACCTACGGCGTCGGCTTTATCTATGACCGAGATTTCAGCGGCGCGATCGAGAGCAGTTCGTCCAAGCCCGTGGACCCGCGGCTGAAGGAGTTCATCGACCGCAACTACGAGGCCGAGAGAGTTGGGGTCGTTTCGGGCGTGCGCATCAAATGGCGCCGGGGTGAGACGAGTCATATCAGGGGCGGCCCGATAGATTACTGGCCCGTTGAATCTTCCACTGCCGGCGGTTCAACCGGCACGGCCGGCATGATGAACATGAACACGGGTCCTCGCGATGAGGCGGCGCGCCTGGGATGGGACGCATACTCGCGGCCAGACCTCTCGAACGTCAGCGGGCTGGTCGAGCGGCTGCGGGACAACCTCGGCCAGAAGGTCGTGGTCAACAGCTTGAACCTGAACGTCGATCCGCGGGCGGCCCGGTCGCTGGGGGCGGATTTCGACACGCCGGTCAACGGCGCCGCCGTCGCGGTCATCGACGAGGCCCAGTTCCGCGCCCTCCGCGAGCTCGACGTCAACGGCAAGGCCCGCGGGTCGGCCGTCGTCGGGCCCAACGGGCGGATGCAGGAGACGATCGTCGGCACCGACGCGTCGCTCGCGAACGGCATGGCCGCCAACGAGGCCTACGCCGGCGAGGGCTACAACGATTTCCTCCTGGGCGACGCTCGCGTGCGGCTGGACCACGCGAAGTATCTGCTCATCGACAACGGCGGCTACCTGACGGTCATGCGGGCCGGGCCGATGCAGCACTGGACCGAGCCGCCGGCTGACGTGCGATTTCCCGACGCCCCGCTGGTGATCGAAGTCCCGCGGCAGGGCGAGACCTACCGGCTGGAAAAGACGCTGATGACGCCGCAGGACGACCCCGCGGTGATCGTGGAATTCGAAATGGAAAACTGAAATCGGCTCCAACCCAACTTTAACTCTTCAACGAAAGGGAACGAGATGAACAGGACGCGCGTATGGGTGGTGGTGCTGGCGGCTGCGCTGCTGGCCGGTCCGATGCTGGCGGCGGCCCAGCCGGCGGCCCCGGCGGCGGACAAGTCCGTCAACGGCCAGGTGATTCTGAGCTGGGACGAGTTCGTCAAGATCACCGGCTACGACCCGGTGAAGGGGTCGCAGTCGCTGACGATCCCCTGGCCGGAGGTCGAGCGGCTGCTGGGCGTGGAACTCAAGGGCAAGGTCGGCATGGACAAGACGACGGTCGACCTGCCGTGGCAGGACTTCAAGGCCCTGCTGGAGTGGTCGATCAAGCGGCAGCAGGGCGACGCCGCCCCGCCGCCGACCGACTACGTCATCACCGCCAGCGAATACGCCGGCACGCTGGGCGACCAGAGTGCCAAGCTGACCCGCAAGCTGACGGTGAACGTGCTGCGGCAGGCGGGCTGGAAGCGGATTCCCATCCTGCCGCTGGGCGTCGCGGTGACAGCAAGCAAGCTGCCCGACGGCGTGTTCCTCAACAGCACCGGCAGCGGCTACGAGCTGCTGACGACCAAGAGCGGCGAACTGGCGGTGACGGTCGATTTCACCGCCCGCGTCGTGACCGACGCCGGGGTCAGCCGCATGAGCGTGCCGGCTGTCCAGGCGGCCAGCAGCGTGCTGGACCTGACGATCGACAGCGACAAGGTCGACGCCAAGGTCCCCGAGGGGCAGGCCGTCGTGACCAAGGCGGCTGACGGCAAGACGCACGTGGCCGCGGCGCTGCCCGCGGGCGCGTCGCTGGACGTCTGGTGGGAGCGCGCGGTGGCCAAGGTGGCGGCCGCGCCGACGCGGCTCTACGCCGAGACGCGGACGCTGGTCGCGGTCTCCGAGGGCATCCTGCTCTGCCAGGAAACGGTGAACTACTCGATCCTGCACACTGCGGTGCGCGACCTCAAGCTCACCGTGCCCCAGGGCGTCGCGGTGCTCGAAGTGCTCGGCCGAAACATCATGGACTGGCGCGTCGAGAAGGACGGCACGATGACCGTCGCCCTGCGCGGCGAGGTGATCGGCGGCTATGACCTGCGGATCAGCTACGAGCTGGCTGCCGACAAGGAGGTGACCGTGCCGGTCATCCGGTCGGTCGGCGCCGAACGGGAGAAGGGCTACGTCGGCGTGGTCGCGTTGACCAACGTCGAGATCGACGCCCCCAAGGTCGAGGGCGCCGCGGCCATCGACGTCAAGCAGCTCCCGGCTGAGATCGTTGCGATGACCAAGCAGCCGCTGCTGCTGGCGTTCCGCTACGTCGGCGAGAAGTTCGCGATCCCGCTGGAGATCAAGAGGCACGGCGAGGTGACCGTGCTGGTGACGATCGCCGACAGCGGGCTGTTCACGATCATGCAACTGGCGGACGGCCGGCGGATGACCCGCGCGATCTACACCGTCCGCAACAACCGCAACCAGTTCCTGCGGGTGGCCATGCCCGCCGGCGCCGACATCTGGTCGGTCGCGGTCAGCGGCAACCCGGTCACGCCGGCCAAGGACAGCGACGGCAAGGTGCTGATCCCGATGATCCGCTCAGCCGTCGGGGCCGAACTGAGCAGTTTCCCGGTCGAGGTGGTCTACGTCGAGACGCCGGCCAAGCCCGCGCCGGCCAAGGGGACCATGCACGTCGATCTGCCCACGCTGGACTGCCCGACGATGCACGTGATGGCGACCTACTACGCGCCGGCTGAGGGCAAGTACGGGCGGCCGGCCGTCTTCGGGTCCGGCACCTCGGGCTTCACGGGCACGCTGCACCTGGTCGAGGACTTCGCGACGATGATGACCGACGCGAACACGCCGCGGGTCGTCCAGGAGCAAGCCGCCCAGCAGGCCCAGCAGATGCAGGAAACCTTCAGCCGGCGGACCGAGGACGACGCCCGGGCCGCCGGCGTGACGCCGATCCGGGTCAGCCTGCCGATCGGCGGGCGGCAGTTCAGGCTCGAGAAGATCCTCGCCCTCGTCGGCGACAAGCTCGAGTTCGACGTCGAGTATCGCGACTGGGACGCAGCCAAGTAGGCCCGTCCGTCCGCGAAGAGTTGGCGTTGAAGTTGAAGTTGAAGTTGAAGACAAAGTTGGAGCGACGCGACCCGCCCGTCCGCGGCCATCCGCCGGCGGGCGGTCGCTTTTTCTGCGCTCACTTCACCGCGCAGGTGGCCTCGGCGGCGTAGACCAGCCGGGCCCGGATCAGGCGGCGGCTCATGCTGTCGCCCATGTAGGCGTAGCGGTCGGTCGCGGCGACGCCCACCAGCCAGGCCAGCGGAATGTCCGGCTGGCTCAGCGACTTGTCGCCGCTGTCGGGCCCGCGGTTGTCGGCGTTGCCGTAGCCGCCGAAGTGCGTCAGGTCGTTGCCGTTGGTGTCCAGGACGCCGACGCGGAATCGGCCGAGGTCCGGATACCACACCCGCCCGAAGTCGTCCACGTCAAACCGCGTGTTCTCGCAACTGCAATAGATCAGTCCGACGTGGCTGATGCCCATGCGGATCCATTGGGCGCCGGTCACCTGAACCGGTTGCAGGCGGCCGCCGGCGTAGTAGGCCGCGTCCACAGTCTTGAGCGACGGGTCCAGTTTGGGCTCGCCCTTGTAGGGGTCGGTCGCCGGGTGATAGAGCCGCGCGCCGAAGTGAACCATCCCGCCCCTGGGGCTGAACTTGACGATGCTGCCGTACATCGTGCAGACCTGGTCCTTCACCGCGTCGTCCTTCAGATAGGTCTTGCCCAACTCCACCTTGCCGACGGTGGCGGCGAATTCGGGTGGATAGACCTGGTCGGCCGGCTTGACCTGTTCGGCGATGTAGATGTTGCCCTGCGGGTCGAACCTCGGGCCGATGGCCGCGTCCGACACCTTCCAGATGATCGGCGTGTCGCTGACGCGGTCGCCGTCGGGCGTGTACTCGCGCAGCATCTTGCAGGGCCTGCCGCCCATCGCTCCGGGCTCGAGCACGAACAGGTGGCCGTCGTGCCGCACGCCCAGGAAGTGCGTCATGAAGACCATGCTCACCGGAACGAAGCTCGCGTTGGCCGACCAACTGTTGCCGGGAGCGCCGTCGCTCTTGGCCGTGCGATGGTCGGGCTTGGCCCAGGCGACGGGCTTGCCGTTGCGATCCCACTTGTAGAAGTAGCAGGGCCAGCCCAGCCCGTAGAGGCAGCCGTCGGGCGCCGGCACGATGCAGACGCCCGCGTTCACCTTCGTCCCCGTGCTCACGTCCTCGATCTTTCCGTCGCCTTCGCTAAATCGCATCCACCGGCCGGGGCCGATGCGGGCGTAAATCTCCGGCGACGCCCTGAAGCGGTCCACGCTCATGTCGACGAACCCGCACGCCCCGAACCGCTCCTTGTTCACCTTCGTCGCCGTCAGCCTGTCGCCGCCGTCCTCGATCCGCAGCAGTGTTCCCCCGTCGGAGCCCATCCAGACGACGGCCGGCTTGGCAGACGCGTCCAACGCCATCAGCCACGGCTGCGCGGGGTCGCCGTCGCGCTCGACGCGCAGCTTGGCCAACTCCTTGTGATCCTTCCAGCCATCCAGCTTGACCAGTTCGATCGCCCCGGCCGCCAGCAGCCGCGTGACGTAGACCACCCCGCTGCCGGGTTCGACGGCCACGTGGTCCGGGCGCTCGATCGGAAACTGGCCGACCAGCTTGCCGTCGGATTCGTTGATCGCCACGACGCGGTTGTTGCCGCAGTCGGCCACCAGCAGATGTCCATGTCCATCAGTCGCCAGCCCGCGCGGATCGTCGGAGAGGTGCGTGTCGTCGTTGCCGGCCTGCTCCGGCTCGCCGAACAGCGGCGTCGCCGGCCCGCGATCGGGCAGCGGGACGCGGTAGACGCTTGCGAAGCTCAGCCGCTGCGGCTTCTTGTCCGGACGGACCTGGCCCATGCCGGTGACGTAGGCGCTCCTGCCGTCGGCCGAGATGCAGACGAACGGGCGGCGGAAGAACGGCCGCGTCATCTTCACCAGCGGTGGTCCGACGTCCGAGCCCCAGGGCGGCGTGCCCTGGCTGTCCAGGGCCGACAGGCATAGCGGGCCGCGGCCGTCGTACCCGCCGACCGGGCGGACCAGCACGCCGTCGCGTGTGACGGCCATGCCGCTCTTGCGAGCCGACTCGGAGCCATAGAAACTCCGCCTGGACAGGTCCTTGATCAGCGGTACGCTCTCGCCGCCGACATCGACGACCCCCAGCCCCTCCAGCCGCTGCTTGCCAAGGCCGGCCGGGAACGGCGCGACCGTGCTGCGGTAGCGTCCGTCGCGGTCCAGCGCGACGATGCGCTCGCCGGTCCAGTTGGCCACCGCCGCGCCAACGCCTGCGCAGACGTAGAGCGTGCCGTCCGGGCCGACGGCCAGCGAGTGGATGTTGCCGAAGTTCTGCGGGTCCTCGGCGATGATGCTGTCATACTTCGCGCCCAGGCCCAGCGCGACGCGCACGGTGAAGGGCCCTGCGCCGGCCGGCTTGCCGTAGTCGGCCAGGCCGTCCCATCGGATCGATTGCGCCAGGCTGTCTGGCTTCAGCGGCGGCGGGGGGTTCTTGCCCAGCACGCCGGCGACGAGGTGGCGGACGACGCGGCCGTCGGCCGACTCGATGGAGACGGCCACGTCCGTTGCGCGATCGACCGCGAAGTCGATGCGGATGGCATCGCCCTCGCGCGTCGCGGCGGGGGGACGAGTGAAGGAGGGCGCCTTTGCCGCCGCTGCTGCCGCGGGCAGCACGGCTGCGGCCGCCAGGAGACGCCACGCGGCGCCGAATGCAGTCCTTTGAATCATTGCGCTGGCCCTCGGCTTTGGAGTGTGTGATTCGCCGACATCGCCGGTCCGTTGCGGGCGGAATCGATTCCGCACCAGCCGTCCATCATACCGGACAGGGCGGACGAGACCTAACAGTCGCTGTCACAATAGCTCGCAAGCCCGAACCGAAGTCCGGGCTTGCGGCAGATGAAGTCCTATCTTGTTCGTCGATGGGTCAGGACCTGCCGCGGCGGATGCCCGCACCGGCCATGGCCAGCCCGCCCATGATCAGCATGCCGAGGGTCGCCGGCTCGGGGATCGTCGTCGTTACGTTGGACACGACCAGGAAGTTGTCGAAATTGGCCGTGGCGGCCGATCCGTTGCCGACCACCAGGCCGACGTAGGCGCTGGTGTAGTTGCCGTTGGCGACGGGGTAGTAGTTGGCCGAGTCGTCAAAGTCGATGTAGAGCGTGTCGTCCAAATAGACCTTGATGTGCCCCAGCCCGTCGTCGGAGACCTTGAGGGCGTGGTTGTGCCCGCTCGCCAGGGAATTGTTGGCAAAGGTGCTGACTGTGGCCAGCGCGTCGTCGGTCGTGTTGCCATCGCCGCGGTATGCGCTGCTGAAGTCGTCGGCGTACAGCACGAGCTGGCAGGGGTCGCTGGAGATGCCGCCGGTCTTGAAGACCACCATGTAGCCATGGGCCGGGTTTGTCATGCTGGCGGAAGTCGTGTTGTCCTTCTGGCCGAATATGATACCCATCCCGTAACCGCCGGAGCCCAAGGTCAGGGGAATCAGGTCGACCGAAATGGTGACGTTCAGCGAAATCGTCGTGTTGTTGTAGAGCGTCTTGTTAAACTTGCCGGCGCCAGCCGAAGTGACCACCTTCAGCACGCCGTCGGCCTCGTAGATGTTCGTGTCGCCAGACTGAATTGTCCATCCGGGCGGCGGGCCGCCCGTCTGGGTTGCGTCGAACGTGTCACTGAGGATGACATCTGCTCGCGATGAAGTCGCTCCCGCAAGAACCGTCAATCCTACGACCGCCAGCAACAAGCCTAGTCTAGTCATGCCATCTCCTCCGGTAACGCCAACAAGACGTATGTCACATCCCACACGCCGAGGATGTATAGCAAACGGTGTACCACAGCTAATTAGAAATAGGAAACACGCGTGTAAGCGCATTTATATGAATGAGTTACAATCTTGTCGACCGGGGCGGCCGGTCTTGGCGGATGGTGTGCGAGAACATCGAATTCGCCCCAACGGTTGGGACGGAATCCGTAACCAATTTGCCTGGCAGCGTTTGCGATAGGGGCTATTTCGACATGGCGGGGGCGGCGATCGACCCGCGGTCCACGAAGTTGTGGCCCGTGAGGATGACGGCCGGTTCGGGGCGCCGGAACGAATGCACCAGGACATCCACCGCCAGTTCGCCCAGTCGTTCGGGAGTCCCCTCGCTGTAACAGGTCAGACGATGGGACACTTCGGGCAGGTCCGGCCGGTCGGCGCCGATGCTGATGACGCTGACCTGCTCCGGCACGTTCACGCCCAGCGCGTCGCAGGCGAGCAGCACCTCGCAGCCGAGTCCCTGGTCCATGGTCACGAACGCCGTTGGCCGATCACCCTCCGCGGCGCGCAACACCCGTGTGATGGCCGCCCGGGTCTTCGTCCGGTCAAAGGCTGTCTGCATGAACGTGGAGTCGGTCATCGGAACGGCGTGCCGCTCCATCGCCATCCGGAATCCGCGCAGCCGCTCGGTCACCACGGTCGTCGCCCCTTCGGGCGGCTCGATGCCGAGATAGCAGATGCGCCGGTGGCCGAGAAGGATCAACGCCTCGGTCGCCTTGTAGGCGGCGTTCTGCGTATCCCGCGCCACGAGGTTGATCTTGATGCCCTGCGGGTACATGTCCACCGCCACGAACGGCACGCGCTGGGCCTGCCAGGCCTGAAGGATGGCCGGCGGCGGCAGCTCTTCGAGGAAGAACAGCCCCGCCTCGCCGGGCTGAAGGGGTGCGCACACCTCCGCAAGGGTGGACGGTTCAGCGAAGTCAGGCCAGTCGCGACGCACATCCATCCGGATGCCCAGCCGCTCGCAGCGGTAGCTCGCCCCCAGCAACAGCGACTGGCGGAATAGCGCGATCTTCCGCGGCTGATCGAACACCACGATCCGGCGGAGCCTGGAGGCCGGTCGCGGCATCACAACCAGTCCGCTCCGTCCCCGGTTGTTCAGCACGCCTTCCTTCGTCAGCATTTCAAGAGCCCGGCGGACCACCCGCTCGGAGACGTGGAAATACCTCCCCAGTTCGTCGCGCCCGGGAATGCGCGATCCGGGTATGTAGTCCCCAAACCGTCGGCGCAGGAGAATGGCGAACTGCTCAGCCGCGTCGTTCAGCCGCTCGCTCCGGTTTGTCTTCACCGCTGTTCCCCTTTCACGCATTATCCGGAGGAGAGTTCGCGAGCGGCTTTGGCCCGGGGGACGCCACGGCCGGGCGCCGACCTTCTCACGGGAACGTCGTCAGCCCGCCCGCCAGCCGGATCGATCTCCCGTTGACCTCCAGCGTCCCGGACAGGGCCGCCGGCAGTTCCACGCTGCCGGTGAGTCGGCCGTCGCGCGACCGCACGTCCACCCCGATGCGGCCGGCCGGGTGCGGCATGCTCCCGCGGGCCCACGCGAGCGGGCCGAGCTGCGGCTGCACCCGGACCGACGCGAACCCCGGCGACGCCGGGCGGATGCCCAGGATCGTCGCCAGGTAGTGGAACGCCGGGTGCGCCGCCCACGCGTGGCAGTCGCTGCGGCTGGGCTCGGGCGCCTCCAGCGTCGTGCGGCAGCCCAGGCGTCGCAGGTCGAACCAGAGGCCCATCCGCTCCATGAATCGGTCCATTCGGCCGAGCAGGCGGCAGGTCTCGAAGTAGTAGTGCGTGAAGTAAATCGTCGTCCGCGCCAGGTCGTCAGCCGCGAACAGTCCTTCCGCCAGCCGCCCGCGCATCGCCGCGTCGCCCACACCGCCCAGCAGGGCCAGGCATTGGGCGTGCTCGCTGAAATGCTCGTGCGCGACGTCGTCGGCCAGCAGGCCTCGGCCGGCGTCGTAGAACTGCGCCACCGTCGCCGCTGCGGTGCGGTCGGCCAGTCGCCGGCAGCGGGCCGCCAGTTCCGGCTCGCCGGCGATCTCCTCCAACTCCGCCGCCAGCCGAAGCGCCAGCAAGTAATGGAGGTTGATCGGCCCGCTGATGCCGTCCTCGCCGCCGGGCGGGACGCCGGCCTTCCACGCCGGCACCCAGTCCATGTAGGCCCAGTTCGCCAGCCGCTCGATCAGGCCGTTGCCGTTGACCCAGCCTTCGAAGGCGTTGACGACCGCGCGGACGCCGGGCATCATCTCGGCCCGCGTCGCCGCGTCGTCCCGCCACAGGGCCCGGTCGTGGACCATCGCGATCCACCACAGCGAGAAGGGCGGGATCACCTGCCGCACGCGGCTGGGATAGCGCGACTGCGTCAGCCCGCCCGTCACGCGCGAGCGGTCGAACATCACGGCGGCCTTTCGCGGGAGCCGGTCGTCGCCGGTCAGCGCCCAGGTCGCCAGCACCTCCAGCCGCGTGTCGCCGACGTACATCAACTGCTCGTAGTAGGGGCAGTCCATGTAGGTCTCGTGCGAGCACATCTGGAGCGCCCGGACCATGATCGGCACGATCTCGGTCAGGCGGCCGTCGCTGCACTCGAACGTCGCGGCCGGCGTCAGCGGATGGTGCGTCTGGCGGATGCACAATTCGTCGATCGTCAGCGGCTCGCCGCCGGCCGACGCGACGATTTCGACGTAGCGCCCCGCTTCCCA
Organism: Phycisphaerae bacterium; assembly: GCA_022072085.1. Classification (GTDB taxonomy): domain Bacteria; phylum Planctomycetota; class Phycisphaerae; order JAJVII01; family JAJVII01; genus JAJVII01. Next base: position 88,933 of record JAJVII010000014.1, read on the forward strand.
CCAGAGCGTCTCGAACCGCCGCCCGGGCCCGCCGTCGGGCTCGAACAGGTCGCCCGCGCCGCGGAAGAACTTGCCCTCGATCCGGTCGCGATGGCCCTTGTCCGGCCCCTCGGGGGCCTCGAACAGCGACTCGGCCCAGTGCAGGCGGACGCTCGCCCCCGCGCCGCCGCTGGTGGTCAGCTCCGGGTAGGCGCAGTAGTAGTCGCCAAGATCGACGATCACCTGCCGCCGCTGGCCCGCAGCCAGCGTCACCGTCCCGCGGGCGGCCAGCATCGCGTTCCACGCCGCGGCTTCGTCGGCCAGGTGGTCGGCGGCCCGCACGGGCAGTTCGCCCGTCGCGTCGTCGGCGACCGCCTGCACATGCCGCGCGACGCCGACGTGCAGCCGCTCGCTGAACATCTCGCCGAGCATCGCCGGCCGCAGCAGCCACGTCGCTGGCTGCTCGTTGGCGATCGAGGCGTTGACCGCGTCGGCCACCGCGGCCGCCGGCGCCCAGCCGTTGCCCTCGCCGCGCTCGAACCCCGAGGCGAATTCGCTGGCCCGGATGTGAACCTTCGCCCCGACGCCCCACGCCATCTTCGGAATCAGCCAGCGATAGCCGCCCAGCCGCCTGCACTCCCACGCCGCCAGGCCCGTGGACAAGCGGCCTTCCCACTCGCCCTCGGCCGACAGCAGGAACCCGTGCCGCACGGTCATCTGCGCGTAGGGCGCCGGGCCGGCCGGTCCCAGCCACCACGCCTGCGCCACCAGCACATGCCGCCCCGCCGAAAGCGCCAGGTCGTAGCTTTCGTAGAACCAGTTCTCCTGGTCGCCGCGTTCGGGCCCGGCGCCGATCGGCTGGCCGTCGAGGAACAGGCGATACCGCTCGTCAGCCGACACGTGCAGCCGCACGGTCGCCGCCTGCTCGGCCTCGAACGCCAGGCGATAGGCCCACACGCCCGGGTCGTCGGGCCGCCAGCCGGGGACGGCGATCCACCGCGCGGGCCACCGCCCGCGGGCCGACCATCGCTGGGTTGCGTCGTTGTAGTGCTCGGCTGACGCCTGGACGCGCATGGCGTTGCTCCCGACGGGTTGATGCAGAGGTTATCGGCCGCCGCGCCGCGGGCGTCAAGGGCTCAGCCGCCCGGGCCGCCGGTCGGCCGGTTCCACAGTCCGAACAGCCGCACCGACGGCGGCAGGACGAGCATGTCGGCCAGCAGGGCGCAGACGATCGTCAGGCCGCTGAGCGTGCCGAACAGCGCGACCGGCCGAAACTCCGACATGGCCAGCACGCCGAACCCGGCCGCCGCGACCAGCGAGGTGAACACCGCCGCCCGGCCGAACGTGCCGAAGCTCAGCGCTGCCGCCTCGACCGGAGGCTGGCCGCCCAGCCGATAGGTCCGGTAGCGCGCCAGGAAGTGGATCGTGTTGTCGACGGCCAGGCCGATCGCAATGCTGGCGATCATCACGGTCGCCGGGTCCAGCGGCACGCCGATCAGCGCCATCATCGAGAAGGTTCCGACGATCGGCAGCAGGTTGGGCAACACCGAGGCCGCGAACGCCCGCACCGAGCGATAGAGCACGCCGATCAGCAGGAGCACCACCGCGGTCGCCAGCGGGAAACTCCGCAACTGCGTCGCGATCAGGGCGATCTCGGCGTCCTTCATCAACGGGCCGATGCCCGTCACCTTCCATCGCATCGACGCCCCCAGCCGCCGCCCAGCCGACTCGCTGATCCGGTCGACGACCGGGTAGAAATCCGACGCCGCCATCGCGTTGGTCAGCACCGAGAGGCGATAGTGCTGCCCGTCGGTGTCGCGCCTCGCCAGCCGGGCCTCCATGCCGTCCAGCAGTTTGGCCAACTCGGGCGTCATGCCCGCCCCGCCCAGCCAGCCGGAGAGCTTCACCTTCGCACGCATCTTCTCCAGCCGCCCGGCGTGGTCGATGCGCACGACGTGCGGGCAGTCGGCCAGGTCGGACTCGACGCGGTCCAGCGCCGCGAGCGTTGCCGCTGCGTCCTCCGGCGGGCAGCCGACGTCCAGTTCGACGGTGTAGAACCCGGTCAGCCGCTCGCCGATGAAGCGGTAGTCCTTGACGACGCGAGAATTCTTCGGGAAGTACGCCAGCACATTGGACTCGCCGCGCAGCCGCAGGGCCATGACCGTGCTGAACGCCAGCACCGCCAAGGCCGCGATGGTCACCGGCCAGGGCCGCCGGGCGACGAACGCCGCCACCGGCGCGCTCCAATGCTGCCGCACGCGGCGGCGCTTCGACTTCGACGGGCGCACCTGCCCTAGCAGCCCGGGCACGATCAGCAGGTCGCACACACAGCCGATGCAGATCCCGATCGCCGCGAACAGTCCCGTCTCCTGCACCGGGCTCATGTGCGAGATCAGCAGCGAGCCGAACCCGACGGCCGTCGTGACGCTGGTCAGCGTCGCCGGCGCCAGCAGCGTGCGATAGGTGTGCCGCAGTGAACGCTCGCGGCCCATGCCCCGGCGCATCGACGCCTGGTATTCCAGTGCCAGGTGGATGCCGTTGGACAGGGCCATCACGAAAAGCAGCGTCGGCAGCGCCGCAGTGATCATGTTGATCGTCCGCCCGCTGAGCACCAGGATGCCCATCGTCCAGAGCACCGTCACCCCGACCGCCGCCATGACGACGGCCATCCCGCGGAAGCTGCGCAGGCAGAGCAGCAGCGTCCCGGCCGCCAGGGCGCCGGCGATCAACAGGAACTCCGTAAGTGCTGAGATGGCTGCCCGGTTCAGTCTGGCCGTCATGACCGGCAGGCCGGCCAGGTGATACTCCTGCTGTTTGCCGCAGACCTCGGCCAGCGCCGATTCGATCTGGCCGACCACGCGCTGCCGCCGCCCCGGGTCGGCGAACTTCGGCAGCCGCACCACCAGCCCGACCGCGTGCCCGCCGGGCCCCAGCAGGTAGCCGCGCAGGAACTCGTCGGTCCGCAGGGCCTCTCGCCCGGCGGGTCCCAGCTTGGCCGTCGCGATGATCCGCGGCACGGAGAGCACGTCGTCCACGCCGTCGATCGCCGCCAGCCGGTCGGCCAGCTTCTGCTGAAACACCAGCGCGTCAGCCGACAGCGGGTCTTCCATCGGCAGGCCGATGACGACGAACTCCTCGCTCCCGTAGCGGGCCAGGAACTGCCGGTATTGCGCGTAATCCTCGCCGGTTCGGTCGAGCCAGACTTCGATGGAGTTGTCGATGTGCGTGGACGGCAGCAGCAGGGCGGGGATGACGGCGCTGCACAGGCAGAGGATCGCCAGCAGCCGGCAGTGTCGCGACAGGAACTCAACCACGCGATTCATCGGCGCTGACACCTCATAGTGCGCGTTCTCGATTCTACCTCAGGCCGACCGTTTCGAAAGCCGCCGTGATCCCCGCTGCCAGGGCCGTCACGTGCGGCGGGCGCAGCAGGGTGAAGTGCCCGCCCGGCAGCGTCGCGACGCGGACCGCAGCCGACGACGCGTCCGACCATTCGCCGTCGCGGTCGCCGCCGCCGCCGGCCAACGGGTCGGCCGCCCGCCACTGAAACACCGGGGCTGCCAGCCGGATCACGCCGGGCGAGGCCGCCAGGTCGCCGTGATGCTCCAGCAGTTCCAGCCGCCGGCTCATCAGGTCGGCCGGCATGCCCGCCGGCAGCATCCTGCGGTCGGTGTACCACTGCACGAGCCTCGCGGCCCGCTCGGCCCGCGGGTGCGAACGCAACGACTCATCCAACTCAACGACCTCGCGCACCGCCTGCGCGGTCATGCTGTTGTCCGCACTTCCGGCGTTAAGCAGGTCGGCGATCGCGTCGGCCGAGTTGCGGGCGATACCCTCGCGCAGCGCCGCGCTGGGGCGGCTGGTGTCGATCAGGCCGACGAAGCCTACCGCCCGCCCGCTCCGCTCCAGCGCCTGGGCCACCTTGATCGCGAAGACCCCGCCGATCGACCAGCCGGTCAGGCAGCAGGGGCTCGCCGGCTGCATCGCGCGGATGCGGGCGGCGTAGTCGTCGGCCAGCGCGTCCAGCGTCGCGTGCTCGATGTCCGTGCGGCCGCCGTCGGGCGCCCGGCAGTCGATGCCGTAGACCGTCCGCCCGGGCGTCAGGGCGTCGGCCAGGGCGCGGTAGACCGCCACCCCGCCGCCGCCGGCGTGGATGCAGAACAGCGGCGTCCGCTCGCCGTGGGACCGCAACGTCACGACGGCGGGCGAATCGGCTGCGGCCGGGGCGGCGGCGGACCGCTCGGTGGCTGCCGACTCCGGCGACAGTCGGCCCAGGATCAGCCGCGAGAGCTGTGACACGCTCGGCCCGCTCATCACCTCCATCGTCTGAAGGTGCACGCCCAGGCTGCTCTCGATCCAGTTGCCCAGCTCCACGGCCATCAGCGAGTCCAGCCCCAGGTCGGTCAGCGAGCGGTCGATGTCGAGCTGCTCGGCGGACTGGCCGAGCACGCCGGCGATCTGCGTCCGCATCGCCGCCAGCAGCAGCGCGGGGCGATCGGCCTGGTCGGCCGCAAGTACCGCACGGCGGAGTTCTTCCGACTCGCCCGAGGTAGCCGGTCCGCTGTCGGAGTCGGCTGGGCAGACGAACTCGAACTTGGTCGCCCCGAGGCCCTTCTCGCGCATCCGGGCGCCGTATCTAGCCCAGTCCATGTTGCAGACGGTCAAGTGGGTCGCGTCGGCGGACATGCAGCGGCCCAGCGTGTCCAATGCCTGCGTCGGGGTGAAACCGGCCAGACCGAATGACTTGAACCGCTCGGCCACTTCCGGCGCCGCGGCGACTGTGCCGACCTCGGCGAGATAGCCCCAGTTGATCGACAGGCCGGGCAGTCCGCGGGCCCGGCGACGGGCGGCCAGCGAATCGAGCACCGCGTTGGCTGTGGTGTAGTTGGCCTGGCCGGCTGTCCCGACCACAGTCGAGATCGACGAGAAGAGCACGAAGTGGTCGAGCCGCCGGTCGGCCGTCATGCGGTGCAGCAGCATCGCACCGACGACCTTGGGGCGATAGACCTTGAGGAACGTCGCCTCGTCCAGGTCTGCCATCAGAGTGTCGTCGAGCACCATAGCCGCGTGGAACACGCCGCGCAGCGTCGCGCCCGGCGCCTCGGCCGCCGCCAGGGCGCGGGCCACGTCGTCGGGCTTTGTCACGTCGCCGAGGACCTCGACGACGGTTGCGCCGCGGGCGCGCATGGCCTCGATCTGATCGCGCGACCGCCGGTCCGGCGGGCCCTTGCGCCCCATCAGCACGACGTGCCGCGTGCCGCGCTCGACCAGCCAGCCGGCCAGCAGCAGCCCGAACCCGCCGAACCCGCCGGTGACCACGCAGGCGTCGCCCGGGGCCAACTGCGGGTGCGACTGCGATCCGACGACGGCGTTCAGCCGGTGGTCGCGCAGCGTCAGCACGAGCTTGCCGATGTGGCTGCCCCGGCTCAGGGTGGCCAGCGCTGCCGAGGCGGAGGCCATCGTCATCGGGCGATAGGGCAGCGGGCGGTAATCGCCGGCGGCGATGCGGTCGGCGACGGCGGCGTTGAGCCGGCGCACCAGGTCGGCCCGCGTCCGCATCGCCAAGTCCAGGTCGATCGAGAATACCGCGATGTTCTTGCGGAACGGGGCCAGGCCGATCGGCCGGTCGGCGTAGATGTCACGCTTGCCGATCTCGACGAATCGGCCGAACGGGGCGAGCACCGCCAGCCCCTTGGCGATGGCTTCGCCCGCGAGGCTGTTGAGCACGACGTCGACGCCCGTGCCGCAGGTGGCGTCCATCACGTCGGCCGCCCAGCCGAGCGTGCGCGAGTCCAGCACGTGCCGCACGCCCAGGCGGCGGAGGAACTCACGCTTCTCCGGCGTGCCGGCGGTCGCGAGGACCTCCGCGCCTACGGAGCGGGCGATCTGCACCGCCGCCAGGCCGACGCCGCCGGCGGCCGAGTGAATCAGCACCTTCTCGCCGCGGCCGAGGCCGGCCTTGTCGATCAGCGCGTGATGGGCGGTCATGAAGGTGACCGGCATCGTTGCGGCGGCGACCATGGCGATGTCGTCGGGCGCGGGCATCAGGGCGTGCGCGGGCAGCAGGACGTGCGTTGCGAAGCAGCCCGGCCCAGCCGCCATGACGCGGTCGCCGACGCGCACGCCCGCGACCTGCGGGCCGACGCGGCGGACGACGCCCGCGCATTCGATGCCCAGGCCCAGCTCGCCCGGCGCCAGGCCCGGGTAGATGCCCAGCACCTTCATCACGTCGGAGAAGTTGATGCCGGCGGCGTGGACCTCGACCTCGACCTGGCCGACGCCCGGCGCCGGTCGCAGCCGCTCGTGGATACGGACGTTGGCGAACTCGCCGGTGCGCGACATGCCGACAGCAGCGGCCCGCGGCGGGTCGGGGTCGGCGGACGGGAACGGCCGAGTCAGCGCAGCCCGCACCAGCCGGTGGGCGAACCGTTGGCCGCCACGGACGGCGACCTCTTCGTTGTCGTCGCCGTCAGCCAGTTCGCGGGCCAGAACGTCCGCGTCGTCGTCGGCTGCGGGATCCAGGTCGATGATCGCAGGTCGGTAGTTGGGGAACTCGTTGGCCAGCGTGCGGGCCAGGCCCCACAGCCCGGCCTGGAGGGGTGCGGTCGGCTCCGCCGGTCCGGTCACCGGCTGGGCGCCGCGGGTCGCCAGCCACAGCCGCGGAGCCTGCTGGCGGGCGGAAAGTTCGCGGGCCAGATCGCAGAGGGCGACGCCGGTAGCCCGAGCCGCGTCATCGACGTCGGCCGGCGCGGCGTCATCGGGATCGGGCAGGTCGAGGGCCCAGAGATGCACGACGCCGCGCAGCGGCGCCTGCGGATCGGCGGCGGCAGCCTCGATCGCGCGGGCGATGCCGTCGCAGTTGGCGCCGTCGGCACGCCGGAGCAGCGTGCAGGTGTCGCTCTGCGCCGTCAGCCGCGACGCCAGCGCCTCGGCTGTGCCGCCGGCGTCGGCGAGGATCAGCCAACTGCCGGACGTGGCTGCGTCGGTCTCGGCGGGCGCAGCTGCGGGCTCATCCGGCGCAGCCGCCTGCGGCGGTGCGCTCGGCCCGCGGGCCAGCAGCACCACGCCGTCCAGCATCGCGTCGCTGCTGTGCGGCGGGACGTACTCGTGGATGTCGGTGAAGCCCTGTTCCCCCAGCAGCGTCCGCCAGCGGTCCAGCGGCAGGGTCACGTGGGCAGGCCGCAGGTCTCGGTCGCGGAACCGCCACCAGCCGTCGAGCATGCCGAAGACAAGATCCGTCCAGCGGAGCGGGGCGGTGAGTTCCGTGAAAACGATCACGCCGCCGGGGGCCAGCACCCGCCGGACGTTGGCCAGCGTCGCGCGGAGGTCCGCGGTGGCGTGCAGCACCAGCGGCGCCATCACCACGTCGAAGCCGCCGGGCGCGAACCCCTGGCTGATCGGGTCGGATTCGATGTCCAGCGTCTGGTAGCGGACGAAGGGGTAGCCGCGGAACCGCTGCTCGGCGTGCGGGAGGAAATGCCGCGACACGTCGGTGAAGACATAGTCGACCGGGCAGTGCCGGGCGGCCTCGGCGACCGCGGGCAGCACGTAGGCCGTCGTTCCGCCGGTGCCCGCGCCGATCTCCAGCATCCGCACCGTCCGCCGCGGCGGGGCCGCCCAGAGGATGCGCGCTACCAGGTCCTGGATCAGCAGGTTGCACTGCCGCATGCCCGGCGAATCCTGGTAGAGCCCCTCGGCGGCTGCGGTGTCGCCGCCGGGGAAGAGCAACTCCAGCGGATCGACTCGGCCGACCAGCACGCCGGCCAGGTTCCGCCCGCAGCGGTCGATCAGACGCAGGCGGGCCGCGGCGGCCGGGTGGTCGGCGACCAGGGCGCGCCAAACGGCGTCCACGTTGCAGGGCGGTTTCATGTCCGCCGGCGCGACGCGGCCGTCCGCGCCGAGCGCGACGATGCCCTCGGCTGCCGCGATCTCCAGCAGCCGTCGCCAGAGCTTCGCGTGCCCGTCGGTCACCCCCAGCCGCTGCCGCAGCGACTCGATCTCCGCCGGTCCGTCGGCCAAGGCGTCGGCAAACCGCAGGTCGGCCAGCGCGTTTGCGATGTAGCCGGCGCACAGCCCGTCAACCTCCGGCATCTCCGGGTCGAAGGGCGTCGCGTTCCACGTCGCCCGCCCGCCCGCGGCGATGTCGGTCAGTCCGCCCAGGCCCGCCAGCGCCGGCGGCGTCGGATCGCCCGGCAGCGGCGCGGGGAACCAGCGGAACTCGAACAGCAGGTCCTCGACCGTCGTCCCGCGGCTCTCGCCCGCGGGCGCGACGGACCGGCAGCGCAGGCCGCGGATTTCCACCAGCCGTCGACCGCCGTCGTCGAGCACCGCCAGCGACGCGGTCAGTTCCTCCGCGCGACGGGCGACGTCGTACACGTGGCACCAGAGCGGCCGACCATCCAGCGGACCGGTGACGCTCATGCGATCGACGGCCACGGGCAGGTAGCAGGCGCCGGCTTCAGCGGCCGATTGGCTGGGCGTCGCGCCAAGGACGGCCTGAAGGCAGGCGTCCAGGATCGCGGGGTGAACGTGGAACGCGCCGGCTGCTGCCGCTGCGGCGATGGGCGGCGACGGGACGATGCGGGCCAGCGCCTCGCCGGGCCCGCTGAACAGCCGCTCGATGCCGCGGAACGCCGGGCCGTATTCCAGCCCCTGCTCAGCCAGCCGGGCGTAGCACTCGTCCGGGCCGATCTCGACAGTGCAGCGGGCGCGAATCGCCGCCAGCTCCGCCTGGCCGGACGCGTCGGCCTCAGCGCTCGCGGCGGGCAGTCCGGGCAGCGCCTTTCCGTCGGCGTGCAGTTGCCAGGGGTCGCCGCCGCTCTCGGCGCTCGATCGGCCGAACACGCGGAACGTCAGGCCCACCGGATCGAAGGTGGTGCATACGCTGCGGCCGGTTGCGCCGGGGAACATCGCGCGGTGGAACTGAACGTTCTCGACGACCACGCCCGTGCCGGCGTTGGGCTGCTGGGCCCGCACCGCGGCCGCCAACTCGAGGTAGGCCGCCGCGGGGAAGACCACCTGGCCCTGCACGCGGTGGTCAGTGAGGAAACCCGTCGCTTCACCGGCGGCTTCGATCGTCTGCTCCCACGCGGGCAGGGGCAGGCCCATCGGACAGCCGAGCAGGGGGTGGGCTTCGCCGTCGCGGGTCAGCACGCGCAGGCTGCCGGGGCTCTGGAACCAGTGCCGCGCCCGGTCCCACGGGTGCAGCGGCAGCGGTACCCGGTCGGGCCCGCGGCCGAGCAGGCCCGTCCAATCCAGCGCGACGCCGGCGGTGAACAGCCGGCCGGCCGACTCGCGGATGGTCGCGGCCTCCGGCTGGCCCCGCCGCAGCGACGGGACGATCACCGGGCCCGAGCCGTTGCCGTCGCCGCCGGGGACGCTGCCGGCGATGGCGCCGGCCAGCACCGGATGCGGGCCGATCTCGACGAAGACGCCGCAGCCGTCGTCGGCCATCCGTCGGATTGCCCCGGCGAACAGCACCGCCTGGCGGACGTTGCGCCACCAGTAGTCGGCGTCGAGGCAGCCGTCCTGCGTGCGGCCCTCATCGACGGTCGAGTAGAAAGGCGTGTGGCCGTCGGCCTGCCGGATGTCGCCCAGCGACGCCAGCAGCTCGTCGCGCATGCCGTCCATGTGGTCGCTGTGGAACGCGTACTGCACCCGCAGCGGGCGGCAGAATACTCCGTCGCCGTCCAGCTTCGCCCGCACGGCGTCGACCGCGTCGGCGTCGCCGGTGAGGGTGAGCATCTGCGGCGCGTTGAACGCGCCGATGACCACGCGGCCGCGGTGCGGGGCGAGGTATCGCCGGGCCGACGGCTCGTCCAGTCCGACAGCCAGCATCCGCCCGCCGGCGGTGCGGGCGAAGTCCATGCAGCGTCCGCGGTGGAAGATCACGCGCAGCCCGTCGTCCAGGCTCAGGCGGCCGGCGACGCAGGCGGCCGCTACCTCGCCGGCGCTGTGGCCGACGCAGGCGTCGGGCGTCACGCCCCACGAATTCCATAGCGCCGCCAGCGCGACCTGGAGCGCGAACAGCACCGGCTGGGCGATCGAGGTCGAGGCCATCCGCGAGTCGGCTTCGTCGCGAGCGGCCAGTTCCTCAAGCAGCGACCAGGAGGAATGGGCGCTCATCCGCCGGTCGCAGTCGTGGATCACGTCGCGGAAGACGGGCTCAGCCGCAAGCAGCTCGCGGCCCATCGCCCACCACTGCGGGCCCTGGCCGCTGAAGACGAAGGCGATCCGCCGCCCGTCGCCCTCAATGCCCCTGCCGACGTGCAGGCCTGGCGCTTTGCCGGCGGTCCCGTAGTCGGCCAGCCGGCGGGCCAGGTCGCTCATCGAGTCGGCGACGACGGCCAGGCGATGGGGCAGGGCGGATCGCGACCGGGCCGCCGACCGGCAGAGGTCGGCCAGCGGCAGGTCGGCCCACGCGTCGGACGCGGCGCGGCGGGCGTAGCGATCGGCCAGCATCTCCAGCGACTTTGGACTGCCGGCGGAAAGGCAGAGCAACTGAGGGGTTGCGTCCCGGCCGCTAGCGGCCGGGCCTGGATGAACAGCGTCGTCCGCGGAACTCAATAGCAGGTGGGCGTTGGTGCCGCCGAAGCCGAAGGAGTTCACGGCGGCCAGCACGCGGCCGTCCGGCGGCAGCGGCGTCGGGCGGGTCGGCACGCGGATACGCAGCTCGTCAAAGGGGATATCCGGGTGTGGGCTGTTGAAGTGCAGGCTGGGCGGGATCGTCCGATGGTGAACCGTCAGCGCCGCCTTGATCAGTCCGGCGATGCCGGACGCGCTCTCGAGGTGGCCGATGTTCGTCTTGACCGAGCCGAGGTAGAGCGGCCGATCGGGCGAGCGCCCCTCGCGCAGCGCCGCGCCCAGCGCCTTGACCTCGATGGGATCGCCCAGCGACGTGCCCGTGCCGTGGGCCTCGAAGTAGGCGACGTCGGCCGGGGCGATCCCGGCGTCGGCGAGGACGCGGCGGATCAGTTCCTCCTGGGCGGCGCCGCTGGGGGCGGTGATGCCGGGCGTGCGGCCGTCCTGGTTGACTCCGCCGGCCAGAATGACCGCGTAGATGCGGTCGCCGTCGCGGCGGGCGTCGGCCAGCCGCTTGAGCAGCACCATGCCCGCGCCTTCGCCGCGGCCGAAGCCGTCAGCCGACGCGTCGAACGACTTGCACCGCCCGTCAGGGCTGAGCATGCCCAGCCGGCAGAAGCCGATGTAGGGCTCAGGGCTGAGGATGAGGTTCACGCCGCCGGCCAGGGCCGCGTCGCACCGGCCGTCGCGGAGGCTGCGGCAGGCGAGGTCGGCCGCCACCAGCGCCGACGAGCAGGCGGTGTCGACTGCGACGCTGGGCCCGCCGAGGTTCAGGGCATGCGAGACGCGGTTGGCGACGATGCTGGTTGCGGTGCCGGTTCCCGAGTGGGCGTCGATGAGGTCGGACTCGGCCATGGTTGCCTGGGTCTTGGCGTAGTCGACGTTGGAGACGCCGGCGAAGACGCCGACGGCGCTGCGGCGGCGGCGGTCGACGGGCAGGCCCGCGTCCTCCATCGCCTCCCAGCAGACCTCCAGCAGCAGCCGCTGTTGGGGGTCCATGCGTTCGGCTTCGCGGGCGGAGATGCCGAAGAAGGCCGCATCGAACCGGTCGACGTTCTCGACGAAGCCGCCGTTGCGGGTGTAGATCCGCCCGGGCTGCCTGGGGTCTGGATGGAAGAAGCGGTCGAGATCCCACCGCCCGGGGGGGATCGGCCCGATCGCGTCCACGCCGTCGTGCAGCAGACGCCAGAAGGCGTCGGCGTCGTCGGCGCGCCCGGGGAACCGGCAGCCGATCCCGACGATGGCGATCGGCTCGGGGGTCCGGAGCGCGGGCGCGTCGTGTGGGGCCGGCGACGAAGCGAATGTGGGCATGGGCGATTCCGTGGCTGGGCGGCTCCCCGCGCACCGGACGATGCGAACGGCTCAGTCGCGGTCGGATCCGCGGCTGAGGCTGGCACATAAGCGCAGCTCACCGTCGCTGTCGGGGCGCTGACGACCGGGACGTCAGGGAACGGGTTCTTCAGGCCACGTTATAACCGCCCGCGGCGGGTCGAATCAACACTTGCGATGAAGGGGTTGCGACGGACGGCCGAGCGCGTCGATCAGAAGCGGATCGCCAGGGCGGCCTGGATGATGTGGGATCGCCCGAACTCGGGGCGCAACTCCGGCAGCATGTCATACTGGTAGCCGACGTCCAGCGAGACGTTCTTGGAGAAGAAGAGCGAGGCCCCGGCACTGAAGCCCGCGTTGCCGCGCACATCCAGCGAGCCGGATGCCCGCAGGAACAGGAAGTCCAGCACGCGGTGCTCAATGCCGGTGCTGAAGCGGTGATCGTGCAGTGCGTTGCCGCTGTCGTTGCGGTAGTAGCCGTAGGCGTAGTCCAGGAAGACGGTCGAGAGCTTTGCGTATTCGTATGAGACGCCCGGCCGAATGAGGATCTGCTGCTGCGTGTCCTCCAGTTTCACGCGGACCGGCCCGTGCATGGTGAAGGCCAGCGCCTTGGTCCGCACGGGCTGGAAGGCATACTCGCCGATGAGGCCCAGCAGCCACTTGTCGCAGGGTTGGTAGAGTCCGCCGAAGCGGAAGCGATAGCTCTCGGCATGGGATTCGGAGACCCGCAGGGCGCCCATCTTCTGCACGACCTGGGCCTCGGCGAAATTGAGGGTCGCGCCGACGGCCCAGTTGTCAACGCGCTTGCCCCACTGCAACTGGGCGGTGTCGACCTTGTAGTTGAACTCCAGGCCGGTCGTGCGGAGTTTGGCGCCGTTGCTGCGAATCTGGCTGAGCGTCGGTTGGAACGTGCCGAAGTCGCGCGTGTCCCAGGTAACCGACTCGCCGACCAGGTTCAGGTTCGTCCCATTGTCGAAGCGGACGTTGGCGTAATACGGAGCGGCGACCAGACCGAGCTTGGCCGGCAGCTCGAACCAGTCGGCGGCGGCCGGGTTGATCGCCGACGAGTAGCGATTGGCGACCGTAGGCCCGCCAAACGCGGAAACCTCCGTGAACCGGACGAAGGCAGGGGGCATGCGCACGGAGAACGCTTCATCGCTGTAGTCGTCGCCGGCGTCAGCGACGGCGGGAAAGGCGAACAGCAGAGCGACAATCCATGCCACCCGTGTCGGTCGAATTGTGCGTTTTCGAGGTGAGGACATGATCGTTGTTCGGCTCACATTGTAGGGACAAGGACGCGACAGGCAATACAAATCCATCGCCTTCTCTAGGCCGTCGCAACTGATTCTCGTTTCGCGTTCGAGGTCGGCGTGCAAGGACGGCGTTCACTCCGGTCCCGCTTGCCGCGCACGCCGGCGGCGCGGTAGAGTCGGTTTGCGGTGCTCTGAGAATCCGCCATCTGAGCAGCGGGCACGCGCTCGCTGACGCTCGCGGCTAAACGTTTAGCCGCAACCGTGAGGGACGCGGGGTGGGCAGGTTGGGGAACGAACCGAGACCACATGATGCAACCGGTCGCCGTCATTGCCGACTTCGCATCGCTCCGGCAGACGCCGGATGCGGACGACCAGCGCACTCGCGCAGCCGATTTGGCTGAGCGGCTCGGGCTGCCGCTGATCGGCCAGGCCGACGCGGGCGGGTTCGAGTTGCTGCTGGCGGTAACGCCGGATCGGCTGGAGCTGCGCGAGGCGGCGGGCAAGGCCGCAATCTGGGTGGACTTCGCCTCCGGGCCGATGGGCCATCGGCAGCGCTCGCCGCGGTTCGGGGCGTCGATGCTGCTGCGCGCGGCCGGGCACAAGGCCGGCGCGGAGTTGACGGTCTGCGATGCGACGGCCGGGCTGGGGCGCGACGCGTTCCTGCTGGCGCGGGCGGGCTGCCGCGTGACGGCGGTGGAGCGCTCGGGCGTGATTGCGGCCCTGCTGGCCGACGGGCTGGCGCGGGCGGCGGCGGACGCGGAACTGGCCGAGTCGGCTGGGCGCGTGACGCTCGTCGTCGCCGACGCGCGGGAAGCGCTGGCCGGGCTGTCGGCCGACGTGGTGTGCCTCGATCCGATGTTCCCGCAGCGGGGCAAGTCGGCGGCGGTGAAGAAGGAGATGGCGCTCTGCCGGCGCGTCGCGGGCGAGGACGCCGACGCAGCCGGGCTGCTGGCGGCGGCGCTGCGGACCGCGCGGTCGCGCGTAGTGGTCAAACGGGCGCTGCGGTCGCCGCCGCTGGGCGAGGGGGTGGCCTATTCATATCGGGGGACGACGATCCGCTACGACGTCTATCGTTCGGTTGACAGCGTCGGGTAGGGGGCTGGCCCAGCCGACGTGACCGAGGGCGCCGGGAGACGGGCCGGCGAGTCGCCGCTGCCGGCGGCGGCCAGCCGCTGAAGGGCGGCCGGTCCGTTGGTCGGGTCGAAGAAATCCATCACCATGCTGTAGTACCAGCGTCGGGCGTAGGGCGCGAAACCGTCGTGCCCGCCGCCGGGGATGATGACAGCCGACACGTTGGGATTGGAGGTCCAGGCGACGGCGTTAGCGACGGCCTGAGCGCTGGCCAGCGGATCGTTGGCACACTGGAGGATCATCACGGGCATGCGCATGTCTTCCAGCTTGTTGCTGGCCGGGCGGTCCAGGTAGGGCAGGAAGCGGAGGAACCGCAGCCCGGCGGCCAGGTCGTCCGGATTGCCGTGGCACGACAGCTTGACCAGGTTCAGCAGGCTGCCGCTGCGGTCGGGGCTGCCGAGTTCCTCCATGCGGCGCCGGACGGTCTTCTGAAGCCCGTTGATGACCGGGCGGCTGAGCATCGCCCGCGGCGTCTGGGCCTGGTCGATGATCTGCTCGAACGCCAGCGGCGGGGAGAGGGCGATGATGCCGGCCTGGAATCGCCGCCGCGCGGGCAGATCGCGCATCAGCGGACGGACCCGGTCAGTGATCGACGGATCGCCGGGCAGGCGCCCGTCGGCCCATCCGGCCAGCAGGGCCTGGTTGCCGCCCCAGCAGTAGCCGATCAGCCCGGTGTGGCGGATGTGCGGCTGGCTGACCAGCCAGTCCGAGACGACCAGCAGGTCGTCGGTTTCCTGGATGCCCCAGGTGTCGGGGAACTGGGGGTAGGACTTCTCGGTGCGGCCGTGGCCGCGCATTTCCAACGCCAGCGCGTGAATGCCGTTGGCCCGCAGGGCCTCGGCCAGGTCGCGCGTCCGCAGGATGTTGTTGTTGCCGCGCAGGCCCGGCAGGATCACCACGCAGTCGGCGTCGAGTATGCGTCCGAACCGGTCGCGGGCCAGGCCCAGCCGTCCGGAGAGTCGGAGCTGGTCGTTGATGGGTATCCAGACGTCCTGGAAGCCGGGCCACAGCGGCAGCTCCCGGTCCGGCTCGTCCGAACCGACGACCTGGGCGGTGCAGGTCAAGCCGCGGAAGTTGTAAAACGGCGAACCCAGCCGCAGGGGGTCCAGGTCGAAGTGGGCCATCACGTCGACGGCTCCGCCGCCGGGCAGGGCCATGTCCTCGGTCAGCAGCGCCGGGTGAGACGAGACGGGCAGCAGGGGCGTCAGCTCGCGCTGGGCGTAGTCGAGCCACTGGCGCGTGGTCAGGCGCTCGGGGCCAGGGCTGCCCACCGGGACCATCGGGCGAAGGGGAACCACGTCGCCGCGCTGCACGGGGAAGGCGTGCTCGCTGAACATGCAGCCGCCGCTCGCCAGCAGCAGCGCCAGCGCGGCGCATAGCAGCAGCGTCGATCGGCATGGGCGGCGGGTCTGCACCCGAAAGGACTCCTGCGCAGCGGAAAGAACCGGCGGGCGGCTACTCCTGGAGCACGACCTGGATTTCGACGCGGCGGTCGTGGGCCTTGCCGCGGCCGAGAGGCTGGGTGTCTGCCAGGCTGTCCATCTCGATGCTGCTCGCGGGCACACCCAGCTCGATCAGCTTGAGCGCGACGGCGCGGGCGCGGTTGAAGCCGAGATCCCAGTTGTCCTTCCAGCCGCTGCGGCGGATGGGGTCGCTGTCGGTGTGGCCGCGGACGCGGATGCGCTTGCCGGCGTATTGTGCGCGGATGACCTCGGCGATTCGGCCCAGCGAACCGGCGGCCTTGAGCGTCGCCTTGCCCGAGTCGAACAGCAGGTCGCTGGGGATTGCCACGGTGACGGCGCCCGCCTGTCGGCTGACCTCGCCGGTGCCCTCAAACCCGGTGGGCCCGGTGAGGACCTCGCCGGCCGGTTCCGGGGCCGGAGCGGGCGCGACAACGACTGCCGGGCGCGAGCCCAGTTGCGTCGTCAACTGCACGATCTTGTCATTCTGCTCGTTGATCGTGGACTGCAACCCGGCGATGCGGGCATCGCGGGCCTGCACCTGGTCGGAGAGGATCTTGTTCTGCGTCTCCAGCGACTGGTTGCTCTCGCGCAGGCCTGCGCAGGGATCCTTGCTGGCGAACGCGCAGCAGCCGGCCGACATCGCCAGCGCACAGACCGTCGCCGCGGACAGAATGAGAGTCACACCGTTCCTGATCATGTTTGGCTTGCCCCGTTGAAAGGTTCCAAGTACCAGGTAAGCAGCACTTCGCCTGCTGTTAGCGCCGACCCGGGCAGAAAGGCACACGGTCCCGGATTGTCACCCCCATGTTAGCCGCCGCTGGCCGGGGTGTCAATGCACGCGGACCGCTCCGGCCGCGGGCCCAGCACCCCGAGGTTCATGATCAGCGGCACACACAGCGGTGCGAGGATCAGCAGCCGCATCGCCGCCGGCAGACCCCACGCCTCGCCCGCGAACCCCATCGCCACCGGGGCGGCCACGCCCGAGAGGTTGCCGGCGGCCGACAGCACCGAGTAGAGCGACGCCCCGGCCCGTGGAAAGCGGTCGCCCGCGCAGCCGAGTATCGTCGGCCAGAACCCCGCGACCCCGAAGCCCAGCACCGCCAGCCAGAACACGGTGAAGCCCGTGCCCACCGGCAGCGACGCCAGCAGCAGGCTGACGGCGCAGATTGCCCCGCCGCCCAGGAACATCCGCCGCGGGCCCAGCCGGTCGACCAGGAACGAGCAGGAGAGCCGGCCGGCGGCCATCGTGACGCCGAAAAGGATCAGCACCAGCCCGCCGAGCAGGCGGCTGCCGCCGATCGACCGCTCCAGCAGCGTCGGCGTCCAACTGGCCGGGCCCAGCTCCGTCGCCCCGCCCAGGAAGATCGCCAGCACCAGCAGAAGCAGGGGCCCCCGGCGCAGGAGGCGGCGCGTCGGCTCGCGGACGCTGCCGGCCTCATGCGACTGGCGCGGCAGCGGGAGCAGGCAGAACGCCAGCCCGACCGGCAGCACGAGCAGCGAGAGGACGACGTAGATGCCGCGCCAACTCACCTGGGCACGCATCAGCAGCAGGATCAGCGAGACGGTGACGATCACGCCGACGGCGTAGAAGGCGTGCAGCAGGTTGCTCGCCGGCGTGCGGCGCTCGGGGTAGACTGCGCAGACGATCGGCGTGGTTAGGGCGTCGACGAAGCCCCCGCCGACGCCCATCACCGCGCCGCCGGCGACGGCCTGCCAGGGCGCTCCCGCCCGCGAAAGGATCAGCATGCCGCTGCAGGAGAGGACCGCGCCTGCAACCATCAGCGGGCGGAAGCCCCAGCGGTCGGCCAGCGGACCGGCGACGAAGATCGCGACGATCACGCCCCAGAAAGGCCCGCTCAGGAAGACGCCGCCCTGGCCGAGGTCCATTCCCAGGTCAGCCGCCACCGACGTCTGGCAGACGGCCAGCCCGGCCGTCCCGAAGCTGAGGGTCATCATGAACGCGCAGCAGGCCGACAGGATCAGCCGCCGGGGCAGTGCGTCAACAGCCGGGTCGAGCGATGAAATGGGGGCGCTCCGTGCAAGGTCGGATGATGATACGACCCCGTGCGCCCGGACGCCACGTTATTCCGCGCCGCCGGCCACGACCTGGCTGCCGGCGGGTGGACATTGAGGACCTACGGCGACTTGCTCGCACGCGTGTCCCGTCCTCTCCGCCTTCAGTATTCCAGCAGGTTGATCATCAACCGCTCGACCACCGGGTCGAAGTCCGGGTCGGCTGAATCGAAGCGGCCGTCCACCTGGAGCATGAAGTAGAGCACTTCGCCGCTGACGTGGCCGACGGCCGCCACCGGCACGAACTTCAGGTCGTCGCGCTCGGCCTCGGCGTATTTCACCAGCACCCGCGCCCGTCCGGGCAGCGTCGACATCGACACGCGTGCCACGCGGCCGTGCATTCCGTTCCAGTCGAACAGGTAGTGGTCGGGGATGCCCTTCCAGATCGCCCGCTGGGGCTGCTCCCAGCGGAACACCCGGCTGGACCCGCCGGACGCCTGGGCTTGCGACACGTGGGCCATCACCGAGTCGGTCCGCTCGTCGGCAGGCGCGTTGTTGTCGTCGTAATCATAGTCCGTCCGCTCGACGGCGACCCCCAGCAGGTCCTTTAATTTCGGCCAGTCGGTCTGCTCCAGCACCAGCACGTGCCCGCCGCGCTGGACGTAACCGGGCAATTGCCCCGCGACCGCCCTGAACGCCTCGCCCGACGCCGCACCCGGCGCGATGACCACCAGCGGCACGGGCGGCGCGGCGAGCAGGTCCGCCCCCGCGACCGGCTGGCAGCCGACCTTCGCGATCCAGTCCGACAACTTTCGCTTGCCCGCGGCGTCGGGCTCCTCGACGACCAGAATCTTCCTGCCCTTGATCGCCGCCGGCGGGTCGGTGCGGGGGATCGCGTAGATCGTCCGGCGGCTGATGACCGGGGCCGCGCCGTCACGCTGGAGGCGGGCCAGCAGGACGTATCGCCCCTCGGCCGCCGGCGCCTGCCACTTGAAACTGCGCGTCGCCGTCGCGTGTGCGTCCACCTCGACGTCGAACGCCGCCTGGCGGATGACATGGCCCGGCACGGCCGCCGGGTCCCAGCCCGGGTCGGCGCCCAGCAGGAACAGGCCCACGCGGGCGGTCGCCTTCGCGTCGGTGTCGTTCATCACCCAGACGTCGGTCGAGCAGGACTGGCCGGCGACGAAGTGCCGGTTGTCCAGGTCGATGCTCACGCCGACCGGCGCCAGGGCGCAGCTCACTGCAAAGTCCTGTGGGCGGGCGGGGCGGTTGGGACCCGGTGCGTAGAATCCGGGCCCGAATGGCAGGATGCAGGCGTAGCCCAGCCGCCGCGCGGCCTCGGTCTGCTCCATGCCGCGGGCCGCGCGGAACTCCTCCACGTCGTCGGCCAGTTTCTCGCGGGCGTCCGGGTCGCCGTCGGCCCTTGGCCCGAACCACTTGCGCGTCACGCGGGCGTCGGCGCCGTCGAGGTACTCGCTGATCATCGCCGGAACCTTGTCGCGGGCCGCCTGCTCGGCCTCCTTGCGGCAGCGGAACGCGAAGTCGCCGTCCGACCCTTTCCAGACCGCTGCGTAGGAGTGGATGTCGCGCGCGTCCGGCGTGTCATAAGAGGCGCGGATCGCCGGCCGTGACGGGTCGAGCGATTTGAAATGCTTCCACAGCGTGGTCCGCTCCCAGTCGGCCCAGTTGTTCGACTCGTTGGTCATCACCCACATGGCGATGGAGGGATGGTTGGCCAGGTAGGGCACGATCGCCGACGCTTCATCGGACAGGTTCCTGAAGAAGGCAGCCTTCTCCGTGTCGTCGAAGTCGATTCGCGAGCAGTTGACCGTCACTGGGAACTCCAGCAGGACCAGCAGCCCCTCCTCGTCGCAGACGTCCAGCCACCACGCCGGGATCGGGGCGGTGTGCGTGCGGATGCAGACGGCGTTCATCGCCCGGGCCGGGTCGATGATCGCCGCCTTGATCTTCTCGCGTCCTACCAGGTTGGGCGCCCCGCGCCAGTACCCCATGTCGCCGATGATGTTGGTTCCCAGCAGCCGGACCTTGCGGCCGTTGAGGTAGAAGCCGTCGGAGCGCGTCGCCACCTCGCGCATGCCGAAACGCTGCACGACCCGATCGCCCGGGCTTCCGGCCTCCGTCACATTGGCCATCAGGTCGTAGAGATACGGGTCGGCCGGCGTCCACGGCCTGACGTCCCTGATGGCCACGGCGATCGTCGCTTCGCCGACACCGCTGACCAGTTTGACTACCGCCGACGCCGTTCCCAATGACGAATCGGGGCCTCCGACGCGGCGTGCCGTGTTCTCATACACGGCAAGCTCAACCGTTGCTTCCGGGGCGTCGCCCTCCACTCGCACAATCGCCCTGGCCGCCGAGGCCGCTAGGTCCGGGATCACCTGCACGCGGGTCAGGCGGACCTTGTTGAAGTATCGCACGAAGACGCGGCCCATGATTCCGCCGCCGCCTCCGCGCCCGCTCATCGCGAAGCCGGCCGGGTAGAGCGGGCGGCCGCACCGGGCCTTGGGCACCTCCTCGTAGCCGCCCACCCGGACGACCAGCACGTTGCTGTCGCCGGCCTTGATCGCGCCGGTCGCCGGCAGGCGGAACGGGGCGTAGCCGTCGGCGCAGCCGCCGAGCTTTCGGCCGTTCAGCCACACCTGGGCGTTCCAGTGCACGCGCTCAAAGAGCAGCTCGCAGTCCATGCCCCTGGCCGACTCCGGCGCTTCGAATCGGACCATCTGCCAGGCGCAGGGCTGGCGCCCGTCCGGCCAGATGCCCGGCACGTCTATCTCCTGCCAGCCGGCGAACTTCTCGGGGGAGGCCGCCACGTCGATCTCCGCGTGGCCGGGCAGCCACTGCCACCTCCCGCTCAGATCCTGCTCGGCCGGTCGGGCGTCGGTGGCGTGCAGGCTCGACGGGAGCAGGAACAGCAGCAACCAGCCCAGGCGTGTGCCAACCGCGATGCGAGTCATTGGATGGCTCCGGTGATGGTGTTGGAACCCCGCGGCCGGACTCACTTCCGCCCCGATCCACGGGCCTGTCAAGGCAGAGCCGGACGGGAGGGCCAGCCGCTTCGCCGCGCCGGCGACCTGTTGCCGCGGCCGGCATGATGTCGTTAGAATGGCCCGAATCGTCGCCGGTGTCCAGCGAGGACGGCCCGTTTCCAACCTCCCGACCACTTTGCAAAGGAGTGACATCATGGGTCTGCGTTCGCTGCTCGTCGGATTGGCCGGCGCGATTCTCGCGGCTGCGCCTGCACTGGCACAGGAAATCACCACGCTAACGGTGACCGAGTCGGCCGGCGTCGCCCGCGCCGACGAGCCGGTGACCAGCGGCGTCCCGCTGCCCAAGGGCCTGGTCAAGGACGTCAGCGAGTTGGCGCTCAAGACCGCCGACGGCAAGGACGTGCCGGCCAGCTTCAGCCTGCTGAACAAGTGGCCCGAGGACGGCAGCGTCCGCTGGGCGCTGCTGGACACGAACCTCAGCGTGCCGGTCGACGGGTCGGTCAAGCTCAGCCTGGTCAAGGGGACGCCCGCCGTCGCCCGCCCGGTGGCCGTCACCGAGACCGACGACGCGATCACGGTCGATACCGGCATGGCCAAGTTCGCCGTCAGCCGACACGGCTTCAAGATGTTCGACTCGCTCTCGCTGGGCGGCACGCCGGTGCTCTCAACCCCGGCCGGCGGGCTGACGGCCGTGATCGACGGCAAGAAGTACACGACCGCCGCTGACCGCAAGGGGACGGTGACGGTGGAGGAGAGGACGCCGATGCGCGTCGCCCTGCTCGCGAAGGGCAAGCTGGCCGACGCGGGCGGCCGCGCAGGGTTCGACTACGAGGTGCGGATCCACGCCTATGCCGGGTCGCCGGTGATCAAGGTCGTCGCGACGGTGATCAACAAGATGGGCCCGCGGCGCGACAGCCATCCGAAGCTGTCCGACCTGTCGATCGAGCTGCCGCTGGCCGCCAAGGGCGCGACGACCTACGCGCTTGGAACCGACAAGAACGCCCCGGCGGTCGGGGCCGTGAGCAAGTCGGCCTACGTGAACGTGACCAGCTCCGACAGCTTCGTGCTGGGCGGCGACGCGAGCGGGTCGGGCAAGTGCAAGAGCAGCAAGCCGCTGACGCTGGGCTGGGGCGATGCGTCGTCCGGCGGCGTCGGCGTGGCGGCGGGCGTGCGGCGGTTCTGGCAGAACTTCCCCAAGGCCATCGAGGTCAAGCCCGGCGAGCTGGTCGTGCATCTCTACCCGTCGACGGAGCCCGAACCGGTCGAGGTCTACTGCGGCATGGCCCGCACGCACGAGGTGCTCATCGTCCCGCACGCGGCTGGGACGCCGACGGACCTCCAGGCGAAGTTCGTCGCGTTCCAGGAGCCGCTGTTCGCGTTCGCCTCGCCCAAGTGGTATTGCCGCGACAGCGGCGGGCTGGGCCTGCTGGCCGAGTCGGCTGAGGTCAACCCGGGCATCTACGGCGCCTACTCCGGCCAGATCCTGGCGTTCGACCAGAAGATGGACGGCATCTTCAAGGCGCTGGCCGGCCCGCATCAGGACCACTGGCAGAAGCGCGGCGTGACGATGGACACCTACGGCTGGCTGAACTACGGCGACACGCTGCACTGGGTCTGGCTGAAGGGTCAGGACCGCGGCGT
This sequence comes from Phycisphaerae bacterium, assembly GCA_022072085.1. Classification (GTDB taxonomy): domain Bacteria; phylum Planctomycetota; class Phycisphaerae; order JAJVII01; family JAJVII01; genus JAJVII01. Next base: position 111,331 of record JAJVII010000014.1, read on the forward strand.
GACGCAGGCGCCCGGCACGCCCTGGACCATCGCCTGGGACGGCAACTACTACGACATGCCGCAGATGGCCCTGGTGCACTTCGCGCGGACGGGCAACCGGGCGGTCTTCGACTTCTTCGTCGATCACTCGTGGCACCTGATGGACGTGGACGTGATCCACTACCTGCCCGGCGCGCAGTTCGAGGGCGGCGGCGGCAGCCGGCGATGCCCGGCGACCAACCACGTCGGCTTCGACCCGCCGCAGCACGCGGAGCTGGCGCCCAACTACGCCTTCGACCATCACAAGAGCGAGTCGCTGTTCAACCGCTACTACCTGCTGGGCGACCGCTGGTCGCTGGAGGTCGCGACCGAGCTGCTCAACCACGCCTTTGACCCCAAGGGCAACGGCGGGCGCAACGGCGACTACAGCGGCACCCGCAAGCCGGCCCACCAGATTCTCACGCTGGTCGCGGGCTACTGGGAGACCGGCGACAAGAAGTACCTGGCCAAGGCCCGCGAGGTGATCGACACCGGCCTGGAGCTTCAGAAGAAGTACGACGGCGGGCTGAACGCGGGCAAGGACGGCAAGCCGGCCGCCAACTTCACCGACGGTATCCTGGCCGAGTCCTGGAGCAAATACTACCGGGTCACCGGCGAGAAGGACGTGCTCGACGGCGTGATCGCCCTGGAGAACTTCCTGACCACGCACGAGGTCATCGTCGGACGCAAGTTCAAGGCCTCGGAGTGGGGCAACGGCGCGATGGGCGCCGGGCTGGCGTATCTCAGGACCGGCGACGACAAGTATCTCAAGTTCGGCTTGGCCTGCCTGGCCGATCCGAAGGTGGGCCACCTGTCGAAGGACTCTGCGGACTTCCACCGCAACGCCGGTTTCTTCTGCGGCCTGCTGGTCGAGAAGCTCCAGGGCGGCAAGTAGAACTTGACGACGAACGCCCTCAATTGCAGTTGAGCCCCGGGCGTGAAGGCGCCCGGGGCTCCTCTTTTCAGAGGATGTGACCGGCACCTTCCATGAATCGCCGCGCGACCCGCTTTACGCTCCGGCGGCGACGGCGTAGCGGCGGCCTTCGTCGAGCATCGTCAGGTAGTTGTCCAGCGGGATGTAGTTGGCCACCGAGTTGCCTGTGCCCAGGACGTAGCCGCCGCCCGGGAGGCAGGCGTCCAGCGTCTGACGCACGCGGGCTCGGATGGCCGCCTCGTCCGCGCGGCAGAGGAAGTCCACGTCGATCCCGCCGATCAGCCCGACGCGCCGGCCCCACAGCCGCTTGGTCTCGGGCATCGGGCGGATGACGTCCTCGAAGCTGTGCTTGGCGTCGACCTTCACGTCGTCGATCAGGTCGTCCATGATCTGGTCCAGCCGACCGCAGGAGTGCAGCAGGTAGGTCCGCCCGGCGTCATGGGCGATGCGGGCGCAGGCCCGGTGGCAGGGCAGCACCTTCTCGCGCAGGAATTGGGCCTGCACCATCGTGCCGGTCTTGTAGCCCATGTCGTCGCTGCCCCAGACCAGCCGCACGCGCTCCCACTGCACCAGCCGCCGCGTGAAGGCCGTCTCCAGCTCCTCGATCCGCGTCGCCATCGCGTCGACCAGCGCCGGGTCGTCATACATGGCCATGCAGAGCCCCTCGTAGCCCATCAGCCAGACGAGCTGTTCGAGCTGGTGGGCCGTCAGCGCGTAGATGGCCATGTCCTCGGGCAGGTGATCGTGCAGCCACTCCATCGCCGTGAAGTCGATCTTGTCGGGGTCCGGCCAGGGGTAGCGCTCGAAGTCGGCCATCGTGCGGATGACGCCGAAGCCTTCGTCGACCCAGGAGCGATCGCCCTTGCTCTGCTCGCCGCCGGTCGTGTCGGCCGTCACGAGGTTCTTCCGCGGGTACTCCCACCGGCCCGGCTGGCAGCGGACGACGTCGTAGCCCAGCCGCCGGACCAGGGCGATCTCCGCGCCCAGCCGATCGGCCATCGCCAGGCCGGGCGCCTCGGGGTCGGCCAGTCCCAGCCGACGGGCGACGGCCGACCTGACTTCGCCGTCCAGGAACAGCTCCAGGTGATGAACGCGGGCGGGCGACCGTCCCGGCGTCAGGGCGTCCAGCAGGCCTCGCCAGTCAGGCGTCACGGGGGAGTCAAGCATCGGCAGGTCCTCGACGGGTGCATGGAATCGAACGAACCGGCCCTCAGCCGATCGCGCTCTTACTTCAGTCGCGCTGCCACGTCGGCGGCGCAATCGTAAAGGTTGCGAGTGATCTGCTGCCAGCCCAGATGATTGGGATGCGGCACGGCCCAGCCGTAGCTGCGGTTCTCCAGTTCGCAGAACGCCAGGTCGGCGTAGTGGCGGCGGTCGGCCAGCACGCGGCGGCAGCGGTCGGCCAGCGGCGCGTCCAGCCGCTCGGCCTGCTTCTCCAACGCCGTGGCAACGTAAATGACCGCCTCGCACTCCTGGAGCCCTTCGATCAGCGCCTCCAGCCGCTGTGTGGGCAGCGCCCCGTCCGGACCGGGCCAGGCCAGGCGCATGATTGTCGGCGCCCGCTGCATGCAGTCGGAGTAGGGGTAGCGGTTGTACAGGTTGCCGCGCCGCGTGACGGGCCAGTAGTCCAGGCAGATGCGCCCGATGCCCTTGTGCCCGTCCTGGAGGTAGAGGCAGAAGTCGCCGAAGGTCATCCATGCCGTCAGCGGGATGCGTTCCTCGCCGATGGAGTTGCGGAAGTAATAGGCCCCGGGATAGCCGCGTGCCTCGCTCAGCTTGTAGTTGACCACGCCCCCGCCGTAGCAGTGCTCGTGCAGCACGACCACGCCGGCGGCGCCGCGGGCGGCCGGGTAGGGCGTCGGCGAGGACGTCGAGACGTGGCAGCCGCGCATCCAGCGCGACTTGTCCCCGTCAGGCCAGATATCGTCGAACATCTTGACCAGCTCAGCCGACGGGCCGGTGTCCATCAGGATGCCCAGGCAGAGCGCGTGCTCCATGCCCAGCTTATTGAGGTGCGCCTGCACGGCCGCGAGGTACGGCTTCCAGAACGCCTTGCTCTCGGCCGTCGCGAACAGCGGCGCCTTGAGCGATTCAAGCTCGCCCGTGGCCGGGTCCTTCAGGCTCACCGTCACCACCTGGTCCATCGGGTTGGACGCCCAGCCGTTGCGAGAGTTGAAGATGTTTCCGACGTGGACGATCTGGAGCCCGACGTGGTCCAGCGGGCCGCACAGCCTGACCGCCATCTGGAGGTAGCGGTCGAAGACGCTGAAGTCCCAGTCGTACGTCCCGTCGGGCTTGCGGATCCAGAAGATCGTGCTGCGGTCGTTGCCGAACTGCGTCTGCTCGACCGCGTTGACGATGGCCACCTTGTTGCCCGCGCGGCCGAGCAACTCCCAGCTCTTCTCCAGCAGCTTGAAATGCTCATCGCTCCAGGGCTGGACCTTATACTGCATCGCGATAGTCTCGGGCGACTGGTAAATGCTTGCGAACGTCCGGTGGTCCTTCGGGTCCGGCACGCTCCAGGCCGACACGTGCGCTCGCAGCGGCGTCTCGACCGGCGGCTGCCCTTCGGCTGACACCGTGATCGCGCCGCTGTAATCCCCCGCCGCCGCGTCGGCCGGGATGTGAACGCGGACGACGACGGCCACGACGGCCGCCCGCGCCTGCGCGTTCACCGGAACCTCGGCCGGCGGCGACGGGCTCAGCCGGTCGTCGTAGATGGCCTGGCCCTGGATGCCCACTCCGTAGAGTAGCGTCACCTGCGAAGCCGCGATCGTCCCTTCGGCGCCTTCCCGCTTCAGGTCGCTGACACTCACGCGCAGCCCCTTGATCGGTTTGTCGCTGCCGACGCCGAGCTGCCCGCACCACGATCCGTTGCGGGCCCCGACGACGGTCACGGGGTAGCGGGCCTCGGCCAGGTCGCCGCGGTCGGCGACGGTCACCTGGTTGTTGCGGTCCTCGGTCCAGACCTGAAGGCCCGGCCGGCGGTCGGTGTTGGGCTGGATGCCGGCCCCGCCGGCAGTCAGCTTCACGCTCAGCAGTGCGACGGGAACCCAGCGTTCCTCGCTCGGCGGATGGCCCGAGTCGTTCCAGCCCAGCGCGACCGGGTGGAACGGGCTGCGGCGCAGCTCGATCGCCAGCACGTTTACGCCCTTGCGCAGCGCCGACGCGGGCAGCTTGAGCGGACCCAGCGTGCGATTGCGGGCCGCCGGCCAGGGGTCTCGGTAGCCGAAGGCCTTGCCGGCTGCGTCGACCCAGGCCCCGTTGGGATAGGGGTCCGCCGGCGCGTCGTCGGCCAGTTCGCCGGCTGCCAGGTGCTCGCGCCCCACTTCGACGCCGTTGAGGAACACGCGGATGCCCCCGCGGTAGCCGACCGAAAGCGTCAGGTCGGCGACCGCCGACGGGTCGGACACCAGGAACTTGCCGCGCAGCGACGCGCGGAAGCTATGGGCTTTTCCGGTCAGGGCGGTGTTCACCTCCGAGTCCAGAGCCCGCGGCCAGGCGGCGTCGGAGAAGTCGGGCTTAACCCAGTCGGCCGGCGGCGGGTCGCTGCTGCGGTTCATCGCCAGGCGCGGGCAGACCTTGTCCGCAGTCGCCGTCTGGCCGGCGGCCTTGAAACTCGCGACGGTAACCGTCGGCGGGCAGAGCATCAGGTGGTATCGCCAACTGCTGGCGTCGTTGAGTATCGCGACCTCCGCGGGGGGAGCGGCCCAGGCAGCCGGCGACAACAGGGCGACGCAGGCGGCGATCATCCGACAGCGCGGCAGTCCTCGAACCATGTCGGCTCCTTCGCGACAGTGTTGACGCAACACGGCCTGGTCAGGCTGCCAGGCGGTCGATCCATCATGTCCTTTTCCTCGGCCATTTCAACCGTTCATTCACCCGCGCAAACCGGATCGTTGCCCGCTGCGGCGGGTTAGAATGTGAGTCGAGGCCCGCGCACGGGCCGCCGCGCCAGCCACACTCGATAGGAGCACCGATGAAACGCCTCTGCCTTTCCGCCGTCTGCCTGGGCCTGACGCTGCTGTCGTGCGGCTGCGCCCAGACGTATCGCGTCGGGCCGGACCGGGCCCTCAAGTCGGTCAGCGCCCTGGTCGACCGGCTCAAGCCCGGCGATGTGGTCGAGGTGGACCCCGGTATCTACCGCGAGGCGATGAAACTGCGGGCCAACGGGACGGCGAACGCACCGATCACGATCCGCGGCGTCGCAGGCCGGCCGCGTCCGGTCTTCGACGCAGAAGGCATCCCGGTCACCGGCAAGGGTCGCGTCTCGCGGGCGATCTTCCAGATCGAGGGGGCCTACTGGGTGCTGGAGCACCTGGAGATGACCAACGCCCGCAACGGCGACACGGCTGCGGCCGTGCGGCTGAATGGCTCGACCGACGCGGTCATTCGCGATTGCTACCTGCACCACTGCGACCTGGGCGTCTTCGGCGACGACAAGCAGACCGCGACGATCGATTCCTGCGAGGTGGCCTTCAACAGCACGCCCAAGTGGAACGGCTACGCCCACAACTTCTACATGCATGGCAACCGCGTGGTCGTCCGCAACTGCTACATTCACGACTGCCCCTACGGGCAGAACTTCAAGAGCCGCGCTCACTACAACGAACTGTGGTACAACTGGATCGTCGACAGCAATGAAGGCGAGGTCGGCCCGGTCGACGAGCACGCCCGGGCCAAGATGAACACCGGCTTGGCCGACAGCAACACGCTGCTGGTGGGCAACGTCATCGTCAGCCGTCCGCGCGTCGGCGGCGGCAACCCCTCCAAGTTCGTCCTGTTCGGCGCCGAACTGAAGTCCGGGGACTCATCCGGGCACAACGGCACACTCTACCTGTTCAACAACACGCTGATCGCCGGGAATGACAAGATCATCTTCATCCAGACCCAGTCGCCGCAGGCCCGCCTGGTCGCCTGCAACAACATCTTCGTCGGCAGCGACCGCATCTTCGGCACGATCAAGTCCGAGCCGGCGTCGGTTGCCGGCTGCAACAACCTGATCCCGGCCAAGGCGGCCGCCCCGGCCGGTTGGACCGGCACGACCCAGGGCGATCCGATGTTTGTGGATGCAGCCAAACGCGACTTCCGCCTGCGGGCCGGCTCCCCGGCGATCGACGCGGGGGCGACCGGCCTGAGCTACGTCGACGGCGCGGGGGTGACGCACAAACTGGCGGCGGATCGCTCCCCCTGGCCGGCGATGAACTGGATCCCACGGCTGGTCGTGGGCGCACCGGACCTGGGGGCGTACGAATCGAACGCCCCGCCCGCGCCGCCGCGGTCGCAGCCGTCGGCCGAGTAGGATGGGCTACTTTACTTCAGGTCTGCTGTCGCCTCGGCGGCCCAGGTCAGGTCGGCCCGCACCACGCGGCGGTTGTAGATGTCCAGCACGTAGACCGAGCGGTCGCTCATGCCCGCGCAGTTGGGCCAGCCCAGCGGGATGTCCGGCGTGGCGACGGTCGGCTTGCCGGCTTGGCCCGCGGGGGCGTTGGGGTTGACGTATTGCGAATCGAAGTTGCCGTACTTGCCGAAGTTGAGCAGCTCGTTGCCCGCGTTGTCGACCAGCGTGACGTAATTGCCCGTGGCGTTGGGGATGGCCAGCCGGCCGTAGCGGTCCACGTCGAACCGCGGCACGCGGCAGACGCAACAGGTGGTTCCCAGTGACGGGTGGCTGAAGGGGGACAGGCCCGGATAGACAGCCACTGCGCCTTCGACCTTGTCGCCGGTCATGATGGCATCGCCGCCCGGCACGGTCCCGCCGTCGGGCGTGAACTTGACGATCGAGCCGGTGCAGTGCTGATAGGCACGGTCCTTGGCGAAGGCGTCGGGCGTCGGCGTCTTGCCGACGATCATGCCGACGTAGATGTTGCCCTGAAGATCCACGCGGACGCCGCCGTTGCACTGCGGGATCGGCCCGATGATGGCGTTTGTCAGCTCTGCCGGCGTGCCGCCCTTGTGGTTGGACTCGTCGATCTTCGAGTAGCTCCCGTTCATCGGCCTGCCGTTGCCGTCCCAGCCGGAGACGGCGTACTTCACCCATCCGCCGAACATCCAGGCGACGTAGACCTTGCCGTCCGGGCCGACGCCGATGCCCTTTTCGCAGTTGCCGATGCCGTAGCGCCCGTAGATGTACTTGCTCAGCACGTGCGTGCCGGTGGCGGCGTAGGGCGCCGGGGCCAGGTCGCGGGTCAGCCGCTCCAGCGGTCCGCTGAAGCCCTCGCCCGTCTGGCAGTAGAGCAGCCCGTCGTATCCGACTGCCAGGTCGGTCGCATGGAAGGGCTTGCCGCCCTGCTCGAGCCGGCCGCCTTCGCCGGTCTGCCCGTCGAAACGGGCGTAGAGGTTGCCGCCGTCGCTGATGTAGACCTCGTCGCGCCGCGGGTCGACCTCCATGCGGTTGTAGACGTCCAGCGCCCCGGGCGGTTGGGCGAAGGCCACCTTGGCCGGCTCGAACGTGCTGCCGGCGTCCGAGAGCACCGCGAAATCGCCGGTCACTCCGGAGAAGAAGAGCGAGGTCGCGTCGGCCGACGCCGCCAGCGCCATCGATGGCATGCCGGTCTTCTGCTGCGGGAAGTCGTAGCGGGCCAGCGGCTGGCCGTCGCCGCCGCCCAGCGCCGGGAACTTGCTCACCCACACCTTGTAGGTCCAGTAGCCCGAGCAATGCCGCGAGAGAACGTAGATCTCGCCGGTCCGGGGGTGCACCGCGACGTTGTGCGGACACTCCACCTTCACCTGCCCGACGAGCTTGCCGGCCGCGTCGAATATCGCAATCCGCTGGTTCTCCCAGTCGCAGACATAGAGGTTGCCCTTGGCGTCGCAAGCCAGCCCGTGGATCGGCCCCTCCGGCACACCGTCGTTCTGGTACTTGTTGCCCTTGGTCCAGGCCCCGCCCACGCCTTCATTGTGCGCGACGGCGATGTCGGCGAAGGGCTCACTGGTTCCACCGCCGCCGACGGCCAGCCGATAGATCCGCCCGGGCGGAAACTTGTCGATGTAGGGATGGCCGTACTTCGTCTTGCTTGAATACGGCCCGCCGAGATAGAGAAACTTGCCGTCGGGCGAGGCGGCCAGGAAGAGCGGCCCGCCGCCCGTATTGGGGTTGCGGTCCTTGCCCCAGAGCTGGCCGGTGACGAACTTGTCGCCGGGCACTCCGCCTCGGGCGTCCAGCCGGCTGACGCTCGCCCCGTCGCTGAGGATCAGCCCGTCGCGCGAGGACGCCGAAACGATCGTCAGGTTGCCGCCGTAGAACTCGGGGTTCAGGCTGGTCAGGTTGCGCGGGCGGAAGGCTTTGGCCTGCTCATCCCAGGCCGCCACGTCCTTCATGCCGTCCGGCGACAGGTCGGCCGGGAAGGGCATCAGCGTCCGCAGGTAGCGACCCTGCGTGTCGAACACGCGGATGGTCCGCATGTGCTGGTTGCGGTTGCCGGTATAGCCCATCATGTAGACGTTGCCGGCCTCGTCGGCGGCGATGCTGCACAGCCCGCCGAACACGTAGGGCGACTGCCCGATGAACCGCCCGAACTTCACACCCACCCCGGCGCGGACGCGGACCTTGAACGGGCCGGTGGCGGCGGCGATCGGCTTGCCGAGATCGTCCTTGCCGTCCCAGATCAGTTCCTGGGCCAGGCCGGCCTTCAGCGGCGGGGCGACCTTCTCGCCCCCGACCAGTCCCGCTGCCAGGCGGCGCACGATGTTGCCGCCTGCGTCAAGCACGGCCACCTCGACGTCGCTCGGCCCGACCAGCGTGAACGAGACCCTGGCCCCGCCGCCTGGGAGCGACTGCGCCTGCGGCGCGGCCGTGAAGCGAGCATCAGCGCCGAAGACCGGACAGCACGACAGACAAACAGCGGCGATGGCGGCAACAATCATGTGTCGCATGAAATCACTCCTTGCAGGGCAGGACTCGACCTGTTCACGTTCATTGATACCACGAATCGAGATCGGCGGCCACCGGTGGGGCCGGCCGATCTGTGGCGCAGCCTACGGCTTGGTCAGGCGCTCGGCCAGGGGGGCGTTGCGCAGCAACCTGGCCAGGTCGGCGGGGGTTCGGCCGGCGGCGTCCTTGGCGTCGCGCGTTGCGCCGCGGGCCAGCAGCCAGTCGACCATCTCCGCGCTGCCCGCCCGGACCGCGGCGTGCAGCGGGGTCGCGCCGTAGCTGTCGGGCCTGGAGACCTCGGCGCCGGCCTCCAGCAGGGCGGCGGCTGACTCCGGGTCGCCGGCATCGACCGCCGCGTGCAGCGGCGCGCGCCCGCGTGCGTCTGTGGCGTCGGGCTTGGCGCCCTTGCTCAGCAGCAGTTTCACCATCGCCACGTCGCGTCGGCTGGCGGCCCAGTGCAGCGGCGTCCAGCCGGTCTGCGCGTCGCCGCGGTTCAGGTCTGCCCCACGCTCGGCCAACAGCTCGATCGCGTCGGCTGCGCCGTTCATGGCCGCGTCGTCGGCCGGCGCGAAGCCCAGGTCGTCGGGGGCGTTCAGGTCGGCGCCGCCGTCGATGGCCGCCCGCACCTTGGTCCACTGGGGCGAGTGGCCCGCGGCGTCCACGGCGCCCGGCGCGCCTGCGGTCGGCGACGGCTGAGGCGGCGAGGCCGGCTGGTCGGCGGGCGAATCAGGGGTGCGGGCCTTGTCCTTGCCGCAGCCGGCGGCTGCGGCGGCGATCGCGATCATCACGAGGATCAGCAGACGGTGCATGGCTTGCTCCGTGGCGACCGGGTCACTTGCCCAGTTTCTTGCCGTAATTGGCGATCATGTCGCGCAGGTCCAGGGCCAACTCGGGAATTTCCTTGCCGCCGGTGAGCAGACGAATCTGCTCGTTGGCCAACGCGGGGTTGGCCGGGGCCCGCTCCAGGGCCATCGCGATCTGCTTCCACTGATAGGAGTAGGCCTTGAATCGCGCCCCGGCCTGCCCGGACTGCCGGGCCACCTCGTCGATCAGCGGCAGCAGCTTGGTGTTGATGTCCTTGGACATGCCGCGTGCGGCCTCGACGACGCGGCTGACCGGCAGCAGGTTCGCGTCGTGCATCATTTCGGCGGCCTTGTAGGCGGTGACGTCGCCGGCCTGGGCGGCCTTGCCCGCCTGGAGTTGGCCGATGTTCACGCCGCGCATCTCGGGCGTGCCCAGCCAGGCCAGGTCGGTGTAGATCTCCGGGTGGGCGCTGGTGGTCAGCGTCTCGAAGGATCGCTTGGCGCTTCGACCGGTGACGGCGTGATAGGCGGCCTCCCAGGCGGCCTGGGCGTCGGCCTGAAGCTGCGCGGCGTTGACGCGAAGGCTGCCGCGCGTGAAGGGAATCTCGGTCAGCGCGCGGCTCTGCGGGCTGGTCGGGTCGAGGCAGCGCCGCATCAGGCCGATGTCGTAGTCCATGCCGACCGTGCCGGCGCTGGAGGCGTTGCGGAACTCCTGCATGACCCACTGGTCGGCGCCGGCGTAGCCGCGATCGCTCATCACCCGGCGGAACTGCGCCTGCACCCGCTCGTGCACCTGGGCCATGCGCTGGTTGTAGTCGGCGATCAGCTCGGCGAACTTCGGGTCGTGCGAGGCCGACTTGAGCACCAGCTTGCCCTCGTAGCTGGAGTGCAGCAGCGTCGCCTTGTCGCGCAGCGCCTGCTCCATCGCCTGGATTTCCGGGCCGCTGGCGCCGAACTCCATCGCCCGCTGGTATTCCTTGTAGGCTCGCCGGTAGTCCTCCACGAGGACTTTGCTGTCCTCCATCGCGATGCGGTAGCGGGCCTGCTCGAACGCCTTGGCGACGTCGGGCTTGGCGTCCGGCGGCGGGTGGCCCCCGAAGAGCCTGCCGATGCCGTACTCCAGGCCCTTGACCGCCAGGAAGGTCGTCACGCCGCGCTCCAGGGCCCCGGCCCAGCCCTTCTGCCCGCTCAGCCAGCCGCCCTTGGTGTAGCCCTCCATCGCCTCGGCCGCCGCCATGCCGGCCGCGTTCGTCCACATCAGCCCGTTCTTGGTTCCCTCGTAGAGCCGGTTGCCCACGCCGCCCTCGGCGCCGGCATAGCCCAGGCAGCCCTCGAACGCGGGCATCACCCAGCCGCTGGTCCCCAGACTGACGGCGAACATCTCCGCCTCGGCCCAGGTCTTGGCCACTTGTGCATAGCGCAGGTTCTGTTCGGCGATCAGCGCCTTCTCGGTCTCGCGGGCCGAGACGCCCTCCCAGTGACCGGCCACCTGCTCGAACACGGCGTGGGCGATCTTCTGCATCCGGTCCGCGTCGCCCCAGGTTTTCGCGTCGGCGGTCTGCCGCGCGACGAACGCCGCCAGTTGCTCGCGCTGTTCGGGCGGGGCCAGGCGGATCACCCGCTGCGTGCCCTCGGCGTAGCGTGCGATCCGCGTGTCCGGGTCCATCCGGTCGCGCACCTGCTGCACGAACCGCGCGGCGTACCACTCGTCCACCGGCGTGCGCGTGTGAACGACTTCGCCGGTCTGGAGTTCGCGGATGCGGTCCATCTCGGCCAGCCGCGTGTGCTCGGCGTGCATCAACGTGTGGACCAGTTGCTCGCGCGTGTCGGGGTCCTTGGCCGCCGCCAGTTCGGCGCGCCACTTGGCCGCGTTGGTCTCGGCGATCTTGATATTCGCCTCGTGGAACTCGATCATCTCGGCGCGAGCCTGGGCCAGCTCGGCCGCCTTGGCCGGGTCCGGCGGCGGACCGGACTGCGCCGCCTCCTGCCTGTAGCGGTCCGGCTCGTCCGACAGGTCCATCGGCGCGACCGTCCCGCCGTTCGGGTCGAAGGTGAACTCCCAACCAAGCTGGATTTCCATCGGGTTCTCGGCGGCGTCCACCTCGCCGGCCTTTCGGCCGGGCAGGGGGGCTTCGCCGTTCATCCTCTGCCGCACGGTCCAAGTCGCCTTCAGCTTCCAGCCCTCGCCGGGCGTCCGCTTGTTCCACTCGGGGGGGTACTTGCCGTGGGCCCGCTCGTAGGGAATCCTCCACCAGCCCGGGTCGTAGCGGAACTGGATCTGCATCGCCCCGGCCAGCCTGGCCGTGCGGTCGAGGTAGACGTTGCGCTCGATGGCCATGTTGCCGTAGCCGCCGTAGCCGCCCACCGGCTTGCCGTCGGGGGCGTATAGCACCGCGGCAAAGCTGTGTTCGAACACGCGCCCGCCGGTGAACGGATCGCGCTTCTTGTCGTCGCTGCCGGCGAACCCGCGCTTGTCGCGCTGATCGATGTCCTCGACGATGAACGGGATCAGCATGAACGTCGACTTGGAGACCCGCGGGTCCTCGACGTAGGGGAACACCGTCGGCGGCTGGGCCCAGACGACGCGCAGGTTGCTCCGCACGAATCCGTTGCGGATGCCGCCGCTGACCACTTCCTGGTGCGTGTTGGGGTCGGTGTAGGAACTGCGGTAATCGTCGCGGAACTGGAGCAGCAGCTCGCTGACGAAGCTCGTCCCGTCCTTCTTGAAGTTCCACGACCAGGTGTCGGCCCAGCGGCCCTTTTCGTCGGCCAGGAACCGCCCGACCTCGGGCTTGCGGATCCACTTCAACTCGCGCCCGGTGAGCACCCAGGCCGGTCCCGTGTCGCCGCCGGGCGCGAACGGCCGAACCGACTCCTCGAACTCCCGCCGCCGCTTCGCCCGGCACTGGCCGGCGTCGGGCGGATCGCCCATGGCCCGGATCTTCTCGGCTGCGTCTGCCATCCGGCCCTGGAGCCACGTCAGTTGCCGCTGCCGCGCCCAGGCGACGGCCATCGCCTCGTCCGCGCCGACGGCGTCGCCGACGGTCAGATACGCGTTCGCCTCGCGGTAGGCGGCGTCGAACTGAGCCGCGACGATCCCCGCCTGCCCGCGGGCGGCCAGAAACCGCTCGACATGCGGCAACAGGGCGTTGAGATACATTGCGAGCATGGGGCAGGGGTAGCTGTAGGCCGGCGCCCAGGCTTTGTCGATCGCTGCCGCCTGCTCCGCCGTCAACGGGGCGTAGACCAGCTTGACGGCCTGGTGGGCGGTGCTGACGGCCTCGCGATACCGCGCCGGGTCGAGGGACGTGACGTCGGGCCAGGCCCGCCCGGTCGCCGGTTCGTCGGCGGCCCGGCCCTGCGCGCAGGCCGACAGAAGAATTGCCACAGCGATGCAGCCGAAGACGCCTCGCTTCATGGTGGCCCTCCCCGGATGTCTGTTGTGCGAGTCTTGGCAAAGAAAGGCGCCCGGCCGACCGGTCCGGCGGGGGACAACCTGATTATCCATCCGGGCTGGCCGCCGTCAAGCGCCGCTGCGCGGGCGTTGGCGGATGACGCGGGAAAGTGTAGAATAGCACGCAGCGGACGGGCAGGGACGCTCGCCGCAATCTCCGGGTTCCGTTTAGGCCGCCCATCCCCATGAGCAAGAAAGCCAGTCCCGCCCGCAAGGGCAAGTCCAAGTCAAAGTCGCCGCGCAAGGCTCTGCAAGCCGAGTCGGCCCCGCCGCCCAAGCCGCCCGCGCCGCCGCGCGCCCGCAAGTCGGCTGCCCCCGAGACAGCCGAGTCGATGGCTGTCCAACAGAAGGAGATCGCGGTCAGCGAGTTCTTCGCCAAGAACCGCCACCTGCTCGGGTTCGACAACCCGCGCAAGGCCCTGCTGACCTGCGTGAAGGAGGCCGTCGACAACTCGCTGGACGCCTGCGAGGAGGGCGGCATCCTGCCGGAAATCTGGGTCATCATCGAGCCGGCCAACGGCAACGGGTCGGCCGCCGGCGGCGAGGCGAAGAAGACCGCCGACGCCCCGCTGACCGGCCTGGCGTCGGGCAAGGGCGGGGCGAAGGAGGAGACCCAGCCCTCGCTGCTGGAGACCGTGCATCCCGAGATCGCCCAGTCGGTCTCGACCTCGCTGGCGAACGTCACGCGCTTCCGCGTCACTGTCCGCGACAACGGGCCGGGCATCGTCAAGGCGCAGATCCCCAACATCTTCGGCCGACTGCTCTACGGTTCCAAGTTCCACCGGCTGCGGATGAGCCGCGGGCAGCAGGGCATCGGCATCTCGGCGGCCGGCATGTACGGCCTGCTCACAACCGGCCAGTCTGTCGAGATCATCTCGCGCACGGGCCGCAAGAAGCCGGCCCACCGCTTCGAGCTTCAGATGGACACGCGGAAGAACCGCGCCGAGATCATCAAGGACCAGGAGTTGGCGAACTGGCCGAGGTTTACCGTCAGTGATGCCGACGCCGCGCCGGCTGAGCCCGAGGAAGTCGAACACGGCACCGAGGTGCGGATCGTGCTGGAGGCCCGGTTCCAGCGCGGCCGTGCGTCCGTGGACGAATACATGGAGCAGACCGCGATCGCCAACCCGCACGCGGAGATTCACTACATCGCCCCCGATGGCGCCCGGCGGGATTTCCCGCGCGAGGTGAACGAGGTCCCCGCCAGCCCGGCGGCGATCAAGCCGCACCCCTACGGCGTCGAACTGGGCGTTCTGATCCGCATGCTCAAGGAAACGAAGCACAAGCACCTGGGCGGGTTCCTCCAGAAGGAGTTCTCGCGCGTCTCGCTCAAGGTCGCCCAGGAAATCTGCGCCAAGGCCGGCCTGACCACGCTGACCTGGTGCTCGCAGGTCGTCCGCGACCAGGCCGACCGGCTGCACGCGGCCATCCAAGGGACGAAGATCATGGCCCCGCCGACCAACTGCCTGGTGCCGATCGGACCGCAGCAGATCCTCAAGGGGCTGCTCAAAGAGATCAAGGCCGAGTTCTGCTGCGCCGCGACGCGCGACCCGGCCGTCTATCGCGGCAACCCGTTCCAGATCGAGGTCGGCCTGGCCTACGGCGGGCAACTCCCCGCCGACGACAGCGCCCGCGTGATCCGCTTCGCCAACCGCGTGCCGCTCCTCTATCAGCCATCGGCCTGCGCGATCACCAAGAGCGTCGTGGACGTAGGCTGGCGGAACTACGCCCTCAGCCAGCCGCGCAACAGCGGGCCCGAGGGGCCGCTGGTCATCTTCGTTCACATGGCCAGCGTCTGGGTTCCGTTCACCAGCGAGTCCAAGGAGGCCGTCGCCGGATACGACGAGATCGCCAGGGAGATCAAGCTGGCGCTCCAGGAGTGCGGCCGCAAGCTCAGCCTCTACATACGCCGACGCCAGCACGCCGCCCGCGAGGGCCAGCGGCGGCACGTTTTCGAGCGGTACATCGGCGAGGTCGTCAACGCCTGCGGCAAGATGATCCGTGTCAACCGCAAGCAGCTCTACGCCGAACTCCAGGCCGTCGCCAAACGCCGCACCGCCAAGGCCGACGAGCGGTTCGACGAGAACGGCAACCCGATCCGCCCCGGCCGCGACGAGTTGGCTGCCGATGCGAACGTCGTGGTAATCGAGTCCAACGCTCCCGAGGCCGACGCCGATGCCGTCGTGCCGGCAGCCGTCCCCGACGCCGACAAGCCCAAGGCCGGCCGAAAGGGCGCAGCCGCGAAGAAGTCCCGCGCCGCCCGGGGCCTGTTCGACGAGAACGAGGGCCAATGAGCCCCCGTTTTTCGAGCCTATCCAGCGGCTTCCGCCGCCGGCTCGCGGAGACCGGGGGACGCCGCCCGGTGAAGCGGTCGGCAAACCGGCGCCCACGCAACGGGCGATCGAACGTTGTTTAGCGAAGGAATCGTTTCATGGCCAAGCAGACTCGCAAGCGACACGCCGCGACGGGCAAGAAACTCCAGGGGCTGGCCCAATCCGTCGTCAAGGCCGCCCACGCCAAGCGCGACCCGGGCATCGTCATCCCCACGCGGGCCCTGTCCAACTCGGTCTACGACGCCAAGCGCAAGATCATCACGATGGGCAAGGGCAGCCAGACGCGGACCTTCTTCAACTTGGGCATGGCCCGCAAGTTCATGCAGACGATGCTCATCGCCTCCGGCTGCAAGGAACTCAACGACCAGGGCAAGACAACCAGTATCCGCGACCTGTTCTACCACTGCAAGCACACCATCGAGGGCACGCGCGAGAACACATTCGACGAGCAGTCCGAGAGCGACCCGATCATCGAGGACCTCGAAGTCGCCATCGGCAGCCTGCGCGAGGAACTGGGCCTGTTCGCCGAGAACAAGGGCTCGATGGTCGGGCCGATGACCATCGTCGACGCCGGCGACACGATCGACCTTCGGCGGATGGGCAGCGGCGGCTGGTCCGTGCCGTCGATCGTTGAATCCGACGTCATCCAGTTCCGCAAGCACGAAGCCCGGTACGTCCTGCTGATCGAGAAGGCCGCCATCTGGAAACGGTTCAACGAGGACCGCTTCTGGGACAAGCACAAGTGCGTCATCCTGCACGGCGGAGGCCAGCCGCCGCGCGGCGTCCGCCGCCTGCTCTTCCGCCTGCACAACGAACTCAAGCTGCCGGTCTACGTCCTGACCGACAACGACCCCTGGGGCTACTACATCTACAGCGTCGTCAAGCAGGGCTCGATCAACCTGGCGTTCGAGAGCGAGCGGATGGCCGTCCCGCGGGCACGGTTCGTCGGCATGAGCAGCTTCGACGTCGGGCGATTCGACATCGACTCCAGCGTGACGATCGCCCTGAAGGACGAGGACCGCAACCGGGCCCGCGAGATATTGAAATACCCCTGGTTCGCCGACAAGCGGGAGTGGAAGCGCGAGATCGAACAGATGCTCAAGACCGGCGTGAAGCTGGAACTGGAAGCCCTCTCCAGCAAGGACTTCTCCTTCATCACCCAGACCTACCTGCCGCGCAAGCTCAAGGACAAGCAGTGGCTGGACTGACCGGCCGCCGCCTCCGCCGGCCTCGCTGCTCATTGACGGCGGGGCGGACGCGGATTATCATTCATCCCCCAGACCGGTCGTTGTCGGACTCCTGGCGCTGCCCAACATGACCTTACTGCGTCGCAGTCTGATCGGCGCTATCGCACTGACCGGGCTGGTCGTTCTTGCCCCGCCAGCCCGGCCTGCGTCGGGTGATCCCGTTCCCGCAACCGCCCCCGACGTTGCCCCGCCGCTGCCGGCTCCGATGCCGTCGGCCACCACCCAGCCGGCCAGCACCGCGGACCTCGAAGCCGAGATTCAGTCGATCCTCGTCCGCGTCAGCCTGCTGGAAAACGACAAGTCGCTCCAGCCGCGCACCCGCAAGGTCCTCACCGACCGCTACCAGCAGGCCGTCGAGCAACTCCGCCACGCGGTGGACATGACCCTTCAGGCCGGCGGCTATCGCCGCGTCGCCATCTCCGCCCCGCGGCTGCTCAAGGCATTGCAGGCCGAGCTGGCCTGCCCGACGCCGCGGCCGGATGCGGTCGCAGCCGAAGGGCTGACCTCCACGCAGTTGTCGGCGCGGTGGGATCTGGCCAAGGCCGACCTGACCACCCGCCAGAAGCAGATCGAGGAACTGGACACGGAGATGAAGGACCGCGAGACGCGGCGGGTTGCCATCCCTCCGCAGATCGCCGACCTCACCCAGCGGCTCCAGGACGTCCGCCGCGAGTTGACCAGTCTGCCCAGCGACAGCCAGTCAGTCTACATCCCGCCGCGACAGTCGCTGCTGTCGGCCCAGGTGCGGGCCCTGTCGGCCGAGATCAACGCGTTGCAGCGCGAGCTGGCCAGCTACGAGGCGACCGACGAACTGCTGGCCGCCCGGCGCGACCTTGCCGTCCGACAGGTCGCCAACGCCGAGCGCGAGGAGGCCCTCTGGGCCGCCCAGGTCCGCGCCCAGGACGCCCGCGAAGCCGAGGATTTCAGCCGCCGGATGCAGGCCCAGTTCAAGGAGTTGGCCGCCGCCTACCCGGCCGTCCGCGAACTGGCCGAGCACAACGCCGAACTCGCCGCCCGCCGCATCGGGCCCGATGGTCTGCTGGCCAGCCTGGCCGACGCCGGGCACGAGTTGGCCGGCCTCCAGAAGAAGCTCACTCGCCTCCAGGAGGACTTCGAGCGCGTGCGGGCCGACATCACCGCCGGCGGCCTGCACGACGCGATGGGCCAGATGCTGCTGGCGCAGTAGGCGGCCATCGACGAACTCCGCGACGGACTGGGCGACCCGGTCGCGCTTCAGTCCCGGGCCGCCGCCGCGCAGGGCCGGTTGCTGGACTACCGCCGCGACCTGGACACCCTGGCCAACCCCTTCGACCGCGCCGGCGAGATGATCGAATCGCTTTCGCCCGCCCCCGATGACGCCGACCGCCCGCGCATCCGCTCGCAGATCGAGTCGCTGTTGATCGCCCGCCGCGAGGTCCTCCGCCACCTCGTCGACGAGACCCGGCGATACCTGGCCGCCACGACCGCGCTGATTGCGACCGGCCGCGATCTGGCCGCCGCCATCGACCGCTTCAGCGTCTTCATCGACCAGCGCATCCTGTGGGTCCGCAACATGCCGCCGCTTCGCCGCGGCGAGCTGCTGTGGGCGGCGCGCGGCGCAGCCGAGCTGGTTCGAGCCGATGGCTGGCGGCGGTTGCCGGGCCAACTGGCCTACGACGCCGTCGAGAGCCCGCTGATCTGGCTGCCTCTGCTGCTGCTGGCCGCCGCCATGATCGCCACGCGCGGCCGCGCCCGGCGCGGCATCCGCAGTCTTGGCCGACCCGGCCCGCGCGACGCCGCCGGACTGACGACGATGGCCGCGGCGCCTCGCGTGCTGGCCCTCACGCTCTGGCGAGATCTGCCCGGGCCGCTGTTGCTGGCGCTGGCCGGCTGGCGGCTGGGCGAGATCGCCGCCGGCCGCGGACCGGCCGCCTCGCTTGGCGCCGCCCTGTGGACCTGCGCTTGGGTCCTGCTCGGCCTGCTGTTCCTGCACGACCTCTGTGTGCCGGGCGGGCTGGGCCGGCGACATTTCCGGTGGAACCGCCGTCGCCTGGCCTCGATCCGCGCCGGCAGCGTCTGGTTGATGGCCGTCGGCCTGCCGCTGCTGGCGCTGGTGCTGGTCATGCGGTTCTCCGGTTTCGCAGGACGGCAGGTTGCCATGCCGCAGGCGTCGCTGGCCCGTCTGGCCTTCATCGTCGGCGCCCTGTTCCTGGCCGTCATGCTCCACCGCCTCTTCCGGGCCGACGAGCGCGGCGGACTGCTTTCCCGCTCGCGGGCCGGTCGGCTGCGGTTGCTCTGGCATGTGCTGGCCGTCGCCGCCCCTCCGGCCCTGGCGCTGCTGTCGGCCTGCGGATACCTCCACACCAGCCTGAAGTTGGCCGGCCTGCTGCTGGCCTCGCTCGGCCTGCTGCTGGGCGTCGCGGTGGCCCAGGGCATCCTGACGCACTGGTTGACGTTGATGCGGGCCCGGCTGTCGGCCGACCGTTCGCTCCAGCCGGTCACGCCGATCGCTCCCGCCACCGTCGTCGCCCTGGAGGAGGCGGACCGCGAAGCCCTCCGCGTCCTGGGCGACCAGGGCAGCCACCTCATCCGCGCGGTGCTGGTCGTCATCTTCCTGGTGGGCCTGTGGCTGATCTGGCGCTCCGCCCTGCCGGCGCTGTCGATGCTCAACCGCTTCACGCTCTGGACCGTCAGCGGGCCCGACGGGGCGGTCCCGGTCACGCTGGCCAAGGGTCTGCTCTCGCTGCTGACGGTGGCGGCCATGGTCGTCGCCATCCGCAACGTCCCAGGCCTGCTGGAGATCGTCCTGCTCCGCCCGGTCGGCCTGGGTCCGGACATCCGCTTCGCCGTCCGCGCCCTCTGCCGCTACCTGCTGGCCATCGTCGCCCTGATCATCGCCTTTTCGCTGCTGGGCATCGGCTGGTCCAAGGTGCAGTGGCTGGTCGCGGCGATCACGGTCGGCCTGGGCTTCGGCCTCCAGGAGATATTCGCCAACTTTGTCTCGGGCATCATCGTGCTGTTCGAGCGCCCGATGCGCGTCGGCGACGTGATCACCGTCGGCGACACGACCGGCCGCGTCACCCGCATCCAGATGCGCTCGACCACCATCACCGACTGGGACTGCAAGGAGCTGATCGTCCCCAACAAGGAGTTCATCACCGGGCGGCTGGTGAACTGGACGCTCTCGGACCGTACGCTGCGGATTACGATCCCAGTGTCGGTGGCTTACGGGTCGGATGTTGAGCTGGTCCGTCGCCTGCTGCTCCAGTGCGCCCGGGAGAACCCGCGCGTCCTGCGGAGCCCGCCGCCCAAGGCCCACTTCGAGGAGTTCGGGGAAAGCTCGCTGAACTTCTACCTGAAGGTCTACCTCACGCACGTCGAGCACATGTTCAACGCCCGCGACGAACTGGTCACCGTGATCGAGCGCGCCCTGCGCGGGCACGGCGTGGAGATCCCGTTCCCGCAGCGCGACCTGCACATTCGCACGTTCCCCCCGTCCCCGCCCGGCGACGGCCAGGACCCGCTGTCCGCCGCCCCTGTCCCGCCGCCGTCTGACCGGCCGTGATCTCTTCTGTAGGAGAGGAAGGTCAGGCGACGACCGCGCCGGCGCCGACGACGTTGCCGGCGCGGGCCAGCGAGAGTCGTCCCAGGGCCGTGCCGCGCTCGAAGGGCTCGCGGGCCAGCGGGCGGTCGGCCTCCAGCCGCACTGTCGCGATCCGGCCATAGGCCAACGCCGCGGGCGCCGCGTCGATCTCCTGCCCCCAAGCCGGGTCGAAACAGCCGGCGATCGAACGGACCGTGGCGGCGGCGTCCTGCGTCGCGATGCGAAGCTCGACGATCTGGCCCACTGCCAGCGGCTGCGGGCTCATCCAGAGCAGCCGGGCGCAGAGGTCCGGGCTGACGGCGGGCGGGTCGGCCGGGTCGGCCAGGATCAGCCCGCGGGCCCGGCCGCCCGGCGCGGGCCGGAGCGTGACCCCGACGGCTTCACCGATGCAGGCCTGCGTCCGCTGCGCCTCGAAGAGCTCGATCGACTCGACGCGGACCGCGCCGCCGTCCGGCAGCAGCGTTGTGTCCTGCCCGGCACGCAGCACGCCGGACTCCACACGGCCGACGAAGATCGCCCGGCTGTCGATGTCGTAGACATCCTGCACGGCGAAGCGCATCGGTCCGTCGTCGGGCGCGGGGCGCAGCCGGACGGCGGCCAGCGCGTCCAGCAGCGTCGGCCCGCGATGCCAGGCCATTCGCGGCGAGGGGGCCAGGATGTTGTCGCCGGTCAGCGCCGAGGCGGGGATGGCCGCCTCCGCGCTCAGCCCGGTCGCCTTGAGCAGCCGGGCGATATCGCCGGCGACGGCGTCGAACGTCGCGGCGTCGTAGCCGACGCGGTCCATCTTGTTCACCAGCGGGATCACCGGCGAGATGCCCAGCAGGGCGAGCACCTGGGCGTGGGCCCGGGTCTGCGGGCGGACCGACTCGGTTGCGTCCACCAGCAGAACGGCGGCGTCGGCGCGGGAGGCGCCGGTGAACATGTTCTTGATGAACTCGGCGTGGCCGGGCGTGTCGATGATGACGTACTGCCGCCCGCAGTGGCGGAAGAATATCTGGGCGGTGTCGATCGTGCGGGCCTGCTCGCGCTCCTCGCGGAGGTGGTCAGTGACGAAGGCCAGATCGGCGGCCGGGTCGCGGCCGGGGCCGGCCAGCCTCTCGCGCACGGCGCGGGGCAGGGCGCCGGCGTCCAGCAGCAGCCGCCCGATCAGCGTGCTCTTGCCGTGATCGACGTGGCCGACGATGGCCAGCCGCAGGGTCTCGACGGGTTCGGCGGGGGGGGTCATCTCAAAGGTATCCCAGGGCCCGGAGGTTCTGCATGGTGTGGGCCCGCTCCTTGTCCTGGGCCCGCCCGGCGCGCTCGGCGACGTCGGTGATCGCCAACTCCTCGATGATCTCGTCGAGGGTTGTCGCGCCCGAGTCGATCGGCTCGCAGCAGGGCTCGCAGCCGATGCTGCGGAAGCGCTTGCCGAAGCGCGAGAAGTAGAGGTCGATCACGGGCATCCCCTCGCGGCGGACGTACTGCCAGACGTCCTTCTCGGTCCAGTCCAGCAGTGGGTGAACGCGGACGTGCGTGCCGGTTTCGGCGGCGGTCTTGAACGCCTCCCACGGCTCGGGCGGCTGGTCGAGGTAGTTCCAGCGGAACGACTCGTCGCGCGGCGAGAAGTGCCGTTCCTTGGCGCGGATGCCGTGCTCGTCGCGGCGGATGCCCACCAGCAGGGCGTCGAAGCCGAACTTCGCGATGGCCTGTCGGAGGGCGTCGGTCTTCAGTTGCGTGCAGCACTCCATCTTGTCGGTGCTGCGGCAGCAGACGCCGCGGGCCAGCGCCTCGTCGTTGCGGGCGACGACCAGGTCCAGGTTCCACGCCTGGGTCAGGGCGTCGCGGAATTCGTAGATGCGTTCGAACTTGAAGGTCGTGTCGATGTGCAGGACGGGGAAGGGCAGCCGTCCGAAGAACGCCTTGCGGGCCAGCCAGAGCATCGCGGTCGAATCCTTGCCCATCGACCAGAGCAGCGCCGGTCGGCTGAAGCGGCTGGCCGCCTCGCGGATGATGTAGAGGCTGCGGTTCTCGAGCTGATCGAGCCGGTCCACGCGGCCGGTCCTCCGGGTCAGAACAGCGGCTGGCCGTCCATCCAGTCCGGGCGGCGGATCTTGAAGCACTGAAGCACCGACGGGGCGATGTCGATGTTGCGCGGCTGGGCGTCGGACTTGAGCTTGCGGCTGGACAGGAAGATGCCCGGGACCACGTGCGGGTCCATCAGGTGGTCGCCGCTCCAGCCGTCCATGTTGTCGCCGAAGACCTGCGGCGGCGAGCCGCCGATGACGTTGCTGCTCTCGGCGCGGAAGCCGCGGTTGAACCCGACCACCAGGTCCGGCCCGTCGGCGACCCGGTCGCCGCGGTACTCCTCGCGGGCGAGGTACGCGTCGCGGACGGCCGCCTGGCCGGTCACCGGTTCACGCAGGTCGCGCAGCTTCTGCCGCAGTTCCTCGCACAGCCGGTCGCAGTCGGCGCCGGGAGCGACGATGCCCTGCTTCTCGCGCCCCTTGAGGTTGACGTAGATGTCGGTGAAGCCGACCGCATAGGCCCGCGTCTGCTTCCAATCGACGTCGGCGAAACCCTCGCCGCCGTTGCGCCCGTCGGGCGTGGTCAGCGTCATGTAGCCGTTGGCCACCAGCCAACTGTTCAGCCCGACCTTCGTGCGGAAGGTCGTGAAGCCGTGGTCGGAGCAGACGATGATGCAGGTGCGGTCGCCGGACTTCGCCAGCACCTCGCCCAACACGCCGTCCATACGTTTGTACATGTCGGGGATCACGTGGCCGAACTTCTCGGCGAACTCCTTGCTGTAGTTGGGGTGGCCGGGGTCGCGCGTCCGCCAGAACATGTGCTGGATGCGGTCGCCGGAGTCGAAGACGAACGCGAACAGGCCCTTGTCGAACCGCGAAAACTCGTGGTCGAACTGCGCCTTGCGCTGGCGGAAGATGTCCATGATCTCCTGCTCGAAGGCCTCCGGCGGCAGCACACCGTCATTCATCGCGTTGACGTCCTCGGGCATGCCCAGCGATTCGTATTCGCCGATCGCCTTGGCCAACTCCGCGGCGTAGCCGTCGGGCCATGTGAACTGATGATACGGGTCAGCCGGGTCGATCTGCGGCGTGGTCACGTACAGCCGCAGGCTCGGCTGGAGCCCGCCGAGGTGGGCCCGCACGACGGCCGGCACGTTGCGACCGGCCAGGCGGCGGAAGACGATCGGCAGGACCGGGCTCCACTGGCCAACCTTCAGCTCGACGGCGTCGGACTTGCCGAACTGCACCGAGACGGCGTCGTCGCCGGTGCGGCGGACGACCACGTCCATCTTCAACGTCGAGCCGGGAATCTGCACGCTGAGCTGGCTGGTGAAAGTGTCGTCCTTCCAGTCGGCCTGGTGATAGACCCCCTTGAAGCCGGGCGGCTCGGCCGGGTCGGTCGTGTAGAAGCGGTATCGCCCCATCGCCCCGCCCAGGTCGGTCACGCCCAGCCCGCTGAGGAATCGGCCGGTGACCTGCTCGGGGGGAAAGGCGGCCGGCCAGCGGATGACGGTCGTGGGAATCTTCGCTTCGCTGGCCAGCGTCCAGAAGCCCTGGACGTGGCGGACGGGCAGGAACCGCTCGGCCCGTTTGTCCAGCAGGTTCTTGCGGTTGATGTGGTAGATGCTCAACAGGATCTGGTAGTTCGACGGACCGCGGTGGAGAAAGTCGAAGATGCCGTGCTTGCCGGGATTGCACCCGGTCGCGATGCCCGACCAGGCGACGGGGGTCTCGGGCGGCAGCGTCGTGGCCAGCGGCGAGTAGCTCCCGCGGTCGCGCAGCTTCGCGAAGTTGGGCAGCTCGCCCGCGTCCATCATCGGCTCGACGATGTCGGGCGACAGGCCGTCCATCCCCAGCACGATCACCCGGTCGAACTGCTCGTAGCTGCCTTCGGTCATCTGCTCCCCTTCAGGCAGTTTGCCTTTCTGGTGGGTCAGGGCGAACCAGGTCCATCCGGCCCCGGCCAGCAGCAGCACCGGCACGCCGACGGCCACCGTCCACATGCCCGCCCGGCCGATCCGCTCGCGCAGCCAGCGCAGCAGCCGCTTGAACGGCCACAGCAGCACCGCGCAGAACGCCCCCGCGCTGCCGAGCATCATGACCAGCATGCCGGCGGCCCACGACTGCGTGCCCGGGTCGATGTAGGCCCACGCCGGACGCACCGCCACCAGCGTCAAGCCAAACGCCAACGCCGCGATCAGGATGTTCCGTCGATTCGGCATGGGTTCCTTACATGGGCGGCCGCGCTCCCTTGCGGTTGCGGCTGGACGTAACACGCAAGGCCGGGCGACTCTACGGCGACTGGTGGAAAGGCCTGCCGGTCTTGTAGCCGGCCAGCCGCAGCTCGATCGGCGCCGCCCGGTCGCCGCCGGCGGCACGGGCGAGCCTGACGGCTGCCTCGGCCTGCTCGGCCGCCTGCTCGAACTGCCCGGTCTCGGCCCAGGCCGCCGCCAGCGCGTCGAGCACCTGGAAGTTGTTCCCGCCGGTCTTCTCGTTCAACTGCCGGGCCAGCTTGAGCGCCGCGCCGCCGTCGCGGATCGAGGCGTCAGGGCAGGTCGCCAGCCACCACGCCAGATTGTACAGCAGCATCGGGTCGTCGGGCGCCTTGGCCAGCCCGTCGCGCCACGCGGCGATCGCCTGGGCGTATTCCTTCTTGCGGCTGAGCGTCAGGCCCAGGTTGTTCCAGGCGGCGACGAACGCCGGCTCCAGCGCCAGCGCCTTGCGATACTCCGCGATCGCCTCGTCCGGTCGGCCGAGCTGCGTCAGCAGCATGCCTATGTTATTGCGCGTTCCGGGTGTTTCCTGGATCGCCAGCGATCTTCGCAGCTCGACCAGGGCCTCGTCGTTTCGGCCCAGCCGGGCCAGCGCCATGCCCAGTACCAGCGGCGGGCGCGGGGCCTGGGGAGGGGCGACGCGGACGGCCTGGCGGTAGGCGTCCAGGGCCTCGTCGGTCTTGCCCAGCGTCATCAGGGCGTCGCCCAGGTTGATCCGGATCGCCGGGTCCGACGGGTTCATCTCGATCGCCCGGCGATACTGCGTGACGGCGTCCACCATGCGGCCCTGCCTGGCCAGCGCGACGCCGAAGTTGGCCAGCAGCACGGCGCTGCCGCCGCGGTGGACGGCCAGCGCGGAACGGTAGAGGTCGATCGCCTTGACCAGCTCGCCGCGCTGGTTGTAGATGTTGGCCAGATTGTTCAGGGCCTCGAGGTGGTCGGGGGCGTCGGCGAGCACCTGCTGATACTGTTCGATGGCCTTGTCCGCTTCGCCCAGTCCCGAGTAGGCCAGTCCCAGGTTCGTGTGCAGCTTGAGCGTGATCTTCGAGACGCCCCGGGCGTCGAGGGCCTCGGCCGGGTTGGGGGTCATCTGGAGCCCGCGGCGGAAGACTCTTACCGCCTCGGCGTATTTTCCTTCGTCCAGCGCCAGCGAGCCGAGATTGGCGACCATGGTCCGGTCCGAGGGGTCGATCGCCAGGACCGCCTCGATGTGCCGCCGGGCCTCCTCGCGGCGGCCCAGGGCCAGGAACGCGCCGGCGAGATAGTCGTGGACCTGTAGCGACTCGGGCGAGCGGGCCTCCAGCGGCGCGAGCAGCGCGATGACTTCCTCTTCACGCCCCAGCTCGTGGAACACCTCGGCCTTGAGGCACGCGTTATACACGTCCATCATGGCCTTGGGGTTCTTCAGGTCGCCGGGCCGGGTCGTCGCGGCCGGGGCGCGGACGCCCGAGAGGTAGCCGAGCTGCTGGAGCGCCCGCAGGTCCTCGGCGCTCATCGCCACCGACTCGGAGCGGGCGGCGTGCATGTCGGCGATCATCCCGTCCAGCCTGGCCTTCAGGGCCGCGGCCTGCCCCGGCTGATCGGCCCGCAGGTTGTGCGCCTCGTCCGGGTCGGCTTGCAGGTCGTAGAGCTCGGGGTCGGGGCAGTCGATGTAGGCCCAGCGCCCGGCCGTAATCGACCGCAGCGGCGCCCAGCCATAGTTGCAGAACAGGAACTCGCTCTCGCCATAAACGCCGGCATCAGCATCCCCGCCCGCCGGGCCGGCCAGCAGGTCGCGGCCGCGCATCGCCGGCGGCGGCCTGACGCCGGCGGCGTCCAGCACCGTCGGGGCAATGTCGCTCAGCCCGGCCAGACGGTCGGACACCGTGCCGGCGGCGGTCCGTCCGGGCAGGCTGACGATCAGCGGCACGTGCATCGTGGTCTGATAGATCAACGGCCCGTGGCCGTCCTCCTCGTGCTGCCCGAACGACTCGCCGTGATCGCCGACGGCGACGATCAACGTGCTGGATCGCAGCCCGCGACGGTCGAGGTAGTCGAGCAGCCGGGCGATCTGCGTGTCGACGAAGGCCAGCTCGCCGTCATAGGGGTCGGCCAGCTTCGACTTGAACGGCTCGGGCGGATCGTAGGGCAGGTGCGGATCGTAGAAGTGGACCCAGCAGAAGAAAGGCTTGTCCCCGCGGTCGGCCAGCCACGCCAGCGCCCGGTTGCAGACGACGTCGGCTGAATTCTCGCGGAGGTAGACGTCGTCGTCATCCTCGGGAACCTTCATGCGGTCGTCGTAGGTCGCGAAGCCGCGGCTGAGTCCGAAGCGATGGTCCAGAACAAAGCTGGCCAGGAAGGCGGCGCAGTCATAGCCCCGGTCGCCCAGCATCTCGGCCAGCACGGCGTGGCCCGGGCCCAGCCGCCCGCGACCGTTGTCCGCCAGCCCCGTCTCCGGCGGCAGCAGGCCGGTCATGATCGTCGCATGCGACGGCAGCGTCAGCGGGACGTGCGTCTGGGCGCGGGCGAAGCGGACGCCCGCGGCGGCCAGCGAATCCAGCGCCGGCGTGCGGGCGGCCGCGTGACCGTAGCAGCCCAGCCGGTCGGCCCGCGTGGTGTCCAGCGTGATCAGCAGGACGTTGGGCCGCGGATGCTCAACCGGGGGTTCGGGCGGCGGGGCGGCCGAGCGGTTACCGACCAGCCTGACGACGATCACCGCCGCCGCGATCAGCAGCGCGAGGGCAGCGACGATGACGGCCTTCTTCATGCGACCTGTCCAGCGAGGGATAGGACCGGCGACCTCTTCATGATATCGGATCGGACGACAAAAGGAATGAGGCCTTCCCAGCCGGGAAGGCCTCGATAGATGCCATGAATTGCGTCGGCCCGCCGGCTCAGCGGCGGCGGCGCCGGGAAGTGACCAGCCCCAGCCCGCCCAACGCCAGCAACGTTACCGTGATAGGCTCGGGAACGACCGTCGCGGGCACGTAGGTGATCTCCAGCGTCGGGCGGAAGCCGGACATGTCAACGCCGTTGGCTGCGACGTAGCCGGACTGGAAGTCCCACTTCTTGTTCACGGGGTCGTACATCGTGGCTTCGCGGAGATAGTAATACTCGCCGGTGCTGCCCGCGCTGGTGAACTGCACGCCGTAGTTGGCCTGGGCCGCACCCGCATAGGCGTCGGTCCCCAGCCAGCGCTGCACCAGGTCCGTCACGTTCAGCGTGTCCCAGGCCGGAAGGTCCGAGTTCGACGCGATGCCTACCGACGTGCCGGCGAACCCGCCGACGGCGGCCCGGCTGACCGCGTCCCATGCGTTGTTGTTGTCCACGTAGTAGATGTCTGCTGGTTCGACGCCGGTGTTGGTCCGCATGTAGATGGTGTCGGTGCCGGAGTCGTAGTAGTAGCCGAAGCCGTTGGCGAAAGGCGTTGCTCCGGTGTCCACCGCGTTCAGGGACGCCAGGTCAGCGTAGGCGCTGCCGGTCGTCGGGCCCGTGCTGATCTCGTACAATCGAATCCCGCCGGCAAAGCCCTGGCGGATCCAGCGGCGGGTGGCGTCGGCGGGATACTTCTGGTCGGGCGCCAGCGCTGTGCTGAACGTGTGGGCGTAAGTCGTCCCAGTGTCCAAGGTCCAGGAGTCCACCTTCTCCGGGGCGTAGCGGTAGCGGTGATTCGCGCCGTCGGAATAGTCGGGCCAGTCCCTGGCCGTGCCTTCGACCCAGTCCATGCCCAACTGCTGGACCTTGAACCTTCTCCCGCTGTAGTTGTGGCCGTACTGGTAGAGCTTGAGCGTGGCCGACGTGACCGACGCGGCGTTGATGCCGGTCAGGTCGAATCTCAACAGGCCCAGGCTGTCGTCAAAGCTGGAGTTGTAGGGGCCCACGGTCGGGGCGCCGCCTTCGCCGAAGCCATAGGCCGCGCCCGCGGACTGCGTCAGGTGTGAATCGCTCGTTCCGTCGTAGCCGTTCAACCCGTCGCGCAGCACGACGGCCGTGTCGGCCAGCGCCGGACCGGCCGCCAGCGCCAGCGCCACCATCAGACCAGCCATTGAACGCACCATGATTGGCTCCTTCTCGTACACGTTGTCTCTCGCACTCGCACGCGACCGACAAGAGCAGAGGCAGACAAAGAGAGATGCAGCTGTTCGGCACCCCGCGACTCCTCAAGACGCGTGCAACTGGCGTGCCAGCAAAGGGATTCTTGTTGAGAGTGGTTTCTCGTAAGTTGTAAGTATGCGGAATGCAGGGCGTTACGGCCTTGCACGCGGCGTCAGAATCTTGCCGCCGTCCCGTCGGCCCGCAGTTGCGTGTTGCGGGGAATCAACATCCGGCCAGTCCAGTGTTGACCGGGAGCAACATGGGAGAGCCCGGCGGCCGGAATGAAAAGGGCCGCCCCATCGAAGCGGCCCGGGGATCGGCTGCATGACGCACGCGCGGTCAGCTTCGTTGTCGCCGGCGGCGAGGGGCGATCAGCCCCAGCCCGCCCATCGCCAGCAACGCGACCGTGATCGGCTCGGGGACGAGGACGGGCAGATACTCGTACGCCCCGCGGTCGAGGTCGAGGCCGCTGGCCCTTGCATTGCCCAGCATGTCAGTCACGTAGACGAAGTGGGCCGCCGACGAGCCGGTGAGGCTGCCGCCCTGAAGATCGACGATGACGTCCATGGCCGGCGTGTAGGTCCCGCTGTGGTCCACGTCGACGTAGAAGAAACTGCTGCTGAAGTCGGCGTGGGAGCCGTAGAGCATCAGGGCGTTGTCCAGGGCCAGCGTGCTGGATGCGGTGAGCTGATACGGGTCGTCCCCGGAGCCGAGGAAGAGCGGATCGCCGTCGAGGTTGCCCTCGATGTTCTGGGTCTCAACGCCGCTGTCGTTGCGGCTGTGGAACCCGGGGATCGGCGTGAAGGCCAGCGCCCCGGCAAGCGAGGTGGCCGTCTGGTTGTTCGGGGTGGCCGTGTCGGTCTTTTCGTAGAGCGTCTCATTGACGGTGGTGCGGAGCAGATCGTAGTTGCCGCTGCCGCTCACGCCCAGTTTCTTGGCGAAGACCTTGAGCTTGTCGTTGTCGGACAGGATGCTGTTGACCAGTTCGATGTGCCCGTGGGCGCCGTAGGCGCCGGGGTCGGTGTAGAGACCGGCCCCCAGCGCACCGGCGGCGGCGTTGTTGGCGACGATCGTCGTGTTGGCCAGGTAGAGCTGGTTTCGCCCCCCGTTGTAGACGGCGGCCGATCCCTGGTAGTCGCCGGCGCTTTGCTGTGTGTTACCCGTGATGAGCGTGCCGAAGACGATGGTCCTCAGGCCGGTCGTGTAGCTGGCGCTGGAAATCGCGGCGCCGAGCCGCCCGCTGTTGTCGGCGATGACGCTGTTGGCGATCAGGACGCGCGGGGAGGAGGTGTCGTCGCCGGCCACCGAGATGCCTGCGCCGGTGTTGTCGTTGTGGTAGCTGGGCGAGCCGTTGGTGTTGTTGTGGACGTTGGTGTATTCGACGATGCCCGGAGCAGCCGCCGTCCCGACGTCGTATAGATAGATGCCGGCGCCCGTCTTGGTCGCGCTGTTGCTGTCGACCTCGCAATGCGAGATCAGCAGTCCGGTCACCGGCGCATTCGCGGCGCCCTTTACGGCGATGCCGCCGCCGGCGTTGGCTGTGTAGCTGCCCACCACCGTGTTACCGGTCACCCGCAGGTTGGTCAGCGTGGTGTTGTTGGCGCCGTTGACGAAGATGCCGCCGCCGTAGTTCTGGTAGACGGTGTAGATGCCCACGTCGATGCCGTGGGTCACTTCCAGATTGTCCACCTTCGTGTTGGCGCCGGTGATGGTGAGCACGCGGAACTTGTTGTCGGTCGTGTTGCTGCCGTTGACATTCAGCACCGACTTGGATGCCAGGCTCTGCGAGGTGAAACTGCCGTCCCATCCGCCGCTGATGGTCAGGTTGCCGGTGGTCACCGCCAGGTCACCTACCGTCACATCGCCGGCGGTGCGTGTCAGGTCGCCGCTGACCTTCACCATGCCGGCCGCCCCGCCGCCCTGGGCGCTGTTGATGGCGGTCTGAAGGTCGTTCCAGGTGGCGCTCAGGATCGTGCTCGATCCGCCGTCGCCATCGCTCCAGTAGATCGACGCCGCCAGGGCCGACCGGCCGCCCGCCCAGGCAACCATCGCCGACAGCGCCAACGCCGTCACCAGCAGTCTTGGACGCACCATGCTAGCTCCTTGTCTCTCGATGCTCATAGGCCCCGGCCGCAAGACGAAGCCGCGCAAGTCAGAAATGCTTCTGCGATAGCCCTTCTGTTAGCAAGCATGCAAACGGCGTGCCAGGAGCCGGCAGGGCGGAAGGACCGGCCCTGTCGGTCTCATAAAGCACGCATAATACGGAGATTACGGGTTTCATCTCAGCCGGCAGTCAATTGCTGGCCCGGTCCCGAATGTGGCGAAAAAGCAACATGTCGGGCGGCCGTGTTTACCGGATTCAACGGTGGCCGGGGCGCAGGAAATGGGCCGCCCGCGGGGGCGGCCCAGGGAGTTCGGCTGATTACCGCGCGGTCAGCGTCGTTGTCGGCGGCGGCGGGACGCGACCAGACCCAGCCCGCCCAGCGAGAGCAGGGCCGCCGTGATCGGTTCGGGGACGGAGACGGACTGATACTCGTAGGCCCCGCGGTCGATGCCTGCGCCGGAAATGCGGTCGTTGCCCAGCAGGTCGGTCACATAGATCAGATGGCTGGCCGATGTGCCCGTGACCGATGCCCCGAACAGGCCCACGATGATGTCGAGCGCGGAATTGTATGCGCCGTTCATGTTGACGTCGACGTAGGCGAACTGTCCGCTGTCGCCGCCGGTGATGTCGGCGTGCGTGCCGATCTGAAGGATGCCGTTGTCCAGCGAGTTGCTGCCCGCGGACAACTGGTATGGATCCAGCGGGTCGACGCCTGTGCCGACGTAACTGGGATTGCCGTCAATGTTGCCTTCCAGCAAATATGACTGAACGCCCAGGGCGTTGAAACTGCGATAGCCGGTGTTGGCGTTGCCGATGTTTGTCACGGCCGCAGCCAGGGTGGCGCTGATAGTGTCGCCGGCGTCGTCCTTCTCGTAATACTGCGCCTCGCTCACCGTGCTGTTCTGGAAGTCGACGAAAGCCGAGTGAGCCGACGACTGGTAGGTAGAGTAGCGTTCCTCGTAGTAGCCGTTGTTGTTGGTGGTCGACAGGGAATTGACCAGAATCACCCGGCCATTGCCATTGTAGCTGCCGCCCTGCACGTAGACGCCCGTGATCGTGGCGTCGTCGGCGCGGACGTTGTCCGCGATCGTGCTGTTCACCACGTAGGTTGTGAGGTGATCGTCGCCGAAGTAGAGCCCGTTGCCGGCGCCCGCCCCCTGGCTGTCGCCGGTCTTGCGGCTGACATAGTTGCCGTCGATCAAGGTGCCGAAGACGGTCAACCGGCTGGTGGTGTTATACGAACTCGCATAGAGACCGCCGCCCCACTTGGCCGTGTTGTCCTCGATCTTGCACTCGGCGATCACGCCGTAGGATATTCCGGTACTGCCGGAGGCGACGAACTGGATGCCGCCGCCGTAGCTGTTGAACTGGTAATTGGCCTTGACGGCCGAGTTGCCGCTGATCGTGCTCCCCTCGATGATCACGGGCTGGCTGGCGGTGCCGGAGCCCGAGCCGACATAGATGCCGCCGCCGCCGACCTGGGCCTGGTTGTTCTCGATGACCGAATTGCTCACCTTCACGTTGTAGGCGCCGACGATGGCGATCCCGCCGCCGTAGGAGTTGCCGTACTGGCCGTAGGCGTAGTTGCCGGTCACTTGCAGGTTCTGCAGCGTGGTGTTGCTGCCGGTCGATGAAACGTAGACGCCGCCGCCGTAATCCTTATACGGCGAGCCCTTGGTCATGGAGAAGTTGTCGACCACCGTGTTGGCGCCGCTGATGGCCATGACGCGGAACTGGTTGTTGGCCGACTGGGCGCCGTTCACGTTCAGCGTCGACGCGGCGCCCTGGGTGGTGAAGGTCGAGTTCCACCCGCCGCTGATGGTCAGGTTGCCGGTGGTCACCGCCAGGTCGCCTACCGTCACATCGCCGGCGGTGCGTGTCAGGTCGCCGCTGACCTTCACCATGCCGGCCGCCCCGCCGCCCTGGGCGCTGTTGATGGCGGTCTGAAGGTCGTTCCAGGTGGCGCTCAGGATCGTGCTTGATCCGCCGTCGCCGTCATTCCAGTAGATGTCGGCCGCCAGGGCCGACCGGCCGCCCACCCAGGCAACCATCGCCGACAGCGTCAACGCCGTCACGATCAATCTTGGACGTCTCATGCTAGCTCCTTGTCTCTCGATGCTCATAGGCCCCGGCCGCAAGACGAAACCGCGCAAGTCAGAAATGCGTCTGCGATAACCCTTCGACTAATTAGCATGCAAACGGCGTACCAAGAGCCGGCAGGACGGGAAGATCGGCCTCGTCTGCCACCTAAAGCCTTTCTGGCTCGATGGTTGAGAGTTTCCATCCAGCCGGCAGTCAATTGCCGGGCCGGTCCTGAATGTGGCGAAAAAGCAACATGTCGGGCGGCCATGTTTACCGGATTCAACGGTGGCCGGGGCGCAAGGAATGGGCCGCCCGCGGGGGCGGCCCAGAGAGTTCGGCTGATTACCGCGCGGTCAGCGGCCCTAGCGGCGACGCCGGGACGCGACCAGGCCCAACCCGCCCAGCGAGAGCAGGGCCACCGTGATCGGTTCGGGGACCGAGACGGACTGATACTCGTAGGCCCCGCGGTCGATGCTCGAGCCCGCGCCCCGAAGATTGCCGGCCAGATCGTCGAGGTAGACATAGTGGAAGGCTGACGAGCCGGTTTGCGTGCCGCCGTCGATCAGGAAGATGACGTCCAGTGCCGGGTCGTACGTGCTGTTGTGATTGACGTCAACGTAGAAGAAGCCGCTGCTGAAGTCGGCGTGCGAGCCGCTGAGGATCAGCCCGTTGTCGATGGCCAGCGTGCTGGACGAGGTGAGCTGGTAGGGGTCGTCGCCCGAGCCCAGGAACAGGGGGTCGCCTTCGGTGTTGCCCTCGATGGCCTGAGACTGCGTGCCGCTGTCGTCGCGGCTGTGGAATCCGGGAATGGGGGTGAAGGCCAGGGCCCCGGCCAGCGTGGTGGCCGTCTCGTCGCTGGGGGTGGCGGTGTCCTTCTTGTCGTAGAGCGTTTCGTTCAGCAGCGAGCGGAGGAACTCGAAGTTGCCGCCGGTGGCGGCGTAGGCGTTGCTGGCGGCAAAGGCCTTGAGCTTGTCGTTGTCCGAGAGGATGCTGTTGACCAGTTCAAGCTGGCTGTAGGCGCCGTAGCTGCCGGCGTCGGCATAGAGCCCGGCGCCGAGGGCGCCGCTGGCCGCCACGTTGTCGGCGATGGTCGAATTGGCCAGGTAGAGCGTGTTGCGCCCGCCGTTGTAGACGCCGGCCGCCCCCTGGTAGTCGCCGGCGCTCTGCTGGGTGTTCCCGGCGATCAGCGTGCCGTAGACGACCACATTGTGGGCCGTGCTGAAGTTGCTGCTGGAGAGCGCCCCGCCCCGTCCGTCGTTGTCGGCGATGACGCTGTTGGCGATCAGCACGTGCGTGGAAACGTTGTCGCCGGTCACCGCGATGCCTGAGCCGGAGTTGTTGTTGTGGTAGCTGGGCGAGCCCATGGTGTTGTTGTGGACGTCGGTATACTCGACCACGCCGGGGGAAGCGTTGGTCCCCACGTCGAACAGGTAGATGCCGCCGCCGGACGACTGGGCGAAGTTGTTGTCCACTTCGCAGTGTGAGATCAGCAGGCCGCTCAGTCGCGTCGTGTTGCTGCCCTTTGCTGCGATGCCGCCGCCGGCATTGGCCGTGTAGCTGCCCACCAGCGTGTTGCCCGTCACCCGCAGGTTCTTGAGCGTCGTGTTGTCGGCGCCGTTGACGAAGACGCCGGCGCCGTAGTTCTGATACACGGTGTAGATGCCCACGTCCTCGCCGCCGGTGATCTGGAGGTTGTCCACGGTTGTGTTGGCCCCGGTGATCGTCAGCACGCGGAACTTGTTGTCGGCCGTGTTGCTGCCGTTGACGTTCAGCACCGACTTGGACGCCAGGCTCTGCGAGGTGAAACTGCCGTCCCATCCGCCGCTGATCGTCAGGTTGCCCGAGGTCACCTCCAGGTCGCCGATCGACGCGTCGCCCGCGGTCCGCGCCAGGTCGCCGGAGATCTTCACCATGCCGGCCGCCCCGCCGCCCTGGGCGCTGTTGATGGCCGACTGAAGGTCGTTCCAGGTGGCGCCCAGGATGGTGTTCGATCCGCCGTCGCCGTCGTTCCAGTAGATGTCGGCGGCCCGGGCCGGGGCGCCCAAGCAAAGCGCAAGAGTCGCGCCCAGCGCGATCACGACGATCGTCCGATGGATAGGTTTCATGGCAATCCCTCTTCTCGTGTTTTCCGGCGTTCTTGGACCTGGCGATCCAACTTACGGCGAAGTGCGCTGCGAGTCCCGGAAACTGGCCATGCGACGAGGCCGCAATTGGCGTACCTGGAGAAGGTGCAGAGCCCCTGGAATTCAGTGGCGGCCGTACAATTGACATAGAGTGCAGAACTTACACCCCAAAAATTGCGGCGAGTTTCTCCTTCTCGCGGATCCCGCATCGGCCCCGGATGTTGCGGAAAATCAACATCTTCCCCACCCGGCGTTGACCGGAATCAACAAGGCCGCCCAGGCCGACACCCGGCCGCGGGCCTGGGGCCCCCCATCCGCAGCTTGGGCAGGAAGATGGCTGGCATCGGCGCGGCAAGAACCTTTCGACGGTTCGCCCGTTCAGGCTCGCGCGTGTTCGTGGTCGTGGCCGCACTCGGCGTTCAGCCAGCCGGACTTGAACGGCTCGATCCGCCGCTCCTGCGGCTTGTAGCGGTGCCGCCAGATGCAGCCGTTGTCGTTGCTGAGCAGGTGCAGCGAGACCGACGTCTCAGCCGACGTGGTCCTGACGCTGTGAATGTCGTTGCCGGGCAGCAGGTCGTAGAAGTCGCCGGGCGACAGCACGTTCTCCTGCACGACCTCGACGTCGGCGAACCCCTCGTCATGCCGGTGGTGGTCGCGGCGGGCGTAGACCTGCTCGCTCTGCCGCCCGCGGTAGAGCCCGACCAGCCCCCACGCCAGGTGGTCGTGCACGGGCGTCTGCATCCCCGGCGGCAGCACCAGCGCCGAGAAGGCCATGCTTCCGTCGCCGGAGCGATAGAGCAGCCACATGCCGATGCGTTTGCCCATGCCGCCGCTGTCGCCCTCGGCCGGCGGCTCCTGGTAGCGCGCGGGCAGCCAGGCCGCGTCGCCCAGCAGGTCGGCGAAGTGCGGACGGATCCGCGCGATGGCCTCCTCGGGGCTCTGCGCCGTCGTGCGGATCGCCTTGACCGTCCCGATGAAACTCCGCATGCGATCGTTGTCCAGAATCCACTGGTCGCCGGTCATCGCGGGACTCCTTGAATGATGCCAAAGCGTAGGCGCGCCGGGCCCCGCAGGCAAGACCATGAATCAGCAGAATCGCCCCTGTTCATGCGGGCAAACGCACTGTTTCCGCAACCGGAAATCGGATACCATGAAACCGTTCGTTTGGAGGGGACCGATGGCACGAAGGAGGCCGCTCATGGCCCGTCAGATCAAGCCCCGATGCGCGATGTGCAAGACCCACGGATGCCGCGACGGCAAGGACTGCTACGGCCACGCCGAGGAGCATCTGGCGCTCTACGACGAGCGGCTGGTCCGCCTGCACCGGGCGGCCAGCGCCATCGAGGGGCGGCACTACGGCAAGGAACCGCGCCTGCGCGAGACGGCGCTGTTCGCGAAAGAGATGGGCTTCAAGCGGCTGGGCCTGTCGTTCTGCATCGGGCTGGCCGACGAGGCGGCCGTCATCGCCGAGGTCCTCTCGCGCGACTTCGAGGTCATCAGCGCCTGCTGCAAGAACTGCGGCATCCCCAAGAAGACGCTCGGCCTGGAGCAGATCGACCCCGGCCGCGAGCACGAGACCATGTGCAACCCGGCCGGCCAGGCCGAGATGCTCAACGAGGCGGGCACGGAACTCAACATCATCTGCGGCCTGTGCGTCGGCCACGACGCGATCTTCACGATGAAGTCCAAGGCGCCGGTGACGACGCTGATCGCCAAGGACCGTGTGCTCGGGCACAACCCCGTGGCCGCGGTCTACTGCCAATACGTGCGGCGGAAGTTGTAGGGGGCCGGAAGAACGCAACAGGGAGACGCGACATGGATGCCGGAGCGAAGCTCGATGCGCTGCCGCGGCTGCGGCTGTGCCAACTGCCCACGCCCATCCAGCGGATGACACGGCTCGAAAAGACCCTGGGGCTGGCCGACGGCCCGCACCTGTGGATCAAACGCGACGATCTGACCGGGCTGGCCTTCGGCGGCAACAAGGGCCGCAAGCTCGAGTTCAGCCTGGCCGAGGCCCGCGAGCAGCAGGCCGACGTCGTCATGACCCGCGGCGGCGTGCAGTCCAACCACTGCCGCCAGACGGCCGTCGCGGCCGCGGCGCTGGGCATGGAGCCGCACCTGTTCCTCTCCGGCCCGCAGCCGGCGGCGATGACCGGCAACCTGCTGCCCTCGCAGCTCGTGGGCGCCCGTTTCCACTTCAACACGACCGGCGACGACATGGTCGCCTTCGCCGACCAGCTCAAGGCTCAGGGCCGGCGGCCTTACGTGATCCCCACCGGCGCGTCCAACCCGACCGGCGCGATGGGCTACGTCAATGCCGCCCGCGAGATCGTCGCCCAGCAGCGCGAACTCGGCGTCGCGTTCGATTGGATCGTCTGCGCGACCGGCTCTTGCGGCACGCAGGCCGGCCTGCTCGTCGGGGCCCGGCTGTTCTCGCTCTCGGCGGCTGTCATGGGCGTCGCAGTCAGCCCGCCCAGGGACATCGCGTCGCGCCGCGAGGATGTGGCGTCGCTGGCGGCCCGCACGGCCGATCGGCTGGGCCTGCCCGCGCCGGTCGATTCCGACAACGTGCTGTTCGAAGGGGGCTACGCGGGTGAGGGCTATGCGATTCCGACGGCCGCCGGCACGCAGGCCATCGAACTGCTGGCCCGCACCGAAGGGGTGTTCCTCGACCCGTGCTACACCGCCAAGGCGTTCTCGGGCCTGCTGGACCAGCTTGGCAAGGGTCGATTCGACCACGGCGACCAGGTGCTCTTCCTGCACACCGGCGGCAACGTGGCGCTGTTCGCGTGAAGCGGCACATCGTCCCGGGCGGCGAAACAGGCGTCAGCCGCCGAGCTTGTCGGCCACCATTGCAGCCGCTTCAAAGATTTCCCGCGAGCGGCGTTGCCAGCCGGAGCTGATGTACCACTGCCAGTCCGAGCCCTTGGCGCCGTCGTTGGCGCGCATGAGGTCGCGGACGCGTTCGTCGAGCATCGACTGGATGCGGTCGGCGTCGCCCTTGTCGATCTTGGCCCGCTTGGCGTCGTCCAGCAGGGCCTTCTCCAGGAAGATGCGGGCCTCAGCCTCCTGCACGCCCTCGCGGATCATCTCCAGGCGGCCCGTCGCGACCGGCCCGTCGCGCCCGGGGCCCAGGATGGCCGGGTTGGAGTAGTCCAGCGTCAACTGACCCCAGCTCGACTCGTCGGGATAGCGCTCCAGCAGGGCACGCGATCGGCCGCGCTTGTCGGTGAGCACCGGCCAGAAGTCCGCGCCGATCCGCCCGAAGCCGCAGGTGCCGGACCAGAACTTCTTCTTGTCCACCGACATCCACTTGCCCTGGGCGCAGATCCAGTGCTCGGGATACGAACGATACTCCGCCGGGCCGGCCGCCGGCAGCCGCAGCTCGTTGCGCGGAAAGCGGGCGACGATCAGCGGCGCGTCGCGCCAGCCGTAGAAGCGGCGGAAGCCGTAGACGTCCTTGGTCGGGTCGCTCAGGTCCCAGATGCCCCAGAGCACGGTGAGGTAGCCGACCGGGTGGCCCTGGATGTCGCTCCAGAAGACGTGCGAGTTGGCGATCCACTTGCAGTCGGGCGCCGCGGCGCCCAGGTCGTCGGCGGCCGTCTTGCTGGGCGCGTAGTCGGCTGAGATGCCGACCATCAGCGACTTCTCCATGCCGTGCCTGGCGAGGATCTTCTTCATGCCGTCCACGGCCTGCTTCCAGAACGCCCGGCAGGCGTCGGTGCCCCATTCCGGCCCGACGCCGTCGCTCAGTTCGCCGGTCCTGGGGTCGACGATCGTGATCATGATGTCGCGGTCGCCGTGGAACGTCTTGTGCTCGAAGTGTCCCGTGTGCAGCGGCTCCCAGCAGTAGAGCCCCACCAGCGGCGCCTTGCCGAGGTGCTTCACCGCCAGGTCGATGTACTTCTCGGCGATCGAGAAGTCCGGCGTCAGCTGGCCGTCGGCGCCGCGGACCCAGCGGATCATCGCGTGCGGGTTGCCGAAGTGCGTGTGCCGGATCGCCGTCACGATGATCGTCTTGACGCCGACCTCGCCCAGCAGGCTGAACGTGCGGTCCATCAGCTTGAAGTGCGCGTCGCTGTACAGGTCGACCTTGTACTGCATCGCGACCGACTCGGGCGACTGCATCACGCCCACGTGGGTGACGAAGTCCTTCGCGTCGGCCAGCTTCCAGCCGATGACGTCGAGCCTGATCGGCACGACGACCGGGGCGGCCTGGTTCACGGCCACCGTCGCCTGGCCGTTGTAGAGCCCCGGCTTGGCGTCGGCCGGCACGCGGACGGTGAACCAGATCGGCTGGACGGCCGCCTTGCTCGTCGCGTCGGGCGCGACCGGCAGCGGCGCGGCGTCGTCGAGGCTGTCGAAGTAGGCCGGGTTGCGGTCGAACCGCCGCGTGCCGTCGGGCAGGGCGTAGCGCACCTGCACCGCCGAGGCCGGAATGGCGCCCGGCCCGGCCAGGTCGCTCACGGTCACGTTCAGCGCCGTGATGGCTTCGGTGTTGCTGGCCACCACTCGGCCCGACGCCGCGCCGTTGATGGGGGCAACGATCTGAATCGGCCCGACCGGCTCGTTCGGGTCGCCCCAGTCGGTCACGCTGACGCGCGACAGCAGGTTGGGCTGCCAGACCTGCGGGCCCTTCGGCCGATCGGTATTCGGCGTCACCGCCGATCCGGCGTCGGCGGTCAGGAGCACGTCGTTCACGCTGGCC
Source organism: Phycisphaerae bacterium (assembly GCA_022072085.1). GTDB lineage: Bacteria > Planctomycetota > Phycisphaerae > JAJVII01 > JAJVII01 > JAJVII01. The sequence continues at coordinate 150,943 of JAJVII010000014.1, forward strand.
CGCTGCCACCAGCAGGCGGCCGCCGGGTTGGGCCCGTCCATGCCGGTGAACATCGCCTGCGGCGCCGGGGCCCGGCGGATGTCGATCGCCAGGACGTTCACGCCCGCCCGCAGAGCGCCGGCCGGGATGGCCAGGCTCTCGATCCGCCGGATGCGCTTCTCGTAGCGGTCGGCGTACTTCTTCACGTCGTCGCCGTTGGGTCGCAGCGGCTGGCCGGTTGGCGCGAGGAAGCAATCGTCGGCGTAGTCGTCGGCCAGCGCGTCGGTCGACAGCTTGCCGGCCGGCAGGTGCGACCGCGTCAGTTCCGTGCCGTTGAAGTAGACGACGGCTCCGCCGGTGAACGCCAGCGAGAGCGTCAGCCCGCGGACCCGCGAGGGGTCAGTCACGTTGAATCGCCCGCGGACGCAGATGCGCTCCGCCGGCACGTAGATTCCCTCGTAGCCGTAGGGCCCCTTGATCTGGGCGTAGAAGGGCCCGCGGGCCGCGAGCCAGTCGGCGTCGTCGAACCGGGCGTCGGTCCAGGCCTCGTCGGGTTGGGCTGTGCGCGACGGCGAGGCCTCGGCCTTGATGGCGACGACATACTTGCCGTCCACGCTCGTGCGGTCGGCCGGGGTCAGTTCATAGACGCGTTGCAGGCTGTCGTCGGGCATGCGGACGACGTCGCTGCTGCGGACCGAGAACGTCCGGTACGGGCTGGCCGTGTCGAGCACCGTCACGCGGTCAGCCGACCGTCCGATCGCGGGCCATGTCAGCAGGGACAACGCGACCGCCAGGAACGCCTTCGGCTTCATCGGGGACTCCTCTGCCGGTTAATCGAGCTTCCTGATCGCTGTCTCTATCACATCGCGGACCCATGCAAACGGCTCGTTGGCCAGGGCGGTTCGCAGCGCGTCGGCTGATGCCTTGTCGCCCATGTCGCCCAGGGCCGCCGCGGCGGCGACCCGCAGGTTCTCGTCCCAGTGCGTCAGCTTGCCGCGGATCGAGGGGGCGCTTTGGAGATCGCCCAGCACGCCCAGGGCGCGGATGCCCTGCACCTGCCAGGCGCGGTAGCGGCTGTCGGCGACCTTGCGGACAGCCGGGATGCTGTCGCGCAGGCCCAGCCGGGCGGCGGCGGCGCAGGCCCAGGCGGCCGTGTAGCCGCCACGGGTCAGGCCGTCGCGGACGATGTCGGCCAGCCCCGGCGTGCCCGCGTCGCCGATCCGCGAGACGATCCGCATGATCGCCCAGGGGACGTGCTTGTACATCGCCCCGCTGTTCCACACCTTGACCAGCGGCGGCAGGACTTCCTTCCATCCGGCCTCGGCGCCCATCAGTCCGATGATCACCGCCGTGTCGGCCCAGTGCTGCTTCGCGTCGGCCGGTCCCTTGGTCACCGGCCTGTCGGTCCACTGCACCTTGTCGGGATTGGCCAGGATGTCCAGCAGGATCGGCTTGGCCCGGGCGCGATCGGCGCCGAACAGCGTCGCCAGGGCCACGCCCTTGAGCATCGGGTCGCGCTCGGCGTAGGCGACCTTCGCGACGGCGTCGAACGCCGCCGGGTCGCGCAGTTCCTGAAGGCCCTTCAGCGCCGCCTCGCGCCTGGCCGGGTCGTCAAGCTCCGCGACCAGTTTGCCCGCCGCCGGCAGATTCTTCGGATTGTCGCGCTGCCACCAGCCGGCCCGGCCGCGGGTCTGGTCGGCCGGTTTCATCGGCGGCAGCGGGACCGCCTCGCACGGCGCCTCCTTTACCAGCGTCACGTTGCCTTTGCCCTGGGCCGGCATCGCCTCGATGGCCAGCACGCGGCAGACAACGTCCTCCCACTTCCGGCCGGCTGCCATTATCTCGTAGGTGAACGGGGCCTTCTCGACGATCGTCTCGTTGCGTCGGCTCTTGCCGGCGGCGTCGTCCCAGACGTAGGTGATGCGGACCGCCGACCCCTGCGCGATGTCCCCGCGCACGGTGATGCGGTTGACCCCCGGCTGAAGTTGCGGCAGGGCGTAGAAGTTCTGCTGCACCCAGGTCAGGCACTGCACGCTTTCGACGCAGCAGTCGCCCGGATTGTCGGCCGCCGTAAGTTCCAGCTTGACCAGGCAGGCGTATCGCCCGAACGGCGAGACGAAATCCTTCGGCGGCGAAGTGCTCTCCTTCACATCGTACTTCGGGCACAACTCGGCCACGACGTCGCCCGGGCCATCTGCGACCTTGTCGTTGCAGGTCCACAGCGGCTGCCAGCTCTTCCCTCCGTCGGTGCTCAACAGCACGCGGACGGCGTCCTTGGCCGACCTGCGGCGGACGGCCATTCGCAGCTGCATGTCCGAGATGACGTAGGGCGTGCGGACCTGCCAGACGGCGGTCGCGGGCTTGCCGGCCTGCCTGGGCGTGAACCGCCCGGCGGCGATTTCCATGTTCGCCGGCGCCTGGGTCAGTTGACCGGCGTCGGCCAGCGATAGCGTCCATCGGCCGTTGCCGTAGGTGCGGTCGGTGTAGGGCCCGCGCTCGGACAGCGGGGTCCGCCGGGCGTCTCGCTTGGGGTCCATGTTCTGCTGGTAGGGCTTGCCCTCGTTGCCCCAGAGCAGGGTCAGCCACTCGCCGCCGCGCAGCGACAGTTCCATGCGGTGCGTCGACCAGGGCTCGTGCTCGCTGTGCACCCAGTTGTCCTTGGAGCCGTTGTAGTCGATGGCCCAGTCGTCGCAGCCGGCGATTCGCGTTCGGTCGCGATTGTAGAGGAAGCCGCCGAAGTTCACGTCGAACAGGTGCGGCCGGTCGATCCCGTCGGCGTCGGTGTAATAGAGATCGATCATGCTGTGGCTGAGGCAGTGGACGCGGTCGGCCTGGCGGCCGTAGGCTCGCCACACCTGGCAGGCGACGCGCGACAGCCCGCCGCAGTAGTGGGCGCCGTAGACGTTGAGCACGCGAACGACGTCGTCGTCCCGGCCCGGGCCGCAGATGCTGTTGACCGGCGGGTTGCCGTCGGTGTGGACCTTCAGGCGGCGGATCCATCGCCAGACCGCCAGGGCCTTCTCCTGGTCGGTTCGGGCGTTGGAAAGCCTCACCGCGTCCTCTGCGAAGCGGCGCAGGTCGGTCGCGTCCGGCCAGCGGTCGCAGGAAACCGTCACGCCGGTGGCGGCGACGGCCCCGGCGACCAGCGGGCCGGGGGTCTCCTCGTGCGGCCCGCGCCAGTAGGGGGCGTCGCGGCCGATCACGGCGTCGATCTTCAACTCCGGCCGATCGACCGTGCCCGGCTCGGGCTCGTCCTCGTCGTCCTGGGCGAGCGCCGCCGCGACGCACATCGGGAGGATGGCCGCGGCGATGCACGCAGTCGTTCGATGCCCCATGTCGGTTCTCCGTAGCTGGCGTCGGATCACTGGACGGCCTTGATGGCTTCTTCGATCTTCCTTCGGACCCACGGGACCGGCTCGTTGGCCAGTGCGTCGCGCAAAGCGGGCAGCGAGTCCTTGTCCTTCATCAGGCCCAGCCCCTCGGCCGCCGCCGCCCGCATGTGCTCGTCCTGGTAGATGACCGTGTTGTACTTCATGTGATCCAGCAGTTCGACCTTGCGGATGTGCGTCAGGCTCTCGCGCAGCGTCGGGGCGCTGGCCGTGTCGCCCAGCCGCCCCAGGGCGATCGCCGCCTGGGCCCGGACCACGAGGAACGGGTGGTCCAGCAGCTCGCGCAGCCTCGGGATCGAGGCGGTGTCGTGCACGCAGCCGGCAGCCCGGGCGGCCTCGACGAGCATGTAGGGGTAGCTCATCGCCAGCGACTTGCGGACCGCTTCGGTGACGGCCTTGTCGCCGGGCTCGGCGATCTGCGCCAGCGCCCGCAGGATCTGCATCCGCGCCAGGTCGTTGCAGAACCTGCTGTCGGTCGCGGCGGCCAGCGGCTGGGCGAACTCCTTCCAGTCCGACTCGGCGGCCATCTGGCTGATGATGGCCACGCCGCTGATCCAGTGCCCGCCGGCGACGACGGGATCCTTGGGGTCGAACTTCCAGCCGGTCTTGCACTCGCTGTCCCCGACGATCTGGAGCAGCAGGGGGCGGGCCTTGGCCCGGTCGCTGTTGTAGAGCGCCAGCAGCGCCAGTTCCTTGATCGTTCCGCCCTTGCACAGCTCGGTGTCGAACGCCACCTTGCGGACCGACTCGAACGTCTCGGGCGCTTCAAGCTCCGACGCCCAGACCAGGCCGGTCTTGACGTATTTGCCGCGGCTGTCCATCCACTCGTTCACCTGGCTGATCTTCGGCGGCGCCTTGCCGCGGTGCAGTTCGCGGATCCAGCGGGTGCGGGTGTCGGCGGCCGACGGCAGCGGCGGCAGCTTCTCGATCGGGCTGGGCGTCTCCTTCACCAGCGTGCGCGGGCCCTGGCCGTCGGCGGCGATCGTCTCGATCAGCAGGTCCTTGCAGACCACGTCCTCCCACTTGCCGCCGGCGGCGACGATCTCGTAGCTGTAGGGCAGCTTGTCGGTGACGGTGACGTTCGTGCGATCCTTGCCGGACGGGTCGTCCCAGGTGTAGGTGATGCGGACGGCGGTCCCGGCCCGTAGCGTGCCGCGGACGGCGATCGCGTTCTTGCCCGGCCAAAGCTGCGGCAGGGAGCGGATCGCCTGCTGCACGGTGGTCTTGAAGGTGATCGCGTCCACGCGGCAGTCGGCCGGCGCGTCCTTGGCCAGCAGTTCCAGCCGGATGCGATAGGCGTACTGCGCGAACGGCGAGCCGAGATCCTTGGGGGCCTGCGGATGCCGCGGCGTGACGGTGAACTTCTTGTCGAGGACGACTTTGAATATCCGGGCGCCCGTCTGGCCGCCCGGCGCTTCCCAGCAGGGCTGGTAGCTCCTGCCGTCGTCGACCGACAGCGAGAGGCGGATCGCGTCGGCGTCGCTCTTGCGGAACGCGGACAGGTCGATCTCGGCTTCGGCGATCAGGTACGGCGAGCGGAAGTGCCAGACGGCGACAGCCGGGACGCCGGCCTTGGCGGGGGTCAGGCCCTTGCCGTCGGCCAATCCCTGGGCGGGCTCAGCCAGTCCGTCGGCCCACTCCCTGGCGGACAGGTCGGGCGTGTAGGTCCACAGCCCGTTGCCGTAGGTGATGGGGTAGGGGCCCTTCTCGGAGGGCTGGCGGGTCTTGACGTCGGCGTCGTTGTCGAAGTTGTCCTCGACCGGCTTGCCCCAGTTGCCCCACTTGCGGGTCAGGCTCTCGCCGCGGCGCATGGACAGTTCGACGCGATGGGTCGGCATCGGCCAGGGCTCGCCGAAATACCACGGATACATCCACTGGTAGTAGTCGGTGCTGAAGTCGTCGGGGCCCAGCACGCGGTCGCCCTTGCGGTCGGTGGTGAAGCCGCCGAAGTTGCAGTCGAACAGATGGCAGCGGTCGCCGCCGTCGGCGTCGAGGTAATACAGGCCGGCCATGCCGTGGCTGAGCCGATGGACCGCGTGGCCCTCGTAGCCCATCGCCCGCCAGATCATCGCGACGGTCCGGCCCAGCCCGCTGCACCAGTGGGCGCCGTAGACGTTGAGGATCTTGATCGGGTCGTAGACCTCCGGCACGGTGCGCTCGGGGTGGTAGGGGTCGTACGGGGCGTCGCCGTTGGTCTGCGACTTGACGCGGCGCAGCCACATCCAGACGGCCAGCGCCTTGTCCTGCTCGGTCTTGGCCCCGCTGAGGCGCACCGCGTCCTCGCCGAAGCGGCGCAGGTCGGAGCAGTCCGGCCAGCGGTCGCAGGTGACGACCAGGTCGGTCGCGTCAGGCAGGGCGCAGAGGAACGGGCCGGGCGTCTTCTCGGACGGCCCGCGCCAGTACTGGTAGTCGCGGGTGACCCGGGGCAATTGCGGCGGGTCGGCCCAGGCAACGCCGGCTAGCGTGACGCATGCAGCGGCGGCGAGGCAAACGGCCGAACCGAAGTTGGAACGCATCAGTGGCTCTCCTTGATCGCCGGGACGGGCCGGGGGACCCAGCGGGTCGCGGCGACGCGATGGCCGGTCTTGATCATCTCCGACGTCGAACGCTTGCCCTGATCGACGTAGTTTCCGTCCTTGTCGATCCACTTCACGTTCAGGCTGCCGTCGCCGATCTGGCCGCGCATGTTGTCGCCCCAGGTCAGCAGCGATCCGTCAGCCAGCATCGCGACGGTGTGGGCCCCGCCGCCGGCGACGGCCGCCACCTTCTCCAGCAGCCCGACGCCCAGCGGGCCCTTCACCCGCGTCGCGACCGAGAGGCTGTCGTGGCTGCCCACGCCGCACTGGCCGCGGTAGTTCCAGCCCCAGGCCCACAGCCCGCCGTCGCGGTCGATCGCCAGCGAATGCAGCCCGCCGGCCGCGATCGTCCGGGCGATCAGCGGCCTGCCCTCGGCGGTCCGCACCTGGACCGGCCTGTTGCGGAAGACCGTCGTGCCGTCGCCGAGTTGGCCGAAATCGTTGCACCCCCACGCCCAGACCGTGCCGTCGGCCGCCAGCGCCAGCGTGTGCTGCCAGCCGGCCGCCACCGCGGCGACATTCGCCAGCCCCGGCGTCTGCACCGGCGTCAGCCGGTCGGCGTTCGTGCCGTCGCCGAGCTGGCCGTAGAGGTTGTCGCCCCAGCAGAAGACCGTGCCGTCCTTGCGCAGGGCGACGCTGTGCTTGACGCCCGCGGAGATCGCGACCGCGCTGGCCAGGCCCTTCACCTGCACCGGCAGCAGCCGGTCGGCCGTCTCGCCGTCGCCCAGCCTGCCGTCCTGCCCGCAGCCGGTCGCCCAGACCGTGCCGTCAGCGCGGAGGATCAGCGTGTGGTAGCCGCCGACCGAAACCGCGACAACGCGGTCGAGCGGCGCCTTGCCGTCGGGACCCAGCACCGAGACGGGCAGCGGAACCTGCTCTGCCGTCTGGCCGTTGCCGAGTTGGCCGTGGTCGTTGCTGCCCCAGGCCAGCAGCTTGCCGTCGGCGGTGATCGCCGCCGAGGTCTCCCCGCCGGCCGAGATGGCTGCCGGCGTTGCCAGCGGCGACTTGCCGTCGGGCCCAAGCGTGACGGCGGGCGCGTCGCGGTCCTTGCCGCCGCCGTCGCCCAGTTCGCCGCGCCAGTTCAGGCCCCAGCCGTAGAGCTTTCCGTTGCGGATCGCCAGCACGTCGCCGCTGCCGGCCGAGATCGTCGCTCCGCCGGGCCCAGCCGGCAGGGGCAGGTTGGACTGTCCGGCGACGACCGCCGGGGCGGCCGGCTCGGGCGTGGGCGGCTGGGCGTCGCGCTTGGCGGCGTCTTCCGCGGCGGCGGCCACGAGCTTGTCGCTCAGTTCGTTGACGTAGAACTCGACGTAGGTGTAGCCCCTGTGGCGGTCGCCCTCGGACGCGCCAGCCGGAACGACCTTGTTCGCATCAGCCGGGTCGGCCGGGTTCAGCCCGTGGGCCTTCTCCCAGTCGTCGGGCATGCCGTCGCCGTCGGCGTCGGCGGCGGGCTTGCCGGGGGTCATGCCTTCCATCAACCCCCCCGCGGGCGGATGCCACCCCCACGAGCCGGTCCCCGTGCGGGTCTCCTCAATGGTCCTGCGGGTCACCGCGTCGCGCGGCAGGCAGCCGGCCTGAGCGAGCACGAGGCGGTAGGCCTCCTTCGCGTCCTGCGTGGCCACTGCCGGCACATCCCATTCCTTCTCGACCCAGAACTTCGAGCCCTTCTTGATGCCGTCAGACGCCTGGACGTTCGGATCGTAGTCGTCATATCGGCCTTCGGGTCCGGCCCACGCCCAGAAGTTGCGATGGCCGTAGAGCTGGACGTTCTTCCAGTCAGCCAGTCCGGGCACGGCCTGGTTGTAGGGCAGCAGCCAGGGGCGCATGCCGACCGGCCCGCCGGGCCCGGCCTTGAAGTAGTCGCCGATGAGGTTGGTGTGATAGAGGCGGCCCTCGTGGCGGTTCATCCGCGGGGGGTGATACTGCAACGCCCAGGCGACGTTGTAGAGGACGTTGTTGCGATGGTCGACGGTGTCCAGCCCGCACAGCGGGGCCCGCTCGCTCTGGTGGGCGAACAGGTTGTGGTGCAGCGTCGCGGCGCCGTCCACGTAGCCGAGGATCATGCCGTAGTTGTGAACGCCGCTGCCCTGGTGGGCCAGGCAGGACGCCTCGATCGTGCACCACTGCACGGTCAAATCGTGGCTGACGCAGAAGTCCATCTCCTCGTCGTTGCCGCCGGAGACCGAGACGTGGTCGAGGATCAGCTTCGTGATCGCGTTGAGCTGCGTGCAGTCGCCGTTGCCGCCGCCCACTTCCCCCCAGACCGGGCGAAAGCGGATGTGTCGGATGATGACGTCGTGCAGCGGCTGGCCGCCCCGGGCGATGCCCGAGCTGAGACGCCCCTGCACGGTGATTCCAGCGCCCGGCGCGGTCTGGCCGGCGATCGTCACGTTCGGCTTGCTCAGATTCACGTTGCCCTCGATCACGCCGGAGACGTCGAAGACGATGATCCGCGGCTGGTCGAGGTCCAGTGCCTCCTGGAGGCTGCCCGGGCCCTTGGCGTTCAGGTTGGTCACGTGGACGACCTTGCCGCCGCGCCCTCCGACCGCGGCGGCGCCGAAGCCTTCGGCGCCGGGAAACGCCGGAAGGCCCGGCTCCTCCGCCAGCGCGACGCCCGCGGACAACGCCAACGCCGCGGCACCGATCCAGCCGATCCGTCTGTTCATCGCGTTCTCCCGGGCGTTCACTTGCCGATCCGTTCCAGGGCCGCCGCCGCGGCGGTCCTGACGACGTAGTCCTCGTCCTGGCAGGCCTTGCTCAGCGCGTCGCGGGCGCCGGCAGCCGACGGGCCCAGCAGCGCCAGCGAGAGCACCGCCTCGCGGCGGACCTGCGGGTCGCCATCGGCGGCGGCCTTGACCAGCGCGGGGACGGCTGCCGCCGCCGCGTTGCCCATGTCGCCCAGCGCCCGGGCCGACCAGCCGCGGACCTGGGCGTCATCGGCGCTCAGCGCCGTGGCCAGCGCCGCCGCCTCGCCGAGCCGGCCCAGCGCCTGCACCGCCGCCCGGCGGACCTCGCCGCGCGGATCGGCCAACAATTTCACCAGCGCGTCGGCGGCGCCCTTGGCGGCCGGGCCGCAGTTGCCCAGCGCCTCAGCCGCCGCGACCCGCACGTTGTATTCCTTGTCGCTCAGCGCCGCGACCAGCGCCGCCTGCGACTGCGGAGCGATGCAGCCGATGGCCGTCGCCGCCGCCGCCCGCACGACCAGTTCCGCGTCCTTGGCCAGCCGATCGGCCAGCGGGGCGGCCGCGTCGGCGGCAGCCGGGCCTGCCCAGCCCAGGGCCCGGGCGGCGTTGGCGCGGACGTCCGACTCGCGGTCGGAAAGCGCCTTGACCAGCCCGGCGAAAGCCGGGGCGCCGATGTTGCCCAGGGAGCGCGCGGCGAAGTGGCCGGTGTAGCCGCCCTTGCCCAGCGACTTGAGCAGCGGCGCCAGTGCGGGCTCGGCGTCCTTTCCCAGCGTGCTCAGCGCCCAGGCGGCGTTGTCGGTGGCACGGGTGTCCCTGCCGACCAGCAGCCCGCCCAGGGCCGGCGCTGCCTGGCGGGCCTGCTCGGGCGTCAGTCCGATTCGGCCCAGGGCCCAGGCGATGTAGCCGTAAGGCTGGAAGGACCAGCCCTTGGTGACGGTGGACTGCTCAGCCTGGAGGGCCTTGAGCAGGTCGGGCAGGGCCGGCTTGGCGACCGGACCGATCGCCCCCAGCGCCCAGGCCGAGAAGGTCACTGCCTGCGGATCTTCCATGCCCTTGGCCAGGCCCTTGGCCAGCTCAGCCACCGCGGGGGCGGCCTTGTCGCCGAGGCGGTTCAACTGGATGATCGCCTGCCACGCCGAGATCAGGTCGTTGTAGGTCCTGGGGTCGTGGGCGTCCTTCTGGGTCGCGTCCTGCCGCTTGACAGCGGCCACCATGTCGTCCAGCGACTTGTGCCAGTGCGTGGTGTTGGTCGAAAGCCCGTTGGCCGGCTTGTCCCACGGCTTGGTCGCCGCTTCGCGGTCCAGCCGGGCGGCGGTGACGGCCTCGGCGACGCGCTGGTCGGCCAGGTCGTTGAAGTAATATTCGACGTAGGTGTAGCCCTTGTGGCGGTCGCCGGGCGAAGCGCCGGCCGGCACGACCTTGCTGGCGTCGGCGGGGTCAGCGGGGTTCAGCCCGTGGGCCTTCTCCCACGCGTCGGGCATGCCGTCCTGGTCGGCGTCGGGGGGGCAGGCGACCTTGCCCGGCTCGGGCAGGCCCTCGAGCAGGCCGCCGTCGGGGCCCCAGCGGCCCCAGCAGCCGCCGCCGGTCCGCACCTCGGCCAGCGTGCGCTTGCTCACCGCGTCGCGCGGCAGGCAGCCGACCTGTGCGAGCACCTGCTCGTAGGCCTCCTCAGCCGGCTGGCGCGTGACCGGCGGGAAATCGAACGGCGCGTCGGCCACCTCCTTGGGGCGTTTGATGCGCTCGCGCCCGACGTAGCCGTCCCACGCGAAGTAGTTGCCGTCGAACCAGATCTTCACGTCGTTATGGTAATACTCGTACTGGTCGCGCGGCTCGAGGCCCTGGAGCGAGCAGGCCAGCGGCGGGATGAATGCGTAGCCGGCGACCAGTCCGCCCGGGCCGGTCTTCCAGTAGTTGCCGATCAACTGATATTGCTGGCGGTTGGGGGCGTCCTTGCAGCTTCCCATCTGCGTTTCCTGCGGGCCGACGTTGTAGAGCACGTTGTTGCTGAACTCGGTGTGGTGGTCGGCCAGCAGCGGCGCCCTGCCGACGTGGTGGGCCAGCAGGTTGTGGTGGATGCTGACGTGACTGTTGTGCCAACTGCCCATGAACCCGAAGCCGTGGTCCTCGCCGCTGTGCTCCATGTGGGCCGGGTCGCTCTCCTCCATCGCGCACCACTGGAAGGTGAAGTTGTCGTCGCCGGCCGGATAGCCGGGATTGAACGACTGGTCCAGCCCCCACGAGCCGGAGACGTGGTCGAGGATCGCCCGCTTGCAGTAGTAGAATTCCGCCACCCGCAGGTTGCCCGTGCCCTCGGTCGGGCGGATGCGCAGGAAGCGGACGATCACGTTCTCGGTGCGCACCTCGCTCTTGTAGTGGCCCTTGACCTCGGCCGGGTCGGAAGAGCCGCGGTCGCTGCGGTAGGTGCTCAGCATGCCGTCGATGGTGATCCCCGGCGGCGGGGCGGTCTGGCCGGCGATGGTGATGTCGCCGTGCAGGATGGTAATCCAGCGCCCCTCCTTGGAGCCCTGGCCGGGCCTGATGACCCCGCCCACGTCGAAGACGACGATCCGCGGGCCCTTCTCCCGGCAGGCCCACTGGAGCGAGCCCGGTCCGTCGGGGTTCAGGTTGGTGACGTGGAGTATCCTGCCCCCGCGCCCGCCGGTGGCGACCGCGCCGAAGCCCTCGGCGCCGGGGAAAGCCGGCAGGGCCGCCGGTTCGTCAGCCATCGCGGCGCTCGTCGCCAGCAATGTCACAACAGCCGCGAGAATGCGCATCGGGGTCATGTGGGTCTCACTTTCCGTCGGGCTGGGAGGTCGGGGCGGCGGCCGCCTGCTTCATGGCCTGTTCGATCAGCCGGTCGGCGCGCTCGTTGATGTAGTACTCGATATAGGTGTAACCCTTGTGGCGGTCGTTGGGGCTGGCGCCGGCCGGGACGACCTTGTTGCCGTCGGTCGGATCGTCGGGGTTCAGCCCGCGGGCCTTCTCCCAGGCGTCGGGCATGCCGTCGCGGTCGGTGTCGGGCGGGGCCTGTTCGGCCGGCGGCAGGCCCGCGGTCAGTCCGCCCTCGGGGTCGTAGCGCCCCCACAGGCCCGTGCCGTTGCGGGTGTCCTCGACGGCCTTGGTGCTGACCGCGTCGCGCGGCAGGCAGCCGACCTGTGCGAGGACGAGTTTGTAGGCCTCCTCGGCGGTCTGGGTCGCGACCGGCGGGGCGGGCCAGGGCTTCTCGGCGTGGAGGCACTTGTTGACGTTGAAGCCGCGGACGTTGTCCTTCCACACGTCGACCACCCTGCCGGCGACGGCGTCGTAGTTGCCCTCGGCGAACAGGTCCGCGCCGGCTTCGCCGACCATGTAGCAGCGGTAGGCCGACGCCTTGGCGTCCGGCAGGCAGTCCTTGTATTCGGGCGGCACGCTGGGACCGCACTTGAAGTAGTTGGCCACCACGTTGGCGCGGAAGGGCTGGCCGGGGCGGTCGAGGTTCTTCTTGCCGCCGTGGAACATGATCCCGGCCGCCACGTCGTACATCACGTTGTTGCGTTCGTCGAGCACCTCCAGCCCGCACAGCGGCGTGCGGCGGTTGTGGTGCGTGAACAGGTTGTGGTGCAGGCTGGCGTTGCCCTTGTCGGTGTAGCCCATGATCATGCCGTAGCAGTGCGGCGTGTTGCCGCCGGCGTTGAACTGGGTGCTGTCGTCGATGCGGTACTTGGAGATCGGCCCGTCCCAGGCCGACGGCTCGATGCCGCACCACTGCACTGTGAACTGCCGCGAGACTGAGAAGTCCATGTCCTCGTCCACGCCCCACGAGCCCGAGACGTGGTCGAGGATGAGCCGCTCGACGGCGACCAGCCGCACCGAGTGCTGCGTGTTGGGCCCCTTCGGGCGCATCCTCAGGAAGCGGATGATCATCTCCTGCCCGCGCAGCCCGTCGATGTGATGGATCCAGTCGGGGTCCTGCTTGGTCTTGGCGAAGATCGGGCCGTAGTAGTGCTTGGTGCTCAGTTCGCCGACGACGGTGATGCCGGGACTGGGGGCCGTCTGGCCGGCGATGGTGATGTGGCCGTCCTCGATCTCCAGCGTGTCGTTCTTGGTCGTGATCACGCCGCCGACATCGAAGACGACGATCCGCGGTCCCTTGGCGGCGCAGGCCTCAGCCAGGCTGCCCGGCCCGTCGGCGTTCAGGTTGGTGACGTGGATGACCCGCCCGCCGCGGCCGCCGACGGCGACGGCCCCGAACCCCTCGGCCCCCGGAAAGGCGGGCAGCGGGTTGTCGTCGGCCAGGACAGCCGAGGCGGCGGTCAGCAGCAGGGACAGGGCGATGTGCAGCGTCAGCTTCATGCGCGTTCTCCCGTCAGGTCAGGGGTCGGGGCAGTCGGCCGGGCGGCAACGGCCGCCGCGGACCACGTTTCGTAGTTGGCCCGGGTCGTCGGCCAGGCGTCGGGGTATTCGCCGTAGATGTAGGTCATCTCCAGGCCCGCGCCGGCCGCCAGCGCCAGAGCCCGGGTGATGTTCGCGCGGTCGTCCAGCTCGCCGCCGAAGATGTCGTTGTTCGTGCGGATCGCCAGGCAGCCGCGCGCCCCGGGCGAGCGCGAGGACTCGTCAATGTCGAACAGGCCGGGCGCGTCGTAGGCCTGCCAGCAGTGCCAGGTCCGTCGAGGGAAGCCGGCCAGGAACGGCCCGATCACGTCGGTCTGCGACTTGAGCAGACCGCAGTAGTTCTCCACCAGCACCGTCGCCTGCGGGTCGCGCTCCAGCACTCGAGCGATCAGCGGCGGCAGGCGGGTGGCCATGTCCTCCAGGCAGACGCGCTCGGTGATCTGGCAGCGCTTGGGGCAGGGCGTTCGCTTTCGCGCCCGGCAGCGGTCGCACCAGCACAAGCCGACGTCGCCCTGCTCGATCTGGAGCCCGCGCAGGCGGAAGGTCTCGATGAGCCAGTCGATCGACTCGCGATAGAACGCCATCAGCGGTTCGTGCGACGGGCAGCCGACCATCCGCTCGGTCTTGTCGGTCGCGGGCCAGCGGAAGGTGAACGGCGAGCCGTCGGGTTTGCGTGCGACGGCGTCGGGATGCTCGCGCAGCCAGCAGTCCAGGCTCCAGGGGGATTGGCCGTCGTAGTAGACCCCGCCGTAGGTGTCGATGCCGACGCCGGGCAGAACCAGCACGCCGCGCTCGTGGGCGTAGTCGGCGACGCGGCGGGCGGCGTCGACGCCGCCGTGGCTGTCGCGCAGAAAGCCCCAGATGACGATGCCCTCCACGCCGTAGCGGGCGGCGGCGTCGACGGCGGCGCGGTAGTTGTCGATGAACGACCGGGCGTCGGCCGAGAAGCCCCATGCCCAGCGGATGCGGAGATCCCATGTCCACCAGATGCGTCTCACGGGGCGCCTCCACGGCCGCGCCGTTCGCGGGCGCGTCCGATAAACATCCACATGCAGCCAGAGTACGGCATGGCTCTCCGCATCCTCGTGATTGAAAGCGAGACGCTGTCGTGCCGGTCTCGGCCCCGACAGCCGGGGCCGAGTTCCCCCCCAGCAGGTTGCTCTACAATCGCATCAGGCCTCCGTTGCCCACTCCAGGTCTATCGCAGTCTGACAAATGCCGCGACCCGTTCCAGCCGCCCGCGCTCGCTGACGCTCGCGGCTAATGAGTCCTGTAAGAGAAATCTTCACCACAGAGAACACAGAGGGCACAGAGTCAGACGTATTGAAAGATTCTGGATTTCGGTCATTTCTTGACGTTTCGGACCCCCTCTGTGATCTCGGTGTCCTCTGTGGTGAATGAAGATTCCTTTTGCAGGAGTCAATAAACATTCAGCTCGACGAGCGGCCGGTCGCGGCGGCGCGGGGACTGTTCTCTCTCAACTCCTGCTCCGCCTGTTCGCCCGCCGAACGCCGCCCAGCATCAGCAAGCCGCCGGCAGCCAGCAGCGTCATCGTCGTCGGTTCGGGCGCCGCGACCGGGACCGTGCCGACGGTGAGGACCTTGTAGCCGGTCAGGTTCGGGCCGCCCGATCCGCTCAGGTCGACGCCGTTGGAGACGACGTAGTCGGTTCCGTAGGTCGCCCCGGTGATCGAGGCCCAGGCGCTGCCGCTCCAGTACCGGACCTGGTCGCTCTGGCCCTGGACGAAGGCGAGAAACCTCGTCAGGTCGGTGGCGTTGTAGGCGAGAGTGAAGTCATACTGCTGCGGCCGGAATGCCAGCATGCCGCCGGTGGAGAGATTGACGAAGCTGTCGTCGTGGTTGTTGGGATCGACGACCAGGCCGGAGTTGGCGTAGACGTAGCCGATCTGAAGCAGCCCGCCGTTGGTGATCGTCACGGTCCCGGCGCCGTCCTTGCCGACGGAAAGGGTCCGGTTGACGAAGACCAGGGAGCCGACGCCGTCGATCGCGATCGTGCCCGACCCGCCGGTGGGATAGCCCAGGTAGGTCAGGCCGGTGCTGGTGAAGCGGACCTGGCCGCCGTTGGTGACGTTCACGACGCCGGCGCCGGCGTGCGCGGCGCCGTTGCCGCCGATGTAGCCGTTGGGGGTCGAATACGCCGAACCGTTCCCATCCACGTTCAGCGTGCCGGTGTAGCCGGTCGCGTAGCCGATCAGGGGGTAGCTGGCCGTGCTCATCGTCGAGCCGTTCTGGAGCGTCACCATCCCGTTGGCCGTGTAGCCGATGTACAGGTAGGCGCCGCTGTTCATGCCCGTCACGCCATCGACGGTGACGGCGCCCTCGCCGGAGGAGGTGGCGACGTAGACGTAGCCGGTCGCCGGCCAGCCCGAGCCGTTGACCCCGGGGGCCGGAGAGACGTTGCCCGTCGTGACCACGCCGGCCCACGCCCCGCCCGGCGCCGCGAAAGCCGCTGCCAGGACGCCCGCCAACACCGCTGCGATCTTTGCTCCGCTCGCGTTCATGAGGCCATCTCCTTCATGATGCGTTCTTCGTCTTCACGTCCTCTGGAACGTTCAGTTTTCAGTCCTGTGGCGCCGGACCCGTCGGGCGGCCAGGGCCGCTCCGCCGATCGCCAGGAAGGCCAGCGTCGTCGGCTCGGGCGCGGCAGTGAGTTCGACGGCCTGGAAGTCGTCGACAGCCGCCACGCCATAGTTGTTGTTGTATCCCGGCACGTTGCTGCCGTAATGGCCGATGGCGACGTACGCCCCGACGTGGCCGCTCAGGACGTTGGGGTCGGTGAAACTCACCGTCGCGTCCGGCGTGCCCGCGTCGTCGGTCTGGTTCAGCCACACCTCGCCGGTGACCTCGTTGCCCGAGACCGTCAGACGGATGAAGTTGGCCACGTCCGAGTAGGCGTCGGCGCCGGTGGTCATCAGGGTGGCCGTGTCGAACAGCGTCGCCCCGTGCAGCGGCGTGTTCATGCCCGCGTCCTTGCGGGTGAGCACGAGCTGAAGCAGGCCGCCGGTGTTGCTGCTGTTGACGAAATAGCCGTTGCCGTTCCACCAGGCGTCAGCCAGGTAGAGCAGGTAGCCGCTGCCGCCCGCGGCGGCCACGCCCGCACAGACGCCGGCGGCCTCGGCGCCGTAATAGGTGCCCGCCGTCGTCAGCCCGATGACCGCGCTGACGACCACGTCGTCGTAGGTGAGGAAGGAGTTGATCACGGCCTTGTCGCCGCCGGAATAGGCGTTGCCCGCGCCGTACCCGCCGCCGCCGTAGTTGTAGAGTTCCTTGTCGGCGTCCAGCAGGCCGCGGTTGCCATAGGTCGTGCTGGTCGCATAGGCGGCCGTGGTCAAGGCGATCGTCGTGTCCGATATCTTCACCTGGGCGTTCAGATCGCCCGTGGGGAAGCTCGGATCATCGAACGACGCCGTCAGCAACACCGCCCGGGCCTGCCCCGACGGCGCCAACAGCACGATCAGCGACAGCAATCCACTCACGTACACCCCGATGCGACGACGTGACTGGTTCACGAGACTTTCCTTTCCCTGCTGCGACCCCAGACAAGCCTCTCTCCATCACACAGCGCCATGGCGACAGGCCGCGCAGGCCGGCTGGCGGGCTGCGTGCGCATTCATCGATCCGAACCACAACGCAAATGCCGTACCACCGCGTTCGGCCACGGCGACACTTGTCTTAACTGGTTGTAATTAAATGCCTTGTGCGTTATCCGGAATTATCGCTCAAACCGCGCGGCAGGGCGAGGGCGTTGACTTCGAAAGACACCCAAAAGATACCACTTAGGGCCCAAAAGTCATAAGCTATTCGTAAAGAACGCATTACGTGTGTTTATCCGCAGCGCGACGGGGGGTGTCTGACAAAGCCTAGCCGCCTGCGGCCGGGACGGCCGTCGTGTTGCCCGGGACGAATCGCGGCGTCAGCACGACGTGGCGGGGGGCCGGGCCTGGCGCAGCCAGCAGTCGCACGATCTCGTTAACCGCTTCCTGCCCCATCTGCATCGCCGGCAGTTCCACGGTGGTCGGCCGCATGAGCGTCAGCTCTGCCGGGTAGTTGGCGAACGGAGGCATCAGTCCCTGGCGGGGCAAGGCCTCCCACGGCCCGACGCGCGTGGCGTGCCAGGCGTGGTAGACGTGTTCGGACCAGATGTTCACCACCCCGACGTTCACCACGCTCAGTTCGCCGGGGATGCGGACGCCCTCGGCCATCCACAGCGGTGTCAGCGCCCAGAACAGGTCGACCATGATCAGGGCGGTGGGCCTGACCGCCCGGGGCAGCCGCAGCCAGCGTCCGGCCATGGCCCGCGCCGTCGCCTGGGCGTCGGCCGACAGGACCCATCGCTCGTCGAACCCCATCGACAGCCAATCGAACGCATCGCGGTAGGCCCGATAGCGCGCTGCGACCGCCGGGTCGGCGTAGCCGCCCGTTCGCCCGCAGAAGCCGATGCGGCGATGGCCCAGGTCGGCCAGGTGCTTGAAGGCCATCCGGATCGACGCGGGGTGGTCGAAGGTGACCGAGCTGATGCCCGGCAGCGGCATCCGCACGTCCAGCGTGACGACCGGGTAGAGCCGGCCGGCCAGGGCGATCACCTGCTCGTTGAAGACCTCGAACGACACCAGCGAGTCAACCACCCGCAGCATCGGGTCCCACGAGCCCGAACCACTGGGCTGGAGCAGGTGTCGTCCGGCGCCGAACAGGCTGAGCATGTGCCGGTCGGCCTGCTGCATCCCCTGGCTGAGGCTGATGAACACCTCGCGGAAGAACGGCGAGCTGAGCATGTTGGCCGCCGCCACCGGCAGCAGCAGTGCGGTCGTGTCGGGCAGCCGGTCGGGCGGCCGGGTCACGACGTGCCCGTGTCCGCGTTCCGGCCGCAGCAGTCCCTCGTCGCCCAGACGCGCCAGGGCGCTGCGCACGGTGCGTCGGCTGACGTCGAGTTGCTCGGCCAGCTCGCGCTCCGACGGCAGGCGGTCGCCGGGCCGGCAGCGCAGGATCATCTCCCTGCGGATGTGATCGGCGACGCGGATGGCCAGGGAGGTATGGGGCTTGACGACCGCGTCGGATCGGGGCCTGTTCTGGCGACTGGTCGGCATGTGGCGTCTCGCGGCGCGCGCCATCAGCCGATGGGGCGCCGGACCCATCCTAGGCCGGGCGGCAGGCAATGCAACACATTTCGCCGCCGGCCGCGTCGCTCCGGGCAACCGCCTGGAGTTCCGCCGCCGGCGCGGCGCCTTGAGGGTTGCATACCAGGCCTTCGGTGAAGTATTGAAGGATTCATCTGACTGGAGGACCCGCGATGGTGACGGCCGACACGGTGCGGATCGGGGCGATGACTCTGAAGATCAGTCGCCGGCAGAAGCAGGACCGCGTGTTCTACGACATGCTCTTCGACCTGTGCGAGCGGCTGCTGCCGGGCTGCGGGTGCGACGTCGTGCTGCTGCCCGAGCGGTCGGCTCTTGGTCCCGAAGATCGCCAGCCGCTGGACGGCCCGCACCTGCGACAATTCGCGTCGCTGGCCCGCAGGCACGGGCTCTACCTGCTGGCCCCGCTGGCCGAGCTGGACGGCCAGGCGTGCTTCAACACGCACGTGGTCATCTCGCCGGCGGGCGAACTCGTACACGCCTATCGCAAGGTCCACCTGGCGCCCGGCGAGGAGAAGAGCACCATGCCCGGCTCGGGCTTTGCGGCCTTCGATCTGCCCTGGTTCCGGGCCGGGCTGATGATCTGCTTCGACAACCACTTCCCCGAGTCCAGCCGCCTGCTGGCTCTGGCCGGGGCGCGCGTGCTGTTCTGGCCGGCGTTCGGCAACCTGGCCCGGCCGGCCGTTGACGCAGCCCGCTGCATCGATAGCGACGTCTACGTCGTCGCGTCGGGCGTCGTGGACATGGCCTGCGGCCTGCCGGCTGACGCGTTCAACTGCGGCGCGGTCTTCGATCCGACCGGACACGTGATTGCCCGCACGGACGCAGCCGACGGGCTGGCGACGGTCGATCTGCCGCTGGAGTCCGGCAGGCTGGCCCATCGGCCGCCCGATCCGAATTACCTGGACCGCCGCAGGCCGACCGCCTACGGGCCGCTTGCCTGAGAGCGTGTATGAGAAGTCCGTCGTCGGCCCAAGGCCGAGCGAGAGGTTGGCTGCCAAGGAGGGCGAAGCAGGCGATACTCCCCCGTATCGCCGATGCAGCCCGACGCCGGCAGGCAACCTCGCAGCCGGCCGGCGCCAGAGGGACTTTTCATACACGCTCTGAGACCGGCCTCCGGACGCGCCGGCTCGAACAATCCAGAGGAAACGCGCATGGCCCGCTACAGCATCGGCCTGGACTACGGCACCAACTCCGTCCGCGCCCTGGTCGTCGACGTGGCTGACGGCCGCGAGATCGGCTCCGCCGTCTGGAACTACCGCCACGGCGACGCGGGGGTGATCCTGGGCGGCGACCCCAACCTCGCCCGCCAGCACCCGGCTGACTACGTGGACGGGGCCCGGCACGCGATGCGCGACGCGCTGGCGGCCGCGCGGCGGGCCGTCCGGGGTTTCAAGCCCGAGCAGATCGTCGGCATCGGCGTGGACACGACCGGTTCGACGCCCATGCCCATCGACGCCGAAGGTCGCCCCCTGGCGATGGACCGCCGCCTGGCCGACGAACCCGCCGCCCTGGCCTGGCTGTGGAAGGACCACACCGCCGTCGCCGAGGCCGCGGAGATCACCGAGTTGGCCCGGCGGATGCGGCCGCACTACCTGGCCAAGTGCGGCGGGGTCTACAGCAGCGAGTGGTTCTTCAGCAAGATTCTGCATTGTCTGCGGACCGCGCCGCGC
This sequence comes from Phycisphaerae bacterium, assembly GCA_022072085.1. Lineage (GTDB taxonomy): Bacteria > Planctomycetota > Phycisphaerae > JAJVII01 > JAJVII01 > JAJVII01. Next base: position 170,764 of record JAJVII010000014.1, read on the forward strand.
GTCTTCGCGGCCGCGCGCTCCTGGGTCGAGATCGCCGACTGGATTCCCGCGATGCTCACCGGCACGCAGGCCCCGGACCGCCTGACCGTCGGCGTCTGCGGCGCCGGGCACAAGGCGATGTATCACGATGACTGGGGCGGCTACCCGGACGCGAAGTTCCTCGCCCGCCTCGACCCGCAACTGGCCGACCTGCGTTCGCGGCTGGCGGACAAGGCCTACGCCATCGACCGTACCGTCGGCGGGCTGACGGCCTGGTGGGCCGGCAGGACCGGCCTGCGCGCCGGCATCCCCGTCGCCGTCGGCGCCATCGACGCCCACCTGGGCGCAGTGGGCGCGGGCATCCGTCCGGGCACGCTGGTCAAGATCATCGGCACGAGCACCTGCGACATGATGATCCACCCGGCTGGTCAGCCGCTGGCCGATGTGCCGGGCCTGTGCGGCATCGTGCCGGGCAGCATCCTGCCGGGCTGCCTCGGTCTGGAGGCGGGCCAGTCCGCCGTCGGCGACATCTTCAACTGGTTCGTCAACACGCTGCGCCCGATGGGCCGGGCCGGCACGCACGAGGCCCTGACCCGCGACGCCGCAAAGCTGTCGGCAGGCGCCTCCGGGCTGCTGGCGCTGGACTGGAACAACGGCAACCGCACGGTGCTGGTGGACCAGCGGCTGACCGGCCTGCTGCTGGGCCAGACGCTCTACACCACCCCGGCCGAGATCTACCGCGCCCTCATCGAGGCCACCGCGTTCGGCGCCCTGACGATTATCAACCGGCTGGAGAAATACGGCGTGCAGGTGCGCCAGGTGGTCAACTGCGGCGGTATCGCCGAGAAGAATCCGCTGCTCATGCAGGTCTACGCCGACGTGACCGGCCGACCGATGAAGGTCAGCCGATCCAGCCAGACCTGCGCCCTGGGCGCCGCGATTGCCGGCGCGGTGGCAGCCGGTCGAAAGGCCGGCGGACACCCGAGTTTCGCCGCGGCGATGCGGGCCATGACCGGTCTGCGGGAGCAGGTCTATCGCCCCAGCCGCCGGGCCCACGCCGTCTATCGCGAACTCTACGCGCTCTACATGAAACTGCACGACGCGTTCGGCACAACCGGGTTCAAGGGAAATCTGCACGACGTGATGAAGCGGCTGATCGCCGTGCGGAACCAGGCCCGGGCCTGAAGCCGGTTGCGATCGGCCGCCTGGAGGAGGGACGCCCCATGAGAGACCGACGAACGATGCGCGTGCGGCTGGCCGTGGCGGCGATCGCCTTGCTGGCCGTCCCGGCTGTCGCGCGGGTCCGGGCGGCGGATGCGCCGCGCACCCAGCCCGACGCCGACGTGCAACCGATGGACCCGGCGATGGCGCGGGACTGGCTGGCCCGGTGGGAGAAGAACATTGTCGGCGACATGCGCAACCGCTACTGCGACCGCGAGACCGGCGAGCAGATCGGCTGGCTGGTCAGCCCGTTCCTCAACGGTTTCCACTACGGCTACCTGGCCACCGGCCAAACGGCGTGGATCGACCGCCTGATCGACTGGGCCGACGCGGTCGTCAAGCGCGGCGTCAAGGAACCGGACGGCTACATCGGCTGGCCCAAGGCCGGGGGCGCCAGCTCGTCGGCGGTGCCCGACTTCGTCACCGACAGCCAGCTCGGCGAGGCGATGGCCCTGAGGCCGATGGTGCTGATGGCCGGCGAGATCCTGCGCACGCCGGCGCTGAAGGCGAAGTACGGCGACAAGGCCGAGGAGTATCTCCGGCTCTCCGAGCGGACGTTCCAGAAGTGGGACTCGCGCGGCGCGTGGCGGGAGGTCAAGGAGGGCGGCGTCTGGGTCGTCCCGCCGTTTGGGCTGGACCCCAAGACCGGCCAGTGGACCGAAGGCTACGACCGCCGCCGGACCGACGGCTTCACCATGCCGGACAACAAGGAGAACCTCATCGCGGGCTGGCTGATCGCGATGGCCGACGTGACCGGCAAGCCGATCTACCGCGAGCGGGCCGAGAAGTGGTGGAAGGTGATGAAGTCGCGGATGCGGCTGCGCGAGGGCAAGTACTACGTCTGGAACTACTGGGAGCCGGCCGGCGCGTGGGACCGCAAGCCCGACGGCTCGCTCAAGCACTGGGTCGGCGTGCACCCCAACGGCGGTTATTACGGCATCGACGTGGAGGCCATCGTGTCGGCGTTCGAGCACGGGCTGGTCTTCACCCGGGAGGACATCGACCGGCTGATCGCGACCAACCGCGACTTCATGTGGAACCGGAAGATGCAGGGAGCGCAGTTCCAGCGGATCGACGGCGGCAAGCCGGACAAGCGATGGGCCAGGACGCCGGGCGTGCTCTGGTCGGCCCTGACGCCGTACGACCGGGCGTTGCGCCAGGCGTTCGAGGCCAACCACGACCCCGCCAGTTGGGGCGGGCTGTCGGCGACGCCTCATTACCTCGCCCGCTTCGCCCCGCGGGCCGGGCGGACCAGTCATGACCAGTAAAGACGCCATCGACTCCACGAGCGAAACGGACGGCCTGAACCCCCGCGTTCGCGGCCTGCGCCCCAGCGCGACCCTCGCGATCAACGAGCGCTGCCGCCGCATGCGGGCCGAGGGGCGGCGCATCTGCCACTTCGGTTTCGGCCAGTCGCCGTTCCCCGTGCCCGAGTCGGTCGTCGAGGCGCTCCGCGCCCACGCCCACGTCAAGGACTACCTGCCCGTGCAGGGCCTGGCGGCGCTGCGCGAGTCGGTTGCCCGCCACCACCAGGCCGTCGACGGCGTCGCGGTGCGGGCCGAGGACGTCCTGATCGGCCCGGGCTCCAAGGAGCTGATGTTCATCCTCCAACTCGCCCTGGATGCCGACCTGCTGCTGCCCACCCCCTGCTGGGTGTCCTACGGCCCGCAGGCGCAGATCATCGGCCGACCGGTCGCGCTGCTGCCGGCGACGCCGGCCACCGGCTGGCGGATCACGCCCGGCCAACTGGCCGACTGGTGCGACGCCCACCCCGCCGCCGGCCGCCCGCGGCTGCTTGTGCTCAACTACCCGTCCAACCCCGACGGCGGCGTCTACTCGGCTGACGCCCTGGAAGATCTGGCCAAGATCGCCCGGCGGCACGGCCTGATCGTGCTGTCCGACGAAATCTACGGCCGGTTGCACTTCACCGGCGGCCACGTGTCGATGGCGAGGTTCTATCCCGAGGGGACCGTCCTGGCGTCGGGCCTGAGCAAGTGGTGCGGCGCGGGCGGCTGGCGGCTGGGGACCTTCTGCCTTCCGCCGCGGCTGCGCGCCCTCCGCGGGGCGATGTGCTCGATCGCCAGCGAGACGTTCACTTCAGTGGCTGCGCCCGTGCAGCACGCGGCCGTGCGGGCGTTCGACGGCGGGCCGGACATCGACGACTACCTGCTGCACGCTCGCCGAATCCTGCGGGCCGTCGCCGCACAGGTGCGCGGCGAGCTGCTGTCGGCCGGCGTGGGCGTGACCGAGGCAGCCGGCGGGTTCTACCTGTTCCCGGACTTCGGGCCGCTGGCTGATCGCCTCGTCGCCCGCGGCATCGCCGACAGCGTGACGCTCTGCAACCGCCTGCTGGACGAAGCCGGCGTCGCGCTGCTGCCGGGCAGCGACTTCGGCCGGCCGCCCGAGGAACTGACCGCCCGCCTGGCGTTCGTGGACTTCGACGGCCGATCCGCCCTGGACGCCAGCCGGCGCTCGCCCGCGGGCCCGCTGCCGGACGGCTTCCTGCAAGCCCGGTGCGCCGATGTCGTCGCCGGCGTCCGCGCACTGACGGCCTGGCTTGCCTGAGCCCCGGGACCGTTACGACCCGCCGGAGGGCGGCCTCGGCGCGTCGGACAGGTTCACGCGGACGGCGGCCCGCTCGAACCCTTCAGCCGAGATGAACGGCTGCGGTTTCATGGACGCTAACATGCAGACGAAGCGGTCGGGCACGACCTGGAGCCGGGCGTTGTAGAACTCGGCGATGTTGTTGAAGTACTCGCGGGCCAGGGCGATCCGCTGCTCGGTGTCGGCCAGCGCCGCCTGGAGCTTGCCGAACTGTTCGTTGGCCTTGAGCTCGGGGTAGGCCTCGCGCAGCGCGACGACCGACGCCAGGCAGCCGCGCGGGTCCGGGCCGGGCTGGCCGGGCGCGGTCACCTGCGCCTGGCTGCGCAGCAGCGTGACTTCCTCCAGCGTGCGCTGCTCGTGACCGCTGTAGCCCTTGACCACCTCGACCAGCGAGGGGATCAGGTCCGCCCGCCTCTTGAGCTGCACGTCCACGTTGGCCCAGCCCTGCCGGACGCGCTGGCGGAGATCCTGCATCGAGTTGTAGACCATCCAGACCCATCCGAGCAGCCACGCGCCCAGGCCGCCGGCGCCGATCCAGACGTAATGGCCGACCGCCGGCCTGGCGACACGCTGCATGTGATCGACGGCCGCCCATCCGCCCACCGCCGCCGCCACGCCCAGCACGCCCAGCACCCAGTACTGCACCGCCAGGCCGGTGCTGATGCGCTGCTCGCTGCGCGTGCTGATGAGGAACATCGGTGCGTCGCGGTCCCAGGCGATTTCCGGCGCGACCACGTCCTCGCGCAGGCGGGCGCGGCCGACCAGGTAGAGCATCGCGTGCAGCGGGATGGCGTGCTCGACGAACCGCCGCCGCTGGTCGCTGTGCATCACGCCGACGGCTGGGCCCTTGCCGTAGTAGAGCGGGTCGCCGATGCCGACCTCGCGGCTGAACACGCCGGGGGCCTGGATTTCCGCCCGCTCGGGGTTCACGCGGATCAGGCCGCAGTCGTCGCGAAGATAGAAGAGCGTCCGCTCGCCGCCGCTGGCCACGGTGGACCAGCCGCTCTCGTGGCGCGTCCGCGTCTGCGTGCGGCCCTGGCTGTCCTTGTAGGTTTCGGTGACGGTCCTGGACCAGTGCTCCTCGACCGACCAGGCGTAATAGACGCAGGGGATGGCGGCCAGGTAGCTTTGCAGCGGCGACTCGGCCTCGGCGGTTCCCTTCAGCTCGACCAGCCCGATGAACACGCCGGTGGTCTTGCAGGTGGGCAGGTTGTCGATCAGCCGCTTCCGCCGCCCGGCCCGCAGGCACAACAGCAGCAGCAACAGCCCCAGCGCCAGCCCGCCGTAGCCGATCGCTTCGGGCGGCGCCGCCGACAGGATGCGTAAGGTGGTCATGCCGGCAATCTACCGCGCGGCTGCGCGGCCTGCCAATACCCGCGACGCGCGATCGCGGCCGCGTCGGTCACCTGGCGGCGGCCTGGGCGGCCAGGGCGAACAGCTCCGCTTCGCGCGCCCGCCAGTCGCCCAGGCATTGGCCGGTCAGCCAGTAGCTGCCGTCGCCGCCGGGGCTGACACCGATCGGGCTGTTGTTGCGGAGCTGCTGGCGGGCCCGTTCGTCGAGGAACAACCGGATGCGATCGGCCAGCTCGCCACTGACCTTCTTGTCGGCCAGCGCCTTGCGGAGCGAGATGACCGCCTCGGCGACCTGGATGCCCTCGCGGAACATCTCGGCCCGGCAGCCGAGCACGGCGCCGTCGGGTCCCGGGCTGGTCAGCGAGAGCAGGTTGGCCGTCGGCGTGACGGCCCCTTCGCCGGTGGCGTAGGTGCGCATGCGTCCGCGGCTGTCGGGGACCGGCCAGAAGTCGCCGCCCACGCTGCCGACGCCGCGCAGGTCGCCCTGCGTCGCCGCCTCGGCCACCATCCGGTAGCGCATCAGCGACGACTGGCCGTAGAGCCCGGACTTGAGGAACGGCACGCACCATCGCGGGTCGCCCATGCTGACGAAGGGCCTGCCCGGCAGCCACGGCTGGGGGTAGTCCTTGCGTCCCTCGGGGTAGTAGACCGGTCGGCTGGCCCAGGGCAGTTGGTAGTCGGGGTCGTAGAGCGCGCCCGCGCCCCAGACCCAGACGTTGACGGGGACGGGCATGTCGAAGAACTTCGTGTCGGGGCGGTGCGAGGTCTTCATCCACTTGCCGTCGGGCCAGATCCGCTTGACCACGCCGACCAGTTCCTTGTCCGGGGCGTTGCAGTAGGTCAGCCAGGAGATGTAGGTGCAGTCCAGCCAGCCGCGCTTCTGGAGCCGCTCGTGCAGCCCGGCGAAGACCGGCTTCCAGAACGCCTCGTTCTCCGGTGTGCCGTAGGGCGGCTGGAGCATGTCTTCCAACTGGTTGCCGTCCTTGTCCAGGACCGTGACCGATGCCTGCGGCCACTTGGGCTTGGCCGGGTTGTCGCCGGGGAACTCCCACGCGACCAGCAGCAGGAACGCGGGCTTGCCGCAGGCCTTCTGGTAGGCGTCCATGTACTTTTCGGCGTAGCTGAAGTCGTAGTCGTAGCCGCCGTCGGCCTGCCCTGAGCCGGTCGAAGGGGCCTTCTTGATCCAGCGGACCATGCCCTCCTTGTTGCCCCAGCCCTTGGCGTGCGCCACCAGCGGCACGACGCAGAGCTTGTTGCCGACCTGGTGCAGCGCGTCGAACGATCGGCCGATCAGCCTGAGGTGCTCGTCGCTGAAGGGCTTGACCTTGTACCACGCCGCCACGCTGTCGGGCGACTGCCAGATGGCGTTGACGACGGTGAAGTCCGCCGGGTCAGGCGTCTTCCAGTCGGCCACGCTCAGCGCGACCGGCACGTCGAAGGCCTTGCCGTCGGCTTCGACGACGACATTGCCGGCGTAGTCGCCGGGGGCGGCGTCGGCCGGCACGTGAACGGTGATCCACACCGGCGCCAGGGCCGAAGGGGTCAGGCCCTTCGGGGCCGCCCGCGAGTCGATCGCCAGCGGGGCGACCTCCTTGGGCGGCGCGTCCGACAGCGGGTCGAAGCGGTTGGGCCGAGCCCATGTGTCGGCGGCGTCGGTCGCCTTGGCCCAGCGGACCTGGACGGCCGATGCGGCAATCTTCGCCTTGCCGTCGGCGGCGAGCAGTTCGCCCGGCGTCGCCTTGAGGCCGGTGAGGGTCCTGGACGAACTGAGGATGACCCGCCCGGTGAAGTATCCGTTGCGGGCGCCGATCAGCCGGACGGGCGCCAGTTTTTCGCAGGGCAGGGCATAGTCCCAGACCGCCAGCGTGTCAGCCGGGGCGACGTTGCCGATCTGCACCTCGGGTGTCGGGCCGGCGTTGGGGACCAGGCCGGCCGGCGACGCCGCCGTCAACCTGACCGACGCGAGCCCGACGTGGGCCCAGGCCTCGCGATAGTTCTGATCGGTGGTCGGCGCCTCGTCGATCAGCTCGCTGACCGGGGCGGCGTGCGACTCGACGGCTACGACGTTCAGCCCCTTGCGGAGGAGCCTGGCCGGGACGGTCACGCCGCCGGCGTCGCCGCCGAACGTGCGGACGCGGGCGGTCACGATGCGCTGCCGCAGCTTGGGGTCGATCCCGTCGCGCCGGCCGTAGAGCTTGCCGTCGGGACGGAGGTAGGCCTCCTTGGGGTAGGGCGTCGCCAGCGATTCGAGCGTCAGTTCGCCGTCGGGCAGGTCGGCCCGGGCGATCTCGACGCCGTTGACCAGGACGCGGGCGCCGCCGTAGTAGCCGACGTTCAGCTTCAGCTCGCCGACGGCTGCCGGGTCGGTCACGATGAACCCGCCGCGAATGCAGACGATGCGCCACTCGTCGCCGGCCATGTTGACGGCGGCTTCGTCTTCGATGCGGGCCCACTCGCTGTCGTCGAACGCCGTCGCGGCCCAGTCGGCCGGCGGCGGGGCGGAGTGGCGGACGGGAATGACCTTGCGATCCTTGTCCTCCACGCCGGTCCGCTGCGGCTCGCGGGCCGGTCCGATGCGTCCGTCGGCCGACACCGTCGTCGGCGTCCGCCAGGCCATGAAGCCGCGGAACGAGCCGTGCGAGAGTTCCAGCACAGCCACCGGCGCCGGGGCGTCGGCCTTGGCGACGGACGGATCGGGGCCCGCCGCCGCCGGATCGGTCCAGGACGGCAGGAGCCAGGAGAAAGCCAGGGCCGCGAGAATCGAAAGGGCGAACTTGAACCTGTGCATGTTGTTCCTTCAAAACAGAAGTCTGGCCGCTGGACAGGCGGCCAAGGTCGTCGGGCACATGCTGTTGAACGGAATTCCGGCAGTCGAGTTCCGGCTGGACGCGGCCAATCGCAACGGGCGGGATCGGCCTGGTCGTTTCAGCGACCCAGGTCTTCCGCCTGTCTGGATGACGCCCGGGTGGCGTCGCGGTCAGGGGCCGGGCCGATCCGGCTGCGTCGTCGGGGGCGCGAGGCGGGTCCACCGCTCTGTGTCCTGACGCGAGCGGCAGCCAGAAACCGCGTGCCAACCGGAAGAATACGCCTGCATGTACTTGAAGTGGCATTACAATACCGTGGAGGCTACGGGCTGGATTGCCTTGCTTACCGCCACGAGTGAAGTCGCGGCTCGGCATGTCGCGGCCTATTCGGATGGTTTCGCATTGCCACAATATCGGAGGTTGCAGCGCTCCATGACCGCCCCACGTCCGAAATCATGCGTGCCGTCGGCCTGTTGGCTCCTGCTCATCGGCCTGCTGGGCGTTCTGATCCCCGCGGTCCCGGCGATGGCTGGCGAGCCGGCCGAGGATCTGGCGGCCCTGGCCGTTAAGGCTTCCGGCTATGAGCAAGGTCTTTGCCTGGTGGCCGGCGACAGCGACGGGAAGGTGACCGTGGCGCTGGCCAAGGCCGGCCGCCTGTACGTCCAGGGCTGCACCTGGCAGGCCGCCGACGTGCCGGTCGGCCGCGGCGCCATCCTGGCTGCCGGCGTCGCGGACCACGCGTCGTTCATCGGGATCGAGGCGAAGGGCCTGCCCTATGCCGACAACCTGGTCAACGTGGTGATTGCTTCGGCTGGGGCAGGCGAGGGCGTCACTGCCGCGGAGGTGCTGCGGGTTCTGGCGCCCGGGGGGCTGGCACTTGCCCGGGCGGACATGGAGGCGGACGTCCGGGCGGCCGGCGCCAAGGACGTCAAGGCCGCGGCGATCGCCGGCTGGATCCAGTTCAGCAAGGTCGTTGACCCGGCGCTTGACGTCTGGACCCACAACATGGGCGGAGCGGACCTCAGCTCGGTCAACAACGACAAGGTCGCCGGCCCCTGGGCCGAGGTCCGCTGGATTGGCGACCCGCGGTGGGGCGCGCTTGGCGTGATCTATCATGGACGGGTCACGGCCGGCGGGCGAATCTACTACAACGAGAACCGAGCCGCCCCCGGCGGCGGGACCGACGTCTGGCTGGTCGGCCGCGACGCATGGAACGGTGCCGAGCTGTGGCGGAAGGTCATCGGCCAGCCGCCGCGCTACGGCAACATCGGCAACACGATCACCTGCGACCAGACCCGCGTCTACTGCGTCGAGAACAACCAGACGCTCACCGGCCGCGACGGGCGGACCGGGCAGAAGCTCATGGAGTACCTCCCGGGCTTCAAGCCGACCGTCGTCACGGCGATCGGGTCGGTCCTGCTGACTTGCGACTTGCGCATCTCGCCGGCGGTGGCCACCAAGGTGGCGGCGCTGGACAAGGACACCGGCAAGGTCGTCTGGAGTCGGCCGGGCGTAGCCCATCCTGCCGCCGAGGGCAACTCGGCCTTCGTGCTGAGCGCCACAGAGCTTGAGGCCGTTGCTGTCTCCACCGGCGCCAGCCTGTGGAAGGTCGCGGTCCCCAAGGCCGACGGCAATCCTCGCGTCTTCTGCAAGGCGGGCGTGGTCTACGTGCAGTTCAAGCCCACCTGGACGGCGCCGACCTGGCTGGGGGCCTTCGACGCCGTCAAGGGCGAGTTGCTCTGGAAGAAGGACAAGCCCGGCGGCGGCTACGGCACGCTGGCCTGCCCCGACGGCCTGTGGCTGCTCGAGAACAGCAAGGACCAGGCCTATGTCCTGGACCCGCGCACCGGCTCGCAGATTTGCGAGTATCCGGTCAAGGGCATGGGAAAGTGCTTCCCGCCGACCGGCAGCGCCAACTTCCTGATCTATTGCAGCTCGAGCTATCTCGATCGCAGGTCCGGGGCGGAGATCAATGAAGGGGCCGTCCGCTCCCCCTGCGCCATCGGCCACGTTCCCGCCAACGGGCTGACCTATTTCCTGCCCCACCACTGCGACTGCAAGGTTACGCTGCGGGGTTTCCTGGCCCTGTCGGCGCAGTCGAAGAGCAGAGCCTGGCTCCCGGAAGGCGGGGAGGGCAGCCCGCAATTGTTCGCCTCCGGTGCGGCGGCGGCGGGCGAAGCGGAACGGCCCGACGACTGGCCGATCTACCGCAAGGATGCCGCACGGTCCAACTTCACGACGACAGCGCTGCCGGCGCAACCCCAGTCGCTCTGGCGGCAGAAGGTGGGTTCCTCGCCGCTGACCCAGGCGGTGTCTGCCTACGGGATCGTCTGCACCACCGAACCGCAGGCCCACCGCGTCCTTGCCCTGGACGCGGCAACCGGCCGGACGCTGTGGAGTTTCACCGCCGACGGGCGGACCGACTGGCCTGCGGCGCTGACCCGCGGGTTGTGCATCTTCAGCACCGGCGCCGGCTCGGTCTACGCGCTGGACGCGCGGACCGGCAGGGAGGTCTGGCGCTTGCGGGCGGCGCCGGTTGAGAAGTACATCGCCGAGGAAGGCCAGTTCGCCTCCGCCTGGCCTGTGATCGGCGGCGTGCTGCCCCTCAATGGAGACATCTTTTTCGCGTGCGGGCGCTCGGCCTCGGTGGACGGCGGGATGTGGGTATTCGGGGCTGAGGCCGCTACCGGCAAGGTACGCTGGCGGGCCAAGGGCGGCTCGAGCGGCGACATGTTCCTCAGCGACGGCAAGGACCTGATGCTCACCAAGGTCTTCTACAGTCCCGCCAACGGCTCACGCCTGCCCGGCGGCAAGAAGCCCACGGGACTGCTGCACACCACGCACTATTACACGCCGGTCTCGGTCCTGGACTACATGGCCTGCGTCGAGCCGCTGCTGTCCAGCCACAAGCACATCGAACTGACCGACGGACGGATCGCCGGCGAGATGCTGGCCTTCAGCGACAAGCTCGGCGTAGCCGCCTGGCGCTACCGCTTCGGCGTGCCGGCTGCCATGATGAAGAAGAACAAGGCCAATCAAAGGTTCATCTACGCCAAGGCCGACGGCAAGAACCTCTGGCTGCTGGATGACAACATCAGCCAGCAGATGGTCGGGGCGGTCCTGGCCGGCGACACCGCCTACCTGGCCGGCGTGCCCACCTCGCTGGACCCCAGGGACAGATGCGAACTGTGGGTGCTCGCCGGGGCCGATGGCAAACGGCTCCAGACGCTGACGCTGGAGGACAGGCCCGCCTACGACGGCCTGTCGGCGGCCGGCGGCCGGCTGTACCTGGCGTGCGAGAACGGCGCGCTGACCTGCCTCGGAGCCAAGTGACCGGCCGCCTCGGGCAACGCTTCCTGATGTCGGACGCGCGCCCGCCTCGGAAGACGTGCGGCTGCCTCTCCGCGCTGCTCACAACCAGGCCGGATACGGCTCCGGCGACCTGATTGATTTCCGCCAGGCCGCCCGTTCATCCGTCCAGCGTGGACTCATGGGGAACCGCCAGCGTTGCGAAAAAGCAACACTGGCTGGTCAGGCGTTGCCTGGAATCAACATCCGGCCAGAGGGCCGACATTCCGTTGAAAGAAAGTGCTATTTATTTAATCTATTTTAACTCATTTATAGACAAATATTTATGCTCCATATAGGCCATTCAGTTGAAGAAGTGCAACGAATTCGGCATGGAATTTGCTCTGCGATTCTGGTTCGTGCGGGCATGGTGTGTCGCCCGCCCGCCGGCGGCTTGGCTTTGCCGGCTATTGAGTCCTGTAAGAGAAATCTTCACCACAGAGAACACAGAGGGCACAGAGTCAGACGTATTGAAAGATTCTGGATTTCGGTCATTTCTTGACGTTTCGGACCTCCTCTGTGATCTCGGTGTCCTCTGTGGTGAATGAAGACTCCTTTTGCAGGGGTCAATAACGTCCGGGGAATCTTGCCCGACCTGATCCGGTAGCGGAAGCCGAATTGGAAGACCCGAGCCAGATCGAGAAAAGGAGACATCCATGACTCAGCGGTGTGGGCTTCTGACAACTGCGATGGCGTTGTTTGCTCTGGCCGTGTGTCCGAGCCTGGCCGACGCAGCCGTCATGGCTGTCGATTGGGGCGGGCCCAACTACATCACCAACGGCGGGGGCATCGCCGGCCACCAGAGGGCGGCCACCGTCGAGAATCTGACCAACGACTACGGTGGGGCCGCCACGCCCGACTATCGCAAGTACGTGCCGTTCAGCGACACGGCCGGGGCGTACTTCTGCCCCGTCAACAGCCCCGGCGGCTACAACGGGTACGACCAGTCCCAGTCCAGCGCCCTCTACTACGGCGGCTACAACTTCATCCGCTACGACACGACCGGCACCAACTATATCGGAGTCATTTCCAGCTCCCCCGGCGACAAGATCCAGCCCTACGTGGGCGGCGCCTGGGGCACCGGCGGCGAGTTCGCTGAGACGATCGTCTGGGTCAAGGACAACTTCCTCAACGGCGCCAACGCCCTGGACAACCTGGCCCTGGATGCCAGCACCCCCCTGAGCATCACGATCGCCAGCTCCGGAAATGTGACCTACCGCCTGGTCGTCAAGAACGGCTCGCAGTATTACGTGAGCAACAGCACGATGTCGGCCACCGGACTGTTCACCATCGCCGACCCGGCCGCGGAGACGTGGGCTGCGTTCAACCCATACAACTCCAACAACCGTCTTTCCGACGTCAGTGGCACCTTCGCCTCGGTCACTTTCGACGACGTGCAGGCCCTCGGTTTCTATGTCTACAAGCCTGTGCTGTCGTCAGCCGGCCCCTCCTCCATGGTCAGCGACGTGGAGTTCCAGGTGACGACGGCGACCGCCGTTCCCGAGCCGGCAACGCTGGGACTGTTGGCCGTCGGCGGGCTGGGCCTGCTGACCGCCAGCCGGCGCCGACGCGGGGCCTGATCGTTCCTCGCCGTTCCAACCGGGTGCATCCCGCCAGGCCCGCTGCCAGCGTCAGCGAGCGGCCGCCCGCAACCGGCCTTGCCCGAGTCATGCGGGGCGTGCTGTCGCCGGCGCCCCGGCATCCGTGGCACACGTCGAAATTCCCCTTGCAAGCCGAAAAAGCGGATATACTATGTCAATAGTAGAATATCCGGCACGGGTTCTCGGCGGTCGTTCCGGCCTGCCGACAGTGTCGGTTCACGTT
>JAJVII010000018.1 GCA_022072085.1 Phycisphaerae bacterium
GTCAGCCTCAAGCGCGGCGGCGCGGTGGTCCAGGTGGCCCCGGTCGCGGCCCCGGCGGTCCACCTGCCAGCAGCCCCGGCGGCGGGCGCGGCGGCGGCCCAGGCTGCGGCGGCGGCCCAGGACGACCTGGTCGCCATCACCAGCCCGATGGTCGGCACCTTCTACGCCGCCCCCAGCCCGGACGATCCCCCCTTCATCAAGACCGGCGACAACGTCGACGAGGAAACCGTCGTCTGCATCGTCGAGGCCATGAAGGTGATGAACGAAATCAAGGCCGAGGTCCGCGGCACGATCGCCAAGATCCTGGTCAACAACGGCGAGGCGGTCGAATACGGCCAGCCGGTGTTCATGGTCAAGCCGGGCTGACGCCCAGAGGCTGGAGACGCAAGGCGCATCCAGCATCGTCTTCCTGACCCCTGACCCCTGGCCCCTGACCCCTGCCCCCTAGCCGCGAGGTCCCCATGTTCAGCCGCATCCTGGTCGCCAACCGGGGCGAGATCGCCCTTCGGATCATCCGGGCCTGCAAGGAGCTGGGCGTCCAGGTGGTCGCGGTCTACAGCGAAGCCGACCGCGGCGCCCACTACCTCGACCTGGCCGACGACGCCATCTGCATCGGACCGGCTGCCCCGTCCGAGAGCTACCTGAACATCGCCCAGATCATCTCCGCGGCCGAGGTCGCCAACGTCGAGGCCATCCACCCGGGCTACGGCTTCCTGGCTGAGAACTCCCACTTTGCCGAGGTCTGCCGGAGTTGCAAGATCGAGTTCATCGGCCCGCCGGTGGACGCGATGAACGCCCTGGGCGACAAGGCGGCTGCCCGCCGCCTGGTCAAGGAGTGCAAGGTCCCCACGGTCCCCGGATCGAACGGGCTGATCGAGGAGGAAGCCGACGCGGTCAAGCTCGCCGGCGAACTCGGCTACCCGGTCATCATCAAGGCGTCAGCCGGCGGCGGTGGGCGCGGCATGCGGGTCGTCCACAACGAGGCCACGCTGCGCAGCCAGTTGCGGGCGGCGGTCGCCGAGGCCGAAAACGCCTTCGGCGACGGCTCGGTCTATCTCGAAAAGTTCATCGAGCAGCCGCGGCACGTCGAGGTGCAGATCCTCGGCGACCAGCATGGCAACGCGGTCCACTTCTTCGAGCGCGACTGCTCGCTCCAGCGGCGGCACCAGAAGCTGATGGAGGAGACCCCCAGCCCGCACATCTCCGACAAGACGCGCGGCGAGCTGTGCAAGGCGGCCGTCAAGCTCGTCAAGGCCGCCAAGTACGTCGGCGCCGGCACGGTCGAGTTCCTCGTCGACCGCAACGAGAACTTCTACTTCATCGAGGCCAACGCCCGCATCCAGGTCGAGCACCCGGTCAGCGAACTGATCACCGGGCACGACCTGATCAAGTGGCAGCTCCGCGTCGCCTGCGGCGAACCGATCGACGTCAAGCAGACCGACATCAAGCGCAACGGCGCCGCCATCGAGTGCCGCATCAACGCCGAGGACCCGGCCCGCAACTTCGCCCCCTGCCCCGGCACGATCACGCGGTTCATCCCGCCGGGCGGGCGCGGCGTGCGGCTGGATACCCACGCCTACGCCGGATACACCATCGGCCCGCGATACGATTCGATGATCGCCAAGCTCATCGTCCACGGCCAGAACCGCGCCAACGCCCTGAGCATCATGCGTCGGGCCCTGGGCGAGTTCGTCATCGAGCCGATCAAGACGACCATCCCGTTCCACCTGGAAATCCTGAATCACCCCGACGTGGTCAAGGGCAACTTCGACACTGGTTTTCTCGAGAGGGTCTGGTAGTCCACATGGCAAAGAGCAAGGGCAACGCGGTCGTGGGTCAGTCCGGCGGGCCGACCTGTGTCATCAATCAATCCCTGGTCGGTGTGGTCGAGGAGTTCGTCGCCCGCAGGACCGGCGGCAGGATCCTGGGCATGCGGCACGGCGTCGCCGGACTGGTCAAGGGCAACCTGATCGACCTCACCCGCGTCAGCCGAAAGACGCTGGACCTCGTCGCCGCGACGCCCAGCTCGGCCCTGGGCTCCAGCCGCGACAAGCCCAACCGCGACTACTGCCAGCAGATTTTCGAGGTCTGCCGCAAGAACGACATCCGCTGGTACTTCTACATCGGCGGCAACGACTCGGCCGACTCGGCCCGCATCGTCAGCGAGGTCGCCCGCGACGCCAGCTACGACCTGCGCGTCTTCCACATTCCCAAGACGATCGACAACGACCTGCGCGAGAACGACCACACGCCGGGCTTCGGGTCGGCCGCCCGCTGGGTCGCCTGCGCGTTCATGGGCGACGACCTGGACAACCGCTCGCTGCCGGGCGTGAAGATCAACGTGGTCATGGGCCGCAATGCCGGCTTCCTGACAGCGGCGTCAATCCTGGCCCGCACGAGCAAGGACGCCGGCCCGCACCTGGTCTACGTCCCCGAAGCCGACTTCGACGAGGCCCGCTTCGTCGCCGACGTGCAGAAGTCCCTCGCCCGCATCGGCCGATGCCAGGTCGCCGTCAGTGAAGGCATCCACCGCAAGGGCGAGCAGCCGCTGGCGGCCATGCTCGACGCCAACGCCCCGGTCGATTCGCACGGCAACAAGCTGCTCACCGGCGGGGCCCTGGGCGCCCACCTGGTGAACCTGGTCAAGGCGGCCGCCCCCAAGGCCCGCGTCCGCGCCGACACCTTCGGCTACCTCCAGCGCTGCTTCCCCGGCGTGGTCAGCGAGACCGACGCGAGGGAAGCCCGCCAGGTCGGCCGCCTGGCCGCCCGCGCCGCGTTGGCCGGCAAGCCCAGCGGCTCGGTCGCCATCCGCCGCGTCAGCGACAAGCCCTACCGCGTCGCCTACGAGCTGGTGGACCTGAGCAAGGTCGCCCGCGACACCCGGCACCTGCCGCCCAAGTTCATCAACCGCGCCGCCAACGACATCAACGACAGCTTCCTGGCCTACGTCGCCCCGCTCGCGGGCAAGCTGCCGACGGTCGGACTGCTGGGATAGGAAGAGAAGAGACGCGGAGACACCGAGGACGCACGATGAAGATCGTCTGTCTCGACGGCTACGCGCTCAACCCCGGCGACCTGTCGTGGGCGGCGTTCGAAAAGCTCGGCGACTTCGCCGTGCACGACCGCACCCCCGCTGACGCCATCATCGGTCGCGCCCGCGGCGCCGACGCCCTGCTCACCAACAAGACGCCCCTGTCGGCTGACACGCTCGGCCACCTGGACGGCCTGCGCTACGTCGGCGTACTGGCGACGGGCTACAACGTCGTGGACGTCGCCGCCGCCCGGGCCCGCGGCGTCGCGGTCACCAACGTGCCCACCTACGGCACCGACGCCGTCGCCCAGTTCACCTTCGCCCTGCTGCTGGAACTCTGCCACCGCGTCGGCTTTCACGCCAACACGGCCCAGGCCGGCCGATGGAGCGAGTGCCCCGACTTCTGCTACTTCCTCACGCCGCAGGTCGAACTGGCCGGGGCGACGATGGGCGTCGTCGGGACCGGGCGGATCGGCCGACGCGTCATCCATATCGCCCTGGCACTGGGCATGAAGGTGCTGGCCGCCGATCCGCATCGTGAGCCGGCGCTGCCGGCCGGCGCGGGCTGGGCGGACCTGGACGAACTGTTCGCCGCCGCCGACGTGGTCAGCCTGCACACGCCGCTGACCCCGCAGAGCGAGCGGCTGGTCGACGCCCGCCGCCTGGCGACGATGAAGCCGACGGCGATGCTCATCAACACTGCCCGCGGGCCGCTGGTCGACGAGCGGGCCCTCGCTGACGCGCTGGCGGCTGGCCGATTGGCCGGCGCCGCGGTCGACGTGCTGACCGTCGAGCCGCCGCCAGCCGACAACCCGCTGCTGAAGGCCCCCAACTGTCTGGTCACGCCGCACATGGCCTGGAGCGCCCAGGCCGCCCGCCGCCGCCTGATGGCCACCGCCGCCGACAACCTGGCCGCCTTCCTGGCCGGCCGACCCGTCAACGTCGTCAATCCCTGACGGGGCGGACGGGTTTCACCGACGCTTCCCGCCGCCGCCGGCGTTTAGGATAGTGGATGGACTGACGGGCCCGAATCCCCTCGGAGTGAACTTCATGCGCTGGATCGCCCTGCTCCTGGTCGCCTGTCTGCCGGCTGTCGCGGCCGCCCAGGTCCGCGTGGTCAACCCCCGCATCACCACCGACAGTTCGATCGACTGCTCCTCGGTGCAGTCGGTGCTCGCGCAGATCATCAAGCCCGGCATGACCGACGAACAGAAGGCCCGGGCCTGCTGGGAGTTCATGCTCGACCACTTCTACCACTGGTGGCCGCCCGACGAAGCCGACGCCGGCGGCAACGTCCGCGACTTCGCCAAGGCCATCAACAGCTACGGCTTCGGGCCCTGCTTCGTCTGCGCCCCCGTCGAGACCGACCTGTGGGCCGCCGCCGGATACAAGACCCGCTGCTGGACCATCACCGGCCACACGATCCCCGAAATCTTCTACGGCGACGCCTGGCACATGCTCGACGCCGACGGCCGAGGCTGGCACCGCAAGGCCGACGGCCAGATCGCATCCGTCGAGGAACTGAGCAAAGACCTCAAGCTCTTCACCGAGCCGGCGGAGCGGTCCGCCCCCTACTACCCCGAGGGCCTGCCCTACGAGGTTCACAAGCAGTACGAGTTCTGGGGCCCGGCCAGCAAGATCAGCGACCTCTACCTCTCGCGCAAGGACAACTACGCCTTCAACGAGCGGGCGGTCTACGGCCATCCGATGTTCGTGGACCTCCGCCCGGGCGAGACGCTGACGCTGAACGACGCCAACGCCGGCAAGTTCGTGAAGTGGGCGAAGTATCCCAAGGAGAAGCCCGCCGGCCCGCAGGAGGAGGTCCGCCGAAAGACCACCTACGGAAACGGCACGCTCGTCTGGCGGCCGGACCTCAAAACGATTTCGCGGGACGACCTGCTGTGGGCCGGCAGCGAGAACGTGAAGTTGGCCGACGGCAGACTCGTGGCCGTCGACGCCAGCAAGCCGGCCGTCGCGGTCTTCCGCGTCTTCTGCCCCTGGGTGCTGGTGGAGGCGAAGGCACTGGTCACCGACCTCGCCGGCAGCCCCCTGAAGTTGGAGGTCAGCACTGACGGCGGCCGAACATGGGGCGACGCCGAAGCCAAGGACGTCGCCAGCGGAATCATCGCCTACGACGTGAACCTGTCGCCGAGGATCGAAGGCCGTTACGAGTATCTCCTTCGGGCCACGCTCGGCGACGGAACCATTGACTCGCTGTCCTTCGCCAACACCTTCCAGATCGCCCCGCTGTCGCTGCCGCGGCTGAAGCCGGGCAAGAACAAGGTGACCGTCTATCGCGGGCCGGACCGCGGCGTCGTCCAACTCGTCAAGGCCGGCAAGGACATTGCCAGCCCGGCCATCTACGTCGAAGCCGACGGGCTGGACACGCCCAAGTCGCTCACGCCGGCCAAGCCCGACGCCCCCGGCCACGTCGTCTACAAGCTCACGGCCCCCGCAGCCATCAAGGGCCTCTGCGTCGGCGGGCAGTTCACGCTGGACTACGGCCAGCGGCCGAAGCTGGACGCCGAATACAGCCTCGACGGGGGCAGGACGTGGGCGGCCGCCTTCTCCATCCAGGGCAATCGCAACAGCCAGAACGCCCAGTTCGAACGCAACGCGATCATCGACCTGCCGGGCAACGCGACGGCCGAGGCGCTGGTCCGTTTCACGTTGGCCGGCGACAACAGCTTCGATCGCGGCAAGCAGTACTGCGGCGTCAACGCGATCCGCCTCTACGCCTACTACGATCTGCCGCAGCCGCCCGGCGCGAAGCTGGGCGTCGATCTTGCATGGACCGAGACGACGGGCGAGAAGACCGAGGACAAGTCGGCCCACTGGGACGTGACAAGATTCCCCACTGACTTCGAGATCACCTGCGGCGGGCAGGCGGCGAAGTTCAAGTCGGTCCTGTTCAGGAGCCTGAAGGACTGAAGTTCAGACGAACTGCCGGCCGATAGGATAAAGGGCCGATAGCCGCCTGGGGGACCGCGAAAAACGACCACGATTGGCTGAGCCGGACTGGACTCTTGGCGGATTTGTGAAATAATTCAGTAGCGTCGGGGTTGTCGGATCGGACAGCGCCGAGCACCGATCCGTAGGTATATCGCGCCACGCGGTAGTAGTTCTTTCTCGGGGGTCGGGCAGGGGCTTGGTTATGCACCTGGACCTGGCGGACCATCTGGCAGGCTTTTTGGCCGAGCTGGTCGCGGAAGTCTTTTCGCCCAGGTTTGAACAGCTCGCCGGCCACTTTCCGTCGCATCCGCGCTGGCGGCAGATGCGCGACGCCGGCACCGAACTATGGCTGGACACCGGCGACGTCCTGGAGATCGGACGCCGCTGGACCCGCGAATTCTCCGCCGTCACCACCAACAACAGCCTGCTCAACCGCGAGGTCCAGAAGGGCCAGTACGATCGGCTGATCCCGCGCGCCGCCGCCCTTATCCGCGGACGGGCCGGCCGCCACGTCGGCGACCGCGAGCGCGAACTGCTGGTCACTTACGCGCTGAACGCCCGGCACGGGCTCAAGCTCGTCGAGGCCTTCGACGCCCGGGTGTCGGTCGAGGAGCACACCGACCTGGCCGCCGACACGCCCGGCGCGGTCGAGTACGGCCGCAACATCTACGCCATCTGCCCGCAGCGATTCATCGTCAAGATCCCGCTGACGCCGCAGGGCCTGGTGGCGGCCCGGCGATGCCACGACGCCGGCGTGCCGGTCAACTTCACGCTCGGTTTCTCGGCGCGGCAGAACTATCTGATCGCACGGTTCGCCAAGCCGGACTTCTGCAACGTCTTCCTCGGGCGACTTAACTCCTTCGTCGCCGACAACAAGCTGGGCGACGGCGAGCAGGTTGGCGAGAAGGCGACGCTGGCCAGCCAGCGGGCCGTGCGCGGCCTGCGCGACTCGCATCGGCTGACGACGCGGCAGATCGCCGCTTCGATCCGCACGGGCCGGCAGGTGGCCGACCTCGCCGGCGTGGACGTCCACACCATACCCGTCGGGGCCTATGACCAGTTCCTCAAGCTCGACGTCGAGGTGGCCGACCGCACCGGCGACGACCCGCAGGTGAAGCTCGCCGACGGCGTGAAACCGTCGGACTGCGCCCTGGACACGCTATGGGAAGTTCCCGACAAACTGGTGACCGCCTGCGACGCGCTGGACCAGCGCGACCCGGCCGACCTGACCGGCGCTGACCTCGTGAAGGTGCTGGCCGATCACGGCGTCGGAAACCTGCTGATCGACTGGACCGACGAGCAGATCGAATTGTCGCGGCGGGAGGGGAAGATTCCGAAGATGAAGAACTGGGCGCCGCTGCTGGCCGATGGCACGGTCGGCCTGGACGCACTGATGAACCTGGCCGGGCTGAACGCCTTCACCGCCGACCAGGACGCGATGGACGAGAAGGTCCGCAGCGTGCTGGCGGGAATGAAGAGCGCGGGGTGACGGCCGCCCGCCCTCGCGCCGCCGCGATTACTTCTTCGCATCCAGTTCGCTCAGTTGCACGACGCGGTTCTCGCGCGCGCTGATCTTCGCCGCGATGGCCGCCGCCAGGCTCACCCGCGCGTCGCGCAGCGAGGCCCGCGACGGCTTGCCTTCGGTGAGCACTTCCATCAGGTGGGCGACGTTGCCGCCGCCGGGCGGGGGGTCGGGAATCGGGACCTCCTGACCGTGCTCGAGCTTCTGCCCCTCTTCCTTCACGTACATCCGCGGCGTCTTCTGGCCGCTGTCGTACCACATGCTGCGGCGCAGGCCCTGGATGCCCACGCTCTCGCGGGCCATGCCCGTCGCCGCATCGGAAACCTGGAAGGTCGTCCCGTCGGCCAGCCGCCCGACCGACCACATGATCTCCTCCTCGTCGCTGCCGGGCTTGGTCGTGTCGGTGACGCAGTAGATTTCCTTGAACGGTTGGCCGGTCAGCCAGTAGACCAGGTCCAGCGCATGGCACATGTGATGGATCAGCCAGGTGCCGAACTCCTCGGGGTGCATGAACACCTTGTATCGCATCCCGTTGGCCCAGAAGTCGCGCCCGCGCCACATCTGCACGGTGATCGTCTTGATCGGCCCGAAATATCCCTCGTCGATCCACTGCTTGATGCCGTAGAACAGAGGCGCGTGCCGCAGGGAGTAGTTGACGATATTCACCAGCCCGCGGCTCTCGACGGCCTCGATCATCTCGTCGGCCTCTTGGAGCGTCATTGCGATGGGCTTCTCGATGAGCATCGGCAGGCCCGCCCGGGCGCCGGCCATCACCTGCTCGTAGTGGGCGAAGCTGGTGCTCATGACGGCCAGGAAGTCGAGGTCCCAGTTCACCAGTTCGTTCACGTCGTGGGTGAGTTGGCTGATGCCGAACTGGTCGCGGGCGGTGTCCAGCCGCCCCTGGCTGCGGTTGCAGACCGCGACGATGTCGGCCTTGTCGGCGTAGAACCGCCTGATGCGTTTGGTCAGGTCCTGCCCCGCCCACCCGAACCCGCACACGCCGCCCTTGAGCATGATGATCTCCTCGCCAGTGTCAGTGTCGAACTCCCGGGAGGGCCGCATTGTAGTCCCCTCCGCCGGTTAACGCGAGAGGGCTTCCAGGCGTCCCACCTAACCGAAATCCCGCCGGACGCCGGCCGACTGCGCAGGCCGCACGCGACCGGTCGGGGGCGACCCCGGGGTCGGGTCGGACCGGCCGCGTGCGGCCTGTGGCATTGGCCGGGCATTGGCCGAGCTTCGGCCGAGGCGCCTTCCCCCGCCGGGAAGATTCCCGGCCGCCGGGGTGGACTTCCACCGGCAGCAGGCCTATGATTTTTTTGCCTATTTTAACGCGCGGTGGGTGTGCGCTGATACGGCTGTAAAATACGCATTTCACAAACTTTACGCCCTACGACCTCTGACCACCCAGACCCGCATGTCAATCTGGACAAGATAAAACGTTAAAATGGGTAAAGAATTTTCAGGAGCCCTGTCGATACACCAGTGTCAAAACCGAATCACCCGCGGGCCTGGGACCGGGCCCGCCCAAACAGACAAGTCGCCACGGATGGCAGGAACGGACCCGCACCATTACTAAGGGAGTTGCCCCGATGGCCGACGCCTCTCAGTTCTACCAGCCGTACCTCGCCGCCCTGCTCGACGCCGACCGTGCCGAGGCACGCACCGTGATGGCCCAGGCCGTCGACGCCGCCGACCGCGTCGAGGACGTTTACGACACGCTGCTTTGGCCGACCATCGAGCGGCTCGACCACCAGCTCCGCATCGAGGCCATCAACCGGGCGACGCACGAGCTGGCCGTCCGCATCCATCGTCAGGTCTGCGACCAGGTGGCCGCCCACCTGCCGCTGATGGGCGCCCACGGCAAGAAGGTCATCCTCACCTGCGGCGACGGCGAGCCGGAAGAACTGGCAGGCCAGCTCGTGGCCGACCGCTTCGAGGCCGACGGCTGGGAGGTCTACTTCCTCGGCGGCGGCGTGCCCAACGACGAACTGATGCAACTGGTCGGCCAGGTCCGCCCGCAGACGCTGGTGGTTTTCGCGTCGCGGCCGAGCGAACTGCCGCAGGTGCGTCACCTCATCGACACCATCCGCTCGATCAACGCCTGCCCGGGCATGAACGTGCTGGTCGGCGGCGGCGTTTTCAACCGGGCCGACGGGCTGGCCGAGGAAATCGGCGCCGACCTGTTCGCCCCGACGATCCGCGGCGTGCTGGAGATCGCAATGAACGCCGAGCCCAAGGAAGTCGTCGCCCCCAGCACCAAGAAGCGCCGCCGTCGCCGCCGCAGCCCCTACCTCGCCCAGACCGAGCAGCGCCAGCAGAAAGTCGCCTGACCAGAAGGCGGGAGGCCAGTCACGCGTTCGAGAGAAGCCGAAGGGACGCCCGCGCGGGCGTCCCTTCCGGTTTGTACCCCCGGTCAGGAGGGAAAGGAACAACACGAAGGGCCACGAATGACAAACGCCGAGGACCACGAAGCGGAGTTCTCTTGAGATTTCGGATTTTCGATTTCGGATTGAAGGACTTGATGCGGCTGGCTGCCATCGCGGCAATCTGAAATCCAGAATCTGAAATCTGAAATCGAAAATCCCCCCGCCCCGGCTCACGGTTTGGGCGCGGGCTCAGCCGCCAGCGCGGTCAGCAGGCCCTTGAGTTCGTCGGACTCCTGCACGCCGGCGTTGACCAGTCGGCCGTCCCGGGCGATCACCAGCGCCAGCGGCAGGTCGGTCGCGCCGATGCCCCAGGCGACGGCCTGTTTCGACTCCGGTCCCTCGGGCTCGAACCGGTTGGGCCAGGGCAGCTTCACCTCCGCAAGGTAGTCGTCCAACTGGCGGCGGCTGGCGTCCAGGCTGATCCCCACCCAGCGCACGTTGTGGTCTTTGAAGCGGTCTTCCAGGGCGATCAGCTTGGTCATGTCCGCGGTGGACCGCGTCGACCACGACGCCCAGAACAGCAGCACGACCACCTGCCCGCGCCACTGTGTCGGGTCCACTTCGCGGCCATCGACGGCCTTGAACTTCCACTCGGCCAGGTCGAACGGCTTGCCGGCGGCGTCGTGGCGGCGGACCAGCCCCTTCAGCCGGGCCGTCGATTCGTCCTGCCCGTAGTCCTTGACGACCTGCTGCACGAAGTCGCGGGCCTTGGGGTAGCCGACCTTGTGGACCTCGCGCAGGGCGAGCTGGGTCATCAGCGCCGGCAGCGCCGCGTTCTTCGGGAAGTCGGACTGGAGGGCCTTCACGTAGGGCGTCGCCGCGTCCATGCCCTTGGCCCGATAGCTCTCCAGCGCCAGGTTGGCCAACAGGTCCGCCCGGGCGTCGCAGGTCTTGAACGTCGTCGCCAGCAGGTTCAGCCGATCGGCCAGGAGTTTCGCGTCCTCCTTCTCGAACGCGTCCCGAGCCAGTTGCGCCCAGACGGTCGCAACGGCCTCGTTGCCGGGGTAGTCCTTGGTCAGGTCTGCCATCAGCTTGGTCCCCTCCGCCGGCGCCGACAGCAGCCGCCGCAGCACCAGGGGCCCGACCACCTGCCGCGTGACCTCCTGCTCGGGATATTCCGCGAGCATCCGCTGGAGGACAGGCCAGGCGCGGTCCCAGCCGTCGCGGTGGCGGCTGTATTCGTCCACGGCGATTCTGCCGAGCAGGACGGCCGCCGCGTCGGGCTGTTTGGGATACGCGGCGATGAATTCATCCACGAGCTTGAGGCTCTTGGGGTAGCCGTTCAGTTGCACCTTCAGCAGCACGCCCTCGCCGTAGGCCTCGCGGCCGATGTCGAGGTCCTTGTACTTGCGGGCAAACTCAAGCCGGCGGTCCAGCTCCGGCTCCAGCCACGCAGGCGTCTTGTCCGGCGACGCCGCCGGTTCGGTCACCGCCTTCTTGCGCAGGTCCGCGTTGAGCAGGTGATACTCCGCGTGGGCTTTGAGTTCGCGCGACGCCGTCGCGTCGGCCAGCACCCCGGCTACGGCGCCGCGCAGGGCCTGCATCTCCACGTCGCCGCGAATCTGCGCCGACTCGAAGAGGATCTCCAGCTCGGCCCGCCGCACGTCCGCGCGGGCGGCCACTTCCGGGAACCGCTCGCGCAGGCTGCCCAGGGCTTTGGCGGCCTCCTTCAGCCGATAGTCGTAGGCGGTGAACGCCTGACTGTCGCGCGGATCGGGCATCCGCTCGTCGCCCATGCGGCGGATCAGGTTCAGCAGGTCCCGCGCCCCAGCCGGCACATCGGCCAGGTCGTCAGGCCGGCTCGTCGGCGCCGGCTGGGCCCACAGCGCCCCGGCGCCCGCCAGGCAGACGGCTGCCACCGCGGCGTATCGGGCAATCCACTTCGCGTTCAAGGGCATTCCTCCACGGGGCAACCCCCGGTCACTCCTGCACTGTGGCCCGGATCGGAAAACGGGTCAAGGCTATTGGTCGTCCGGCCGCGTCGTCGCGCCGGCGCCGCGGATGTCCGTCGCCGCGGCTCGGCCGAGGCTGGCGACGAGCTTGAACACCTCCGACGCGGCCGCCGCCACGGCCTCGCGGTCGGCATCGGAGCGAACGGGCCCGTCGGGCATCGCCGGCGGGTCGAGCTTGAACGACCCCTCGCTCCCGTAGCGCAGAGCCAACCGCCACTGCCCGATGCTGACAGCCTGGAGCTGCCCGTCGCGGCTGACGGTGAAGATCACCTCGGTCGCAGCCGGCCGGTTGGCCTTGGGATGAATCCACGTCGCGGTACACGCGCCGTCGGCTGCCGACTGAACCGACACGGGCGCCCAGCCGCCGCGGGCCAGGCCATCGACCAGGCGGGTCAGCCCCGTCCGCGTGAAGAACAGCTCGCCGCAAAGCAGGCCGTTGAGCAGGTCAGCCAGCTGCGCCGGCGTCCCCCGGCCGAGGGCCAGAAAGTCGAACGCCACGCCGCCGCTCGCCTTCACGCCGATCATGAACCTCGTGATCGCCGGCGGCAGGGGGAAGAAGTCACTGGACACCATGAACCACGCCCCCTCGCGCGGGGCGAAGAAGCGTGCGCCGGCGCCCTCGACCCGGCAAGCCAGCAGGACCCGGTCGCCGCGGCGGACGTGAATCACCGTCAGGTTGTCCCGCACGTTCATGCCCACGTAGGACTGAACGTTCCCAGCCGCCCCGGGCGGACCTTCGGTCCGGACCTCGAGCCCGCCCACGCCGCGACGCAGATTGACGGCTGTCGCATTGAGCAGCTCGACGGTGGCCTTCATCATGGCCGCCCGCGCGGGGATCGACGCCGCCAGCCGATCGCCGATCGCCCGCCAGGGGTCGTCGGCGGCCGCGGCGTGCAGTTTCTTGAACGTCGCCGCCGCCGCGTCCGGCTTGCCGGCCGACAGTTCGCACCAACCCCGCCACAAGAGCAGTTGCGATGCGTCGGGCCCGCCGCCAGCCGGGAGGCGATCCAGCCGCTCCAGCGCCCCGGCCATGTTGCCGTCGCGGATCAGCCGCCCGACGAGTGACTTGACGATCTGGGGATCCGCAAGGTCGGCGTCGGTCAACCGAAGCGCCAGCACGGCCTGGACCAGCTCTCCGCCGACGACGTCGAGCCGGTCGATCCGAAGCATTTTGGCGCCGGGCGAAAGGGCGGGATCGGCCAGCGTCGCGGCCGCGTCGCGGGTCGCCTGCGACAGCGCACCGCCCTGGGACGCCTGCTGCATGGCGGCCAGGACCGCGGCGGCCTGGGGCGTGGATTCGCAGACCGCGGCCACCAGCAGGTTGAACCCGTCGGTGTAGCTGAACAGGTCGTTCTTGAACCGCCGCACGCCGATCTGAAGCGCAGCCACGAACGCCTCAGCCGCCACCGAGCCGTTGGCGTCAAGTTCGCGGCGGACTTCGTGCTTCATCATGTCGCGGTAGTCGGCTGCCGACGCGAGCGTGCTGGCCAGGTAGACGCCCTGGAGCGTCCGCGGGTTGCTGAAGATCGCCATCCCGCGCAGCTTGTCAGCCTCGTCCTGGTTGCCGCTGATGCGCAAGAGCATGTAGAGGTCCATCGCCAGGCGCGGGGCCTCGGGCGAGTCGGGCTGGCGGGTGAGGAACTCCTGGATGGCCCGGCCGTACTCCTGCACGCGGCCCTGCGGGAGGTAGTCCTGGGCGTCCGGCGGAGGCGGGACAGGCGCCGCCGGGGTGACGTCGGCGCCGCGCAGCCCGGCAGCCAGCAGCAGCGTCGCGGCGGCAGCGAGCAGGATGCGGCTGTTCATGGCAGGCTCCCCGGGATGCGCCGAAACAAGGAACGCGAACCGGACGTTCAAGGGACTTATACCCCTGCCGCCGCAGGTCCGCAACCTGGCCCGACGGTTGGGCGTTGACTTGTCCGCGTTCCCGGGCAACTATATCTGACAGGCGGGGCAGGTGGAATTCGCACCATCGAGGAAAGGACGGTGACCGGTGTCCAGGCGACTTCTCACGGCGTTGTTCATGCTGCTGGCGACGCTGGCGTGGGGCGCCTGCGGCTGCAACAAGCCGACCCAACCCGACCCCGCGACCGCCCAGGCCGTCAACGGCCCGGGCCAGCCCGTGCCCTACGAGACCAACTTCGGTTTGCAGGATCCCAAGAGCGGCCAGTGGCTCTACTTCGCAACCGAGACCGACGCCCGCCTCTACCAGGCCCGCATGACGCAGGCCGGCAACTGACCAAGACGGAAAGAAGAAGGCGAACGCAGAGAGGATGAGAGGCAGAGGTCAGAAAGAGGGGGAATGAAGTTGGAAGAAGAGCGCCGCCGAAACTCCTGAACAATACCCGCCTCATCTTCCCTCTGTCCGCTCTGCGCCTCTGCGTTCGCCTTCTCTTCTTCCCCGTGCCCTCCGTGTCTCCGTGGTTAGTCACGCTTTGGGGCAGTGCTTCTCGATCGCCCGGGCCAGGTCGTCGCGGAAATCGGTCGCGGCGGCGCGGATGGCTGCCTCCCAGTCGCCGCCGAACCGGCTCTTGTAAGGCTCGCGGTCGAACGCATAGAGGATCGAACGCGAGGCGTTGACGATCCCGCCGGTCCCGTCGGCGCGGAAGCTGGCCATGCAGTCGTCCGCCGACGCCCCCTGGGCCCCGTAGCCGGGCACGAGGAAGATGCAGTGCGGCATCTTCGCGCGCAGCTCGCGGGCCTGTTGCGGCCAGGTCGCCCCGACCACCGCGCCCAGCAGGCTGTCGCCGCACGATCCCACCCGACCCGGCGCCGACGCCCAGCCCTCGACCAGCCCGGCCAGGTGCTCGTAGAGCTTCACACCGCCGGCGTCGGCGAAGTCCTGCAACTGCCCAGCCGACTTGTTGCTCGTCCGCACCAGCGCGAAGATGCCCTTGCCCAGTTCGGCCGCCAACGAGAGGAACGGCTCGACGCCGTCGATGCCGAGGTAGGGGTTGACGGTGATCGCGTCGGGGGCCGCCCGGTCCAACTCGGCCGATATCTCCGGGCCCATGCCTGGGCGCTGCGACAGCTCCGGGTCGCCGCCCAGCCGGGCGTCGCCGGTGACGCGGATGCGTTCGGCGTCGGCGGGCGTCTGGCCGGCCGGTTCGCTCAGGTGGGCAGCCGCATAGGCCTCGGCGGTGCTGCCGATGTCGCCGCGCTTCACGTCGCCGATGGTGACCAGCCCGAGCTGGCGGGCTTCGTGGATCAGCGAGTAGTAGGCGTCCACGCCCTCGCCGCGGTAGACCTCGAAATAGGCCGACTGGAACTTCACCGCCGCCGCAACCGGCGCGACGGCCTCCAGCACGGCGGCGCAGAACTGAAAGATCGCGTCGAGCTGGTCGCTCGCCCGGCCGGTGGACTCGGCCTTTCGCCGCAGGTCCGCGGGCAGGCGCTCGAAGTTCGGATCGATCCCCACGACGGTCGGCCCGCCGGCGCGGGCAACCGCCCGGGCCAGCCGGTCCGCGAAATGCTCCACGGTCTCATTCACGCCGCACGCTCCCTCTGCAAGGCGCCGCGCCGGTCCGCGGCCGCAGCGCCGGTTCGATATTTCTCGCTCAGTGCCAGTGCCCGCCCTCGACGGGCGCACCCTCGGGCACGAAAGTCAGCCGCATCAGCGGCACGACGCTCTTCTGCGTCTTGCCGCTGACGCTCACCTCCCGTTCCTCCTCAGCCAGCTCGATCTTCTCCAGCCGGATCGGCCGATTGCCCCAGGCCGCGTCGCTGAAGGTCCGCTTCATCGGCTGGCCGTTGATCGCCTCGAAGAAGGCGACGCCCAGGTCGGTCATCATCCGCGTGGTGCGGTCCTGCTCCTTCGTCGACGCCTCGGCGCGGCGGCGGAGGGCCTGGTCCAGGCGGTTGCGAATCTCCGAGAGCTGGTCGGTGATGAACTGCCGCGGCAGCGGAAGCGAGCCGACCTGGATCGACTCGATGCGCACATCCACCGCGTCGGGCGTCACGACCAGCCGCAGGTGCAGCGAGATCGGCCTGTCGCCGGTCTTCTCGTGCTTGCCCGCCAGGACCAGCCGGTCCTTGAGGATGACGATCGCCGGGTCGCGCAGCCAACTCGGCAGGCCGCTGCCGGCCATCTTGGCCACCGCGTGCAGGTAGCCGTTGAACTGCTCCTCGGTGACCTCCACGACGAAGGGCTCGTCGGCTGGACCCATGCCGGCCTGGTCGAGGAACCTGCCCGTTTCGCTGACCAGGTTGTTGGCGAAGTTGTTCAACTGCTCGTCGCTGTAGTGTCGCGGCTGGTACCAGCCGGGCGTGCGCAGCACCAGCGCCGCCAGCACGACCACGACGGTGAGGATCGCTAGGAGGATGGAGTAGATCAGGATGCGGATGACTTTTCGCACGGGTGGGATTCTAAGGTCGCCCCCCGCTGCCTGCAAGATTGGCCCGCCCGCCGTCGGGCGTTTGCAGGCGTCAGGGAGGGTGGTAAGATGAACCGTTATGGAGCACGTCACGCAACTGCCGCCGTTGCCGGACCGGGCAGCCGATTCGCACAAGGGCGACTTCGGCCATCTGCTGGCCGTCGGCGGCGCGCTGGGCATGAGCGGGGCGCTCGGACTGGTCGGCCGCGCCGCTGGGCGCTGCGGCGCAGGCCTGGTCAGCCTCGCCTGCCCGCAGCCGAGCCAGCCGATCGTCGCGACGCTGGTCCCCGAGGCCCTCACCATCCCCCTGCCGGCCCGCGCGGACGGGCGCATCGACCCGGACCGGGCGGCGGACTTCCTGTTGCGGTCCCCGGGCAAGTGGACGGTGCTGGCGGCCGGGCCCGGCTGGGGGCAGGCCGACGACCCGTTCACCGACAGCTCGGTCGCGCTGATGGAGCGGCTGGCGTCGCAGATCGGCGGGCCGACGGTCATCGACGCCGACGGGCTGAACCTGCTCGCGGCGTCGGGCCGCGTGAACGCCGACCCGTGGCCGCGGCTGGTCCTCACGCCGCACCCCGGCGAGATGGCCCGCCTGCTGGGCACGTCGACGAAGAAGGTGCAGTCCGACCGCGAAGCCGCAGCCGCCGAGGCCGTCGCCCGGTTCGCCCGGGGCCGATCCGAGCCGGAGGACGTGCCGGTGATCGTGCTCAAGGGGCACCGGACGATCGTGACCGACGGGCGGCGCTGCTACGTGAACGCGACGGGCAACTCGGGCATGGCCACCGGCGGATCGGGCGACGTGCTGACCGGCATGATCGCGGCGCTGCTGGCGCAGGGGATGGAGCGGTTCGACGCGGCCGTGCTGGGCGTCCACCTGCACGGGCTGGCAGGCGACCTGGCGGCCGAGGACCTCGGCCCGCGCTCGCTGATCGCCCCGGACCTGATCGACCACTTGCCCGCGGCGATGCGGCGGGCGGAGCAGCACAAGACCTGAAGGCGCACCGTCCTGTCCCGGGCCGCCGGGAACGCCGGGCGGCAGGAGGGTAAGATAGAAATTGCCGCTTGGCCGATCGCAGGCCAAATGGCCGATAGTACTCTGATGGCTCGATGCCGTCGGTGATGGTGATGAAGATTCAGCTCAAGCGGGTGAAGGCCCTGCGGCCGAGCGAACGCGACCTGGTGCGGCGCGTGCTGGTGCTGCTGCGCCGAGGCCGCGGGCAGGTCTGCCGGCAGTACGAAGCCGAGATCAAGTCGCAGCTCGTGCGGCTGGACCTGCTGGCCCGCACGCTGCACGAGTCGCCCTCGGTCTACCGCGAGCAGCAGATCGGCGACCGCCGCCGCGACGTCTTCAGCCTCATCGAGGCGCTGAGCCACTGCACCGTCTTCGATTTCGAGATGCACATGCCCATGCGGGCGCTGGTGGGGCGCACGCTGCTGATGGCCAAGCTGAACTTCTTCCGGATGGCCCGGCACATCCTGACCGACGCGGTGCCCTCGTCGGCGTCGGTGCAGAACCTGCGCGTCGACGTGGAGCGGCGGCTGTGCACGTACATCTACACGAAGATCGCCGAGGAAATCCTCGCCCGCATCTGCGTCGACACCAACCAGGAGGCCGACTTCCGCCGCAAGGCCGTCGCCCTCATCTGCCAGATCTGGGAGCACCGGCTCAGCTACCAGGTGAGCGACTTCTTCCCGATCCTCGAATCGGTGTGGGAGGCGCGCCGGCAAGCCAAGGTCGTCTTCGGCACGCTCATGGGGACCAGCGAACTGTTCGAGCTGATGCGCAACGGATGCGACGACCGCTTCATCGACCTGTTCAGCGGGTCGAACATCAACCCCGACCAGCGGCTGGCGTTCCAGGAGTTCCTGTTCATGACCGGCGGGCCGGAGCTGGACCGCCTCCGCGAACACGTCGAGACCGGGCCGCACTCGGCCATCGGACCGGACGAGGCGGCCTCCGTGCTTCAGACGCCGCGCGAGCGGTTCGACCTGAGCAGCCTGGCCGCCGAGAAGATGTACGAGTCGTTCCGCCGCCGCGGCATCGCCGCCCTGACCCGCCGCTTCCGCGGCGGCGCCGGCGCGTCGCGGACCGCGGAAGAATACATCATGCTTCACATGCTGGAAAAGCTCACCCTCGAGGAACTCGTCGAGGCCCACAACCTCGACGCCCCCAAGCCCGCCTGACGTCCCGGCCCCCGCACCAGCCGCTCAGGTCTCCCTCCGGTCCGGGACCAGGCCGGCGGCGATGTCCAGATACATCTGTCGAAAGAGAATCCACGGGTCCAGCATGATCGCGTCGCCGTCGGACTCGACGACACGGAAGACGAAGTGGCTGTGGTCGTGGTAGCCGCTCAGCACGCCGGCCCCGTCGGCGTATTGCTCGCCGGCCGCGACCGGCGAGTGCTCGGCGACCGTCAGGCGGGTCATGTGGTGGCACTGGAGTTGCCACTCGCTGCCGTCAGGCCAGCGGTGATGGCCGCGATGGCGGTTGTTGTTCGCGCCGCCGGCGACGGTGTTGAAGAAGTACTGATCGTCGAAATCCAGCGGCGCCCGGATCGGCGTGCCGGCAGGATGGTTGATGTCCAGTCCGCCGTGCGCCGACGCCCCGAAGTACGGGCCCATCCAGCAATCCTCGCCGAGAAAGGCACGGAAGATATCCATCCCGCGTTTGGGCAGCGGGCACCAGGCGTGCAGCGGCGGCGGGCAGATGCGGGCCGTCGCGTCCTGGATCGCGAAGCGGGCGTGCTTCTTCGGCCGGCATTCGCCGTGGGCTTCCCGGAGGAAGGTGAAGATGTCGGCCGCGCCGTCGAAGAAGATCGTCATCCCGGCGATGACCCACGGCTCGTCGAACGTCCGCTGGGTGGGGACCTCGCGCCGCAGGACGTGCTCGGCGCCGTCAACTCGGATGCGGCAGGAGAACTCGTAGAACGTCCGCCCGCCGCGGACTTCCTTCAGCGGCAGCACGCCGGCGTCCAGCGTGGTGAACAGGATCCGCGCGTCGGCCTCCAGCAGTTCGACCGTGCGGATCGTCCCGTCCAGCAGTTCGAACCGCAGCACGTCTCCGCGGTCCATCTCGACGGGCGTCAGGGTTGGCCTGGCCTTGCGACGCAGCTCCATGCGGGCCTCGCACGTCTAGAGGTGTTTCTTCGCGAACGCCAGCTTGGCGGTCGACTGGAACGGGCCGCCGCCTTCGTGGTAGTTGAAGTCGTAGATGTTGATCGCCTTGGGCGCTTTGACGTTGTTGTAGGCGGCGTAGACCGTGCTGGGCGGGCAGATGTCGTCCATCAGCCCGACGCTGAACAGGCAGCGCGCCGTGATCCGCCGCGCGAGGTTCACGCCGTCGAAGTAGTCCAGCACGCCGAAGACGTCCTCGCTCCGCCCGCGGTGGCACTTGAGGTAGCCGGCGATCTCGCTATACGGCGAGGTGTTGATCAGCGTGCAGGCCCGCCGGTAGTGGCAGAGGAACGGCACGTCGGGCAGGCAGAGCTTGACCTTTCGGCCGGACAGCCCGGCCGCCGCGATCGCGATGCCCCCGCCCTGGCTGCCGCCGGCGACGGCGATGCGCTTGGCGTCCACGTGCGGCAGGCTGGCAGCCAGATCGACCGCGCGGGCCGCGTCGGTAAAGACGCGGCGGTAGTAGTAGCGCTCTCGGCTCTCGATGCCGCGGGTCATGAACCCGGGAAAGTGCGGTCCCGCGGTCGCGTCGTCGGGCGTGTCGCCGGGCATCCAGTTGCTGCCCTGGCCGCGGGTGTCCATCACAAGGTTCGCGAAGCCCGCGACCACCGGCGAGACGTAATCCAGCGGGAAACTCCGCCCGCCGCCGTAGCCGATGAAGCTGACGAACGTCGGCAGCGGCTTGGTGTTGCCGGCCGGCTCGATAAACCACGCCCGCACCGGCTGGCCGCCGTAGCCGCGATAGGTCACGTCGTAGGCGTCGACCAGTTCATAGATCGGCTCGTCCACGCGGACCAGCGAAGCGTCCAGGTCGTGCTTGCGGGCGTCTGCGAGCGTCTGCTTCCAGAAGCGGTCGAAGTCGGCCGGCTCGTGCCGCGGGGCCCTGTAGGTGCGAAGTTTGTCCGGCGAAAGATCGAAGTGCGCCATGCCTCTGCCTGCCGTAAGGGGTGCGATCCTCCGCCCGGCGCGGGGGTTTCCGATGCGATACCCGGCAGCAAGCCATCTGTCAATCCCGCGGATGCTCAGGAGCGTGGCGAACACGGATTGCACGGATGGCGTGGGAGGAGGCGATCAGTACGCCCCGCGGGCCGACAGCACCGCAGGAATCGTCTGGAGGAGAATCTGGAGGTCCAGCAGCAACGAGCGGTGACAGGCGTAATAGAAATCCAGCTCGATCCATTCGTGGTAGGGGATGTCGCTCCGCCCGCTCACCTGCCACAGGCCGGTCAGGCCGGGCTTGATCCGCAGCCGCACGCGCTCGGCGATGGTGTCGGTGCGGATCTCGTCGACGTCCAGCGGCCGCGGGCCGACCAGTGACATCCTGCCCGAGAGCACGTGGAAGACCTGCGGCAGCTCGTCAAGGCTCGATCGGCGGAGGAAGCGCCCGAACCGCGTCACCCGCGGATCGCGGCGGATCTTGAACGTCGGCCCGTCGGTCGTGTTCAGGAGCTGCACCGAGCCGCGGTCGCGGACCGCGTCGCGGGCCATCGAGCGGAACTTGAGCATCACGAACGGGCAGCCGTCCTTGCCCGCGCGGGTCTGGCGGAAGAAGATCGGCCCGGGACTGGTCAACTTGATCCCGACGGCGATCAGCGCCATCAGCGGCAGGGCGATCGGCAGCATCGCCAGCGCGAACAGGAGGTCCATCCCCCGCTTCAATAACAGGTAGAAGCTCGCTTCCCGCGGCAGGCCGGCCTCGGGCGGCAACGAGAGATCGTATGGGAAGGCCTGGCTCATCGTTGACACACCGACGTTGAGCGATCCCCACTTTCCTCTGCAAGACGCGTGCCGCCGGCGCAGGCTCGCGCCGGCGTTTCCCCATTCTATGCGTCAACCCTGCCGCCCGCGCAGCCGCCCAGCAGCCGCCACACGAACAGCGGATTGCCCACCAGATATCGCCGGGCCTTGGCCGCCGGGTCCAGCAGCAGACGCCAGAACCATTCCAAGCCAGCCATCCGCATCGCCCGCGGCGCCGGCGGCTCGGCGCCGGTCATGAAATCGAACAGCGCCCCGACGCTCCACAGCAGCCGCGGACGCAGCCGCTCGGCGTGGTCGGCCAGCCAGTTCTCCTGCCGCGGCGTGCCCATGCCCACCGTCAGCACGTCGGCGCCGCTGGCGTTGATCGCGTCGATCACGGCGTCGTTCTCCGCCGCCCCGAAGTATCCGTCCTGGAAGCCGGCAACAAACTCGCGCCCGTAACGGGCCGCCAGCATGTCGGCCGACTCGGCCACCACCTCGCCGCGCCCGCCCAGCAGGAACACCCGCCGGCCGTCGCGGGCCAGCGCGTCGTTGAGCCGATACCAGAAGTAGTATCCGCCCAGCCGCCCGCGCGGATGCACGCCGGCAGCGGCGCAAGCGAACCGGCCACTGATTCCATCGGGCCACAGCAGGGAGCAGGTTCGCAAATTCCGCCACAGCCGCTCATCCCGCCAGGCCAGGTTGAACACGTGGGCGTTCAGGTAGTGCATTCGCTCCTGCCCCGGGCCCCCCGCCGCCCCGACCAGCCGCTCCACCAGTTCGCTTTCCTCCAGCGCCGTCACCGTCAGCCCGCACACGTCGGCCCGCCGCGGCCGACCCGGCCGGTGCATCGGCTCGGCCGGCGCCCCGGCGATCCGCTCGTAGAGTTCCATGTGCCGCTGGGCCATCAGTTCGGCGCTGAACCAGCGGGCCGACCGCTCGCGGGCCTCGGTTGCCAACGTCCGGGCCAGCGCCCGGTCGGTCAGCAGCCGGGCGATCGCGTCAGCCAGGGCCTCCGCGTCGCCGGGCGGCGTCAGCAGCGCCTCGCGTCCGTCGCGGACTTGCTCGGGAACGCCGCCGACGTTGCTGGCGACGATTGGCACGCCCGCCGCTGCCGCCTCCAGCAGCGCGTTGGGCGCCCCCTCCATGTGCGACGGCATTGCGAACAGGTCCGCGCCAGCCAGCAGCGACCAGACGTCGTCGCGTTCGCCCAGCAGTTTCACCGTCGATTGCAGGTTCCGCGCCGCGATCAGCCCTGTCAGCCGATCCCGCCACGCCCCGTCCCCGGCGATCAGCACGCGCAGCGCCACGCCGCGCCCCGTCAGCAGGGCGGCCGACTCGATCAGCACCTCGACGCCCTTCTCCCGGTCCAGCCGCGAGACGCACAGCACTGTCGGCGCCGCCCCGGCATCGGGACCGAACAGGTCGGCCGCAGGCTCGACGCTCGGCGGCGCCGGCACGCCCAGACGCAGCGTCGTAAAGTCGGCCCGCGGACGGTGCAGCCGCGCCGACCAGTCGTCCACGACCGCATCGGAGACGGCGATCAGGTGATCGGCCCGGCGGTAGATCGCCAGATCGAGCAGTGCCGCACCCGGCCGAAGGCGTGTGCGGCGGTAGGCCCCGATGCCGCCGAGCATGGCGACCCACGCCCGGCCGGTCCGCGACGCCAGCCGGGCGGCGAACAGGTCGGCCCGCAGGTAGATCGAGTGCAGCAGGTCGATGTCGCGGCGGCGTACGAACCGGGCGGCCTCGGTCACGGCAGACGGGCAGAGTCCCCGGCCGCGCGGCCAGTGGACGACATCGGCGCCGGCGGCGGTCAGTTCGTCGGGGATCGTTCCGGCGCACTCGCCGGCCGGGCCGGGCCGACCGCTGGGCCGATCGAGGAACGCGACGACCATGCGGACGCGGGCGCGGTCCATGCGCCGAACCATGCGGAGGACCTGGATGGTGTCGGCCTTGGGACGGTCGTTGCCCAGCAGCAGCAGCACGCCCAGCGGCTGGGGTCCGGCCTTGGCGCGGCGCGCAGCGGGAGCATGGAAGTGAATCGTCACTACCAGACTTATCGGCCAACGGCGGGTGTGGGAACAGATCAACCGGCGTCCGCGGCCTGGACGCCGGTCGGGAAGGCAATAGACTGCACACTATCCCCTGGCCTGCCCGCGGGAACCCGCGGGCGGGCTTGGCGTCAAAATGGGATCGGATCGCGAATACTCCGCGCGCCCGCGGCGCGCCCTCTTGCGGAGACCCGCCATGAAACGGAAGGCCCCACTCGCGTCGCTGCTGGTCCTCGCGCTGGCCACGGCTGCACTGGCCCAGGACCGCGCCCCGGCCCTAATGGTCCCCGGCGACAAGCAGTCCGAACCGCTGGCCGTCCAGGCCGTCGCCGTCGATGTCCGGCTGGTCGGACGCCTGGCTGAGACGAAGATGACCCTCACCTTCGCCAACGGCGGCCCGCGGGTGCTCGCGGGCGACCTCTACTTCCCGCTGCCCGAGGGTTCGACCGTGACCGGCTACGCCCTGGACATCGGCGGGCGGATGGTCCCCGGCGTCGTCGTCGAGAAGGACCGCGGCCGGCAGGTCTTCGAGTCGGTCGTCCGCCAAGGCATCGACCCGGGGCTGGTCGAGTGGGTCAAGGGGAACAACTTCAAGACGCGGGTGTTCCCGATCCCCGCCCACGGCACGCGGACCGTCCGCGTCGAATACGTCTCGCAGCTCACCTTCACCGGCAGGGGCGGGCTCTACACGCTGCCGCTGAACTTCCGGGACAAGCTCAAGTCGTTCTCGATCCGCGTGACCGCCGCCGCCGCGCCCGCGGCCCCCGCCCTGGCCTCGGGGCCGGACGTCGCGCTGCGCTTCGAGCGGCAGGCCGACGGCTCGTTCGTCGCCGAAGGGTCGGCTGAGAACCAGCCGATCGACCGCGGCCTGACGCTCGCCGTCCCCGGCGCCGACGAGGCCGGCGTCATCGTCGAGAAGGCCCCCGACGGGCAGTTCTACTTCATCATCAACGACGTCGCGATCCCCAAGGCCGCCGAGGCCGCACCGGCCAAGGCGCCCGGCCGGGTCGTCGTCTTCTGGGACGCCTCCGGCAGCCGCAGCCGGTCCGACCACGCCCGCGAGCTGAAGCTGCTCTCGGCCTGGCTGGGGCGGTTCAAGGACGCCGCTGTTGAGGTCACGCTGCTGGTCTTCCGCAACGCCGTCGAGCGGCCGCAGACGTTCACCATCGGCAACGGCGACGCCGGCAAGCTGATCGACGCGATCAAGGCCGTGCAGTATGACGGCGGCACGCGGCTGGCCGCCGTCGCCACGCCCCCCGCCGACGCCGCGCCAAACGCGTATCTCCTGTTCACCGACGGGCTGAACACCTTCGGCGCCGAGACCTTCCCGGCCTTCGACGCCCCGCTCTACGTCTTCGCCGACTCGCCGTCGGCCAACCACGTCCTGCTGCGCCACCTCGCGGCCCGGGCGGGCGGGCAGTACTTCAACCTCTCCGCGACGCAGGCCGCCGACGACGCAGCCATCGCCGAGTCAATCGGCAGCCAGCCGTTCAGCTTCCTGTCGGCCGACGCCGACGCCGCCGATGCCCCGCAGCTCTACCCGCGGGTCGCAACGCCGGTGGCCGGGGAGCGGTTCACGCTGGTCGGCCAGCTCCGCGGGCAGACGGCCAAGGTGACGCTGAACTACGGCGCCGGCGGCCGGGCGACGATGCACCACGCCTTCGAGCTGTCGCGCGACAAGGCCGTCGCGGGCAATCTGGCCTGCCGTTACTGGGCGATGCGCAAGGTGGACGAGCTGAGCGTCGCGCCCGAGCGGAACTGGGAAGACATCGTGACGGTGGGCAAGCAGTACAGCATCGTCACGCCGTTCACCTCGCTGATCGTGCTGGACCGGCTGGAGCAGTATCTCCAGTACGGCATCACCCCGCCGCCGGAAATGG
The DNA here is from genome assembly GCA_022072085.1 of Phycisphaerae bacterium. Lineage (GTDB taxonomy): Bacteria > Planctomycetota > Phycisphaerae > JAJVII01 > JAJVII01 > JAJVII01. Next base: position 25,099 of record JAJVII010000018.1, read on the forward strand.
GCGACGCCGTCCGGGACGGGTTCGCAGCGGAGATCGCCCTCCGCCGCAAGGCCGAGGATGCCGCCAAACGCAAGCAGATCGAGGACGTGCTGGCGATGTGGAAGGAGCGGACCGACTGGTGGGACAAGTCGTTCAAGTACGACAAGAACTTCAAATACAAGCAGACGGGCGACGCCACCGGCGGCGACACGGGCGTGACGCCCGCAGCCGGCGACGCCCCTGCCCCGCGACCAGCAGCCCCACCCGAAGGCGCAGCGCCCCCCCGCAGCCAGGACCAGAGCGTCACGACACCTGCCGAGAACTCCCCCGCCCGCGAGCCCGACGCCCCCGGCGGCGTCGGCGGCGGGCGTGGCGCCAGCGGCGCCGCCCTGGACGGCAAGGACGACGCCGGGCGCAGCGGCGGGCAGCCCGGCATCGCCCTGAAGCCCTGGGACCCCAAGACGCCCTACATCATCGACCTGCGGGCAGCCAAGCCGGCCCAGCGGTTCGACGTCTACATGCACTTCCGCAAGGACAACGCCGGGTCGCCGGCGTTCTATCTCGACTGCGCGGACTACTTCTACTCCGTGAACGAGCCGGAACTGGGCATGCAGGTGCTCAGCAACATCGCCGAGCTGGAGCTGGAGAACGCGGCCCTGCTCCGCGTGCTCGGCCATCGGCTGGCGCAGCTCGGGCGGCTGGACGAAGCCGTCGAGGTCTTCGAGCAGGTACGCAAGATGCGCCCCGAGGAGCCCCAGAGCTGGCGCGACCTGGCGCTGGTGCTGGCCGACCGCGCCGAGCGCGGCCGCGTCGCCAGCGACTACCAGCGGGCGATGGAGATGCTCGACCACGTGGTGATGAACAAGTGGGAACGATTCGAGGGCATCGAGGTGATCGCCCTGATGGAACTCAACCGCCTGTGGGCGAAGTTCGGCCGCGAGCTGCCGGATCAGAAGATCGACCCGCCGTTCGACCGTCGGCTGATCAGGCTGCTGGACGTGGACCTGCGGATCGTGATGACCTGGGACGCCGACCAGACCGACATGGACCTGTGGGTCACCGAGCCGTCCGCGGAGAAGTGCTTCTACAGCCACAACCGCACGACGATCGGCGGATACATCAGCCGCGACTTCACGCAGGGCTACGGACCGGAGGAATACTTCGTCCGCAAGGCGATGACCGGGACTTACAAGGTGCAGGCCAACTACTACGGCAGCCGCTCGGTGGAGCTGCTGGGTCCGGTGACGCTCCAGCTCGACGTCTACACCCACTACGGCCGCGCCGACGAGCAGCGTAAGAGCGTGACCCTCCGCCTGAAGGACGCAAAGGAGACGGTGGACGTCGCGGACGTGGAGTTCTGACGGCAGCCTGCTACGCGGTGAATCGCCGCACAATCGACTCGAACGCGTCGGCGGTCCGGGCCGCGGTGTAGAACTCCGCGACGCGAGCACGGGCGTTGGCGGCCAATCGTCCGCGCAGCGCCGCGTCGTCGGCCAGCTGCGCGATCGCACCGGCCAGCGCGTCTGCGTCGCCGGGCGGGACGAGCAGGCCGGCCTCGCCGCCCCCCAACAGTGTCGGGTGCTCGCCGACGGCCGTGGACACGACGGCCGCCCCCGCCGCCATCGCTTCCAGGATCGCCACACCCAGCCCCTCGCTGTCGGAGCAGCAGACGGCGACATCCGCGCCCGACCAGAGGCGGTCCGCGTCCGCCCGCGCCCCCAACCACGCGAACTGCGGCGCCGCCAGGCCCAGCCGTTCGGCCGTCGCGAGCAGTTCGCCGCGCCCCGGCCCGTCGCCGACGACGCGAAACCGCGCCGACGGGTGCGACGCCCGCAGCCGCACCGCCGCGGCGCAGAACAGGTCCAATCGCTTGACCGGACGGGGGTTCGCGACGCAGAGCACCGCTATCTCGCCCGGCCCGACGTCCAGATCGGCCCGCGCCGCGTCGCGGCCGCCCGGCTGCGACAGCGCCGCGATCCGATCAGCCGCCAGGCAGTTAGACAACTCGGCCATGCGATCCATCGGCAGACGTTCGATGTCCGCCAGCAGCTTCGCCTGGCACGGGCCCTGCACCGCGAACAGGTCGACGCGCCCAGCCAGGCGGCGGCTGATCCATGGCCGCAGGGTCGGGCGGCCCGGCAGCGGCGAGGTCTGCTCCCACGCGATCAGCGGCGGGTTGCTGGGCGCTCGCCGCCGGCCCCGCGCCATCGCCGCCCAGAACAACCGGTCGCCGGCCGGATCGACCACGACCACCGCCGCCGCGCCGGCCGCCAACCGGCGCAGTCGTCCGGCAGCGCGAACGTCCAGCTTGCATCGCAGCAGGCGATCGACGACCTCGATGCCGGCGGCCCGGGCCTCGTCAGCCAGTTCGCCCGCGTCGGCGAGGCAGGCGACGACCGGCCGCCAGCCGCGACGCGCCAGCTCGCCGCCGAGCGTGAGCGTCATCCGCTCCATGCCGCCGCGAGCGAGGCGGTTGAGGACGAAGAGGACCCGGCCTGTGCGTGGTTCGCTCATTGCCGCTTCCGCTCCCCCGCCCGCGCCGTCGGCGTCAGCAGGCCTACGAGCAGGCCCGCCGACAGTTTCGCGTGGCCGATCCGCCCGCCGAGGGTCATGCCCAGTTCCATCAGCGACCAGAGCAGCAGGCCGACCGCCCCGAGCAGCCAGCCGCCCGGGCCGAACAGCTTGGCCTGCGCCCGCAGGTAGTTGCGGGCGATCCGCACGCCCAGGGCGAATCGGCCCACACGGCCGACCGCTTCCTCGTGGTGCACGCAGACCGCGCCGCCGACTCGGCCGAGCAGGCCGCGGCGCGACAGCCGCTGGCTCAGCTCGCGGTCCTCGCCGTAGGTCAGCTCCGGGTCGAACCGCTCGTCGACCAGCGCCGCCCGCCGCACCGCGCAGACCCCGCCGAGGAAGTCGGCCCGCTCGACGCCCGGGGGCAGTTCGCCGCCGCGCGGGCCGCGCGGCCGCAGCCGCCACAGGCCGAACAGGCGGATCATGCGGTCATAGAGTCGGCCGCGGGCGTCGGGGCCGCCGGGCGGCTGAGTCTGCCCCTCGACCGCGACGAGCAGGCCCGTCGGGTCGGCCTCCAACGCCGCGATCAGCCGATCGGCGAAATCGGCTACCGGTTCGCAGTCGTCGTCGAAGAAGATCACCGCGTCGCCGTCGGCCAGGTCGATCGCGAGGTTGCGCGACACGCTTCGACCGGGGCGTTCCTTGCGGCGGTAGACCCACGCGACGCCGGCGCTGCGGGCCCGTTCGGCCCAGCCGTCGACGAGGCCGGTCTCTAATTCGCCGTCGTCGATGATAACAATCTGCCGCGGGGGCAACTGCTGTGCGAGAAGGGCGTCGATCAGCCTGGCCAGAGACGCCGGCCGATCGCGCGTCGGGACCGCAGCCGTCCAGGAGAGTCGGGACATCGAACGTATTAGACCACAGGCGTCAGCCGATTGAAACACGCGACCGAGCCGCGGCGTCTACCCCTTCCGCGCCGCCAGCACCGTGCCCTCGGAGACGACGAACGCCAGCCAGCGCGTCAGGCGGCAAGAGCGGATCAGCCGAAGCGCCGCCGCGTGGGCCGGGCCGCCCTCGTCGGGCAGCCGCATGTCCCAGCGGTCGTAGACGGTCGCAAAGCCCGCGTCGCGGGCCATCCGCGCCCAGCCGCCGGGCGTGTGCCAGTGGATCGCCGGCCGATCGTTGTGGCCGATCAGCGCCGGCCGGCGCGCCTGGGCCCAGCGCATGATCCGCCGCTTGAGCCGCAGGGGATACCAACTGAACGCGGGGAACGCGGCGATCTCATTCTGCCGCGGGCACAGCGCGTTGGTCGTCGCCAGCCAGAACCACCCGCCCGGGCGAAGTACGCGGAAGGCCTCGCGCGTGCCGGCCGCCGGGTCGTCGGCGTGCTCCCAGACCTCGGTCGAGAGCACCAGGTCGAAGCTCGCGTCGGGGAAGGGAAGCCGCTCAGCCGACGCAGCCGTCAGCTCGACCTCGGCGCCGAGCTTGCGTCCGACGCGGGCCGCCAGCTCGCGCGCCGGCCCGTAGGGTTCGATGCCGGCCGCCCGATAGCCCAGCGCCCAGGCCGCCGCGACGAACAGCCCCTGTGCCGCCCCGACGTCCAGCACATCGCCCCCGTCGGGAACCGGCGCGACCGCCGCCAGCCGCCGCAGGATCCGCCGCAGGTAATCCAGCGCGTCGGGATACCGCGTCAGCGCCTGGCCCAGTGAAGTCTTCTCCGTCGCCTGCATTCGGCTGACTCCAAGCGAAGTGGCGCTTACTGGCAGCAACGTATCGCGCCGCGCGGGTGGGGACAAGGCTCAGCCGGGCGGCAACGTCCCCCTTCCAAGCCGACGACGCGGTCGATACAATGCCGCCTTCATTCGCCTCGGGGCGAAATGCGCCGCCCCGGGCAAGCAACCGGAGAACTCGTCATGAGCCAGAACGTGTTCGAGATGGCCCAGCGGCACTTTCACCGCTACGCCGAGCCGCTGGACCTGCCCCGACGTTACCCCCACATGGACATCCTGAGCCACCTGACGACCCCCGACCGGTCGATCGCCTTCCGCATCACGCTCCAGCGCGATGACGGCTCGCTGACCGTCTGCCGCGGATACCGCGTGCAGTTCAACGACGACCGCGGGCCCTACAAGGGCGGCCTGCGGTTCCACCCCATGGTCGACCTGGCCGAGACGACCGCCCTGGCCTTCTGGATGTATCTGAAGACCGCAGTCGTCGACATCCCCTTCGGCGGCGCCAAGGGCGGCGTCAGCATCGACTACGCCTCGCTCAGTCTGGCCGAGAAGGAGCGGCTGACCAAGCGGTTCACGCTGATCCTGGCCAACGACATCGGCCCGGAGAAGGACATCCCCGCGCCGGACGTGAACACCGGCGAGCGCGAGATGGCCTGGATCCTTGACGAATGGCGGATGATGACCGGCCGGTACCGCCGCGGCGTGGTCACGGGCAAACCGGTCACGATGGGCGGCTCGCAGGGCCGCCGCGAGGCCACCGGCCGCGGCGTCTTCTACACCATCGTCGAGGCGGCCCGCGACATGAAGCTCCCGCTGGCCGGCGCCACCGCCGCCGTGCAGGGCTTCGGCAACGTCGGCTCGGTCAGCGCGCGGCTGCTGCACGAAGCCGGCACGCGCGTCGTCGCCGTCAGCAACGAGTTCGGCGCGGTGACCAACCCGGGCGGCCTGGACGTGCCGGGCCTGATCGCCCACGTCGCCGCCGGCAATCCGCTGACCGAGTTCCCCGGAAGCGAGCCCATGGGTCGCGACGACCTGCTGACCACGGAGGCCGACATTCTGGTTCCCGCGGCGCTGGAGAACGCCATCACTGCCGCCAACGCCCCGCAGGTGAAGGCCCGGCTGGTCGCCGAGGCCGCCAACGGCCCGATAACCCCCGACGCGGTGGACATCATCGCCGACAAGGGCACGCGGGTGATCCCCGACATCCTCTGCAACGCCGGCGGCGTGACCGTGAGCTACTTCGAGTGGGTGCAGAACCGGCAGGAGCTGTATTGGCCGATCGACGAGGTGAACCTGCGCCTGCGCGACGTGATGGTCGGCGCCTACCGCCGCGTCGCCGAGGTCGCCGCCCGCGACAAGTGCACGCTGCGCGAAGCGGCGTACCACATCGCGATCGAGCGCGTCGCCGAGGCCGCCGCCCGCCGCGGCGTGCAGTAGGCCGACCGGCTTCCCCTCCTCTCGCTCACGGGCAGAGGGGTCGCGGCGCAGGGCCCTGCGGTCGGCGCTTCGCACTGGAGCCGAGATGTTTCCACCCGCCGACATTGCCCGAATTCACGACACGGCTCTGAATCTGCTGGCCGATCCCGGCGTGCGGCTGGAGCACGGCGAAATCATCCGCCTCATGCTGGCCGCCGGAGCCACACCCGGCCACGGCGCCAACGTCGTCCGCATCAGCCGCGAAATGATCGCCGAACGCCTGGCGACGGCCCCGCCGCGGGTGCGGCTGGCATCGCTGGACGGAGGCGTCGTCGAAATCGGCGCGGGAACGGCCCCGCTGTTCTGGACCGGGGCGGCGCTGAACTGGATCGAGCCGGGCGGGCGCTGCCGCGAGATCGCGTCGGCCGACCTGGCGGCGTGGGCGCGGCTGATCGACGCCCTGGGGTCCGTGCACGGCGTGGTCGGAACGGCGATGAGCGACGTGCCGCCGCGCGGGCGCGACTTCGTCGGCCTGCGTGTGATGGCCGAGAACTGTCGAAAGCATCTGCGGGCACTTTCGTTCACCGCCGAGGGGGCCGAGGCGATGCGGGAGATGGCCCGCGTGCTGGCCGGCGGGGCGGCGCTGCGCGATCGGCCGGTGCTGAGTATGGGCTTCACCGCGCACGGTCCGCTGCGCTGGACCAACCTGGCGCTGGACATTTACCTGCGCAGCGCCGGCGACAGGATCCCCGTGACGGTCAACGGCGAACCCGTCGCCGGTGCGTCCGGTCCGATTACGCTGGCCGGTTCGGCGGCCGTCGGCCACGCCGAAATCCTCGCCGGGATCGTCGTCAACCAGGTGATCGAGCCCGGCCGGCCCTGCATCCACAACCTCGGCTTCGCGCACATCCTGGACATGAGGACGGCGTCGGCGGTGACGGCCGGTCCGGAGACCTGTCTGCTCGCGGGCCTGGGTGCGGCGCTGGCGCGGCACTGCAATCTGCCGTCGCTGTCATGGATCGGCAGCGACGCGATGGTCCCCGACGAGCAGGCGTCGGCCGAGACGATGATGGGGGCGATCGCGCACGCCCAGGCCGGCGTAAACGTCGTCTGGGGCGTCGGCTCGCTGGAGTCGGAGAAGTCGATCTCGCCGGTGAAGGCGGTGATGGACGACGAAATCGTCGGCATGGTCCGCCGCCTGCTGCGCGGGGCGCCCGCGGGCGAGGAGGAGTTGGCCGAGCAGGTCGTCCGCGAGGCCGGCATCGCCGGCGAATTCCTCGGCAGCGACCACACGATGGCCCGCTTCCGCAGCGAGTTCTACGAGCCGCGGCTGCTCTGCCGCGTGCGGCGCGACGCGTGGGAGCAGGCCGGCGGCCGCACGCTGTCGGCCGTCGCCCGCGAGCGGACCGAGGCGATCCTGTCGGCCGAGCGGCGGCCGCTGCTGGAGGCCGCGGTTTCGGCGGAACTGGCCCGCATCGAGAAGCACTACCTGTCGCGGCTGTAGCCCGCCGCACCGCACGGGGCACGTCCATGACCCATCGCCAGCGCATGCTGTCGGCCATCCGCGGGGAGCCGATCGACCGCATCCCCTGGGCGCCGCGGCTGGACCTCTGGTTCGCCGCCAACCGCCGCGCCGGCACGCTGCCGCCGCACCTGCCGCAGACTTCGCTGCGCGACTTCACCGACGCGCTGGCTTGGGGCTATCACGCAGTCATCCCGCCGCTGAAGGAACTGCGCACCGACGCCGACGACATCGACCGCGCCCTCGGCCTCTACAACATCCACACGCTGCCGGCGCACACGGAACTGGCTGACGTCGAACGCCGCGTCCGACGCGACGGCGACCGCACGCACGTCGAATACGACACGCCGGCCGGGACCGTCCGCACGACCGTGCTCTACGACGAAGCGATGCGCCGCGCGGGGGTGAGCATCACGCACATCGAGCGGCACGCCTTCGCGTCGCCGGCCGACTACGCGCCGCTGACGCACATCTTCCGCAGCCTGCGCGTCGCGCCCGAGCCAGGCTACGCGGCGTTCGCGGACTGCGTCGGCGACCGCGGCCTGCCGGTCGCGTGCGTCAGCCTGGCCGCTTCGCCCATGCAGCACATCCAGCGCGACCTGATGCCCCTGGACCGGTTCTTCTTCGAGCTGGCCGACCATCCCGGCGAGCTGGCCGAGCTGGCCGACGCCATCAGTGGCTACTACGAGCGGCTGTTTGACGTGGCCGTCGCCAGCGGCGCGGAGGTCTGCCTGCTGGGGGCCAACTACGACGCGGGCGTGACGCCGCCGCCGTTCTTCGCGCGGCACATCGAGCCGTGGCTGCGTCGGCTGGCCGACCGGCTGCACGCCGCCGGGCGGTTCCTGCTGACGCACACCGACGGCGAGAACCGCGGGCTGCTGCCGCACTATGTGGCCGCGGGGGTGGACGTGGCCGACTCGGTCTGCCCCGCACCGATGACCAGCCTGTCGATGCGCGAGCACCGCGAGGTGTTGTCGCCGGCCGGGATCACGATCATGGGCGGCGTGCCGTCGGTCGCGCTGCTGGCCGACGCGATGAGCGACGCGCAGTTCGAGGCCTACATGGACGACTTCTTCGAGCAGATCGGCGACGGCAGCCGGTTGATCCTGGGCGTGAGCGACACGACGCCGCCGGCCGCCGTCTTCGACCGCCTGCGACGCGTCGCCGAACGGGTCGAGGCGTTTGGCCCCGTGCCCGCGGCGCGATAGGATGCCCGTATGAGCGGCAGTGACCTCATCCTCGGCTGGGACGTCGGCGGCACCAAGAGCGCCGCCGTCGTTGCGTCGCGCGGCGGGCGTGTCGTCGCGCGGCAGCAGTGGCCGTCGCAGGCCGATCGCGGGCCCGACGCGATGATCGCCGAGTTCCTCAACCACGCCGCCGACCTTCGGCGGGCGCATCGAGGCGTCTCGGCGGTCGGCGTGAGCATCGGCGGCCCGATGGACGCGGTCCGCGGCGTGATTCTCAGCCCGCCGCACCTGCCCGGCTGGGACCGCGTGCCGCTGGCCGACCGGCTGGCCGATGAGCTGGGCCTGCCCGTCGTCGTCGAGCACGACGCCGCGGCCTGCCTGCTGGCGGAGTGGTTGTGGGGCGCAGCCGCTGGCTGCACGCACGCCGCCTACTTCACCTGCGGCACGGGATTCGGGGCCGGGCTGCTGATCGACGGGCGCGTGCTGCGCGGGCCGGGGGGAGCGTCGCCGGAACTGGGCCACGTACGGATCGCCGACGACGGGCCGGTGGTGTTCGACAAGGCCGGCTGCATCGAGAGCTTCGCGGGCGGCCAGGGCATTTCGCTGCTGGCGCCGTTCCTGTTTCCCGCGCGGTTCGACGGGCCGGTCGAGCCGCGCCGGCTGATCGAGCTGCGCGACGCCGGCGACGCCGAGGCGACGGCGGTGCTCGCCGAGGCCGCCCGGCGGACCGGGCAGGCCGCCGCGATGCTCGCCGACATCTTCGCCCCGCAGGTGATCGTGCTGGGCTCGCTGGCCGCCCGATTCGGGCCGCAGTGGGTGCAGCAGGTCCGCGAGGCGATGGAGCGCGAAGCGCTGCCCGCGCGGGCAGCCACGACGCGGATCGCCACCGCCGGCCTGGGCGACCGGTTGCAGGATCTATCCCCCATCGCGGCGTGCCTCTACCGGCAGGGCGCGCTATTGAAACCTGCAAGAGAAGTCTTCACTAACCACAGAGGCACAGAGGCACAGAGAGATCGAGAGAGGAAGGGATAGCGTTCCGATTCTTCATGTCCTCGATTTCATCTTCTCGGTGTCTCTGTGCCTCAGGACTTTTCATAATTGGCCGCTGAGGCGCTGAGTCGCAGAGGGACAAGGGTTTATGAAAGACCTCGCATCGGAGTATTCTTGTTTCCTCTGACGCCGGTCTTGTTCCAAGTCCTTTCCCTCAGCGCCTCTGCGCCTCAGCGGCGAACTCAATTGTGAAGAATGCTCAGAGAGCACAGAGGGCACAGAGTCCGGAGTATTGAAAGACTTCTGATTTCGAGCATTTCATGAGGTTCTTGACCTCCTCTGTGATCTCTGTGCCCTCTGTGGTGACTGAAAATTTCTCTTGAATGTTTCAACAGCCACCAGCGCTGGCGGAAGCGGGCGCGGTCGGTCGATAACAGGGGAGTGGTCGAACTCATCCTCAATGCCGATCACGCGGACAAGGCGCTGGCCCGGGCGCTGGGGGCGTGCCGCCACCGGCTGTTCATCGCGACCGCGGACCTCAAGGACGTTCACCTGCCGTCGGCCGCCCTTCGACCGGCTCAGGGCCGGGGCGGGCGGGCCGAGTCGATCGTCGATCGGCTGGACGCAGTCGGCCGGCGCGGCGTGGATGTCCGCCTGCTGCACAGCGGCACGCCGAGCGGGCCGTTCCTCCAGGAGTTGAAGCGCCGCCGGCCGGCCGGGGTAACGATGCGCCGCTGTCCGCGGATCCACGCCAAGGCCCTGATCGCCGACGGGCGGCTGATGTATCTGGGGTCGGCCAACCTGACCGGCGCGGGCCTGGGGGCCAAGAGCCCGCGGCGGCGCAACTTCGAGGCCGGCATCTGGACCGACGAGCTTCGGCTGATCGACCCGGTCATCGACATGCTCGACGCCATCTGGAACGGCCACGAGTGCGAAACCTGCGACCGCAAAGCCCACTGCCCCGTCCCGCTGGAAGAGCCCTGGTGAGCCGGAGCAGCGCCCCACGGCAAGCACGTCGGCCTGAGCGCACGTGCCTCTGGTGAAGGCGCGCCGATCGTCGGCGCGACGGACCCTTTTCCGTCCCTGGCCGACTCGTTACGATGGCGGATCGCCGGCGCACTCCTTCGCTGGCATGAAAGGATCCGCCATGAGCCGCCGCCTGCTGATGTTCGCCGTCGTTGCACTGCTCGTCGCTCCGCCCGCCCTGCTGGCCGATCTGAACGTCGAACTCCGCGTCACCGACGGCGCCAACGCGACCGACGCCGACGCCTGCCCCGTCAGCGTCGGCGTGCCGCTGTCCAAGGGCGCCTATGAGGACACGACGAAGTTCCGCGTCGTCGACGCCGACGGCAAGGACGTGCCGGCCCAGTTCGACGTGATGGGGCGATACTGGCCGGACTCGTTCAGCATCCGCGGCCTGCTGGTCAGCTTCAACGCGAAGGTGGCCAGGGGCGGCGTGGTCAAGTACACCCTCCGCGACGACGGGCGCGGCAACGCGCCGGCTGCGACGGCGCCGGGCGGCGGGCTGAAGATCGACGAGTCGGCTAACGCGGTCACCGTGGTCACCGGCCCGCTGAAGGTTGCGGTCCGCAAGGGCGGCTTCAACGTGCTGGACAAGGTCTGGCTGGACGACAACGGCGACGGGCAGTTCGCCGACGGCGAGCTGATCGTCAACGGCTCGGACAAGAGCGGCGCGGTGATGAACGCGGACAACTTCGGCTCGGCGCAGAAGGATCTGGCGGTGAGCTGGGACTACCGCGGGCCGATGATGGCGGTGCTCAAGGTCGAGTCGGTGACGCCGGCGACGCCGGACGGCTGGGGGTTCATCTGCCGGCTGCACTTCCACGCCGGCCAGCCGACGGTGATGGCGGACTACACGCTGAAGAACTCGGCCTACGGACGCGGCGGGCATCAACTGACGTTCGACAGCTTCACGCTGGCCGCTCCGCTGGCCAACGTGGGCGACGCGACGGTGCGCGTCGGCGGGGCGCTGGCGGACAACGCGGGGGCCGCCGAGGGGGCCCTGGCAGCGGGCGCGGGCGTGCTCGCGGGCAAGTGGAAGAGCTACGCGATCAACGGCCAGGCGGCGGCCGGCCTGGCGGTCGGCTACGTCGATGTCAGCGACGCGTCGCGCGGCGCGATGGTCGCGGTGCGGAAGCTGAGCTACCTCTGGCCGTGCGGACTCTCGGTGTCGGCGGACAAGTCGATCGTCGCACAGCTCTGGCCCAAGGGCGACGGGCCGCACGAACTGGTGGACATGGCCCGCCGCAGCCACCAAGTGCTCTACCTGTTCCACGGCAAGGGGTGGGACCAGGGCCGCCTGTTCGCGTCGGCCAGCCTGTTCCAGCGCTGGCCGGTCGTGTTCCTCCCGCCGGCGTGGTACAGCGCGACGCGGGCGTTCTTCGACGGCGGCGGCGTGGTCTCGCCGGTGGCCGAGTGCGACCCGAAGGCCTTCGGGCGCTACCCGGATTACCCGGCCGACAAGGACAACCAGGAGACCGGCTGGCAGAACTGGGGCGGGGCCAACTGGCGGCGGATGAGCAGCACGACCGGCGGCATGCCCGGCGACCTGAACAACGTCATGGCGTCGGGCCGGCCCGAGTCGCTCTACCGCGGCGACGACATCGCCCGGCACGGCAGCGAGATGAGGCCGATGTGGTGCGACGGCTACGAGTATCCGCGCGACACCGTGCTGGGCTTCAACGCGAGCTACCCGCCCAACGTCGGTCTGCGCAAGCCGCCGGGCGCGAAGGACTATCCCCGCGTCGCGTACCCCAACTGGTCGAGCTGGGACATTATGCACTCGTGGGTCTACGAGGTGGGCGACTACTACTGGTACACCGGCGAGAAGTTCTGCCGCGACTACCTGGTCATGCACGCCGACTACACGCTCTGCTCGTCGCACTACCCCGGCACCGGCGGGCCGGGCCAGCCGCAGCCCGGCTGGCAGCGCGAGACGGCTGAGCCCATGCGCATCATCATCGACGCCTACAAGATCACCGGCTACCCGCGCTACTGGAACTACATCCAGGCGTTCGCCGAGAACCTCGTGGACACCTACGTCAACTGGGCGGGCTGCTTCAACGGCTGCGGCTTCCAGCACGGGCTGATGAGCGCGACCGCGTGGGACATCTACTTCCTCCTGCCCGAGCGCACCGACGCCGAGCGCGTGCTCAAGGAGCGGCTGCTCCAGATGATCCTGGGCGCCAGCAACGGCCAGTTCTGGTGGGGCGGCAACGTCTACAAGGACGCCGACGAGGCCCGGCGCGTCACCTGGGGCTGGGGCTACTACTGGCCCTGGAGCAACCGCGAGAAATACAAGCGCCCCGAAGCCGGCAGCATGACCACGCAGTGCCTCAACGACCGCGGGCTCTGCTACCTCTTGACCGGCCAGGAGGCCTACCGCGACAGCATCGGCCTGGTCCACGGGGCGTTCAAGCCCGACAAGCCGGGCAGCGTGCCGAAGATCATGGCCGGCTACGGACGCGTCTCCTCGGCGGCCTATCACTACGCCAGGGAACTGCACACCGCCGCCGTCCCGCCGCCGATCACGGACCTGAAGGCTGAGGCCCTGACCGGCAAAGACACCATCCTGAAACTCACATGGACCGGGCCGAAGGTGGGCCGCGTGGTCATCTTCGCATCCGACAAGCCGATCGTCGACCGCGACGAGAAGTTCGCCGACGGCAAACTCGCCCTGCCGGTGACAGCAGGCGACGAGAAGGCCACCGACGTCTATCAAGCACGGGTAATGGCGGTCGTCGACCACCCGGGCGGCGAGGGGCAGGCCCGTTCTGTCACCGTTACTTTCCCTTCCTCCGCTCGCGAGCGAAACTTCGAGGATTGGGCCTGGGTTGGCATCGAGGCGGTCAATGCCGCCGGGCCGGTAGACCATGGGCGCACCCGACTGAGCAATTGCGTTCGGGTGGAAAAAGCCAAGGAACTGGTCGCCGACCGCCCGTATGCCCCGACGCTGCTGAAGGCGAGTTGCCAGAGCGACGGATTGCTCTACGCCGTGTTGGCCGACCCGGCCATAGCGCCCGGAGAGGTTGCTGTCACGCTGACCAACCTGGCCGACGGCAAGGCCCTGCCGGTGAGCAAGGTCGAGATCGAGACGACGGGCAACCGCCTGCTGGCGATTCACACCGAGGGGCTGGCCGACGGCGGCGAGTATCGCCTGACGGTGAAGGGCCTCGGATCAGCCGGCAACACGGTTCTCTCCTTTGTCGCCCACGTCGGCCCGGACCGGTTCTCGCCGGTGCATCGCGTGAACTTCGGGCCGGCGGTGGACGACTGGCAGATGGCCCGCGACTGGGACGGCGTGCTGGGCTACAACTATCCGATGTGGCAGTGGGGCTCGCAGACGGGCAAGTTCCCGGCCAACGCCGACGCCGTCGCCGCGAAGCTGGACGGCACGAACGTGCGGCTGGCCAAGGCCGCCTTCGGCCAGATGGTCTTCAAGCTGGCGGTGAACCCGTACGTCAGCAAGTATCACCTCAAGCTGCGGGCCGGCGACGCCGGCGCCTGGCCGCCCAAGACCGTCTCGCTGGCCGTCGAGGGCCAGGAAGTCTGGAACAACCAGGCGGTCGGCAGCGCGAACAAGAAGTTCGTCGACTACGACGCCGACGTGACCGTGAGCGACGGCCAGCTCGACGTGCAGTTCAACTGGCTCAACTGGCTGGAGTTGACCGCGGACTACCAGTGGAAGGAACTGGCGACGGGGAAGTGAACGCCGCGGCCTCGCGGTTCCCTTCGTGGAGCGAAAAAGGAAGCCCGGGCAGAGCTCGCCCGGGCTTCTTTTCTTTGCGCTCGCCGCCGGCTGCGGGTCAGGAGGGCTGGCCGCGGACCGGCATCGGGTTGGGCTTGACGGTGAAGGGGGTCGGCTTGCTCACGAGCTTGCCCGCCCACAGGGCCGGCGCCTCGGGCTTCTCCCTGTCGGCCGCCGGCTCGACGTCGGACTTGGGCAGTTGCTCCCTGGTCACCTCGTAAGTCGCGGTGAGCTGGTAGTCGCCCGCGGGCAGTTCGGTCTGGAGATACTGCCACCACATCGCCGGCCCGTAGGGGCTGATCAGGACGATCGCCCCGGGGGCGACCTCGATCGGCGGCAGGGAGCGCGGGTCGGTCTTGGTCATGCCGGCGTAGAGATCCGGCGCAGGCTTGATCGCCACACCGGCGGTCGTCACGAACTGGAGCGACAGGCAGCGGATATCGCCGTTGACCGTCACGGTCTGCTTCTCCTTGCCGGTGTTGCGCAGGGCGATCATCACCTGGACGGGCGTGAGCTTCTTCTTGGTCGCGCGGTCGATGGAAGTCTTGGCGGTGATCGGCTCGTTCACCAGCACAGCCAGTTGCAGGCCGCTCTTGTCGGCGTCGCTCCAGTTCCACTTGTCCACGGCCACGGCCTGTTCGAATCCAGGCAGCCGCTGCTCGGCGCCGGCAGCCGGCGCGAAGCACTTGAAGTAATTGGGCAGGTAGTAGCCCTTGCCGTCGGGCCGGGCCCGGAGCAGCAACAGGTAAGACTCGCCTTCCTTGAGCTGGATGTACATCGGCCCGTCGCTGACGAAGATCATCGGCTGGCCCGGCTGCGGCGGCGGGGCCGGAGGCTGGGCCCGAGTGACCAGATCGACCGCGTCCTCGGCCTTCACTTTGCCCGCAGCGTCGCGGTAGATCTTCTCAATGTTCACGGTGTAGCCGCGCATCAGCACGTCGGCTGGCTTGTCGGCGTCGGGCGAGGGCCGCCCGCCGTAGTTCAGCTCCGGCACGATCATCTTGACTTCGGCCGGCTCGGTCGACTTGACCACCTTGGCCTGCACGACCAGGTCGCTCTGGACGACCAGGCCGGGCAGAGGCACGTCGACCATCATCGCCCCAGCCGGCAGCGCCATCGCCAGCGCCGCCGCGACACAGACCGCCGATACGCATCGCCTCATGACACGTCTCCTTCAAGCAACAATGCCCCCGCCGAAGTTTGGACGCCGGGCCGCCGCCCGGGTTCCCTCGATTTGAAAACCGCTTCCCGTCGCTGTAATCTCGACACCATGACCGACACCCGCTGCCAAGTCGCCGTCATCGGGGCCGGGCCCATCGGCCTGGAACTCGCCGTCGCACTCAAGCACGCAGGCGTCGATTATATCCAGTTCGACGCCGGCCAGATCGGCAGCACGGTCGACGGTTTTCCTCGCCAGATGCGGTTCTTCAGTTCGCCCCAGCGGCTGGCGCTGGCAGGCGTGCCGATACAGACCGTCGACCAGGGCAAGTGCACCCGTGAGGAGTACCTCGCCTACCTGCGGGCACTCGTCCAGCAGTTCGACCTGCCCGTCCGCACCTACGAACGGGTCGCCGCGATCGCCCGCGACGGCGACGGCTTCGTCCTGACCAGCAGGCCGTTGGGCGACGACGGGCAGCCGCGAATCACCCGCGCCGCCCGCGTGGTCATTGCCACCGGCGACACGACCCGCCCGCGGCGGCTGGGCATTCCCGGCGAGGACCTGCCCCACGTCAGCCATCGCTTCGACGAGCCGCACCGCTACTTCCGCCGCCGCTTACTGGTCGTCGGCGGGCGGAACTCCGCAGCCGAGGCGGCCCTGCGCTGCCACCACGCCGGCGCCCGGGTCGCGGTCAGCTATCGCCGCGACCGCTTCCCCGACAGCGTGAAGTACTGGCTGCTGCCGGAGATCAACATGCTGATCGACTCCGGCCGCATCGAAGCGCACTTCAACACGCAGCCGGTTGCCATCGCTCCCGGCTCGGTGACGCTCGCCCGCACCGGCGGCGCCGTCGAGGTGGCTGCCGACTTCGTGCTGGTGCTGATCGGTTTCGAGGCCGACATGACGCTCTGCGAGCAGGCGGGCGTCGAGCTGGCCGGCCAGGAGCGTGCCCCGCGCTACGACGAGCGGACGATGATGACCAACGTGCCGGGCCTCTACGTCGCCGGCACGGTCGCCGCCGGCGAGCAGACGAAGTACAATGTCTTCCTGGAGAACTGCCACGTCCACGTCGCGCGGATCGTCGCCGACCTGACCGGCGGGCCGGCCCCGCCGCCGGCTGCCCGCTACGCCCGCCCCGAGAGCTGACCGTCGCCTACGCGTCGAACGTCAGCACGACGCCCATCGCGGAATACTTGGCCTTGCCGGCGAGCATCTCGAACGCCTCAGCCGCCCGCTGCCACGGGTAGCGGTGCGTGATCAGGCCGTCCACGTTGAGCTGCCCGCGTGCGACCATCTCGACGTACTCGGCGATGTTCCGTCCCTCGGTCCAGCGGACGTAGGCGTCGGGCAGGTCCTGGCCGAGCTTCTCGTACTGATCGTCGTATCGCCCCGGCCCGCCGGCCCGGCTGATGAGCAGATCCAGCTCCTTGGCGAACACGTGCTCCCGCTTGACGGTGATGTGCTCGCCGCCGCCTACTAACACCAGCCGCCCGCGCTGCCGGCACCAGGCGGCCGCCTGGTCGGTCACCGGCGGCTCGTGGTTGGTATTGACGATGGCTCCGTCGATGCCGGCCGGCGCGAACGCCTTGACCGCGGACTCGACATCGTCACGCTCGCTGTGCAGCGCCCGCTCGCAACCCATCCGCCGGGCCAGTTCCAGGTGCTCGTCGTGGCGGTCCAGCGCCAGCGTGCGGCAGCCCCAGGCCCGGAGGATCTGCTCCTGGAGCTGGCCGAGGATGCCCATGCCGTAGATCACGACCCGCTCGCCCGGCGAAAAACCGCCGCGGCGGACCGAGTGCATCGCGATCACGCCCATGCCGCACATCGACGCCGCCTCCATCGACACGTTGTCGGCGATCGGCGCGACCAGCGTCCAGGGCACGCCCATCTTCGTCGCGTGCCGCACGTAGGGCCCGCCGTAGCAGGCGACCCGGCAGCCGGGCTTGAGCCCGCTCTTGGCCGACGCCTCCGCGCCCATCGCGGTCACCACGCCGGCCCCGCTGTAACCGAACCCGCGCGTGCCGTCCTCGGCGCGGCGCATCTGGCTGATCATCTTCAATTCCGTCCCGACGCTGATGCCCTTGGCGACGGTGCGGATCTCCACAATCGGATCGGCCACCGCCGGGTCGGGCATCTCGGTCCACTGCACCTTGCTGCCGGGGAGGATCAAGAGCTGCTGCATGTCGCGTTCTCCGGGTCTGTCTGGTGTCGTCGGCCGATCCGTTCGGCCGGTCGGCCATTTTACCAATCGGGCTGGGAAGCGGTATCGTCCGGCTGGGTCGCGCCGGTCGCGGCCGCCTGCAACTGCAAGTACGCCCGGTGTCGGACCAGGCTCCCCTCCATTTCGTCGATGGAGGCCTTGAAGCGCTTACTCCCAGCGGTCAGCGACCGCAGCCGGGTCAGGCCCGACTCGGCCTGCTGCCACCGGCCCTCGTGAATGTCCAGCCACACGCGCAGTTCCAGGGCCTCGACGCCGTCCGGGTTCAACGCCAGCGCCGCGTCGATGTGCCGCCGCCCAGCCGGGAAATCCCCCTCTTCGATGGCCGCGCCACCCGCGTCGGCCAACTGGACGTAGCGCTCCACGTCGCTGACCGGGAACAGCCGCATCGCCCCGTCGACGGCTGAGCGGATCGCCGGGTCAGCCGCACCGCTGAACACGATGACCAGCAGCACGAGCATCGAGAGGTTGGTCGCCTTGTTCATCCGCTGGATGCTGATCCGCGGGGAAAGCACCGGCCAGATCTTCGACCCGTCCAGCGGCGGCAGCGGCACGAGGTTCACCAGCGCCAGGATCAGGTTGATCAGCGCCGTGGCCCCGAGCACGTGGTGCAGCCACCCCCACGCCGGACCCAGGCGGCCGCTCAGCCAGAAGCTGTGCCGCGTCGCCAGCATGCACAGGATGCACGCCCCGACGACCAGCAGGTTGGCCGCCGGACCGGCCAGGCTGGACACCAGGAAGTCGCGCTTGGGATGGCGGAAGTTGTAGACGTTCACCTGCACCGGCCTGGCCCACCCGAACGGCAGCACCAGCAACGCCAGCGTCCCCAGCAGCGAGAGGTGGCGAAACGGGTTGAGGCTCACGCGATGCCGGCTTCGCGAGTAGTCGTCTCCCAGCAGGCTGGCCGACCACGCGTGCGCCGACTCGTGCAGCGTCAGCCCGATCACCAGCCCCGGCAGCAGGAGCAGCGCCGTTTGCCAGTTCATGACCCGCCCTCCCCCGGCTGCCCGTGCGACTCCTGTTCGTCGTTGCCGCCGCCGGTCCCGGGCGGGCCGCCCAGCAGCCCAGCCAGTTGGGCCGCGAGGCCCGGGCTCTGCTCGCGCAGCTCGACCATCAGCCGGGCCGCGTCGGCCGATCGGCCGCTCATTGCCAGCAGGAAGATGCGGTAGTAGGCCAGTTGCTCCGGCGGCAGCGCCGCGGACGCCAGGCCGAGATGCTCAGCCGCCTCAGCCGACCGCCCCTCGCGGTCCGCCTGCGCCCAGAGCACGAGGTGCGCCGGCCCGACAGTTTCGATCTCCAGCAGCAGCCGGGCGATCCGGGCCGCGTCGTCCAGACGACCCGCGCCGGCCAGCCGCAGCATCCGCTCGACGTGCAGCGACCGTGCGACGGCTGGTCCGAGATCGCGGCGGGCGGCGAATCGCTCGATCGCGCCCCGGTCGGCCTGCGGATCGTCCGCGTCGCGCAGCAGCAGGCGATACTCCAGCAGGTCCAGCAGGTCGCCGCCGCTGCCCAGCGAGCGGCCCTGCCCCAGCCGGGCCCGCGCGGCCTCGACGTCGCCGCCCTCCAACGACTCGAGGCCGAGCACCGCGGCCATCGGCCCGCAGGGCTCGCGCTGCATCGACCAGGCAGCGAAGGCCTGGGCCTCCGCCTGTCGCTGGCCGACCATCAGCAGCCGCCAGGTCGTCAGCGCCGCCTCCGGGTCGCCGCCGATCTGCCAGGCGAGCCGGTGCAGCGACACGGCCGCGGGCATGCGCAGCATCCCCGCTGCCCAGGCCACGACGCCCAGCGGCAGGGCCATCACTCTTCGAGCCAGCTTCAGGACCAGCACGTTCGACTCCCCGCATGCGCCGGCCGACCCGCCGGCAACGCCAAGGAGTCCCAGTCTACCCCATCGGGCGGGCAACGGCAAAGCCGTCCGGCGTTTCACTTGCCTTTGGGCGCCGGCGCGGGTTGGGGCTTGGGGTCGGGGGCGGCCTTGGCGCAGACGGCGGCGGCGTCGAACAGGCGGCGCATCATCTTCTGCCATCCGCCGTGGTCCGGCCGCAGCGGCGAGGAGCCGCCGGCCTGGCTTCGGACTTCGCGGTTCCACAGGTCGACCTCCAGGTCGTGATATTCCTTGACACGCTGCGGACCCAGGGCGGCGGTCCTGGTGTCGATGGCCTCGCTGACGACCAGGAGGGCCTCGGCGAACTGCACACCCTCGCAGAACGCCTCGTAGCGCATCGTCGTGGCCGCCCCGTCGGGACCGGCCCAGACCATGCGCTTCAGGCTCGGCTCACGCTGGGCGCAGCTCGAGTCGGGCCAGCGGTTGTAGATCGTCAGCGTGCTGCCCACGCCGCCGCGCTGGCGGCCGGGCATGACGTCGAAGAAGTCCAGGCAGATTCGGCCGACCCCGCGCGTCCGCCGCATCAGGGCGGTCATGGCCGTCTCGCGATACCAGTTCAGACCCACGCCGGTGTCGTGGTTGCCCATCCGCTGGTAGTCGGCGCCGGGCCACCTGCGCTGCTGCCAGTACGGGGCAGCAGGCGGGGCCTTGTCCAGCGGCGTGCCGTAGCAGAACTCGTGCAGCACCGTCACGCCGCCGCCGCGCAGCGGATCGGGCTGGCGGCTGTAGGTCCCGCTGTGGCAGCCGCGCATCCACTTGGCCGGTCCGCCGCCCGGCCAGATTTCATCGAAGGCCTTGAAAACTTCGGGCGGCGCCGTGCCGTCGGACAGGATGCCCAGGATCATCGCGTCGCCCAGGCCGCGCTTGACCAGCCGCGCGTGGGCCGCGTCCAGGAACGGCTTCCAGAACTTCTTGGACTCCTCGGTCCCGAACACCGGCGCCTGCATGTGCTCGCGGTTGCCGGTCGCCGGGTCGATGACGGTCACGGTGTTATTCTGGTCGGCCTTGCGCGTCTCCCACCCGCCGGAGTGCCACACCTGCAACGCGACGTAGTCCAGCGACGGGAGATGCTTCTGCACCAGGTCCATGTAGCGGTCGAAGACCGAGAAGTCGTAGTCATACCCCCCGTCCGGCTTGCGGACCCAGTAGACCATCCCGTCGTTGTTGCCGAACTGCGTGCGGTCGACGACGCAGACGTTCACCAGCCGGTTGCCGACGCGGCCGAGCAGCGCGAAGCTCTTCTCCATCAGCTTCCAGTGCTCCGGGGACCACTCCTTCACCTTGTATTGCATCGCCAGCGACGTCGGCGACTGGTAGACGCCGATGTACGTTCGATAGTCCTTCGGGTCCGGCAGCGTCCAGTCGGACACCGACAACGCGATCGGCACCGCGACCGGCCCGTGCCCGGCCACCGTCACCGTCGCCTGGCCTCGGTAGTCGCCCGCGGCCGCGTCGCGCGGCACGGCCACCCGCACCAGCACCGGCTGAAGCGCCCCGCCGCCGCCGGCCGGTTTCACCTCCGCCGGCGGCTGCGGCACGAGCCCGTCGAACCACGTCGGCAGGCCGTAGAACGACGTGTCCGGCAGCGCATACAGCAGCGTCGCCGCCGACGCCGGGATCACGCCGCTGCCCTGGACGGCCTTCAAGTCGCTCACCGCGACCTTCACGCCGCTGAATTCCTTGTCCGACCCGATGACGAACTGGCCGCAGAACGCGCCGTTCCGCGCCGCGACGATCCGCAGCGGCCGAGTCCCCTCGCCCGAGTCGCCGTAGTCGTGGACGCACAGCCGGTCGTTGGTGTCCTCGGTCCAGACCTGCACGCCCTCGGGCCGCTGCACGTTGGGCACGACGCCGCCGCCGACGGCCTGGAGCTTGAGGTCCAGCAGGTTCATCGGCGTCCAGAAGGGCTTGGTGCGGCCTTCCGCGCCCTTGAACCACCGCAGCGCTTCGTACGGATACTCGGTCCGCCGAATCTCCACCGACAGCAGGTTCACGCCCTTGACCAGCGCGTCAGCCGGCAGCTTGATCGGGCCCAGCACGCGGGTCCGCGCCGCCCGCCGCGACTTCGCGTCCTCGACCTTGTCCTTGGGGATGCCGCTCCAGCCGTATTCGTGGCTGCCCATCGGCGCAATCGCCCCCTGGTCGTCGACGTAGACGCTCTTAGGATACATCTGGGCCGGCATGTCGTCGGCCAGGTCGCCCGCGGGCAGAAACTGCCGCGCCAACTCGCGCCCGTTCAGCCACACCCGCACGCCGCCGTAATACTTCATCGTCAGCCGCAGTTCACGGACGGCCTGCGGATCGGTCACCTCGAACCGCCCGCGCAGGCAGAGCATCCCGCTGGAGAATCGCTCAAACGCCAGCCCGCGAATCCAGGAGACCCGCGTCCGGGGCCAGCCGCCGTCGTCGAACGCCGTCGCCTCCCAGCCGCGCGGCGGCGCGGGCGTGTCCTGGTGGTCCACCTGGTTGTAGGGCGGCGGCACGACCGTGCCGACCAGCGGCCGCGGGGCGCTGGCGTCCTGGCCGCTGGCTTTCAACTCCTCCGCCGGTATCAGCGGCGTGCGGAGCATGAGGAACCACCGCCAGTAGCTCTCGGTGCTCAGAATGTCGACCGCCGCCGGAGCGTCCGCCGCCGGCGGATCGCCCGCCGCCACGCCGACCGCCCGCCCCGCCAGCAGAATTCCCACGAACGCCGCGACGCCGAATAGTGTGCGTTTCAACATGGTGCTCCCAAATCAGGACCTCAGAGGATAACCCCGCCAACCGCCGCAGGGTACGCAGTTATCCGCAAGGGGCTAAGGGGCAAATGGGTCAGGGGGCTGAGGGGTCTGGGGCCAGAGGTTAGTGGCTCGTGGCCTATAACCGACGGCCGCGTCCTCTCCCTCTCCCTCGACTTCGATGGAGAGGGCCGGGTTCTCTCCCGACGCAACGTCTTCGCGAAGTCGGGGAGGGTCGCTTCATTCGGCGTTCGGCGTTCGTCGTTCATTCGACATTCGACATTCGACATTCCCCCGTCGCCTGCATTGGCCTGCACTTGCCTGTATTCGCCTGCATCTGCGCCGGCCGAGCCCGGCCAACGCGATTTGCCGCACGCGGCCGAGTCGGGGGTAGCCGGGGTAGGGGCAACCCGGCCGATCGCGGGCCAGACCCCTTGGCCCCCGGCCAAACGCATTCTGTGAGGAGGCGCGACCCGGGGAGCACCGGGCGACGGGTCTGACACCCCGCCGGACCCGGGAAGTCCCCTCTTCACTTGCCCACGCAGATCACGCAGCCGGGGGAGGTAACCAGATAGATGGCGGCGGGGGTAACGGCCAGGCCGTCGGGGATCGGGGCGGCGCCCTCCAGGGCCAACGGGCAGCGGGCCGTCGGGCGGCCGTCGGACATGGCCAGGCAGGTCAACGCGTCCGGGGCCGCGACGACCAGCGTGTCGGCGGCGACGGCGAACGGACCGGCCGGCGGGGGCTTGGGCCAGCGGGCCAACGTCTTGTCGTCGCCGCCGAACTGCGTCGCCAGCAGCTTGGCCAGGTCCAGGAAGCCGCCGCGGTAGCCGCTGACCAGCACGCCCCCCTTGAACACCACCGGGGCGATGCCGCCGCCGAAGCGGATGGGCTTGGTTCCGAACTTCGAACTGGCGACCTCGACGGCCTTGCCCGCGGCGTCGCGGCCGGCCTTGTCGAACAGGCGCGGATCGTCGGCCCCCCACATGCGGCCGGTCTTCGCGTCGGCGGCGTAGAACGGCTGGTTGGCGCCGGTCAGCCGGTCCGGCCCGCCGAAGAAGAGCAGGTCCCCGGCCACCGACAGGTTCGGTCCGCCGACGCCCTGCACCTCGATGTTGCTCCGCTGCGTGCTGTCGCCGCGGCGGCCCCACCAGAGCAGCCGCCCGTCGCCGCGGGCGAAGGCGGACGGGCCGAACATCCCCTGCGGCACGTAGAGGACGTCGCCGGAGGCGGCGATTGTCCCGCTGGGCGATACGCCGTGCGGCGAGACCCCGCCGCCTGGGCCGGTCACCTCCACCGCCCTGCCCGCCCGGTCGTTGGCCCACTTCACGGCGCCGGTCGCGGCGTCCAGGCTGTAGACGAAGACGCGGTCGTGGGCGCACAGGCCGGCGTAGAACTGCACCGTCCCGCCCTCGGCGATGACCCCGCCGCCGATCGGCCAGAGCGACTGCGGGCGACCCTCCAGCAGCATCATGCGGTCGTGCGGCCCGCCTCGGAATCGCCAAACGAGTCGGCCAGTGTCGGCGCGGAGGCAGTAGACGTAGCCGTCCTGGCTGCCGACGTAGAGGCGGCCCCGCCACAGGGCCGGGGCGGCCCACACCTCGCCCCCCGTGACGAACCGCCAGCGGACCGCGCCGTCGGCGACTGAGAGGGCGTAGACGCTGTGGTCGTCGGAGCCGACGTAGACGCCCGACCCGTCGGCCACCGGCGGGGTGAGGCGGCCCGGCAGGGGCGTCCGCCAGCGCTGGGCGGGGGTAGCGGGCGCGGCCGCAGGCGTCACGCCGCTGCGGGCGGGGTCGTGGCGGAAGGCCGGCCAATCGCCGGGGGCGTCGGCCGCAGCGATGTCGTCGGCGTAGGCCGGTCCCTTCTCGAGTTGCGGCTCGGTGTCGGCGCGGGCCTGGTACCAGGCCTCATCGACGGGGACCAGCGTCACCCCGCCGCGGACCTGGAACGCGCAGCCGCAGCCGGAGGGCGAGTTGTAGACCAGGCCATTGCCGGCAATGACCCCCGTGCGGCAGTTGGTGCGGAAAGACTCGCAGGGGAAGACCTGGTTGCGGGTCAGATCGCCGATGACCGTGCCGCTGTAGCTGAAGAAGTAGCAGGCGGGCGTGGCCGACGTGGCGATGCAGCGGCCGTACATGTATTTGCAGCCGTCGGGGATGCCGGTCTTGGGGCAGTAGGGGTCGCGGGCGGCGGGGAAGACGGCGGCCGCCTTGCCGGTGGCGACGGTGGTGGCGGCGACGCCCTTCATGCCGCCGCCGATGGCCAGGTCGCCGACGAGGATGCCGCGCGGGCTGGGGATGCCCAGCGGCCGCCCGTCAGCCAGCGCGAACGTGGCGGCGCGGGTGAAGACCGTGCCGCGGTAGACGCGGATGTCGCCGCCGTTGAGAACCGCGCGGCGCCAAACCTCGCGCCCGGTCGCGGCGTCCAGGGCGACCAGCGCGTCGGGCGGGGCGAAGTAGAGCAGGCGGCCGTCGGCCAGCGCGATCGAGCGGGCCGGCGCGTCCAGCCGCGTGGTCCATAGCGCGTGGCCGTCGGCGGGCGAGAGGCCTGTGAGGAAGCGCAAGCCGCCGCTCTTCTGCTGCGCGGGCTCGGTCGCGGCGTCGGGGTCAAAGTCGCGCAGCGCAGCCCCGACGAGTCGGCCGTCGCCGGCGTACCAGCCCCAGGACTTCGCGCCGGGGCGGGCCTTGTCGTCGGCAGCCAGGGCGAAGACGACCCGGCCGCTCCCGGCGTCCAGGCCGAACAGCGTGGTCCCGGCGGCCGCGAGCAGGAGGTCGGGCGTCGGAGCGTCCAGGCCGTCGCCGTTGAGGGGCTCCAGCCGTCGCTGCCAGAGCAGCGTGCCGTTGCAGGCGTTGAAGGCCTGGATCAGGTCGCCCTGTCTGGCGGGCGTCCAGCGGCCCTCGTGCGTGATCCCGCCGTGGCGGAGAAAGACGCGGCCGTAAGCCGACAGGGGGATGCCGAACTTGGTGAACCCCGGCGGGCCGGCGATCCAGAGCGTCTGGAATGGCGCCTTGACCAGCAGGTCGTCGATGCAGGGGTTGTTGCCCGGCGAACCGGTGATGCCGTGGGACCAGTCGGCGACGCCCCGCGGGCGCGGCCGCGCGAACCGCACGCACCCGTCGGCCTGGAGGACGATATCCGCTGCGCCCGCGGCACGGAGCTGCGCCGTCACGGCCTGTTGCTGCGCAGCCAGGTCGCCGGCGTCGCGGCGGCAGACGACCCAGCCGACGCCGCCGGCCGGCCGCAGGATGCGCACCAGTTCGCGCGCGGCGGCAGCGTCGTCGCCGCCTGGCTGGGCGTGCTGCCACACGGCGACGTCGGCGACGTAGTCGGGGTAAGGAAGGTGAGCGGTGTCGCCGCGCGAGGCCGCGACGCGGGCGCCATACAGTCCGGCGTCGTCAAGCCGCTTGCGGACGTCGGCCAGCCGGGCGTCGTCGCGGACGAGGACATGCACGTAGAGCTTCGTTGATCTGGCAAGTTCGATCGCGGCGGCTGCGCCGTCGTCGCCGGTTGCGCCGCCATCGAGCACCACGGCAAAGCCGGCCCTGGCGGCGCCGGCTTGCAGGATGGCGGCCGCGTCGCCCTGCCCGGCATCGGCCCCCAGGCACGGCGTCGCCGCGAACAGACAGCCCGCCAGCAGCCAGGCCGACCACTTCATGGCATCCTCCCGTGGATGCTTGCGAGTCTACCCCGCCCGTGCCCGACGGTCCACCGCGCGAAGGCCCGCCCTGACGCCGGACCGGCTGAGCCGTCCTCGAGTCAGTTGCCGCCGGCCGGCGGCGCGGGGGCGAGGGTCACCGGGTCGGCGCCGGGGGCCTCGATGCCGCGGCGTTCCAGCAGGGCGCCCTCCTGAAGGTGCAATTCGATCAGGGCCTTGAGGTAACTGACGACCGCGCGGACCTCCTGGATCTGGCTGTCCAGCAGGTCGCGCTGGGCCTGGGCGACCAGGAAGCTGGTCGACTTGCCCACGCCGGCCTTCTGCGTCTCGGCCCGCAGAACCTCCTCCTGCAAGTGCCGCGTCGCGGCCGTCGCGGTGACCTGCTCGCGGGCCCGGCCGACCTCGATGTAGGCCGACCGCACGTCCACCTGCACGAGCTGGGCGAGGTTGTCCACGGCCCGCTCGGCCTGCTCGCGCGTGAAGATGGCCCGCTGGTGGCGGGCGCGGGCGTCGCGGTTCTGCGGCGGATACTCGAAGCGGGCGCCGGCCAGCAGATCGTAGTCCTGGCTGCCGAAGTTGCCCGCGGCGTGGCCGAACGAGTCGGAGTAGCCGCTCTTGCCCAGGGCGATGAACAGATCCAGCCGCGGCAGCAGGCCGTTGCGGGTCTTGACCAGCTCCAGGTCGCCGCGCTGCACGCCGAGGCGAGCCTGGTTGAGGTCCGGCCTCATCCGCAGGGCCACCTGCACGTACGTCCGGACGTCGTCCAGGCCGATCCTCGGCTGAGCAGGCGGAGTCAGCAGCGTCACGTCGCGGTCGAAGATGTCGGCCCCGGCGGGGCTGGTCAGACGCAGCAGGCGCAGCCGCGCGGTCGCCTCCACGCTGCGGGCGTTGATCAGGTCCTCGTTGCGCAGGGCAACCTCGGCCTGGGCGGCGGCCAGTTCGGTCTCGGCCAGCTTGCCCACGTCGATGCGGATCTTCACCTCACGCAACTGCTGCTCGGCCAGCTTGAGCGAGTCGCTGACGATCTCGATCGTCCGGCGGGCCAGGGCGTAGTCCCAGTAGGCCTCCTCGGTCTGGGCGACGACCGCCTCGGCGAATCCGCGCAGCTCATACTGCGACGCGAGCGTGTCCAGGCGGGCCTGTCGGATGGCGGCCAGGTTGACATCCAGCCCCGCCCCGCGGAGCAGCGCCTGGTTGACCGAGAGCCCCAGCCGCGTGCGATACTGGTCGTCCAGCAGGCCGACGGTCAGGCCGGCTGACACGTCCGTGCCGGTGGGCAGGTGCTGCGAGACGCCGGCGGTGGCGACGGTCTCGACGGTCTCGTCGTGCTTGCCGTTGGCGTCGGGCGAGCGGTCGCGGGCGTGGGTCAGTTCAGCCGTCACGTCGGGATCGAAGACCGCCCGCTCCTGCTGCTCGAAGGTGCCCAGAACGGCCGGGTTGAGTCGGCGGACGCTCAGCTCGCGGTTGTTGGCCAGCGCCAGCAGGATGGCCTGCTCGACGGTGACCTTCAGCGGCGCGGCGGCCGGCTGGGTCGTGGGCGAGGCCTGGGGCGCGGCCGGCGCGGGCCCCGGGGCGACGACGCGGGGAGCCGCCGGCAGGTCGGCCCGCGGCCGGGTCAGTGCCCGACCGATGTAGTCGCTGAGCGGCCGCTGCGGCGGGGTCATGTCGCAGGACGCCAGCAACGGCACGACGGTCAGGACCGCCAGCCCAAGGGCGGCGCGGATGATCGGATGATGCAATCTCATGAGGCCCTGCCTCTCTGCATGCCGGGCATAGGACCCGGCGGGCTCGGCGGCGTCAGCCGGACGACGGGGCGGCCGACCGCGGGTCCAGCGCCGGCGAATGCCGGCTCATCCGCCACTCGAAGATCGAATACATCACGGGCACGAAGACTAGGGTGATGAGGGTGGAACTGACCAGCCCGCCGACGACCGCGCGGGCCATCGGGGCCTGGGCCTCGCCGCCCTCGCCCATGCCCATGGCCAGCGGCAGCAGGCCCAGCACGGTGGTCAGGGCGGTCATCAGGATCGGGCGGAGGCGGCGTCGGCCCGCTTCCTCGATGGCGGCGAAGAGTTCCATGCCGTCGCGGCGGCGCAGCAGGTTGGTGTGGTCGACCAGCAGGATCGCGTTGTTGACGACGATGCCGCCGAGCATGATGCAGCCGATGAACGACTGGACGTTGAAGGTCGTGTTGGTGAGGAACAGCAGGACCATCACGCCGATGGCGGCCAGCGGCACGGAGAACATGACCACGAACGGATCGCGCAGCGATTCGTACTGGCAGGCCATCACCATGTAGACCAGCACCAGGGCCAGGACGAAACTGAGCATCAGCTCGCGGAAGGCCTTGACCTGGTCCTCGTAGTCGCCGCCGAAGACGATGCCGAAGTCGCGCGGGACGACGACGGAGGACAGGCCCTTGCGGATGTCCTGGAGGATGCTGCCCAGGTCGCGTCCGCTGATGTTAGCCGACACGGTGACCACTCGCTCCTGGTTCTTGCGCTCGACGCGGACCGGCCCGCCGCGGGGCATGATGTCGACGACGTTGCGCAGGACGACGGCCTGGTTGTCGCTGTTGGTCAGCGTCAGGTTCAGCACGTCGTCCAGGGACATCCGCTCGGCGTTCTTCATCTGCACGAGGATGCGGAACTCGTCGCCACCGTCGCGGTAGTTGCTGGCCCGCGTGCCCGAGAGGACCGTCTGGAGCATCTCGGCGATCTGCTTGACCGAGAGCTTCATCTCGGCGGCCTTGTGGCGGTTGACGATGATCAGTTCCTCCGGGCTGCCGCTCTCGCGCGAAAGCTGCACGTCGGTCACGCCGCTGATGCCCTGGACGACCTCCTGGACGCGCTCGGCCAGGGCGTCGGCAACCTCCAGTTCGTGCCCGCGGATCTCCACCTGCACCTTGTCGTCGCTGGTTCCCAGACGCAGCAGGAACAGGCCCTGCCCGGCTCGCGTGCGGATGGTCGCCCCGGCGATGCGCGAGAGCTTCTTCCTCAGTTCCGCGGCGATCTGCTCGCTGCTGCGCGAGCGCCGGGACTCGGGCGTCAGGGCCACGCGCAGCTCGCCGGTGTGCGGGCCGCGCGAGCGGAAGCTGGCGCCGCCCATGAACGCCACGGTGCTGTCGGTCTCGGGCACGCTGGCCTTCACGATCTTCTCGATCTCGGCCATCTTGGCGCTGACCACCTCCGGCCGCGTGCCGACGTCCATTTCGATGCCGACGCGGACCTCGCCCTCGTCGGTGCTGGGCATCAGCTCGCTGCCGATCAGCGGAAACAGGGCCACGCTGCCGATCAGCAGCAGCGCGGCGCCGATCACGACGGCGGCGCGGTGGTGCAGGGCGAACCGCAGCGTGTCGCGGTAGCCGTCCTCCATGGCGGTGAACATGCGGCCGGTGACGCGGAAGAGGCGGTGCAGGAGCGTCTCGCGGCCGGCGCCGCGGGCGGCGCTGCGGACCTGGGCGCGGAGCATCTTGGCCGCCAGCATCGGCACGACCGTCAGGGCGACCGCCAGCGAGCAGAGCAGCGAGAAGCTGACGACCAGCGAGAGCTGGCGGAACATGACGCCGGCCATGCCGCGGACGAACAGCAGCGGGAGGAAAACGGCCAGCGTGGTCAGGGTGCTGGCGATGATGGCGGCGGTGACCTCGCTGCTGCCGTTGATGGCGGCCTGCTCGGGGGGCTGTCCCGCCTCGTGAAGGCGGTAGATGTTCTCGAGCACGACGATGGCGTTGTCGACGAGCATGCCCACGCCCAGCGCCAGCCCGCCGAGGGTCATGATGTTGAGCGTGAACCCGCCGAAGTACATCAGCGCGAAAGTGGCGACAATGCTGGCGGGGATGGCCATCGCGATGATCATCGTGCTGCGGACGTTGCGGAGGAAGAACAGCAGGACGAGCACCGCCAGCAGCCCGCCGTAGGTGGCCGACGAGCCGACGTTGCGGATCGACCGCTCGATGTACTTGGAGGTGTCGATGATCGGGACGATGTGAATCTGCGGGAAGTCGGCGTTGATGCGGTCGAGCTCGGCCAGGGCGGCCTTGGCAACCTCGACGGTGTTAGTGCCCGACTGCTTGTTGATCGAGAGGCGCAGCCCGGGCTTGCCGTTGACACGGACGATCTCGCGGACGCGCTGCCAGGAATCCTCGACCTCGCCGACATCGCGGAGCTGGACGGGCACGCCGTCGCGCAGGGCGATGACCGTGTTGCGCAGCTCGTCGAGGTTGGCGTATTCGCCGGGCGTGCGGATGAGCACCTCGTAGTTGCCGCGGTCGATGGTGCCGGCCGGCACGTTGACGTTCTCAGCCTCGATGCGGTCCAGGATCGTGTCCAGCGGGATGTTCAGGGCCTTGATCTTGTCGACGTTGAGGTTGACGTGGATCTCGCGGTCGAGCCCGCCGCGCACGTCCAGGGCGGCGACGCCGGGCACGCGCTCGAACCGGTAGCTGATCTGGTCGTCGATGGTGCGGCGCATCTGCACGGGGTCCAGGTCGCCGTAGACGCCCAGGATCAGCACGGGGAAGCTGGCCAGGTCGAACTTGCGCAGCGTCGGCTTGTCGGCGTCGTCGGGCAGATTGCCGACCACGCGGTCGAGACGGTCGCGGACGTCGTTGGCCGCCGCGTCCAGGTCCGTCCCCCACGCGAAGCTCACGCGCACGTTGCTCTGGCCCTCGGTCGAGGTCGAGGTGACCTCCTGGACGCCGGGCACGGCGCTCATGGCCTCCTCGATCGGTCGGCTGATCAGTTCCTCGATCTCCTCCGGGCCCGCGTTCTCGTACGTCGTCGAGACGCTCAGCGTCGGATAGGTGATGTCGGGCATCAGGTCGATCGGCAGGCGCATCAGAGAGATGCCGCCGAGGATCAGCACGATCAGCAGCACCATGATGGTGAAGACCGGGCGGTGGACGCTGAATTCACTCAGCTTCATGGCCGGTCCTCCGGGGCGGTCGCCGGGCGGGAGGCGGCCGGCGGACCGACCGACTCGTCCGGTTGCGTCGTCGGCAGCGACGGCGCAGGCTGCGTGGCGCGGATGTCGATCTTCGAGCCGTCCTGGAGCAGGTGCTGGCCGAGCACGACGACCGGCCGATTCAGCGCCGGCCGGAGCACCTCGACCAGCGGACCGTTGATGATGCCCAACTCCAGCGGCACGAAGCGGACGGTGTCGCCCGCGGGGTCAACCACGAACACGCCCGTCCGCCCGCCGCGACGGGCCTCGCCGGCGACCGGGACGGCGGTCACGTCGCGGTGGCGGGCAAACTCCAGCTCGACCTGCACGGACATGCCCGGGCGCAGCAGTCGGCCGGAGTTGGGCACGCGGACCTCGACGCGGGCCTGTCGGCTGGTTTCCTGGAGCTGCGGGGCGATGCGCAGGACGCGGCCGGTGAACCGCCGCCCGGGATAGGCGTCGGCGGTGAGGATCGCCTCCTGGCCCGGGGCGATCTTGGAGTAGTCGCGTTCGATCACGTTGATGACGGCAATCAGCGGATCGATGTCGAGGATCGAGACGATCGGGTCGTTGGCCGCCAGCAGCGCCCCCTGCTGGATGAACCGCTGCCCCACGATGCGCTGGTCGCTGCCGCCTTCCCAGACGGCCGATATCTTCGTGTAGCCCAGCCGGATCTCCGCCTCGCGCAGGGCGGCGTTGGCCTGCTCCACCTGCGCCTGGGCCACCTGGTAGCGGGCGTCCTGCACCTCGAACTGGGCCTTGGCCTGGTCGTAGTCCGAGGGGCTGTTGATCTTCTGGCGGACCAGTTCGGCGACCCGTTCGAACTCGCGCTGGACGGCCTCGCGGCTGCTGCCGGCCTCCAGCAGCTTGGCCTCGGCGACCGCCTCCTCGGCGCGGGCCCGCTCGGCCTGCTGGATGTATTCCATGTCGTCCAGCACGGCGATGAGCTGGTCGCGGCGCACCGGGCTGCCCAGGTCGACCAGCAGCTTGTCCAACCGACCGCTCACGCGCGGCGAGATGACGAACTGCGAGTCGGCCACCAGGCCGCCGGTGTAGCGGCCCACGTCGCGCATCGTCACCCGGGCCGGCTGAGTCACCTCGACGGGAACCGGCGCGGAGCGTCGCCCGTTGGCGGCCTCGGCGGCTGACAGCTTCTGATAGACGCGCCAGCCCACCAGCCCGATCAGGGCCGCCAGCGCCACCAGCGACAGGACGATCATGACTTTCTTCATGGCCGATTGTCCTCGGTCCCGAGGTCCGGGCGGCCCAGGGCGACCTCGACGTCTCCCCGCGCCCCGTTGCAGAACATCTCGACGACGACCTCCAGGCGGCGATAGGCCGGGTCGGCGTCGGCCAGATCCCTCGCCCGCGTCCGCAGCAGACCCAGCAGGAAGTTGGCCAGCACCTCCGGGGCGATGTCGGTTCGCACCTGGCCCTCGGCGACGCCCTTGGCGATGATCCGGGCGACCGCGGCGACCAGGCTCTTGCGGGTCTGCATCCAGCGGTCGCGGATCGGGCCGCGACACCAGTTCATCCGCCCGTCCTCGGCCTGCATCATGCGGAACAGCTCCCGCCGCCGGTCGAAGAACCCGCTGATCTGCGCGCAGGCCTCGGTGAGCTGGGCGGCGAACGACGCCCCGGCCGGCACCTGGACGTTGAGCAGTTCGCACAGTTCGGCGAATCCGTTGGTCGCGGTCTGGAAAAACAGGTCGTCCTTGTCGGCAAAGTAGCGGTAGATGGTCCCCTTGCCCACGCCGGCCGACTGGGCGACGTCGTCCAGGGTGATCTCGTGAAACCGCCGGCTGGTGAACAGCCGCTCGGCCGCCTGCATGATCTGCGGTCGCTTGTCGGGCCTGGGCATGATGCTGTGCTCCGCTGGCTGGTGCCGCCGGAAACGAAACTGACTGGTCAGTATCGTAACAGGACCAAGTGTTTGCTGTAAAGAGGCTTGTATGGACACCGGCGCCTTGGGATAATCTTCGGTCGCATCAAGTCTCGCGCTCGGCCCCGTCGGCGGAGGCAAACAGCATGGACAGCGACCAGCTCAAGGCGATGACCTACCAGCGCCCCAGCCGCATCCCGGTGAGCGTGGGCATCCTGCCGTCGGCGTGGATGAAATACCGCGACGCCCTTCGCGAGCTGGTCCGCAGCCACCCGGACCTTTTCAACGGCAAGACCGGACCGGACGACTACAACCAGGTTTGGCGGGAGAGCTACCGCGCCGGCGATCACGTCGACGCCTGGGGCTGCGTCTGGAGCAACGTCCACGAAGGCCGCGAAGCCATTGTCACCGGACACCCCCTGCCCCGCCGCGAGGACATCCGCACGCTGGTGATGCCGGCTGAGGACGACAATATGCCGCACGGGTTCATGTATCTCCGCCTGGCCGACCTGCGCGGCTTCGAGGAGGTCATGGTCGACTTCGCCGAGGAGCCGCCGGAGTTGCAGCGGCTGATCGACATCGTGCTTCAGTACAACCTGCGGCAGGTGGAGCTTCGGCTGGCCCAGAGCGGCCCGGGCGAGATGGTCCACTTCGGCGATGACCTGGGGATGCAGACCAGCCTGCCGATCAGCCCGGCCAAGTGGCGTAAGTACCTCAAGCCCTGCTACGCCGCCATCTACGGGCGGGTGCGGCAGGCCGGCCACCCGGTTTACATGCACACCGACGGGCACATCCACGAGATCATCCCCGACCTGGTCGAGTGCGGCGTGCAGGTGGTCAACCCGCAGGTGCGGGCCAACGGGCTGGAGAACCTGTCCGCCGTCTGCAAGGGCAAGGTCTGCGTCGACCTGGACCTGGACCGCCAGCTCTTCCCGTTCGCGACGCCCGACCAGATCGACCGCCACATCGAGCAGTGCGTGCGGACGCTGGGCTCGCCGCAGGGCGGACTGTGGCTCAAGGCCGAGATCGACGACGGCGTGCCGCTGGAGAACGTCGAAGCGGTCTTCAGGGGCCTGGAGAAATACCGCGGCATGTTCAGCGCGGCCTGAGTTCGTCTTCGGTCGGCGACGCGACGAAATCCTTTCGCGGATCGACAAGCCCCTGCCCTGCGGACGCCGAGACTTCTCGCCGCCGGCGGCGTTCATTCGTGCATGGAGACGGTCGTGGACAAGCCATCGGGCATCTTCCGTCTGATCCTGTCCGCCTTGCTGCTCGCCGCGGCGCTGTGCGTCGCGCCGCGGACGACGGCCGCCGCCCCGGACGCCGACGGCGCCGGCGCCATGCCGCCGCCCGGCAGGGCCGACACCTTCGCCCAGGACACGTGGCTGCGGCGGAACCGGTTTCCGCTGCGGATCAAGGTGATCGCGACCGACGGCAAAGGCGGGCAGAACGTGCCCGTGACCCTCTCGGTCGCCTGCGGCCAGGGCGATTACCCGGCGGGCGAGCTCTGCCCGATGCTGGGCGGCGAGGCCCTGGCGGCACAGGTGGACGTGCTGGCCGCCTGGCCGGCCGACAAGTCGATCAAGCACGCACTGGTGACGGTCGTGCTGCCGAACCTGGAAGCCGGCAAGGCCGTCGAGCTGACCTTCGTCCAGGCCGCCCCGCCCGCACCGCCGGCGTTTGTCGTCGCAGCCGACCTCAAGTCCTTCGCCATCGACAGCCGGTTTGTCAACCCCGACGGCAGCCTGACGACCGCAGCCGTACCGCAGGCGGACCTGACGCGGCTGGCCGACGTGCTGGCGGGCAAGGTCGCCGCCGACGCAGCGCGGAAGTTGGCCCCGCGGCTGGCCGGCCCGATCTGCTACGAGTTCGAGCTGAAGGTCCCGGCGAAAGATGGCGAGGCGGCGGACCCCGACATCGACATCTACTACCGCCTGCGGGTCTACAGCGGCGTGCAGGCCGTGCGGGTCGAGTGGGACGTTGAGAACAGCCGCCTGCCGGCCAAGCCCTATCCGAAGAAGTTCACCATCGCCGACCGTCAGTTCAGCAAAGCGACCTTTGAAATCGTCGGAACCAACGACCAGCCGGCGGTGCGGCTGGAGCTGGGCCCGCTGACGCAGTGGTGGGCGACGCGCTACCGCGTCTGCCGCTGGTGGGGCAGTCGGCCGACCGCGACGTTCGCCAAGGAGGACGCCGCCTACCTGATCTACTCGGAGTTCTTCCCCAAGATCGACCTGGAGCACCCGCTGACCGACGCCCAACGGGCCCGGCAGGAGGAGAAGGTGACCGGGGCGTCGTGGCACGCCGACCCGGCGGACAACCCCGACGGCGTGCCCCTGTCCAACGGACCGGTGACCGCCTACATGGGCATGACCGGCGGGCGGGCCGACATCGGCTATTACCCGACGTGGGACCTGCTGGCGCTGGCGACCGACTCGCCGACGCTGGCCTACGCCGCCCGCTGCGCCGACGGCAACGGGCTGGCAGCGTTCCCGGTTCACAAGCGTCCGGGCGAAAGCGGGCAGCCCGGCATCGCCTACGACGACCCGATCCGCGGCTGGCTCTACGACGTCGCCAACCGACCCGGGCGACCCAACCCGGTCGAGTACTCTCGCGTCAAGCAGAGCTGCCCGAATCGCCCCGACGCCGGCCACCTGCCCAGCGCATCGTATTACACCTACCTGGCGACGGGCGAGAAATTCTACGAGGAGGAGATGGCGTTCTGGTCCGCGGACCAGCTCTGGGGCAGCAAGGGCTATCAGCCCTCGCACGACCGCTACAGCGCCTGGCCGCTGCGCAACGCGACTGACGCGGCGTTCATCCTGCCCGACGCCCACCCGATGAAGCGGTATTTCATCGACTACGTGCAGCGGTCGCTGGACTACCAGGTCGAGTGCATGAAGGACATGGGGGCCTACTATGCCGACAACGCCCGGCGGACCGTGTCGGGCCGGAAGGACTTCGTCTGTTCCGGCCAGTTCTCGATGTGGCAGCAGGCCTACTACCTCTGCATGCTCGACAACGCCGCCCGCAAGGGCTTCGCCTCCGCAGCCAACGTCCGTGACAAAGGGGCCGACCTGCTGCTGCGGCTGTACGAGGGCAAGGAGGAGTTCAAGGCCCCCGACGGCAAGGTCTACCGCTCGCTGCCCAACCTGGCGATCCCCTACAGCACCGCGGTCAACCTGATGCGCGTGGACTGGACCGATCCGGCCAAGCCCAAAGTAAACGTGCTGCGCAACATCACCGCCAACAGCGGCGAGGTCTTCTACTACTCGATGCTCAACGCCCAGCACGCCTACACCGACAACGCGAAGCTCGCCGCCGCGCTGCCGAAGAAGGTGATGGAGCCGGAGGACTGGCGGCTGGACCCGGCCTACTACGAGAAACACAAGGACGACGCGAGCTACTACACCTACGAACCCAACGGCTGGACCAGCGCCGCGCTGGCCCGCTACGACAACCCGCGGGCCCAGGCGATGTACGGGTTCGTCCGCAAGTACATGGACGGGTTCCTCAGGCCCGACCGCCGCATCCGCGGGATCGAACTGGTGAAGTGACCCCGCAAGGAGACCGCCCCATGAAGCGGACAGATGTTCTGATCGCGCTGGCTTGCGGGCTGGCCTGGGCGGCGACGCCCTGCCGGGCGCTGATCAACCCGCGGTTCACGCCGATCAACCTGGTCGAGCAGGCGTCGGCGATCGTCGTGCTCAAGCCAGCGGCCCCCGACGACAAGGGCGAACTCGCCGCCAGGGTCGTCAAGACGCTCAAGGGCAAGGCCCCCGCCGACAGGATCGCCGTCGATCTGCTGGCCGAGTGGATCAAGCCGATCGCGGCCGACATCGCCGCCGCCGGCGACGAGCCGGCGCTGCTCTTCGTCGGCGCCGGCGAGGAGAACCAGGACGCCGTCTACCTGCACCTGGCCGGGCGATGGATCCAGTTGGAGGCCCAGAGGGACGGGACCTACTCCATGATCGCCGTCGATGTCGAGATGCGCGGCACCTGGGCCGGCGGCAGCGACATGCTCGAACGGGCGGTCGAATACATCCTGGCCGACCGCTCGCCCGACATGCCCGTCGCCGTCGGCTGCACCTGGGCCCAACGGCCGGTGCTGGGCAAGATCGCCGGGCCCGTCCGCGCCGCCCAGGCGATCGACCTGGCCGGCGACGGCCGACTCGCCCTGTTCCTAGCCGCCGACACCGGCGACCGCGTCTATCGCTATGACCCCGGCCAGAAGGAGTTCGCCGACGCGACCGCGTCGCTGAAGCTGGCCAGCAAGTCGCGAACCGCCGTGTGGGCCGACTTCAACGGCGACGGCCGGGCCGACCTGGCGAGTTGGGACGGCCAGGCCCTGACGCTGTGGCTCCAGTCGGCTGACGGGACGTTCCCGGCGGCGGCCGCCGCCGGGGCCGACCTGCCCGACGGATGCCTGGCGCTGGCGGCGCTGGACGCCGGCGTCGCGGGACGCGCGGGCCTGCTGGTCTCGACGGCCCGTGGGCCGGTGCTGCTGGCGCCGCAGAAGGAGGGCGCGTTCAAGGCCGCCCCGCTGGACGGCGGCGCCGATCGCGCCGCCCTCGGCCAGCCGGGCGCATGCCTGCTGGCTGACTTTGACGGCGACGGCGTCGCCGACGTGCTGGAGGCCTTCGCCGAGTCGGGCCTGTTCTACAAGGGCAAGGGCGCCGGCGCCTTCGCGCCGGCGGCCCGGTGCGGCGTCGCCGCCGGCAAAGGCCGCTGCGTCGCGTGGGCAGGCGACTTCGACGCCGACGGGCGGCTGGACATCTTCATGTCCGGCCCCGACGCCTGCCGCCTCTGGCAGAACCTGGGCGAACTGAAATTCCAGGAGACCTTCGCGGCCTCCGGCGAGACGGCCTACATCGTCCAGCCCAAGGCCGTCTGCGGCCAGACCTGCGACATCAACAACGACGGCCGGCAGGACCTGCTGGTCGGCTACGCCAAGGGCATCCCGCTGATCTTCTTCAACCGCGGGTTCCGCAGCTTCGGCAAGGCGCTGGAGATCACCGAAGACAACATCATCCCCGAAGCGGAGCCCGGCGTGCAGGCCGCCGTCGTCGAGGACTTCACCGGCGACGGCGCCCAGGACCTGGCGGCGGTGCTGACCACCGGCGAGGTCCGCGTCTTCGTCCGCAGCGCCGACAACCCCGACCTCTGCGCCGCCGTCCGGGCCGCGCTGCCGATGGGCAAGGGACCGGTCGGCCCGGCCACCGTGACCGGCTGGGCCGGCACGCGCTGCCTGGGCGCCTGGAGCGTGACCGCCGGGTCGCCCGGAGCGCTGATCGCCCGCGGCCGCGCGGGCAAGATCACCGTGAAGTGGTCCATGCCCGGCGGCAACTCAAAGCCGCAACAGCAGGAGGTCACCGCGGCCGACAAGCCGGTTCGGCTGGAACTGGTCGCCCCCTGACCGCGCCCGTCACGCCATCCGCCGCCGCAATAACGGCGCCCCGCCGGGCCGCCCGTCGGATATCATTTCCTGGGCGGGGACGCATCCCCCGGTGCAACAGAGCGACGATGAAACCACGCGAGTTGGCAAATCTCGGTGTGCCGCGCGGCGACGCGATGAAGATCGCGGGCGAGTGCGTCCGATCCGCTGCCGCCGCGGGCATGGACAAGGCCGCCATCCGCGCCGCGGTCGGCAGGGCCGTCGGCGATCCGGCTGCCCACCGCGACGACGCGCACTTCGGCCCGCTGGCAGCCGCCGTCGGCTTGGCCCGGCAGGCCCAGGCGCAGTTCACGCCGCGCCCCGAGCCGGCCCCCTGGCGGCAGTGGGGCGAGGACCTTGAGCCGACCGCCGTCGATCAGCTCCGCAACGCCTGCAAGCTGCCCGTCGCGGTGGCCGGGGCGCTGATGCCCGACGCCCACCAGGGCTACGGCCTGCCGATCGGCGGGGCGCTGGCGACCGACAACGCGGTCATTCCCTACGCCGTCGGCGTGGACATCGCCTGCCGCATGAAGCTGACCGTGCTGGACCTGCCGACCTCGGCCATCACCGGCCAGCGCGACCGGCTGGTCAAGGCGATCGACGCCGAGACGCGCTTCGGCGTGGGCGTCGAGTTCCGCAACCGTCGCCGGCACGACGTCATGGACGCGGACTGGTCGGTCACCGACGTGACGCGAGCCCAGAAGGACAAGGCCTGGGCTCAGCTCGGCACCAGCGGCAGCGGCAATCACTTCGTCGAGTTCGGCACGCTGACGCTGGAGCGTGACGAGCTGGGACTGGCCGCCGGCGTCTACCTCGCGCTGCTCTCGCACAGCGGCAGCCGCGGCGCGGGGTCGGCCGTCGCCGACCACTACAGCAAGCTGGCGATGCGGCTGCACCCCGAGCTGCCGCGCGAGCTGATCCACCTGGCCTGGCTGGACCTGGACAGCGAGCCGGGCCGCGAATACTGGGCGGCGATGCAGTTGATGGGCCGCTACGCCGCCGCCAACCACGAGTTGATCCACCGCCACGTGGCCAAACATCTCGGCGCCGGCGTGCTGCTGGACGTCGAGAACCACCACAACTTCGCCTGGATCGAAACGCACGGCGGGCGACGGGTGATCGTGCATCGCAAGGGGGCGACGCCGGCGTCGGCGGGGGTGCTGGGCATCATTCCCGGTTCGATGGGGACCGCGGGCTACGTCGTCCGCGGGCGCGGGCAGCCGGAGTCGCTGAACTCCGCCAGCCACGGGGCCGGCCGCAAGATGAGCCGCACCGCCGCCAAGGCCCAGTTCACCTGGCACGACGCGAAGAAGTTCCTCGCCAGCCGAAACGTGGACCTGATCAGCGCCGGGCTGGACGAAGTGCCGATGGCCTACAAGGACATCGAGACGGTGATGGCCGCCCAGTCCGACCTGGTCGAATCGGTCGCGCGCTTCGACCCGCGCCTGGTCAAGATGGCCCCCGCCGGCGAACGGCCGGAGGACTGAGCGTTCGGACCGCTGCGCTGCCAGGGCTACTTGGCCTGGGCGGCGACCTGGGCGGCCAGGTCCAGCAGCTCGGCGTCGGCGGCGAACTGGCCGGCGATCGACCAGCGGTTGATGTAGGCGTAGCCGCGGTCGTACCAGTCTCGGATGAAGGTCTGGCCTCGCTGCTCGAGGAATGCGTTCACTTTGCCCGCCAGTTCATCGCTCATCTTCTTCTGGTTCAGGGCGTTCTGGAGAAAGAGGACGGCCTCGGCGATTTCCGTGCCCTCGCGGAACTCCTCGAACCGCTCGGTCGAGATCGCCCCGTTGTCGCCCGGGGCCAGGATCGCCCGCTGGGCGTCGTTGGGCCCTCCGGTCCCTCGGCCGTTGCCCAGGCAGTAATATCGCCCCGGGCGGCTGGCGTTCTCGACGGGGAACAGGTCGCCGCCGAAGTCGCCGACGCCGTCCATGCCGCGCATGACGACTTCCTCGGGCAGGTTGTGGATCACGTTCAGCGGCGAGAAGTCGCGATGCCGCGTGCGAGCCGTGTCGCACCAGAGGCTCGGCCGCGGGCCCAGCAGGGCCTTGTAGCCGCGCTGGCTCAGACGCCCCTCGGTCCAGACGCAGACCGAGGTCTTGATCGGCATCGATGTTTCCTTCTTCGTCCCGCCGAACCGCCCGCCCAGCGTGCCGTTGTGCGCCGTGTAGGACCAGACGCCCTCGGGCCAGAGGCGGTACGCGATATCCACGATCTCCGGCTTGACCGGGTAGCAGTAGCTGTTGTGGCCGAAACTGGCGGCGTCCAGCCAGCCGCGGTCGGCCAGACGCTTGAGCGTCGCGTCGACCACCGGCTTCCAGAACTTGTAGCTTTCTTCGGTGCCGAAGGTCGGCTGCTCCAGGTCTTCGATCTTGCCGGTGGCCGGGTCCAGCAGCGAGACGAACTTGGCCTGGGCGTTCTTGCCGTCGCGACCGACCTCGCCCCAGCAGTTCAGCCGCAGGGGCATCGGCTTGCCGGCGCAGCGGGCGACGAGGTCGAGATACTTGTCGAACACCGAGAAGTCGTAGTCGTAGCTCCCGTCGCCCTTGCGGATCCAGCGGATCATCGTCTCGCTGTTGCCCATCAGGCCGTAGAAGTCCGTGCCCAGGTTGATCGGCACCTCGTGCGAGTTGACCTCGGCCAGCAGCTTGAGCGAGTTGGCCATCAGCTCGAAGTGCCGGTCCGACCAGAGCGGCACGCCATAGTGCTTGGCCACCGCCTCCTGCGACAGGAAGATCAGGTGGTGCTGACGGAAATCCTTGGGGTCGGGCAGCGTCCAGCCGCTCACGTTCACCCGCAGCGGCGCCTGCACCGGCGGCAGACCGGCCGCCTGCACCGTCACCGTGCCGTTGTAGGCGCCCGCCTGCGCGTCGCGCGGCGTGCGCAGCGTGAACCAGAGCGACGCCACCGCGCCGGCCGACAGCGTCTTGCGGGCCCCGCGAGGAAGGGGCGCCTTGCTCACGGGAATCTGCGCGGGGATCTCGTCCACCAGCCCGTTGAAGCGATGTTCCGGCGTCCAGCAGTTCTTCGGCAGGGCCGGCCGCGCGTAACGCACCTGCACCGCCGACGCGGGGATCGCGGCGCCCGATCCCGCAGCCGGCTTCAGATCGCTGACGGTCACCTTCAGCCCGTCGATGGCCTGGTCGCTGCTGACGGCCAGCCGCCCGGAGAAGACGCCGTTGCGGGGCGAGTTGATCGTGATCGGCCGAAGCTCCTCGCCCGGGTCGCCGTAGTCGAACACGTCGACCGTCTCGAACGGGGCGACGTTCCAGACCTGGATGCCCCTGGGACGGGAAATGTTCGCCTGCACGCCCTGCCCCGCGGCCGAGGTGAGCCGCAGCTCCTTGAGGCCCGCGTAGGCCCAGATGCCCGGCACGACGTACATCCCGCCGACGGGCTCGCGCCTGGCCTTGACGGCGCCCTCGTTGATCGGGGCACGGTGAATCTCCAGCGCCAGCACGTTGCCACCCTTGCGAAGCTGGTCGGCCGGCACGGCGATCTCCAGTCGACGATAGCGCCGCTCGAACGCGGCGTCGTCCTTCAACTGCCCGTTTGCATCGGTCTGGAGAAACATTCCGTCAGGCAGGCAGTAGAGGTCGTCGGGATACTTGTCAGCCAGCGTGTCGGGCGCGACCGGACCAGCCGGCATGTTGCCCCGCGCGATCTCGCGACCGTTGAGGTGGACCACCACGCCGCCGACATACTCGACCGACAACTTCAGGCCGGTCGCCCTGGCTGGATCGTCCACCTGCACCTTGGCGCGGAGGCAGATCATCGAGTTCACCGTCGCGGTGTGGCGGGCGGCGTGGCTTCGGCCGGTCGCCCCGCCGGGCGGAAGTTCGACCGGGGCCGTCTGGCGGTCCCACGCCGAGTCATCGAACTCGGGCTTGAACCAGTCAGCCGGCGGCAGCGTGGACTGGAAGTCGGGGATCGGCGTCGGCTCCTTGGCCATCGGCTCCAGGGCGGTGCGCAGCTTCCCGTCGGCCTGCATCACCACCGGCGTGCGGAAGACCATGAATGCGCGGAGGCGGCTGTCCTGGTTGAGGATCACCGTGCCGCCGGGGGCCGGGGCGTCGTCGGCGCGGACCGCCGGGCAGATCGCGGAAAGCAGGCACAGAGCGGCGAGGGTCCATGTCTTCAAGGGGATTCTCCTTGCGCGGGGTCAGTCGTTTCACAATGCGGCGGGTGTAGAAGCTACCCGGCCTGATGCCACAGTTTCAACCCCCTGGCGGACCGGCGGAGCCGCGCATACCGGCTGACTTCAGGGCTGCCGGACGGCCGTCGGCTCGGCCAAGACGAGGAAGGGGATCGCAGGCACGGTCCCCAGCGCCACGCTCCTCGGCTTGGGCGGCGGCTGGCCTTCCTCTGCGGCGGGAGTCACGATCTGGGTCGCGAGCAGGATCAGGTTGCCGCGCGTGCCCCCTTTGGCGGCGGTCGCGTCCACGGCAAAGATCACATCGACGCTGCCCTTGGACGGCGCGAGCTTCGCGATCGACACGCCGGGCGGCGGGTCGCTCAGTTCGAAGCGAATCGCCTCGGCCGCCACGTTTGCCGGCAGCTTCACCGTCAGCCGACCGCCCCGCCCCGCGGCCAGCTCCAGGGGGTGGTCCACGTCGGCGGCCGGCCGCAGCGGCGTCGCCGCCCAGCGCACCGGGGCCACGTCCGCGACCCACGCCGACGCGACGACCATGTGGTGGTAAATGAACGCCTGCATCATGTTGTCGGCGGCCGTCGCCTCGCGGACGATCTTCCGCCCGTCCACTTCGGCTTCGCCCACCAGCTTCAGCGCCATGGTGCGGTCGTTTGTTCGCGCCGGCAGCGTCAGCGTCAACTGAATGCTCTGAGCGCCGGCCGGCACCCAGTCGCCCGACAGCGTGAATCCCGCCGGCGCGTCGACCAGGCGCAGGCGGATGTTGCCTGCCAGTCCGTCGCGCCGCACGGCGCAGACGGTGATCGCAACGGTGTCGCCGCCGCGGCCGTTGACCGCCGACGGGGCGACGCGCAGCTCGAAGTCCGGCTGCGGTCGGCTGACCCGCAGGCGGTAGCCGTAGGCGTCACCGCCGGCGCGCTGGGCGTCGGTCAGCGTCAGCAGGTAGTCGCCATCGGCGGGCGCGGCGAACGTCAGCAGCGAGTCGGCCTGGTGCGTGACCAGCCCGGCGCCCTTATCCTCGTGGTCGTCGTTGAGGGCGAGCGTCCTGCCGGCTGCGTCGGTAAGCGTCAGCAGCGAGTCCAGCGGCGAGCCCAGCCGCCGGGCGGCGACCTCGGCCACCACGCGATCGTCCTTTCGCAGGTGCAGCCGGAAGGTGTCGCGGTCGCCGGGGCGGCCAATGAGGCCGTTGACGACGACAGGCAGCGTCAGGGCCGCGGGAGCGGCGTCGTCGGACTCGCGCTCGTTGATCTCGGGCAGGTCGCCGACGGCGAACGACAGGACGTTGGACCGCCTGCCGTCGGCTGTCGCAACGCAGAAGGGCTGACGGTCCGCGGCGGCGGCGGACAGGTCGATGTCGACGTGGTCAGCCGGCAGGTTCACGCCGGTCAGCGCGACCCGCGCCTGCGATCCGCGCCGCCCGCCCAGGGGGAACGCGGAAGTGACCCAGGGCAACTCGCCCAGGCTGACGCGGTAGACGAAGTCCTCGCGGCCGCGGTAGATCGCGTCGCGAATCTCCAGCGCGTATTCGCCGTCCGCCGGGATGCGGCAGATCAGCACCGGGTCGGGGTCGAAGCGGTAGTCGTCGTCGAAGGCGACCTCGCGGCCGGCGGCGTCGTAGAGCGTCGCGGTCGCCTGGAACCAGCCGGGCACGGCGTCGGCGAGGTAGGGCATCAGCCGGCGGGCCGCGACGGCGGCGACGATCTGCTGGCCCTTCTTCGCGGCGAAGGTGAAACGGTCCACGTCGCCCGGCTCGATCTGGCCGTTGATCACGACCGGCAGCGCGGGCACGCGCGTGGAAATGGCGGCGGTGTTATTCGGCTCGCCCTCGCGCATCTCCCCGAGCAGGCCGACCTCCAGCCGCAACGGATTGGACAGGCCCCGCGGCGTCCACAGCCGCAGTTCGCGCGGGCCCGGCTCGGCGTCGGGTGCGAAGGTCATCCGCACGGTCACGGACTCGGCCAGTTGCGGGTTGGGCTGCCGCTTGGGGTCGCTCCGTTCACGCATGTAGCGGGCGAACGCCTCGAGCTGCTTGTCGGTGATGCCCTTCTCTTTGGCCATCGTCCGCACTAGGTCGGCGATCGCCTGGCGGCTGGGGGGCGTGCCGCCCTTGGCCTGCTCGATGAGCTTCTTGCGGGCCTGCTCGGTGATCTCGCGAATCTCGGTCTGTTCCTTGCCGTTGGGCG
The DNA here is from genome assembly GCA_022072085.1 of Phycisphaerae bacterium. Classification (GTDB taxonomy): domain Bacteria; phylum Planctomycetota; class Phycisphaerae; order JAJVII01; family JAJVII01; genus JAJVII01. The sequence continues at coordinate 69,435 of JAJVII010000018.1, forward strand.
GGCGCATGTAATCAACCACCGCGCCGCTGACGCCCAGGCCGGATATGCGGACCTCGGCCGCCGCGCCGAGGAACTGCCCGCCGACGGTCACGTCCACGGTCGTGCCGCGCTGCCCGCCAGCCGGGTAGACGAAGCCGATCTGCGGCGACTGTCGGCCAACCTGCCCCTGCGCCGCGGCGCCCGTCGCCAGCAGCGATGCCGCCGCGACCCACGCGATGCCAATCCGCCTGCGTCCCATGGCCACCTCCGCTGCCTACAGGATTTCCTTCAGCCGCCCGCCGCTCTTGACGCCCTCGCCGGCCGGTTCCATCACGCGCGTCGGGAGCCCCAGCGGGTGCGGCAGCGTCGCCTCGCCGTCGATGCCTAGCAACTCGTAGACGCCGGCGATGACGTCGCGCGGCCAAACCGGGCGGTCCTTGACTTCCTCGCCGCGGGCGTCGGACTCGCCGACGACGCGGCCGCCCCTGAAGCCGCCGCCCGCGAGCACCGAGCAGAACGCCTTGCCGTAGTGCCCGCGCCCGCCGTTCCAGGGCGGCTCCCACTGCACGCGCGGCGTTCGGCCGAACTCGCCGGTCCACCAGACGATTGTGCTGTCCAGCAGGCCGCGGTCGGAGAGGTCGGCCAGCAGCGTCGCCATCCCCCTGTCCAGGTCCGGCAGCATTCGGCGCATTGTCTGGAAGTGCTGCTTGTGCGTGTCCCAGCCGGGGTAGTTGATCGTCACATAGGGCACGCCCTGCTCCACCAGCCGACGGGCGGCCAGGCAGGATTGGCCGAACGTGCTGCGGCCGTAGCGGTCGCGCAGCTCCTGCTTCTCCTGCGTGAGGTCGAAGACCTTGCCCGCGTCGCCGAGGATGAGGCCGTAGGCCTGCTCGCGGGCGGCCCGGGCGGCGGCCACCTGGGCGTCGTCGCGCATCGCCCCGCCGAGCGTGTCCAGCCCGGCGGCCAGGTCGCGGCGGGCCCGCTGGCGCTCCGGCGTGATGCCGGCAGCCACGACGCCCTCGACCGCGAACGGCGTGCGGGCCGGGTCGCCGCCGGTGGCGAACGGCATGTACTTCGTGCCCAGGAAGCCGGCTTCGCTGAAGCGGCCCTGCGGGCGCGTCAGGACGATGTACGGCGGGATCAGCCCCTTGTATCCGGCGCGGAGGCCCTTGAAGGAGCTCACCACCGCCCCGACGGTCGGGTAGACGATCCGCCCGCCGGGCTCGCGCCCGGTCTGCACCATGTAGGCGGCCGTCTCGTGCCCGTTGATGCCGTGGGTCATGCTGCGGATGATCGAATACTTGTCGGCCACCTTGGCCAACTCGGGCAGGAGTTGGCAGATCGTCACGCCGTCGGCGTTGGTGGCGATGGGCGAATCGAACGGACCGGTGTAGTCGCTGCCGGCTTTGGGCTTGGGGTCGAAGGTGTCCAGGTGCGCCGGTCCGCCCCACATCCATATCTGGATGACGGAGCGCGCCTTGGCGGCGGGCTTGGGCGCCGCTTCGCCGGCCGCCCACAGCGACCGCGCCAGCCCCGTCCCGCCCAGCGCCGCCCCGGCCCCGGCGGCCATTGCCCCCCTGATGAACCCGCGCCGCGAAATGCCGCCCGCGCCTCGCTCGTTCATGCCATCACCTCATCCCAGCCGGTCGCCCCAAGCCGGCCGGCCTTCCATTCGCCATTCGGTTTTCATCATTGATTCGACATTCGACATTCGACATTCCCCTCAGTGCCGGTACTGGAACTCCGTGCTGTTGACCAGCGCCCACATCACATCGCCGAGCACGTTGCCGCCCTTGCCGCGCGTGGCGTCGGTGTAGACCTTGATCGCCCGCAGTTCCTCGCCCGTCGGGTAGCGCGACAGGACGGTCAGATACAACTCGTCCATCGCCTGGCCGGGCTTCTGGCGGGCGGTCCGGCCGATCGCTCGCATCGTCGGCCCGCCCTCGATCTTGTTGCGCACGTGGCTGGAGTTGAGCAGGTGCAACTGCTGGTCGGCTGAGGTCGCGTTGTTCCGCTCCGACGCCAGGCCGGTGTCGCGCGGCGGTCGGCCGAACAGATCCAGGAACGAACTCGTGATGCTGCCGTCGGGCAGCGCGATCGAGCGCATCTCGCGCGGGACCCAGGTGAAGGGCTCGGGGATGCGGCTCTCGTACTGCTCGTCGGTGCCGGTGATCTGACAGAGGGCGTCGATGAGCACCTCGGCTTCAAGCCGCCGCAGCCGATAGGCCGCGAACAGTTCGGGCCCCGCGGCCTTGCCCGGCCCGGGCACGGACGAGAGCTGGTAGGTCGTCGAGTTGAGGATCAGCCGATAGAGGTGGACGCTGTCGAACTTCGACTTGACCAGCTCGGAGGCCAGCCAGTCCAGCAGCTCGGGATGGCTGGGCGGGTTGCCGGCGCGGAAATCGTCGGGCTCCTGCACCAGCCCGCGGCCCATGAGGCGATACCAGATGCGGTTGGCCTGGCAGCGGGCGAACCAGGGGTTGTCCGGCGAGACGAGCCAGTCGGCGAAGGCCTCGCGCGGGTCGCCGTCGGCGGCCAGCTTCACGGTACTGCCGTCGGGCAGCAGGGCCGACGCGACCGGCGGGCTGGCCGGGTTGAAGTTGAAGTAGACGATCTCCTCCTTCCACTCGTCGGTGGACTTGTAGCCGACGCGGGAGAAGAAGGCGGCCAGCCCGGCGGCGCGGTCCGCGGGCCAGTCCGTCATGCGGTCGCCCATGAACGCCAGGGCGGCCGACTTGGCCAGGGTCGCCGGGTCGCGGCTCTGGACCGCGCGGTAGAAGTTCACCTGCCCGACGCGGAAGTTGCTCCCGCTGGCCGTCAGCAGCTCGCGGGCAAACCGGTCGTAGGGCATGCCGTCGGCCAGCGCGGTCCGCACCCAGCGGTGATAGGCCTGCACCGCGTTGGGCCAGAGGTTGATCGGGAACTCCGACTTGATCCGCAGCAGGTCGCCCCACTGCATCGCCCGGTAGTCGGCGAAGCGCGGGTCGGCCAGCAGGCGGTCGATCAGCCTGGCCCGGCGGTCGGGGGCGCGATCGGCAAGGAACGCCCGGGCCTCGGCCGCCGTCGGCAGCGTGCCGGTGACATCCAGGTAGACGCGGCGGACGAAGACCGCGTCCGAACAGACGCGGGCGGGCGAAACGCCCTCGGCATCGAGCCTGGCGAAGATCAACTCGTCGATGCGGTTGGCCGCCGCGGGCTGGCCGGCTCTCTCGTAGATCGTGATCGTCGCCTCCGGCTGGGTCGTCGGGGCGCTGACACCCCAGGCGGGCGCAGCAGCCAGCAGCGCGATCAGGCCTGTCATCCACGCCTTCATGGGCGGGCCTCCCTGGCCGGGACGGGCCCGGCTGCCAACTCCACTTCGAACAGCAGGTCCGGGCGGCAGACGTCGCCGACCATCGTGATCGCGGGCCAGCCGGGATTCCCGCCGCGGGCCAGGAACGCCCGCTCGACCTCGGGCGTGCGGCAGTAGACCAGCGCGGTCAGCACGTCGGCGTCGTCGCAGCCGGCGTCGGCGAGCAACGCCCGCACGTGGCGGATCGTCGCGTCGATCTGGCCGTCGATGTCGCCGACGCACTCGGTCCGCCCGGCCCGGTCGATGGCGGCGGTTCCCGAGACCATCAGCGTCCGCCCGCCGGGCATGGGCACAACGGCCGCCCGGCTGAAGGCCGAGCCGTAGGCGTAGGCGGAGTTCTGCTGGCCGCCGGCTTCGAGCAGCTCGATGCGGCCGGCCCGGCCGGGCAGTGCGATCAGGTCCAGCCCGCAGGCGGCCCCGTTCGCGATGCCCAGGCCGATGCCCGTGCTGGCCGGCAGGCGCGGCCGGCCGTTGCCGTCGGCGATGAGCCCCTCGCGGCGAAAGAAGGCGTTGCGGGCGGCGTTCAGGTCGGCATACCAGTCGCAGACGTCCAGCAGCCACAGCCACGTGCGGGCGACCGCGTGCATGTCCGTGCCGCATTGGCGGAGGAAGCAGCCGGCGCAGTGGAACATCCGCTGGGCCTGTCGGCCGGGCGGGACCTCGCCGCCGGGGCTGACTTCGCTGAGCGCCAGCCAACGGTCGCCGCCGATCCGCAGGTCGCGGGCGAAGCAAGCGTCGGGCGAATCGGCCTTCCCCCAGCAGCCGACGGGGACCGGGGCGGCGTCGGAGCGGACGGCGTGAATCTGAATGCCGGCCAGCAGGCCCGTATGGCCCGGGGCCACCAGCACCCGCGTCGGGCGGACCGCGTCGTCCAGTTCGCCCAGGGCGGCGCGGGCGGCCAGCACGTCGGGCATTGCCTCGGGCGACGCGAATATCCGCTCGCTGAAAAGGCGTCCGCCGGCCGAGACCAGCGCGCCGCGGGCGGCGGCGTAAAGGTCGCGGGCCTGCCCGGCGCAATCGCCGGGACCGTCGGGCGTGAGGGTGAGGTAGAGATCGCTGGCGCTCGGAGCAGCCAGGGCCCGGAGGCGAACGGCCGGTGCGGAAATCATGGTGCCTCTCCTCCGAGCCGCCGCCCGGGAACGTCTTGGCGAGCAGTCCTGCCGCCTCTTGGTTAAACGCAAGAGGAAGGGATGAAGTTACAGGCAAATCGGACGCAGGGCCGTCGGCCGACCGTGGATCTGGGCCTGAAGGAGGCCGATTGGTGTGTGGCTGATTGCCAGTTGCGCGGCCGGGCGGGTTGGCCGTATAATGCCACCGGCGTTCGGCCAGCCGCGTAGGCCGGACCGGCGCCGCCTGGAGCAGCAGCCATGAATCGAACGTTTGCGGGCATCATTGCGGCGACGAGCGTCACACTTGCATTTGCTGTAGCCATGGAACCGGCGGCGGCCGTGGCCGCCCAGCCGGCCGCTTTCGCCACCAAACCGGCGGCAACAGGCGCCGATGGCGGCGCGGTGATCACCTTTGCAGCCGCGACCGACACCGACGTGGAGGTGGCGGTCCTGAACGCAGCCGGCCGGGTGGTCCGCCACCTCGCCGCGGGGCGCCTTGGCGCCAACGCCCCCGCACCGCTCCAGAAGGACTCGTTGCGGCAGCAATTGACATGGGACGGCAAGGACGACCTTGGCAAACCGGCGCAGGGCGGACCGTTCAAGGCCCGCGTGGGGCTGGGCGTGACGCCGACGTTCTCAAAGACGATCGTGGACAACCCAGCCGCGATCGGCAGCGTCCGGGGCTTTGCGGTCGGCGCCGGCGGCGAACTGTTCGTGCTGCACAATCACGGTTCGATCCACCCCGATGACAACAGCGGTTTCTGCGCCGTATACGGCCGCGACGGCAAGTATCTTCGCACCATCCTGCCCTACCCCGGCGCCACGCCCGGGGACAAACTGCCCGGCGTGCGGCAAATCGCACTGCCTGACGGGTCGGCTGTGCCGTTCCTCTACGACGCCGAGTTGCGGTCGATCGTCCCGGGCACCGGCGAGTTCATCCTCCACCAGCCCGCGGCGACGCGCGACGGCCGCTTTGTCTTCATCGGCCACCAGGAAATCATCGGCACCCAGTCGCGTTACAACCAGGGCGGCGTACGCCAGATCGTCGTGCTCAACCGCGACGGCTCCATGCCCCCGGGCGGTCCCCTGCGCACCATCCTGGCCGACAACAGCCGGTGCGGCGGCAGCCTGGCTGTCGCTCCTGACGACAAGACCTTCTACGCCGCCGACATCAGCACCGGGTCCGGAAAGACGCTCAAGGTCGCCCATTGCGTCTACCGCTTCACGCTGGACGACAAGTCGCCCACGCCCTTCATCGGCGTCCCCGACACGGCCGGCAACGGTCCGGACCGCCTGAACGACCCCAACTCCGTCTCCGTCGACGACAAGGGAAACCTCTACGTCGCCGATACGGGCAACAATCGCGTCGCCGCGTTCGACTCGGCCGGCAAGTTCATCGGCGAGTTCAAGGTCGACCACCCCGACCGCATCGCGGTCAACGCCCGCACCGGCGCCATCTACGTTACCGCCGGCAAGGAGACGCACGAGCTGCTGCGGTTCGACTCGATCAAGTCCGACCAGCCCGCCTGCCGCGTCAAGGTTCCCTGGTTCGTCAAGGGCGCCTCGCACGATACGACGATCCTGGCCGTCGACGCCGGCGCCGACCCGGCGATCGTCTACTACGGCACCGCCCGGTCGCAGTATCTCGGCGACTTCAAGGTCCTCCGCATCGCCGACAAGGGCGACGTGCTGGCCGAGCTTCCGAGCATCAGGAAACTCTCCGGTCCCGACCTCGCGGGCCAGCTCCTCATGCTCACCATGGACCGCGTCCACGATCGCCTGTTCTTCGACGAGTCGGTCTACGACCCGGCCACCGGCAAGATCGACGAGGGGCTGGGCAAGGTCGTCCGCAAGCGCGACAGCATTTCGGGCGTCGGCACCAAGGGCGGCAACGGGTCAGCGGGGCTGGACGGACGCATCTACCTGATGGGCTACTCCACCTGGATGAAGCGCTTCGACTGGACGATGAAGCTCGATCCTTTCGCCGACGGCAAGGACGGCGTCTTCATCAACGGCGGCGGCTCGGACGGCGGCGGACCGGACGCTCCCGGCTCGCTGCGGCTGCGGGCGCGCGGCGTGACAGCCGACCCGGCCGGCAACATCTACGCCCTGTGGCAGAGCCCGGCCAAGAACGCCTCCAACTATCTCGCCCTGCACGCGCCGACCGGCCGAATCGTCAACGCCGACCTGGTCTCCTCCTGCATGCGGGGCCTGGAGTCGGTCCGCCTGGACTATCAGGGCAACATCTATCTGATGGTCAGCGTGCGGCCGCGCGGACTGGTCGTGCCCGACGACTTCAAGAACGAGAAGTTCCCACCCGGCTGGTCCTACAAGGTCAACGCCCATCAGATGAATTGGTACGAGTTGCTCTACGGCTGCATGGTCAAGTTCGGACCCGGGGGCGGGTCGATCGTCGCGGGCGACGACGGGCAGAAGATGGAATACGGCCTGCCCTCCAAGAAGACCCTCGTGTCGATCAAGGACGCCCAGTGGGTTCGCTTCGGGGCCAGCCCGGCAGCGAGCTGGCGGCACCCCTATCCCGACTGCTGCGACTGCGAGAGCGCCCAGTTCGACGTGGACGGCTACGGGCGGAGCTTCTTCCCCGACTGCGGGCGATTCCGCGTGGGGATGCTCGACTCGGCCGGCAACGACCTGGGCCACTTCGGCCAGTACGGCAACTGCGACGACCAGGGAGCGGGCACGAAGATTCCGATGTACTGGCCCTACACGGTGGCCGCCGACAACGACGGCACGATCTACGTCGGCGACCGCCTCAACCGGCGGATCATCGAGGTGAAGCTCGTCCCCCAGGCCCAGGAATCGGTCGCCTTGCCGTGACGTGACGCACCGGCCCCTTGCGGAAGTCGATATTTCGCCGACGGCTATGAGTTGACACGGGACGCCGGGGCTGATAATTCACCCGTCTTCGCCGCGGGACCGGACGGACGGGCCGGCGACGCGACCCCTCACGGGGCGCGAGCGGCGGGTAACGATGCGCTGGCACGATCGAGGTGAACGATGAAGGTGCTGCTGGTGGGGTCGGGCGGACGGGAACACGCAATGGCCTGGCGGATCGCCGCTTCGCCGCTGTGCGATCGGCTTTTCGCGGCGCCGGGCAATCCCGGGGTCGCCCAGCACGCCGAGTGCGTCGACATCGACGCCGAGGACGTCGACGCCGTCGCGAAATTCGCGATCAGCAACCGGATCGACCTGACGGTGGTGGGCCCGGAAGACCCGCTCGCGGGCGGGCTGGTGGACCGGATCGAGGCGGCCGGCCTGAAAGCCTTCGGGCCGGTCGCGGCGGCAGCGCGGCTGGAAGGCGACAAGGCCTTCGCCAAGCACCTGATGCGGCAGCACGCGATCCCGACGGCCGAGGCCCGCATCTTCGACGACTTTGAAACCGCGACCGAATACGTGCTGACGCGGACCGAGCCGCTGGTGGTCAAGGCGGCCGGGCTCGCCAAGGGCAAAGGCGCCTACGTCTGCAACGACCCTGAGCAGGCCCTGGACGCGGTGCGTGAGATCATGAAGGACCGCGTTCACGGGGCAGCCGGCGACCAGGTGGTGATCGAGCAGCGGCTGAGCGGCCCGGAGGTCAGCGTGCTGGCGTTCACCGACGGGCGGACCATCTACATGATGGAGAGCGCCCAGGACCACAAGGCCGTCGGCGAAGGCGACACCGGCCCCAACACCGGCGGCATGGGGGCCTACTGCCCCGCGCCGGTCGCGACCGACAAGGTGCTCGGCCAGGTCGAACGCGAGGTGCTCGTGCCGGTCGTCGACGCGATGCGCCGCGCGGGGGTGACCTACAAGGGCATCCTCTACGCGGGCATGATGCTCACCCCCGGCGGGCCGCGGGTGCTGGAATTCAACTGCCGCTTCGGCGACCCCGAGGCCCAGCCCATCCTCATGCGGCTCAAGAGCGACCTGCTGGCCACGCTGCTGGCGGTCGCCAACAACCGGCTGGACGAAGTGACGCTGGAGTGGGATCCGCGGCCGGCGGTCTGCGTGGTGATGGCCAGCGGCGGCTACCCGGGCAAGTACGCCAAGGGCAAACCGATCGCGGGCATCGAGGCCGCCGAGTCCGAGCCGGACGTGAAGGTTTTTCAGGCCGGCACGAAGCGGGCCGGCGGACAGGTCGTTTCCAGCGGCGGGCGCGTGCTGGGCGTGACGGCGCTGGGCAAGACGATCCGCGACGCCCAGAAGCAGGCCTACGCCGCGGTGGACAAGATTCACTTTGAGGGCGGCTTCTGCCGCCGCGACATCGCCGCAAAAGCAATCAAATAAGAAGTGCTGAGTGCAAAGTGCTGAGTGCGGAGTGCTGAGTGCGGAGTGCTGAGTGGGGAGTGCTGAGTGCTGAGAGAGGGTAAGCCGGCATGGGGCAGCACGGAAGAATCGAGCGTTTCGAGGACCTGATCGCCTGGCAGAAGGCCCGGCAGATGACTCGGAACATCTACCAGTGCACTTGTCGCAAGCCGTTCGCAGACGACTGGGATCTGGTCAGGCAGATTCGCCGGGCCGCGGTGTCGGCCATGTCGAATATCGCCGAAGGTTTCGAGCGGAGCGGCCGAAAGGAATTCCAGCAGTTTCTCTCGATGGCCAAAGCATCCTGCGCCGAGGTCCGCTCCCAGATCTACGTCGTCCTCGACCTTGGCTACGTGGACCCGCAGGAATTCGACGCGCTGATGCGCGGCGGCGAGGAACCGGCTCGCATCATAGGCGGACTCCGCGCCTCGATCGCAAAGCTGGACAGCTAAGCCGGACTCTCCCTCTCAGCACTCAGCACTCAGCACTTTGCACTCAGCACTCCCCGCAGGTCCAGGCGCATCTTCAGGCCGTCGGCGCCGGGGGCGTAGTAGTCCTTGAGCAACTCCTCGATGACGAAACCGGCCCGGCTGTAGAGCGTGATGGCCGGCGTGTTGTCGGCCCGAACCTCCAGGCGCAGCCGGGCGATGCCCTCGCGCCGGCAGGCGGCGATCACGTCGTTCAGCAGCAGCCGCCCGTAGCCCCGGCCGCGGTGGGCCGACCGCACGCAGAGGCTGTACAGCCGCCCGACCAGCCCGCAGCGCGTGCGGCGGCGCAGCAGCACAGCCGACGCGACCACCTCGCCCTCGTTGCGGATCAGGTGCGTGCTGGCCCGCGGGCAGGCGAGCAGGTAGCGGAGCTGGCGGCGGTTGAACTTGTCGTCGTCGTTGAAGCTCTCGTGTTCGAGTTGCCAGAGGGCGTCCAGGTCCTCGCGGTTGGCCAGCGGGCAGGCGGCCGTCGGCAGCGGCGCCGGCGCGGGACGAATCCGCTCGATCGGCTTGACGCCGAAGGCATCCGACGTGGTCGCGATCGGCGGTCTCAGTTGCGGCGCATCCATCAGCGCACCTCGTTGCGGGCCGACGCTCACCGGCACAATCACCGGCGCAGCCGGCCAGAGGGTGAACTTGAACCGCCGGGCGGCCGGGCGATAGCTCTCCTTCACCCGGGCCAGGTTCTCGATGTCCCAGTCGTCGCCGGCGTTGCACCAGGGGCGATCGGCCCAGTACTGGCGGCAGAACTCGCTGTAGATGTAGTTGGCAGACCCCTCGTAGTCGCGGTCGGCCTTCTCGATCAGCACGGAGAAGGCGTCACGCCCCAGCGATTCGCCCAGCGTGAAGCCGACCAGGCGGTCGTCAGCGTAGAGCACCATGCCGCGCAGCCCCATGTCGCCGTGCAGGCGCACGGCGCTGGTGCAGGCGATGATGTCGTCACAGCGCTTGGCGTTGGGGTCGGCGCCCTGCTGGGCGGCGCGGTCGCGGACCTGCTCGTTCCATGTCTCCAGCATCGCCAGGCAGGGCCCGACGTGGGCGTCGGTGAAGGACTCGGTGCGGGCGGCGTAGCGGCGGGCGAACCGGTTGCGGGCCTGGCGCTTGGCCTTGAGGTCCGAGCCCTCCAGCGAAATCAGCCGCTCGGTCTGGTAGAGGTAGTCGCCGCTGTTGGGGTGCCGCCGCCAGCCGGGCATGGGGAACCGCCGCAGCCAGGCCTCGTTGACGTATTCGAGGCAGGTGGCGGCCGGCCGACCGACGCGACCGTTGTGCGTGCGGCACAGGTCGATGGCGTCGTCCAGGGCGCCCAGCAGGTCGCCGTCGCCGAAGGGCGGGCGGAGGACCGTCAGAGCGCCGTCAGCCAGCGCGAACTGGCAGAAGCATCCGCGCAGCACCGCCCAGTAAGGACGGAAAGGCCCCGCCCAGATCAGGGTGTTGGCCAGCGTGTAGTCCGAAAGCGGCTCTTCGACGGACAGAAGGAAAGAGTTGAGGACCGCACCGTCGTCGAGGGTCAGGGGCCGAAGCCCCAGCCCAGGTAAAGGATCGTCGTCCACGGTCTTTTTGAATCGACCTCCCAAAGGGTATGCGAAAACCGCCCGACCCGGTTGTCGAGCGGCCTGACGCATTGCCAGATAATGTACCTCGGCTTTTGGCGGCGTCAAGAGGATGCCGCCGGCCCCCTGTTACATGCGCGTCCGGCAGGCGCCGCCCGCCAAGGCCCTGCCTAGTCCAGATCGAGGTGCACCGGACGGTCGAACTGGATCGCGAACGCCGAGCAGGCCTCCTCGCAATGCCCGTGGACCCGCACCACCTGCCCGGTCAGCCTGACGTGCTCGATCAGGAACGTGTCAGCCGTTGTTCTGGGCAGGGCGAGGGTCAGGGCGATGTCCTGTCCGGGACGGGGGCGGTGGATCGTCCCGTCGGGCAGTTCGGTCACCTGGACCAGGGCCCCGCCGTCGGAGAGGTTGAGGGTGCGACCGGCCAGCCCGCCGATGCGGCAGGCCATCGCGTCGCTCGGCCCGCTGTCCTGGCGCTGCCAGACGTCGCAGACCAGGGGAAACCGGCGGTGTTCACGTCTGTTGGTCGTCCGCGTCATCGTTGCGGCGGTCATGGCTCAACTCCTTCCCCGCGCGAGTTCTCCGCGAGTTGCGTTTCTTCAAAGGTGAAATATCGCGAAAGGCCCGGCCGATTTCCGCATCCAGGCTGCGACGCGGATGCGGATCGACCGTCGGTGGGCTGGGCGAGAGTGGATCGGCGACTGCTGGGCGTTCATCAGGCTGAGACCTACGGATCCCCTCGTCCCCAGCCCGCTCACCTTCCATTATATCGTGCTGTTCGGGGTCGCGGTCCAGTTGAAAATATCGGACCCAGCGGTCAATTTCGTCGTCGGTCCCGCCCAGCCCGCCGCTCTTGGCGGCCGGTTCGGCGGCCCGGCGGGGGCGCGGCCGCTCCAGCCAGTCGGCCAGCCGGGCGGCAAAGGCCTCTGAATCCAGCACTTTCACCCGCCGCCGGCGGACCTGGCGGGCCAACGCCCGGTCGCTGGTCACCACAGTCAGGCGCCGCGGCTCGGTCGAGTCGGCGACAAGTTGCTCGATGACGGCATCGGCCGACCGCGAGCGGCTGTAGATGCGGGTTGACGCCGATGCCGGGCGGGACTCGTAACCGGGCTCCGGGCCGTCCAGCACGACGGTCATGGGCCGTCCGAGCCAGCGGGCGAAGTCGTCAAGGGCCGTCGCCAGGTCGGCGCGGGAGATCCCAGCCAGCGGATGCTCGTGCCGCTGCTCGACGGCGGCGTACCAAAGGTTGTTGCAGTCAATGACAAGCATGCGGGGCTCCATCGTCGAACCGCCGCCCCATACTCCAGTCTATCCCGCAAATATGAAGAGTCGATGAGACGCGATCCCCCGCACTGCCCCTCGCCCCCATGGCCGCAGGCCCCCTACAGCTCCCACTTCACCTTGCCTTCGAGGATCGTCGCGACGGCTCGGGCGGGGAGCTTCCAGCCGTGGTAGGGGCAGTTGCGGCTCTTGCTCTTCCAGCCGGTGATGTCCACGGTGTAGTCGGCTTCGGGGTCGATCAGCGTCAGGTCGGCCGAGTTGCCCGGGGCCACCGCGACGCGCGGGCGGCCGATCACGTCGCGCGGCGCGTCGGTCATCATCCGCAGCATCTTCGGCCAGCTCAGGTGGCCGGGCTCGACCAGGGCCTTGGCAAACAGCCCGACCGCGCACTCCAGGCCGATGATGCCCATCGGCGCAGCGACGAACTCGATCTCCTTCTCCTCGGCGCGGTGCGGGGCGTGGTCAGTGACCAGGCAGTCGACGGTCCCGTCACGCACGCCGGCGATCAGGGCGGCGACGTGGTCCTGGCTGCGCAGCGGCGGGCTCATCTTGAAGTTCGTGTCGTAGTCGCTGATGGCCTCGTCGGTCAGCAGCAGGTGGTGCGGGCAGACCTCGGTGGTGACGGCCAGCCCCTCGGCCCTGGCCTGGCGGACCAGTTCGACGCCGCGCTTGGTGGAAATGTGCGCGACGTGGTAGCGCCCGCCGATCGAGCGGACCAGCTCGATGTCGCGGGCGATCATGATTTCCTCAGCCAGCGCCGGCAGGCCCGGCAGGCCCAGACGCGTGGAATGGTAGCCCGAGTGCATGCAGCCGCCGCCGAGGGTCGGCTCCTCGCAGTGCTGGATGAGCACCTTGCCGAAGGGTTCGAGGTAGCGCAGGGCCTTGGCCATCACCGACGACGACGCCACGCCCACGCCGTCGTCGCTGAACCCGACCGCCCCGCCGCGAACCATCTGGGCGAACTCGGCCAACTCCGCTCCGGCCCGTCCCTTGGTGATCGCACCGACCGGCCAGACGCGCGCCGCCTTGGCCCGCAGCGCCTGACGGTAGACCGACTCGATCGCCGTCTCGGTGTCCAGCGGCGGGGTCGTGTTGGGCATGCAGGCGACATCGGTGAACCCGCCGGCCAGCGCGGCCTGGCCGCCCGACAGGATCGTCTCCTTCTCCTCCCCGCCCGGTTCGCGCAGGTGGACGTGGATGTCAACCAGGCCGGGGGAAACCAGCAGGCCGGTCGCGGCGATGACCTGCTCGCCGTCAGCCGGCGCCAGCCCGGCCTTGACCTCCACGATCTCCTTGTCGCGGATGCGGACGTCGGCCTTGCGGAGCTTGCCCGCGACCGTGTCCACCACCTGCCCGTTCTGAATCAGAATGTCAGCCATGCGATACGCTTCCCTTGTTCGGCGTCTGCTGTCATACGCCGGCCAGCCGCTTGAGCGACGAGATCGCCGCAGCCGATACGCCCGCCGCGACGGCCACGCAGATCGCCACGGCCGCTGCGCCAGCCAGCCGGATCGCCCACCGCCTCAGCCAGTCCGCCAGCCGGGCGAGCAGCGTCGGCGGGGACGACTCCCCCTCGCGACGCCACCGGGGCGCCAGGCTGGGCGCCAGCAGGCGGAAGACCCACTGCACCGCCGCCCGCCAGGTCGAAAGCACTCCCACGACGGCCGCCACCCCCGCAACCATGTAGGGCAGCCAGCCGAGCATGCCCTTCTCGCGCAGCGCCGGCACGTCCAGCAAGTGGGCGAAGGCATATTTCATCGCCAGGGCCGCGCCCATGCCGACTGCCATGATCGCCCACCCGACGAGGACCACACATCCGGCCGAATACTCGGCTGGACGCGGCGACGGCACTTCGGTGGGCGTTGACGTCGCGGCTGTCTCCACGCGGACTCCCGTGTCTTCCAGACTCACTTCCCGTTCACAGCCAGCGCCGCCTGGTGGACCAGGTAGAGCACCGCCATCCGCACGGCCAGGCCGTTGGTCACCTGGCGCAGGATGCCGGAGTGCGGCCCGTCAGCCACCGCGCTGTCCAGCTCCAGCCCGCGGTTGATCGGGCCGGGGTGCAGGACCAGCAGGTCGGGCCTGGCCAGCCGCAACCGCTCGGCGTGCAGCCCGAACAGGCGGCTGTACTCTTCGACCGACGGGAACGCGGCGCTCTGGAGCCGCTCGAACTGAATCCGCAGCATGTTGACCACGTCGCACGCGGGCAGGACGGCGTCGAGGTCATGGCTGATTTCCGCGCCGAGCTGGCGCATCTGGTCGGGCACCAGCGTCCGCGGGCCGACCAGGATGATGCGGGCGCCCAGCTTGCGCAGCGCGAAGATGTTCGAGCGGGCGACGCGGCTGTGGGCGATGTCGCCGACGATCGCGACGGTCAGCCCCTCGACCTTCTTCTTGATCTCGCGGATGGTGAACAGGTCCAGCAGGCCCTGCGTGGGATGCTCGTGGGCCCCGTCGCCGGCGTTGACGACCGAGCAGCCGACCTTGCGGGCCAGAAGGTGCGGCGCCCCGGCCGCCGCGTGCCGCAGCACCATGATGTCCACGCCCATCGCCTCGATGTTGCGGGCCGTGTCCACCAGCGTCTCGCCCTTGTTGACGCTGGAACTCTTGCCGGTGAAGTCGATGACGTCGGCGCTCAGACGCTGGGCCGACAGCGTGAAACTCGTCCGCGTCCGCGTGGAGTCCTCGAAGAAGAGATTGACGACGACCTTGCCCCGCAGCGCCGGCACCTTCTTGATCGACCGCGTCGAAACGCTCTTGAACCCGGCGGCCGTGTCCAGCACGTGCAGCAGTTCAGCCGGCTCGAGGTCCTCCAGACCCAGCAGGTGCTTTCGCCCCCAGACGAAGCCGGAAGACCGCCCGCTCCGCCTCCGCACCGCCGTTGTCGTGGTTTTGTCGGCCATGATGTTCCTCGCCGGAAGTTCGGGGGTCGGGGGCCAGGGGACGGGGGTCAGGGAAATGCCTCTTCACCGATCCCTGAGCCCTGATCCCCGACCCCTACTTCAGATAGACCCGATCCGCTCCGTCGGTCTCGGCCAGGTCGAGGTAGACCCGTCGCGAGTCGCTGGGCGACAGCTTGAGCGTCTTGCCCACGAAGTCCGGGCAGATCGGCATCTCGCGCCCGCCGCGATCCACCAGCACCGCCAGCCGCACCGCCGCCGGACGACCGTAGTCCATCAGCGCGTCCATCGCCGCGCGGATCGTTCGGCCGGTGTGCAGCACGTCGTCCACCAGCACCACGCAGGCGTCGTCCAGGTCGAAGTCGATCACCGTCGCGCGGACCTGCGGCTGGATCATCCGCTTGCTCACATCGTCGCGATAGAGCGTGATGTCCAGCGTGCCGTGGAGCAGATCGCCGCGGCCGCCCTCGGCCAGCCGTTCGATAAGCCGGGCGGCCAGTTCGTCGCCGCGGCTGCGCAGGCCGATGATGGCCACCGGGCAGTCGCCGGGCAGCGCGCCGGCGATCTCGCGGCAGAGGTGGTCCATCGCCCGCTTGACGCCCGCGGCGTCGAGCAGCGTCTCTTCCGAGCCGGCGGAACCGGAGTTGTCGGCTTTCTTTGGCATGCGGGCTTCAGGATATCCGCCGGTGAAGGATTTGCAAGGGCCGCCGCCAATTCCCGCAGGCCTTTCGATTCTGGATTCGCCTCATGCGGCTGGACGCCTGGGCACTCCGCGGCAATCTCCCGAATCTCGCGGCTCCGGCCTTGGCCAAGTCCGGAACCGGAGATTCCGAGGTTCCGCCCGGCGATGTCGCTTAGGCCTGGAGGCGCGCAACCGGATACAAGAGGGGCGACACTCTCGAAATAGCCAACCAGTCAAAGCACGCTTCGATGGCGGCCGACTTTATTATTTTAACTAACTACACACCATCGCTTTATACAATAGTTTTTATTACTAAAAAATATTTGCCGACTGCCGAGAAATGGTGTATATTTGGTCCTAGATACAAGAAGCGGTGGGTGGCTGGCTTAGCGAACCCTCCGCAAACGACCTCAAGACACTACCCAGGGAGGCACCAGGATGAACTTCAACACTTCCAGTTCGTCTTCGGCCGTCGAATCAGTTGCGGCCCTCGTAAATCCGAAGCTGCCCCACTTGAAGGTCCATGCTCGCACGCTGGAACGCCTCAGCGATCACGAGCATCACCTTCTGTTGCAGCTTCGCCGCGAGCCGCTGGACTACGTCAACAGCCCCAGCTTCAAGAGCCGAGCGGCCGAGGCCGAGATCATGGCCCCGGTCGAAATGGAGGGCGGCCGCCCGATTCAGCGTTTCATCCAGGCGGCGGCCGACCCGATCGGCGACCCCGCGGACCTGGACATCCCCGAGGGCGCCGTGCTGTCCGCCGGCCAGGAGCGGGCGCTGTTTCTCCAGTACAACTACTGCCGCTATCGCTACGTTCGGCTGATCCACCGCAACGGCAGCAAGCCGCTGGGCGTCAAGCGGCTGCGGTTGATCTTCCAGTGGTTCGCCCGGGTGCTGGACCTCCGCGACCAGCTCGTGAACGCGAACATGCCGCTGGTGCTGGCGATGGCCAAGCGGACGCGTCTGAGCAACGTGGACTTCTCCGAACTCATCAGCGAGGGCAACATGGCCCTGCTGCGGGCGATCGAGAAGTTCGACGTGTCGCGCGGGTTCAAGTTCTCGACCTACGCCTGTCGGGCGATCCTCAAGGCCTTCAGCCGGGCGAGCATGAAGCAGAGCCGCTACCGCCAGCGGTTCCCCGCGGAGTTCGACCCGGACATGGAGAAGAGCGATTTCCTGGAGACCAAGCGGGCCGACCTCGAAGCCGACTGCGTCGATCAGCTCCGCGAGATCATCGTCCGCAACGCCGCCGACCTGAACGAGGTGGAGCAGACGGTCATCCGCGAGCGGTTCGCGATCAGCGAGTACGTCGAGGAGACGACGCCCAAGACGCTGGAGGAAGTCGGCGCGATCATCGGCGTGACCAAGGAGCGCGTCCGGCAGATTCAGAACAAGGCCCTGACCAAGATCAAAGAGGCCCTGGAGAACGAGTTGCTGGTGGCCTGACGATACGGGTATCGGGAGAGGTTCGTTCAGCCATACGTTTCAGTTTCAGTAGTGAGCCCCCGGGCGCCTTTCCGGACCCGGGGGTTTTCATTGCGCCGGCGGGAAGACGGGAGGGCATCCGCAGATTACGCCGATTGGTGAGAAATGAAGAACAGAGAACCGCGAATTCACGCGAATGAACTCGAATGAGAAGGAGTGAGATTTCTGATTCCTGATTTCGGATTCCGCATTCGCGTCGATCTGCGGTTCTCTTCCCTGAATCTGCGCAATCTGCGCAATCTGCGTAATCTGCGAATGAGTTCTCTTCTCCGTGTCCTTTGCAGCGAAGGCTTCTCTTACTTGACCCGATCGTCGCACCCGCATCCAGGGGTGTAGCCGTCCCGACTGCACTATTTCCGTCGGCTGGATTGGATGCGTTGGCGGATTCGCTCCAGGGCGTCGGAGACGGCGTCGGGCGTGCCTTGCTGCTGTGGCGGCGGGGGCGGGGGCGGCGGAACAGGCGCGGACTCCTGGACCGCCGGCGCCGACGGTCTGACCGGCGGGGTCTCGCGCAGCGGCGGGCGCCGCGGCGGCACAGCCGGCTTCTTGCGCTGGGGCTTGATCTGGCGCTGCGGAGGTCGCGGGCGCTCGATCCTCTGCGGCGGCGGCGGTGCGACCGGCTCGACGCGCTGGACCGTCGGCCGCTGCGGCGCCCGCGACGCCTCGACCGGCTCGTCGTTGAGCACCTGGCTGAGGTCCAGGTCCGCCCCCCCGGCGGCCGGGTCGTTGCGCGACACGCGGGTCTGCGTCAGCGGAGGAACGTAGCCGGCCGACTCGCCCACCGGCGCGACCGCGGCCACCGACGGCGGCGTCCATTCCGGGGCGCCCTCCTCCTCGGTCGGCACGCCGATGGTCACCCGCCCTCCCCCGGGCCGACGCGCCCGGGCAACGATCTTCAGCGGCCCGTCGGTCGCTTCGTAGAGATCGCCGGGCGACACCCGGTCCGAGCCCGTGCTGCCGGACGCGCCGGCCGTCATCGGCCCGGACTGGAGCCACTCCGACATCGCCGGTCCGCTGAGCGTCCGCCGCCACAGCGCCGTGCCGACGTCCACCCGCTCGACGAAGTCGATCGGATCGTCGAAGACGACGTCCTGCACCGCCTGGCCGTGATAGCTCGCCGCCGCCAGGTTGCACGAGCGCACGCCGTCGCCCAGTTCGCCGTCCAGCTTGAAGGCGTCGGTGTCAACCAGCCGCCAGGGGTCGAAGAAGAACAAGTCGGCCAGCCGCGGCAGGGCCTTGGGCGACAGCTTGTAGAGATCCTCCAGGCGGCCTTCGTAGACCAGTTCCATGCCCTGGAAGCGGAGGTGGTCCGACGGCGCCGCCAGCCAGCCCCACTGGCGGCTGGCCACCAGGACCATCTTGATTTCGCCGGCCTGATTGAAGCAGGGGAAGACGGCCTGGCAGGCAACGACACTGTTGCTGCAAATCCAGGCGATGTCCTGAAGCTTGTATTGTTCGACCATGTGCCTGCCCCCGAACCGGCGCCGTTGAACGAAGTCCCACCACAACAGTATCGAACCGCCGCCGCGGCGGCAACCCCCCGTGCGTTACACTTCGCGAGCGAGTCTGTAACCGCGCCCCTGCACCGCCCGCGTAACTGTGAGACCGCGACTCCGCCGCCCCCGCGGCTTACTTCACGTTCGCCCGGCGTCCCAGTTCGTATAGCCCGTCGATGGCGGCGTCGCGCAGCGAGGCGTCGTCCATCAGGCCTGCCAGCCGCCGGACCCGGCCCGCCGTCGCACCGGGCAGGCAGCCGAGGGCCGTCGCCGCGGCCATGCGGACCGGCTTGGGCTGGTCGGATGCCAGCTTCGCCTCGACCTTGGCGATGAACGGACTGCCGGAGATGACCTGCGGCGAAAGGTCCGCCAGCGCCGCGACGGCCGCCGCCTGCACGTAGATGTCCTTGTCGTCGCAGCACGCCAGCAGCGGCCGGGCCGCGGCGTCGGCGGGCGGTCCGCCGATCTGGGCCAGCGCCTCGCATGCCCCGTAGCGGACCTCGCTGTCGGGCGAGCCCAGCGCCTCGATCAGCGGCTGCACCGCGGGCGTCCCGATCCGCGCCAGCGACAGCCCGGCCGCCATCCGCACCAGTCGCTCCTTGTCGCCCAGCGCCTTGACCAGCGCCGGCACGGCGACCGACGCCGCCGGCCCGATGCGGCCCAGGGCGGCTGACGCCTCGCGGCGCACCAGCCGATTGTCGTCGCTCAGCATCGTCACCAGCGGCTTGACCGCCGCCGGTCCGATCGCAACGAGTACGGCGAACGACTTGCTGCTGAGGCCGGCCGACGCCTGGCGCCTGGCGTCCAGTTCGGCGTATCTTTCCAGGGTCTTGGCGATCAGCTTCTCGGTCTCGGCCCGGCGGGCCGGGTCCTTCTCGCCGGCGGCCTGGGCGCGGAGCTGGTCGGCTGCCGCCATCATGCGGTCGGCGTCGGCCTGGTATCGCGGACCGGCTGCCGACTCGCTGGCGACGATGCCGGCGAGCATCATGGTCGCCGGCTCAGCCGACGAGCCCAGCAACTCCAGCGCATCCAGGCAGGCGCTGCGCAGGGCCGGCGGGTAGTCGTTGGTCAGATGCCGCACGAGGGGACTGACCGACGTGGACGCCGCCTTGGCGCCCAGCATCCCCAGCAGCTGGGCCCCGGCGCCGGCCAGCAGGGGGTCGGGGTCGTCCAGCAGCTTGACGGCCGGGGGCGCGGTGGTCGGCCCGATGGCCGCCAGCGTCGCGACGACCAGGCCCGGCACCGGCCAGGCGCGGTCGCGCAGCAGCTTGAACAGCCGGTCGGTCGCCGGCGCCGCCGCCGGTCCCATCGCCCGCAGCGTCTCAACGGCCGCCACGCGGCGTGTGCCCATCGGCTTGTCCAGTTGCTCGATCACCAGGTCCAGCGCCGGCGCCGCCGCGGGCCCCAGGCGGATCAGCGCCCGCTCAGCCGCCTGATGCGCGTAGAGCGGTCCCAGCACCTCCGGCCCGGTCTCACCGGTCGGGGCCTCGGGCGGGTCCTGGGACCAGGCGATCTCGATCAGCCTGGGGACTGCCGGCCCAGCCGCGGCGCCCAGCCCGCCCAACGCCTTGGCAGCCGCCATGCGACGGCGCCAGTCCTTGTCGCTCAGCCAGCCGATCAGCCTGGGAGCGGCGTCCGCAGCGTCCGGGCCGATTCGGCCGATCGCCTCGGCGACGCCCATGAGGACCGCGGGCCGATCGTCGCGCAGCCCGGCCAGCAGCGCCGGGACCGCCGCCTTGCCGACGGCCGCCAGCGCGGTCACGACCGGCTCGTCCAGCCCCTCGCCCGGCTTGGACAGGGTCGCGACGAGGGCCTCGCCCGTCTCGGCGGCCCGCGAGCCCAGCCGGACGATCAGCATGGCCGCGGCGATCCGCAGCGGCGGGGGCTGGTCCGGATCGAGCTGCTGCCGCAGTTCGCGCAGCAGCGCGGCGTCGGGCGTCAGCCCCTCGGCGAACTGCCAGATCGCCCGCAGCACGTAGATGCGGAAATACGGGTCACCGTCGTTGATGCCCTTCCTCAGCGCGGGCAACGCCGCCGGTCCGATGCGCCCCAGCGCCTGGCAGGCCGCCTCGCCCAGGTCGGGCTCCTTCATCACCTTCACCAGGGCCGGGGCCGCCGACGCGGCTGCCGGTCCCAGTCGGCCCAAGTCGCGCACGGCGGCCAGGCGGACCTTCGCGTCGGCGTCCAGCAGATGGGCGGCGATCGGATCGACGGCGGCCTTGAGGGCGGCCTGGAGGCCGTCGTCGGCCTGCGCCGGGGCGGCGGCGAACAGGAGAGTCGCGATCGGGATCGCAAGCGACGCGGCGGCGAGTCGTTTCATCTGGCGGCCCTGCCATGAGGATCGGGTGCG
Source organism: Phycisphaerae bacterium (assembly GCA_022072085.1). GTDB lineage: Bacteria > Planctomycetota > Phycisphaerae > JAJVII01 > JAJVII01 > JAJVII01. The sequence continues at coordinate 90,415 of JAJVII010000018.1, forward strand.
TTCGAGCGCGCCATTGTATCGCACATTCGCCCGCGCGGGCAGAGTAATGAGCCCTGCATGAGGAGTGCATGCCACGGCGGCGGAACTGCTTCTGCAATTCAGTTTGCCGCTGAGACGCAGAGGCGCTGAGAGAAAGAACCCGGATGAACGGAGAGGTTACGGGGCGTCGGGGGACTGCTCGATGCGGCGGTAGTAATCCTTCACGGCGGCCTCATGGCGCGGCGGGATCTCCTGCTCGCAGATGGCCTCGGCTGCCGCGTCGCGGGCCGACTGCGCGGCGTCGGGTGAGCTGCTTGAGCGCGTCGGTCTGCTGAAACTCCTTGCCACTGCCGAAACACTCGAGGTCGTCGGCCAGTTCGCCCAGCTTACGGATCGCCTCGCGGCGGACCTGCGGCGGGGCGAGGCGGTCCAGTTCGCCCGCAGCCGCCGAGAGCTTCGCGTCGCCCAGTGCAAGTCGGATCACCGGCAGCCGAAGCGGTTGTAGTGGGTGACCTCGGCGGGCGCGGGCTTGGCCGGGCGGGCAGGGATGGCAACGGGTCGGCCGACGGGCGTCAGGCTCCAGATGCGCAGCCCGCCGGGCACGCCCAGCTCCCGGCGGAGCAGGTCTTCGCTCCGCCGCAGGGCGCCTTCGACCCAGCAGCCGGCGTAGCCGAGCGCCGTCGCCGCCAGCAGCATGTTCTGCATGGCCGCGGAGGCGTCCTGCACCCAGAACTCCATGCCGAAGTCGGTCGCCCGCGGCTCGACCAGCAGGACGATGGCCGCCGGCGCCCCGGCCAGCGCCCGGCTGACGGGCCTGATGCGGTCCATGAGCCCCGGGTCGTCGATGATGACGTATTGCCGCAACTGGAGGTTGCAGCCGGAGGGGGCCTCGACCCCGGCAGCCACGATCCGCTGGAGCGTTTCGCGCGGGACGGGCTCGGGGAGATACTGCCGGACGCTGCGCCGCGTGTCGATGGCTTCGAAGAATTCCATGCCGGGCTCCTGATTGGAATTGTCCGCATCTCGGATACTCCATGGCCGTTCGCTTGGCAAGCCCGCAACCGCTGGGCAGGTGAGGCGCAGCCGGTTAGAATCGCGGAACATTGTCCGGCTGCGGCGGCTTGGGGGTTGTTGTGGAGCACGCGACCAGACGAGACAAACTCTCATTCGGAGAACTCACCGTGGAGAACACAAGGGCATCTGGCTGGCTGGGCGCAATGGTCGGTCTGTTCGTCGGGCTGTCGGCGGGCGCGGCCGCCCGGGCGATGGACGTGGCGCTGAAGGTCGAGGAGCCGGCCGGCGTCGCCCGGGTGGCCGACCCCTGCCGCAGCGGCATCCCGCTGGTCCCCGGCGCGGTCATTGACGAGAAGAAGCTGAAGCTGACCGACGACAAGGGCGCCGAGGTCCCCGCGCAGTTCCGCGTGATCAACCGCCGACCGGCCGGCGACATCGAGTGGGTCTGCGTCGACTTCCTCGCGGACGTGCCGGCCAAGGGGACGGCGGTCTATCACCTGACCGACGGCGGGCCGGCCAAGCCGGTCGAGCCGGGGGTGAAGCTCGAAGAGACCGACGACGCAATCACGGCCGTCACCGGCCCGCTGAAACTGGTGATCTCGAAGAAGAAGTTTCAGGGCATGGGAGAGGTGTCGATCGACCCGGACGGCAGCGGCAACTTGAAGTTCGTGCCCGCGTCCGCCGGCGGGGCCCTGGTCATCAAGGGCGTGGACGGGCAGGTCTACCGCAGCGACGTCAACGCGACGGCGCCGCTGAAGGTGTCGGTCGAGGAGTCCGGCCCGCTGCACGCGGTGATCCGCATCGACGGCCAGATGACGTGCATGACCAAGGACGGCAAGGACTACACCTATCCGACCTACAACCAGAAGACCAAGGAGGTGAAGGTCGACGGCGTGCGCGGGGCCAACCGCGACGGCTCGCTGGGCTTCACCGTGCGCATCCACCTGTGGAAGGGCCAGAGCTGGGTGCGGACGTTCGTGACGATGATCAACCTGGACGGCAAGACCAACAACTGGACCGAGCAGCGGGTCCAGTTCGGCGACTACTTCGGCGAGACCTGCCAGCGCGACGGCAACTACCTGGTCGATGCGGTGAACTTCGACCTGAACCTCAAGCCGGCCGGCGACCTGAAGTATCGCATCGGCGGCGGCGTCGAGGGCAGCGAGGTCCACTCCGGCGACCTGGCCTCCGGCGGCAGCGTCGTCCTGCACCAGGACAGCTCAGCCGGGTGGATGTGGCAGGCGACCACCGGCAAGGTCTTCGACGAGCGGCTGGCCAAGAATATCACATTCATGAAGAGCAAGGACCAGAAGAAGCCCTACTACGAATATGACGCGTACCAGTTCGAGCTGCTGACCAGGCGCGACGGGTGCAGCTTCATGGGCTACCGCGTCTGGACCGGCGCCAAGGAACTGGCCCCCAGTTCCACCTCCAGCTTCGCCGACCTGGGCAAGGAGTCGGGCGAGGGGATGCGGGCGCCCGGCTGGATTCAGGCCGACGACGGCCAGGTGACCGTGACGGCCGGCTGCCGCTGGTTCTGGCAGACGTTCCCCAAGAGCCTGGAGCTTCGCGCCCCCGGGCAGTTGAGCGTCGGCCTGTGGTCGCAGTACTGGCCTCGGGGACACGTCTTCGAGGGCCACATTCACCGCACGCACGAGCTGGTGTTCGACTTCAACGCCTCGGGCAAGGGGCTGGACCCCAACAGCCGATTCCTGGCGTTCTCGCAGCGGCTGATCGCGACGCCCGACGCCCGGCACAACCTGGCCAGCCGCGTCTACGGCGACTTCATGCTGCCCAACCCGACGGACTGGCCCAACTACGAGATGGCCTCGCTGGCGGCCGTCGTGCCGGGCCTGGACCCCAAAGTCAACCCGAGCTGGGCGTCGGGCATGGAGATCGAGCGAGAGAAGTGCGAGAACTATGACACCTGGAAGTTCGGCGACAGCAACAAGGACAGCTGGCACTATTTCGGGCAGTATCAGGAATTGGACGTCCCTTACGGCCTGATGGTGCAGTACGCCCGCACGGGCGACCTGCGATTCTTCCGCTTCGCCGAAGAGATCGATCGGTTCCTGCTGGACATCCCGGCCTACGGCGGCGGCTACGGGCACCAGATGGGCGAGCCGAGCCACTACTACGCCTACGGGCCTCTGCTCTACGCCGACGCGGCCGCCGAGCCGTTCCTGCGCGACGCGATCGTGCACAGTCACAGGATCGTCCACCCCGCGCCCTGGCACATGCGGTCGCTGGCGATCGTAATGTGGTCCAACTGGGCGCTGGCCAACGGCTTCGGCGACGCCGACGGGGCCTATCGCAAGGGCATGGACAGCGCCCTGGCGTACTGGGACAAGGTCTACAACAAGCAGACGCACGACATCGGCGGGTTCAACCACAAGGACCAGGTCTTCATGCTGGGCATGGGCTCGGACGCGATGGGCCGATACCTCGAATCCAACCCGGCCGACAAGGTCCGCCGCGAGCAGCTCGTCGAGGTCTTCCGCAAGTGGATGAAGGACGGAAACCACCCCGACAAGACGACGGCCAACGGCTTCGCGTATGCCTACCGCTTCAGCGGCGACCCGGCGTTCCTCGATTTCGCCGCCAAGAACATCTGCGTCGATTCCAAGTTCCCGACGGTCTATCGCACCGGCGTCTGCTCAGCCAAGAACTGGTCGGAGACCGTCTCCAGCCAGCGGCTGATCCAGGTCTTCCTGCACGACTGGGACAAGCGGCAGCACCCGGAGCGATACAAGGACCTGCCGTAAGGCGCGGAGCGGTTCGCTAGCAGCCACCGTTAACTGAGCCCCGGGGGAAGACTCCCGAGGCTCTCTTCTCCATGCGGTCGAGGCCTCTCGGGCGAGCCCGGTTACCGGCGGTCAAAACAGCGCGTCCATGCCGAGCGTGTCGGCCGTCCTCGTCCGCCAGCGAATGGCTTCCTCGGCCCGCAGGAAGTCGATGGGGTTGTAGTCGTCGCGCAGAACGAACGCGCCGTCCAGGTTCGGCGTGACGGTCAGTTCCTCGATGGCGTAGAGCACCTCGGCGCCGCGGGCCACGCCCAGGGACTCCATCCAGCCGTTGTTGAACTCGATCGGCCGATCGGCTGCGAACAGCGTGATCGTCTGCACGTCGTCGGAGTGTTCGCCCCTGACGGCCCGCACGTGCCGGAACACCTTGCTCAGCGTCAGGTAGAGGCAGGCGAACGCCTTGCCCGTCGGCGCCCCGATGTAGTTCATCGCCAGCACGCCGCCGGGCTTGAGCACCGCCCGGGCCGACTCGAACGCCTCGCGGCTGGCCAGGTGGAAGGGGAACACGTCGCCGGAGTAGGTGTCGATCACGCAGAAGTCGTACTTGCGCGTACAGCGGTCGAGATACTGCCGGCCGTCGGCGGCCTCGGCCCGTCCCGTGAACGAGAAGAACTCGCCGGCGGTGCGGATGATCTCGGGGTCCAGATCGACCGCGTCGATGTCCATGTCGTAGAGCTTGAGCATCGAGGCGGTCATGCCGCCGGCCAGCCCGATCAGCAGTACGCTGGAGGCGGCCGGTGCGTCAGTCATGTAGGGCAGGAGCTCCTGGTAGTAGCTGTTGGACAGGCATTCCCCCTTGCGCAGCCGGTCGAGGTCCGCCGGCGTGCCCGTCTGCACGATGCCGTCGACGACCAGCAGCCGATAGTCGCCCTTCTGGAGCACGCAGATGTGGCCGTAGGCCGAGTCGCGGACAGCCAGTATCCTGACCGTCTCGCCTTTGGGCGTGGTGTAGGTGGCCCCGACCTTGCCCGCGGGCGCCGGCAGCAGGCAGAGCCCCACCGGCACAACGACAGCCGGCACGCCCTTGAAACGCAGCCGCGTCAGCAGCCCGACGACGCCCGTCGCCGCCAGGACGACCGCGGAAATCGCAAAGCCCGTCGAGGTCCCGAAGCCGGGAATCAGCCACAGGCCCGTCAGCAGCGTGCCGGCCACGCTGCCGAGCGTCGAGATGGCGTAGACGCTGCCGGCGCGGATTCCCACGCCGCGGCCACCCTGCCCGATCGGGCCCGACGCCGGGTCCGGCCCGCCGCCCTGGCAGAGCATTCGGATGATCGACGGGCTGACCATCCCCAGCAGGACCAGGGGGAGGAAGAAGATGATCGTCGAACTGGCCAGCGCCCCGCCGCGGATGCCGAACGCCGCGTAGCATCGGCGGATGACGAACGTGAGGTGCGGGCAGGCCGACAGCAGCCCCGCCGCGATCAGCAGCAGGCCGTAGAGCAGCTCCGGGCGCGGGAAGCGGTCGGAGAGCCACCCGCCCACGAAGTATCCCACCGCCAGCGACAGCAGGGTGACCGAGATCATCGCAGCCCAGACGATCACGCTGCCTCCGAAGGCGACGCTGAGCATGCGGGCCCCGAGCAGTTCCATCGCCATCACCACCGCGCCGCAGACGGCCGCGGTGATCAGCAGGAGCAAGGCGGAGAATCGACTCATGATGTCAGCCTCGAAGGAGAGGGCTCGCACCGCAGCCGGTCAGGGCTTGATCCCGTCCAGCCGCAGCAGACCGGTGTAGGTCGACAGCCACATCCGCTGCGACTGGGGGCTCCACGACAGGCAGATGGGGTAGAAGATTTCGCGGACGTAGTAGCGCGGCTTGTCGCCGCCGGCGGCCCAGAGGAAGTTGCCCTGCGACTTGTCCATGTGGCCGGTCTTCTGGAGTTGCTTGAACAGCCACGGAATCTTTTCGGCCGGCGGCGCCTTGGCCAGATCGTTCGGATCGGCCTTCGTCCAGTGCTGGCCGTCGAAGCCGGCGGCGTCCCAGTCCTCGCTCTTGAGGCCCGCCAGTTGCACGGGCATCGCTCCCAGGGCGGCCGGCTCGCTGGTCGCGAGGATCAAGTCCGGGCCGATGCGCACGATGCGGGTGATGCAGCGGTCATCAAGCACCACCTGCGGCTCGAACAGGCCGCTCTTCACGTCCAGCCGCGTGATCAGCCCGCGGTCCGAGCCGATGTAGACGTATTGCCCTTCGTCGAGGATCGCCGTCGCCCGCCAGTACCAGCGATGGGGCAGTTCGACGGTCTTGCGCCATCGGGCGGCCGCCTCGTCGAACCAGCCGATGCAGCCCTCGGTCAACGCCCAGGCTCGGCCGGCGGCGGCCAGCAGCCCCAGCACGTTGTCCTGCCCGATCGCCTCAAACGAAACGTCCTTGAGCATCGAGTCGCTGGCGATCAGCTCGCCGTTGGAGATGTTGAGAATCTGCGGCTGCTCGCCCTGGAGGTCGAGCTGCTCGGGGGCGTGGACGAAGCCGGCCTGCCACGCACCGTCGGCCGGCCGCGACGCAACCTGGTTCACGCAAGGCCAGTACCCCCCGAAGAACGTCCGCGGGACCAACCGCGTGATCGCGAACAGCCGGTCGCCTGTGGGGCACAGCTCGGTCATGCCCTGCGGGCAGATCGTGTCCGGCCGGCTGGCGCCGTCCTGGCCGCAGATCAGCCGCTTTTCCAGGTCCGGCGACGCCAGCGGGCAGGTCTGCCACCTGCCCTCGCTGAAGCGCAGCAGGACGAAGCCGGTCGGCTGGAGCACCTTCCGCTCGACGTAAGTCATGCCCGGGTGAACGCCGCGGGTGGCATACTTGCCCTCGACCGTCGCGACCCAGACGCCCTTGGCGTCGGCGGCCAGGCAGGCGGTGTTGGCCGTCGAGTGCCCGTCGATCGTGCCCAGGTCGGTCCACGCCCCCGACGCCAGGTCCATGCGGGCCAGTCCGCCGCCGGAGGGGTCCTCGCCCGCGGCGCCGGGCACGGGGTCGGCCGCCACCCACGCGGCCGCATCGGTGAGCAGCAGTTGGGCGTATCGTCCGCGGCAGCCGGGCGGCGGAGTGTGCACCTCCGTCTTGCCCGTCGCCGGGTCGTAGTCGTTCAACCCGCGGGGGGTGAGGAACCACAGCTTGCCGGCGTGGGCCTTCATCGTGCAGGCGGCGACGGCCAGCTTCTTCCACGCGCCGTCGGCCAGTTCGTAGATGTCGCCGTAGCTGCCTGCGTAGAGGCGGTCGCCGATGGCCGTGGGGCTCTCGATCAGCCCGCCGACGCGTCGGTCCCAGTGCGGAACCCAGATGCCGTCGCTGACCAGCCGGGCGATCCGCCCCGCCGTCGGCAGGGCCGCGAGCTTCTCGGCCCTGAACGGTTTGCCCGTCAGTCGAAACGTCCCCGTGTCGGCGATCAGCCAGGCGGTCCCACCGGTGACGGCCAGGCGGCCATAGGCGAAGCGGACCTCGGGCACGTCGGCGATGCGGCCATCGGCGATGTCCATTATCGCCAGGCCGGCGCGGTGGGCGATCCAGAGCGTCGTGCCGTCGCTGGCGACCTGGTAGACCAGACGGTCGGGCAGGCCGTCGGCCAGCCCATAGGTCCTGACCAGCTTGCCGTCGCCCAGGCCGACCTGGAAGACGCGCGTGTCGCTGGCGGCCCACAGGCAGCGGGCGTCAGCCGACCACGTCGTCAGCCCCTCCTTCAGTGCGTAGTAGCGCCCGGTAACCGGCGTCGCCCCCTTGAGATCCTTGGGGTCAGCCGAGTTCACCGTCGCCGGCAGCACGACGCAGGCGTTGCAGCGGCTGTGCCGCCAAAGCTCGTGGGCCTCGGTCTTGTCCGACGCCGTGTAGCTGACCACCGTCAGCACCTTGCCGCCGTCGCGCTCGGTCACGACCGCGCGGACCTCGACGCTCTGGCCGCGCATGACGTGCAGGCTCTGACTGCGCGGGTCGTCGGCCAGCCTGTAGACCGTGCCGTCGGAGGCCTTGAGGATCGGCGCCTTGTCCTGCGTGCCGATCTGACCGCTGATCGAAACGGTCGCCGGCCCGGCCTGGTCGGCGGTCGCTATCGCCGGGACCATGAGGGCAAGAAGGAGGCAGAGCGGGAGGGCAAAGCGGCTCATGGCGTGTCCTTTCCGGGGCGTGAATCCAGCCGGCCCAACGCCGGCGATCAGCCGGCGCTTCTTGAGTTAGAATAACGCGTGGCCGTCGCGGGGCAATTCCGAATTGCCTCCCCCGTCGGCCCGCAACCGGGCGACCGGGCGCGTGTTCCAACAGGGTAGTCGCCGGCTGACCCACGTCCGCGCCATCGAAAGGCACGCCATGAAGCACGCTTTGATTGCGGTAGCCGTGATGACCTGCGCCGCAGTCGCCCAGGCCGATCCGCCGCCCGCGGGCCACTGGCAGACCGTGTGGCAATACGCCTGGAAGGACCACGCCGCCGGCTTCGACCCGGAGAAGATTTCCGTGGTCGTCAACGTGGACCGCACGACCGGGGACGCCTACGTCGCCGGCTGGGGCATGGGCGTCTGGAAGAGCGTAGACGGCGGCGAGACCTTCGTCCGCATCGACGGCGAGAAGGTCACCGGCCCCAACTGCGGGCCGATCGCGGGCAACGCCCTAGTCGTCAGCCCCGAGGGTGGAAAGATGGCCCTGTTCAACATGAACAACCAGCCCGGCAAGTCGGGCTACTCGCTGGACGGCGGCAGGACGTGGCAGACGCTAGAGGACGTCGGGCGGAACTGGGATTTCGGCTCGATGGACTTCGCCAGCAGGACGATGATCGGGGCCCGGCACGAATTCAGCACGCTGCACGCCAGCCGCGACGGCGGACAGACCTGGACGCAACTGGACAAGTCGCGCGTCAGCCCGATGATCACAGGCCTGGGCGCAGTCGGCCCGGGGGTGCTGCTGGCGGCGACCGATCGCCAGATCGAACGCAGCGCCGACCTGGGCAAGAGCTGGGAGAAGGTCTCGGACCTGGGCGCCTTTGGGCCGGTCCAAAGCCTCAAGGGCCGGCTCTGGCTGCTCTCGGGCCCGCGCGACAAGGGAGAGCGCCGGCTCATCGTCAGCGACGACAACGGCAAGACCTGGGCGGCGCAGGGCAGCCCGGTCCCGAAGCACGCCTACTACGGGCCCTTCTTCGGCAAGGACGAGAGCCACGTCGTCGTCGTCACCGACGCCGGGTTCTACGAATCGACCGACGCCGGCAAGAGCTGGAAGCTGGCAGCCGGCCTGCCCGACAACCACCGCATCGACGGGTGGCAGAGCGGCGCCTGGGACCCGGTCCACGACGTGTTCTACGCGACCACGCGGCAGCGGGCGCTGATGGAGTTCCGCCGCGGCGGCAGGGACGTCGTCGCCGGCCCCGAGGCCCCCCTGCCCGATTCCAGACGCATGATCCACATCGAGTCCATCGGCGGGCGGCCCAGACTCCGCGTGCTCAACGTCTACGGCGTCGACGTCGTCGGCGACTACGTCTACGTCAGCTCCGAGGACGGCGTGGTCTACCTCAAGCGCGACGCAGCGACGGGCAAGCCCGAGCTGGTCGGCCAGGTCGGCGACCCGCGCGGCGGGACGGTCGGCATCTGCGGCGTCGGCCGTCGCGCCTACGCCGTCACGCCGCACGACGGGTACCGGCGGCTGAGCTGGCATGGCCTGTCGTGGTACGAGATGGACGCCGCGACCGGCAAGCCCACCCGCCAGCGCGAGGTCGAGTGCCCGGCGTCGCGGCTGATGATCGCCTCGCCCGACGGCCGCGACCTCTACCTGCGCTCCTGCCGCGACAAGCAGGACAAGCTGTTCTGGTATCGCGTCGGCGACGACGGCCTGCCGGCCCGCGGCGGCGAGGTCGCCGGCAAGGGCATCGGCGCGTCAGCCCACAACGACTACCCCGGCCTGATGGTCATGTCGCCCGACGGGCGGTCCATCTACTGCGCGTCGGCCGACGACTACGCCGTCGCCGTCGTGCAGCGGCAGCCCGACGGGAAGATCGCCTACACCGGCAGCGTCGACCTGACGCCGGTGGCCAAGCGGATCGAGGGCAATGACGCATACCTCTGGCTGTCGCTGGCCGTCTCGCCCGACGGCAAATACCTCTACGCCGCGGTCCGCAACGGGCCGGACGAGCAGAACTTCTACGGCATCTTCAAGCGCGACGCCAAGACTGGCGGCCTGACCTTCCAGGAGAGCGTCAGCGGGGTCAAGGATCCGCTGGCCAACCTCCGGGCGTGGTCGGTCCTATTCGACGCGGACGGGCGGACAGGCTGCCTCGGCAGCCTGGTCGGGCCGTTCATGACCTTCACCTATGACTCGGCCTGCGGCCATCTCACCGACGCCGCGGCCGTCAGGGGCACGCTCAATCACGGCTCGCTCTGGCTGGCCCGGGACCCGGCCGGCGTCTTCTACGCCGGCGGCGGCGACTACGGCATCGCCGGCTGGATGCTGGACGTGATGAAAGCAACGCCGGCCGACGGAGCGAAGTGACCGCCCCGTCCGCCCGCCGCCCGTAACCGGGAATCGGTGTCGGGGTTTCACCAGCATTGTCTTTCCCAATGCGGCCCACGGACCCGGAGCATCGCATGACTCGACGCCTGATCGCTTCCCTTGCCACGATGCTCGTCCTGCTGCTCGCGGCCTCCGCCTCCGCCGACGACGCGGCCGCGCCGGACGGACGGACGCTGCTGACCGCCTCCAGCTACTGGCAGGCCTTCGCGGCGTGCAGCCCGCAGGTCGTCAGCCCCGACCTGGCCGCCGGCAAGGACTTCGCCAAGAACATCCACGCCTTCTTCGGCCGCGAGGCCGCCTCGCCCGCACCACCGGCCGACTGGGCCGGCGCCGACTTCGACGACGCCGCCTGGCTGCGGACGATGGGCCCGTTCAATTCGCTTCCGGACGGCTGCAAGGTGCTCTACCTCCGCCGCCGCCTCAACGTCGCCGACCCGGCGGCCGTCTCGAACCTGACGCTCTCGCTGGACTACGCCGGCGGCGCCGTCGTCTACCTCAACGGGCGCGAAGTCGCCCGCGCGGACATGCCGGCCGGACCCGTCGACGCGACGACGCCGGCGACCGTCTTTCCGCTGGAGGCGTTCGTCGAAGCCGACGGCGAGATGATCCCCGTGCCCTACAGCGTTTCGCAGCGGATTCAGAAAGGCGACAAGGAACTGGCCGCCCGCGTCGCCCGCCGCAAGCGGCATCTGGCCCCCACCGCCCTGCCCGCCGACGCCCTGCGCAAGGGCGCTAACGTGCTGGCAATCGAGCTGCACCGCAGCGATCTGCGCCCCGAGTTCGCCCTATGGGGCACGCGGCAGCTCAACGGCTGGCCTCAGATCGAACTGACCGGCGTGCGGCTGTCGGCTGACGGGACGGGCATCGCCCCGGCCGTCGCCAGGCCCGCCGGCGTGCAGGTCTGGAACGGGGACTGCCACCTCCGCACGCGGGTCGCCGAATACGGCGCAACCGGCACGGGCCCGGGGCCGATCACGCTGGCCGGCGCCCGCAACGGAACCTTCGCCGGCAAGGTGATCGTCGGCTCGGACAAGGAGCTGGCCGCCGTTAAGGCCGAGCCCGGCGCGCTCGCGCGGGCCAACGGGCCGGGGACGATCCCGGCTGACGCGGTGCAGGTCCGCTACGCCGTGCCGACGGGCGCCGACAACAACGCCTGGCTGGAGCCGATGAGCCCAGCGGCCCCCGACAAGGTCGCCGTCGCCGGCGGGCACGGCGGCGGGGCGATGGTCGAGGTCTGGGTCATCGTCCGCGTGCCGGCCGACGCGGCCGCGGGCGACTACGCCGGCACGCTGGCGATGAGCGTCGGCGGCGCCAAGGTCGCCGACGTGCCGGTGAAGCTGCACGTGGCCGACTGGATCCTGCCGGCGCCGCGCGACTGGCACACCTTCACCGGCGTCTACCAGTCGCCGACCGACATCTCCTACACCTACGACGAGCCGATGTGGAGCGAGCGTCACTGGAAGCTCGAAGAACGCAGCCTGTCGCTGGTCGGCGAACTGGGCAGCCAGATGGTCCAGATTCCCGTCGTCGACATGACGCGGCTGGGCAACGAGGACGGCTGGCTGACGTGGGTGAAGAAGGACGACGGGTCGTACGACTACGACTGGACGGTGATCGACCGCTACCTGGGGCTGGTGAAGAAGCACCTGGGCGCGCCGCGGTTCGTCGTGCTGCACGTCTACCACCCCAGCGGCTGGGGCGGGGACAAGACGCAGCAGGAGAACACCGTGACGGTGCTCGACCCGAAGACCGGGCAGAAGTCTCACGTCCAGGTCCCCGAGTTCGGCGGCGACGAGGGCAGGAAGTTCTGGACGCCGGTGATGGTCGGGCTGCGCGAGCACCTGGCCAAGGTCGGCATGGGCGACTCGCTGGTGATGGGCAGCCTGACCGAGGGCAACCCGCCGGACGCGGTGTTCAAGATGTTCGCCGACATCCTCGGGCCGGGCGTGCGATGGCTTCGGCTGAGCCACCGCCAGCAGGGCCGCCTGGAGCAGGCCGAACCCCTGCCCTCGGGCGGCCAGGTGTTGCCGCACGTCTTCACCTACGTGCCGGGCCTGCCCGATCCCGACGGGCCGGTTGTGCTGGTGAACAAGCCGTACTGGCCTCGCGTCGCGTACTACCGCGACTGGGGCAAGAACAGTCGGCCGCTGATGGAGTTTCGGCTGACCGCGATGAACACGCTCTACCGGCGGCTGCCGGGGTTCACGCACCTGTGCCTGGATTTCTGGCCGGTCAAGCAGGGCCGGCGCGACCGTGGCGGGCTGCTGTGGGGCCGCTGGCCCCGCGCGGGCAACTACCCCGGCGACCCCGAGCCGACCTGGCTGACCTGGCCGGCGCCCGACGGCGCCGAGCCGGTGGCCGCCTTCCACGCGATCCGCGAGGGCATGCAGGAGGCCGAGGCGTTCTGGGCGATCTCCGAGGCGCTGGAGAAGAACGCGGGCGGCCTGGGCGACGAACTGGCCGCCCGATGCCGCAAGGCGCTCCAGGACGAACTGAAGCTCTGCGCCTATCCCAGCCCTCTGCGGTGGAACTACCTGCACGACGGCCGAACGCCGTACACCTGGCAGGACCTTTCGCGCGACGCCTACGCGCTGGCCGGCGAGGTCGCCCGGGCCCAGGCCCCCGCGCCGGGCAAGTGACGGCACAGCAGCCGGCGGCACGCATCACCCCCGGGCCGCCTCGATCATCGCCACGACGTTTTCGACCGGCGTGTCGGCCTGGAGGTTGTGCGAGCCGCCCAGGATGAACCCGCCGTCGCAGCCGATCTGGTCGATCATCCGCCGGGTGTGGTCGGCCACCTGCTGCGGCGTTGCGTGGATGAGGAAGTCCTGGATGTCCAGCCCGCCGTGGAAGGTCAGCTCGCGGCCAAACTCTCGCTTCAGTTCGAACGGGTCCATGCCCTCAGCCAGCGGCTGGACGGGGTTGAGAATCTCCACGCCGATTTCGATCAGGTCGGGGATGATCGCCCGCACCGACCCGCAGCAGTGATAGCGGACCTTCGCGCCGAAGGAACGAAACAGATCGCAGAACCGGGCGACCCGTGGCCTGATATGTCGCCGCCACATCGCCGGCGAGATCAGCAGGCCACGCTGGCTGGCGACGTCGTCGTTGTATTCGAAGATGACGAACTGCCCGCCGCCGGCCTGAAGCGTCCGACGGGCCCGCACGAGCAGGAAGTCGATGATGCGGTCCATCAGCCGGCAAGCCATCTCCGGCTCGCCGGCCAGGTCGGCCAGGAACAGGTCCATGCCCCGCACGAAGTGAGCGATCTCGAAGAAGCCGCGGCTGTGGCCGGCGGTCGCCTTGTCGCGCCCGTCGGCCAGGTCGGCTGCGATGCGGCCACAGTCCCAGTCGTCCGGCGACGGCCAGGGGTGGGCGTCGATGTCAGCCGCTGTCCGCGCCGCCGCCAGCGGCGGTCGGCCGGCCAGGTCGACGTAGCTGCCGAACGCCGTGCGGACCACCTTGAACGGCACGCGGTAGATGTCCAGGTAAAGCCCGTCGGCGGTGACTTCGACGGTGGGGTCGGCGTAGTGGATCGGCGACGCGGTCCGCCGGAACTCAGGTCGGACACCGGCGAAGTCGTAGCCGCACCATTCCAGCACGGCCGCGTCGTCGGCCAACCCCAGCCGGCTGCGCAGCGCCGCCAGCACCTCCGGGCAGAAGCGCGGGCCGATCGGCACGCGGTCGGGCCGGCGATGCTCGACCGCCGCCAGCACCCGCTGCCGCGAGGTCATTGAGGAGGGTTCCGTCATCACGCGTTCTCCCGGCCGGGCGCAGCCGTGCGGGCCATTTCCACAACCGGCAGCCGCGCCGCCGCCGCGGGCACGCCGGGGTCACTCGTGGGGGAGGTCCCACACCACGATGCCGGAATTGGACGTCAGCATCATGCGGTGCCCGTCGGGCGAGAAGGCCGCGTCCCACTCGCCGTAGAACATCCAGAAGCAGGTCCCCGAGGCGACGTCGTACAGCCGCATGTGCCTGCTCGTGAACTGGCCGGATCGGAGGGCGAAGCTCGCGCCGTCCGGCGAGAAGAGCGACCCGAGTGTCTGCCGGGCGTCGCTCGGGCCGTTGGGCAGCGTGTAGCGTCGGCGGCAGGAGGGGAAGTCGTAGACGGCCGCCATGTCCTTGCCGCTGTAGCCGTCGAGCACCAGCGTCTTCTCGTCGGGCGACACCGACGCTCGACCCTTCGCATAGCCGTGCTTGAGCTGGTCGGGATCCAGGTCGGGGGTCAGCGCCTTGACCAGCTCGCCGGTCTTGGGGTCCCACAGGTGCAGCACCTCGATTTCGTTCCGCTGCTTGTTCAGCCACAGGCCGACGGTCAGCAACTCACCGCTCCTGGGCATGAACAGGCACTGGTAGAGTTCGCCGACGAGCTGGTGCTTGCCGGGGACCACCTGGGCGACGAGTTTGCCGTCGGCGGCGTCGTGGATGCTCATCTCGACAGTGTTGCTCAGCTTGTTATCGAGCCGCCAGGACTTGTCCCTCGGCCCGACGCGCAGGGCGATCAGCTTGCCGTCGGACGAGTAGGCGGCGTCGTCAGCCGGCGGCAGCTCGAACCAGGCCGCTCCCTTCTCCATGTTCCAGACGACGGTCTTGCCCTGGAGTCCGCCAAACGTCCACATCGCCGTCGCCGCCAGCAGGAACTTGCCGTCGGGCGAGAATCGCATCAGCCGCACGCCGCCGGCCTGTCCGGTCAACGTCGCCTCTTCCTTGCCCGTGGCGCTGTCCAGCAGGATGATCTCGCTTCGGCCGGTCGACCCCGAGCCGAGATGGCGCACCACGGCGATCTTCTGGCCATCGGGGCTGAACGTCGAGCCGCCGCCCAGGAAGCTGATGCTCTTGCGCAGGCCGGCGACCGGCCCGTCCGGGAGCGGATACTCGACCCACATCTGCGGGAACTCCGCCGGCGCGAACGTGACGACCGACGCGGCGGCCGAGCGGAGGATGTCGTCGAGCGAGTGCTCCATCGGCGCCCCGCCGGTGGTGAAGGGAATTTTGTTGGCGGTCAGGAACGCGGCCGCGGCGCGGATGTCCAGCGCGCAGGCCTTCTCCCACGGGTGGTCGGTGAGCCTGGCGTTGAACAGGCCCACGACGTCGCCGTGGCAGTCGAACAGCACTGCCCCGTCGAGGCCCGGATTGGCCGGTCCGTTGAGCGTGAGCACGTTCTTGCGCTGGTCAGCCGACACGGGCCCGAAGCGCGGGAACAGGGCCACGTCGCCCTGGGTGAAGAGCTTGCCGGTGTTGTGCTTCACGACACCGCCCAGCAGGCAGAGGTTGTCGTCCTTGTGGCTGCGATCGCTGTCGGCAAACGTCGCCCGGGCGTATCCCTGGCCGGGCAGCTTGAAGACCGCCAGGTCCAGCGCCGCGTCGGCGGCGACGAACTTGGCCACCTCGCGCTTGCCGTGGACGATCAGGGCGACCTCGCCGCGGCCGGCGACCAGGTGGGCCGGCGTGAGCACGTGGCCGTCCGGGTTGACAACCACGCCGTTGCCCAGGATGTTGGGCAGCGGCTTGGGCGGCGGGGCCGCGACGACAGCGCAGCAGCAAACGCAGAGCGTCGCCCACGCGGCGGCAACCGTCGCCAGGCGCTGCCGGCTGCGAACCTCATCGACGATACATTCGGACGGACGACGGCTCTGGGGGCGCCGAATCTTCATGGCACGGGGACCTCCGGTGCAAGGGCGTAAATCGAGTTGCGACGATCCTCGGGATCTCCGCGAGCGACGCACGGAACTGACGTGACGGCGGCAGTGTAGCACCAAACCTGCGCGCGAGGAAGACGCCACCCCGCGCATGAAACGGGCGGCCGCGTGGGCCGCCCGGACGGATGCGTCATGGCATGGTTCGCGGCGTCTCAGACCCGCCGCGGGCACGGCCGGCGGTCAGGCCGTCTGGGCGATGCGCAGGTAGGGGCTGGACCCGGCGACGCGGTTGCGGCCCTCGGCCTTGGCCGAGTAGAGCGCGGCGTCGGCCTTGGCAATGGCCTCCTGCGTGGTCCAGTTGGAGTGCCCGCGGCTGATCGAGAACCCGATGCTCGCGCCGATGGGGAACTTGCGGCCTTCGAAGTCGGCCGGGCGGGTCTCGATCAACTCTCGCAGTTCGTTGGCGATCTGGGCGATCTTGTCGGCGTCCGGGTCGACCAGGACGATCAGGAACTCGTCGCCGCCGTAGCGAGAAACGATGTCGCCGCCGCGAAGGCGGCTCTTGAGCAAACCGGCCACGTGCGAGAGCACCGCGTCGCCGGCCTGGTGTCCGTGCTTGTCGTTGATTTCCTTGAAGTGATCCAGGTCGACCATGATGAAGCCGACGTAGTAGTCGTTGTCGCGGGCTCGCTGGGCGCCGTATTCCAGGAGGGAATCGGCTTCGCGCCGGTTCAGCAGGCCGGTCAGCGGATCGGTGGCGGCCTGCTCCTTGAGGGTCACGTTCTGCTCCTGAAGCACGCTCTGGCGATTACGCATCAGGTGCATCGCCCGCAGCACGCCCAGGAGCACGACGCCGAAGCCCGGGGCGGCCATCCGCGAAAGGATCGACGTCAGGCGGCCGTCGTGCACCCCGAAATACTGCCGGGCGATCTGCACCAGGGCCGGTACCAGGACCAGCCCGACGCCGATGCAGAAGATCATGCGGGTCAGGCCATTGCCCCTGGACTTGCCCAGGAGCCGGACGGCAAAGAGACTGGCCGCCAGAGCCACGATCAGTTGGATCACGCGTTCAGTCAGGATATCGGACATGAGCGCCTCCTCACCTGGCAAACAGCATCAGCCCCAGCTAATATCGGATTGATATCCGGGCGGGTCAATTTAACAATTCTTCCGAAATGTGAGCCGCCCCAACAGGGCCCGGCGCGGCCTGCTATCGGCGGAAGCTTCGGTGCGTGCGGTCAAACCGGTTCGGGGTACAACCCGCTGGCGACCAGCCACTTGCGATAAGAATCGAGGCCCGTTGGCGGCTCGCCGGCGGGGTAGTGGTTGCGGCCCGGGCCTCCGGGGCCCGTCCACTCGATCACCAGAAATCGCGGGCTTTTCTGCTGACGCCCGGCGTCCACGGGCGCGCACGATAGAACGCCGGCGGGGTTGACCCGGCTGTGGCGTCGGCGAGAATGAACGGCCACCCTTGTGGAGGCCGCACGTGATCCGGAAGCTCCACGCGTTCGCCGTCGTCGCCGCGCTGCTTGCCGCGGCCGATCCGCCCGCTCTGCCCGCGGCCCGCGGCGACGACGCCGCGCCGACCCAGGTGCAGCGCGACGACTTCTCGACTTACCCCGAGGGCGGCGAGCCGACGCCCGCCTGGCAGACGACCACTCCGTTCTGGGAGGTCCGTGGCGGCGAGCTGGTCAGCGACGACGCCCGCGAGCGCGGCTTCGCGGTCTTCGACAGGTGTCCGCCGGGGTCCGACATCGCCGTCGAGGCCGACGTGACCGTGGGCAAGGTCATCGGGCGGGAGTGGAAGATCGCCGGCGTCGCCGTCCGGGCCGACGCCGACAACTACTGGCACCTGGCTCTGGTCGAAGGACCCGACCAGAGCGGCCGCGGGCACTTCGTCGAACTGGTCGAGATGCTCGACGGCAACTGGCTGGCCCAGAACACGGCACCGACGCGCCTGAAAGGGACCGACTACGCCGGGCTGAACTTCCAGTGGCGCGTGGGGCAAACCTACCGCCTGGCGCTGACGCTGTCGGCCGACCGCGTCGCCGGCCGCGTCACCGACGCCGCCGGCAAAGTCGTCGCGAGCCTGGCCTACGCCCGCGACGCGAGGGTGAAGTCCGTCGCCTCGGGCTTTGCGGCGCTGGACAACGCGGGCCTGCTCTCGCAGTTCGACAACGTCGCCGTTCGCGTCAATCGCGCCGTGCCGCGCCCCCCGCCGCCGGCTGGGCGGAAGTATCCGCCCGTCGACGTCGCGGGCCTCGGGGGCGTGAGCGGCAAAGCCACAGGCTTCTTCCACGTCGAGCCGGTCGACGGGCGGCAGTGGATCATCACCCCGGGCGGGCGCGGGTGGTTGATGATCGGCACCGACCACGTGAACTACAACGCCCACTGGTGCGAGAAACTGGGCTACGCGCCCTACCACCGAAACGTTGAGAAGCAGTTCGCGAACGAGGCCGCGTGGGCGGCCGACTCGGCCGACCGCCTGAAGCGGTGGGGCTTCGCCGCGCTGGGCGCGGGCTGCTCAGATTCGATGCGCTACCGTGGCCTGGGGCACACCATCTTTCTCTCCTTCGGCGGGGGCTTCGCCGGCTACAGCGACATCGTGCCGCAGGAGAACTGGACGGGCCTGCCCAACGTCTTCAGCCCCAAGTTCCGCCGCTTCTGCGAACACCGGGCCGAGGAACGCTGCACGCCCGGCGACCCCTGGCTGGTCGGATACTTCATCGACAACGAGCTGGAGTGGTACGGCAAGAGCCACCGGGAGGAGGGCGTCTGCGAGGAGGCCTGGAAGAAGCCGGCCGACCATGAGGCCAAGACCGCCCTGGTCGCGCTGCTGAAAGAACGACACGGCGACATCGCCTCGCTCAACCGCGCCTGGGGCACGGCGTTTGCGGACTGGCCGGCTGCGCTGGCGGGCATGACCCCGCCGCCGGCCCGGAGCGATGCCGCCCGCGCCGACGCGGCCGCCTTCCTGGACCTGGTCGCCGAGACCTACTTCGCCACCGCCGAGGCCGCGATCCGCAAGGCCGACCCGAACCACATGATCCTCGGCTGCCGCTTCGCCGGCGGCGCGACCGACGGACTGTGGAGGGCAGCCGGCCGGCACTGCGACATCGTTACCGTCAACGTCTACCCGCGGGCGGACATGGAACGACTGACGCTGCCCGGCGTCGAGGCGGACCTGCGGCGGTGGCACGATCTGTGCGCCCGCCCGCTGGCCGTCACCGAGTGGAGCTTTCCCGCGCTGGACAGCGGCCTGCCCTGCCGCAATGGCGCGGGCATGCGGGTGGACACGCAGTCCCAGCGGGCGCTATGCGTCGCGATCATGCAGGATCTGCTGCTGCGCCAGCCGTTCGTGGTCGGGTCGGACTTCTTCATGTGGGCCGACGAGCCGGCGCAAGGCATTTCCTCGACCTTCCCCGAGGACTCCAACTACGGCCTGGTCGACGAGCACAATCGGCCCTACGACCGGCTGACCCGCACGTTTGCCGGCGTCAACGCCGAGGCCTTCGCGCTGCACTCCGGGCAATTGACGCAGGCCAGCGCGATCGCCGGGCTGGCAGCCGACGCCTCCCCGGCGACCCAGCCCGACGAGCCCCTGCCCGCCGGAGCGAAGGTGACTTTCAGGAAGATCGGCGCCGGGTTCGAGGCCGACAGCGGGCGGCTGAGGCTGGTCAAGAACGAGTCCGACGGCGACGCCATCGACCGGATCGAACTGGATGGCCGCCCGGTCGGGCGATTCGCCCCGATGATCTGGCAGCGGACCGACGGCAATCACTGGGTCGATCCCGACCGCGTCGACAGCGTCGCCGACAGCCGCCTGAAGGACGGCTCGCTGGTGCTGGAAGTCGTACTGAGCCGACCCGGGGAGGCAGCCGGCTTCCGCGCGTGCTACAGGCTGACCCTCCCGCCGGGGGCGACCTGGTTCGCGTCGCGGCTGCTGTGGATCGAGAACACCGGCCAATCGGCCTGGACGCTGGCGGGTTATTATCACTCGCCGCGCATGGGACCCGGCGACCAGCCGAGCAAGGCGGAGCCCGTCGCGCCCGCGCCCAACTACTGGGTTCCCATCGGTGCGTGGTACGACCCCGCGTCCTCGACGTTCCTGGGCGTGACGGCCGAGCCGGAGTCGGACATCCGGATCATCTTCTGGAAGGACGAGGGCGCCCGCCAGCATCCCGACGCCTGGCGCGACGTCGGCGTGAAGCTGGAACCAGGCCAGCGCTACGGGCAGGACGAGCCGACGGTCCATATCTTCGCCGCCCGCGGGTCGAAGAATGCGCGGCCCTGGGCGCGGGTCATCGCGCAGGCCCGCCGCCTGAGGGGGCGACCGGCTGAATCATCTCACTGAGAACCCGGAGGCGACGGACGCAGCAACACCGTTTCGGTGGCGTGGTAGTCGAGCTTGACGCTGAGAATGCGTCCGTTGCCCGGGTCGGCGATGAACAGGCGGCTGTCGGTCAGCGTCGCCAGGTAAGGGGCGTAAGAGAGGGCGACCTCGTCGCCGCCGACGGCGTGCGGGTCGGCCGGCCCGCCGTCGCGGATCAGCGGCAGGCCGTCGTCGATGTTGCCGTAGCGCCCGACGCGGAGGATGAGGTTGCCGTTGCTGTCGAGCACGGCGACGCGGCAGCGGTCGACCTCGGGCACGAAGGACCGGGCGAAATCGTCCAGCGCGAAGCGGCAGTTCCAGCAGGAGCACAGCACGTTCTTGCCGCAGAAGCCGACCCCGCCGTAAAGCCACTGGGCGCCCTGGGCCCAGAAGTTCCCGCCGTAGAGCGTCGCCTCCGGCTGCGTCGTCGGGCGGTCGGCGGCGCCCAGCCTGACCGGCACGTTGCCGCGCGCCGAGTCGGTGACGACGCGGGCCTTCTGCGGCGTGAACTTCATCAGCGTGCCGGTCTTGATGTTGTGGTAGGGCTTACCGTCGATCATCCGCGTCAGCGTCGCCAGCAGATACACGTTGTCGTCGCGGTCGATCGCCACGCCGAACATCTCGGTGATCCCCGGCGCCGCGTCGTCATAGAGCATGCGGCCGTGCTCGTCGAAGATGTGCACCTCGCCCCAGTAGTATCGGCCGGGGAAGAACCGCGGCGTGTAGAGGCTGCCCTTAGGCCAGGCCTTCTCGTCGGCGCCGGGCAGGCGCCGGGTCGGGTTGCCGTCCAGCGAGACGGGCTTTTCGTCGGTCCGCTTGTCCACCGGCGCCGGAACGTCCTTGGTGACGTAACAGGAGACGACCAGGTGGCCGCGCGGCGACAGCGACATGCCCCCCTTCTGGAGCAGCGTGCCGGAGTAGAGCGGGATCGCCGAGATCAGGTCGGCTGTTCGGCGCCCGGAGTCGAAGTCGGCCGACACATTCTTGCGCTCCTCGCCGTAGTCCCAGGGCACCTCGCGCCAGTTATTGGCCGGGTCGAACCGCCCGACCACCAGGTAGTCGCGGATGGACATCAGCCCGTCGCGGTCGAAGGCGATGTCGTCGGCGTCGAAGGGAATCTGGATCAGGCGCGGCCGCCAGGTCGCCGGGTCCAGCTCGACCATCTCGTGGAACATCTTGCCCAGCGGGCCGCTGTGTCCCTCGGCCAGGTAGACCCGCCCGTTGGCCGGGTCGGCGTAGAGCCGCTGCCGCCAGAACGCCGGCAGCCGCGACTTGCCCAGCGACTTGAGGGCGTCGGCGGAGAAGTCCTGCAACTCGACGAACCCCTCCTCCTTCAGCGCGTAACGGCGGATGCCGGCGCCGCGGATGTCCAGGTCCCCCGGCGTGTCGACCAGCCAGAGCGTCGTCGGCGTGGTGTGGAAGTCCAACTCGACATAATGCTCCAGCCCGCCGAAGTTGGACGCCAGCGGCGGACGCTCGACGTAGGGGCGCAGCCGCGTGCCCAGCGGCAACGGCCAGGCGGCCAGCCTGCGCGGATCGTCGAACGATTTGAATCGCGTCAGCGTCGCCGGGACAACGACGCGCGTGTCGTTGAGCACGCGGGCCATGTGCTCGGTCGCCAGGCCCCAGGAGAAGACGTATATCCCGCCGGTGGCCGGGTCGATGCGGACCCGCGTCGGCTTGTTCGCCGCGATCGCCTTGAGGAATCGGCCTTCGGGCGAGAAAACCTGCACGCGGTCGTTCATGTGGTCGGCGACGTAGACGCGGCCCTGCCCGTCGCAGGCGACGCCGACCGGGTCGTCGAACTGCCCCGGCCCGCCGCCGCGAGCATCGGGGGCCAGCGTGCCGGCGAAGGTCGTCATCTCCCCCTTGCCGTCGAACGGGATTCGCGTGACGCCCTGGAGGCACTTGTGGTAGTGGGCCGAGTTGTTCACGTGCATCGCGCAGCCCCAGAGGTAGCCGGTCATGTAGACCCATCGCCCGTCGGGGCTGAACGCGGCGCTGGTCGGCCCGACCTGGACAGGCCCCAGGCGGCGGTCGTAGGGATTGGGCTGGGGGAAGCTGACGGCCGGTCCTTCCAGCGGCAGCCCGCCGGTCGCGCCGTCGGCCGACAGGCGGTTCAGCCGCGTGAAGACCAGGGCGATTCGGCCGTCGCGGACGTCCATGGCCGTCGCGGCGCTGCCGAACGTCGAGGGCCCGCCGCCGTGGGCGCCGCCGGGACGCACGGCGCTCGAGCCGCTGGTGAGGAAGGTGGCCTGTGCATAGCCGGCCCGCAGCGGGAACCGCAGGCCGTCCTGCGGGAAGGTGTACCAGTCGAGCCCACGGACCTTGGCCAGGCGGTCGGCGGGGAAGGGGTAGATCGTCCGCAGGTAGCGGCCCTGGTGGTCGAAGAGCTGGAGGCGGTCCAGGCCTCGCCCCTCGAAGACGTAGACGCCCTCGGCCGCGGCGCGGATGAGGGGCGTGGGCGTGTTGATCAGCAGGGCCTCGCCGGACCAGGAGCCCATCCGCCGCCGCGGATCCCAGAAGAGCGTGCGCTCGAAGCGCGGCCGCAGGCCCAGCGACACGCGCGCCGTCAGGGCGGCGCGGTCGGTCACGTAGCGGTCGCGGTCGTCCTTGCTGTCCCACACGATCGTCTGGGCAAGGGAGTTCTTCGCGAACGGCTCGGGCGCGTTGGGGCCCAGCACGCCGCTGGCCAGGTGGCGAACGATGCGGCCGTCGGCGTCCTGGATGGCGACCGTCGCGTCGCAGCAGGCCTTTGACGCGAAGCGGATCGTCACCTTGTCCCCGTCGCAGCGGACGGTGGGCTTCTCGGCGAACTCGTATATGTCCTGGCGCTTGACGCGGAACTCGTCCAGCGTCCCCTCCTGCCCCGGGCAGGCGGCGGGCAGCATCAGGGCGCCCAGCAGCAGCGCGGCCCCGGCGAGATGTGTCGAAGGCGTCATCCGGGCTCTCCGAATTCTAAGAGCGTGTATGAAGACCTATGCGGGATCGCGTTGGTCTTCATACACGCTCTAAACGCGCCCCCCGGCTGCCTGTTTCGCCGCTTGCCGGCGCCGGGTCTCAGGGATCGGAGGGCGGGGAAAGGACCACGTCGGAGGGCTCCTTCACCACGAGGCCGCACGGA
Source organism: Phycisphaerae bacterium (assembly GCA_022072085.1). Classification (GTDB taxonomy): domain Bacteria; phylum Planctomycetota; class Phycisphaerae; order JAJVII01; family JAJVII01; genus JAJVII01. Next base: position 113,822 of record JAJVII010000018.1, read on the forward strand.
CCGCCGCCCGGCCAACGCCACTTCAACGTGCAGACGCCAGGCCTTCGCAGCGGCGCAAAGGCGGCCTGCCAGGGCGTGCCGCCCTGCACGAGGTACGTGCCCGTACACACCGGGAATCCGGGTTCCGTTCCCGACGGGCCGCCCTGCCAGACGCTCACCGTCACCGGACCGGACCGGCCCGATGGAAGACGGATGGCCAGCCCCGGCGGCCTGCCCTGCCCGTCAGAACGTCCGTTCAGAAACCCAAACACGTGGCCATCGGCGCAGGCGACCGCCAGGTCAAGGCAGCCGTCACCGTCCAGATCGCCTGACGCCAGACGCATCGGGCGAGACTGCTCAGGCTGCGTCGTCGTGGAAGGCGGGATGTCAAGTTTCAGCGTGCCCTCGTCTGCCAGGCAGCGATAGCCCCGGTTGAAGTGGTAGCCCAGGGTCCCGCCGGCCGACAGAATCGCGATGTCGGTCCGGCCGTCGTGATTCAGGTCGGTCGCGATGCAGTCGGCAACTTCCCGCCCGAGCGTGTAGAGGCTGCCAGCCAGCCGGGCGACGGGCTGGAACTTCCCCCCGCCGACATTCTCCCAGAGCTCGTTGGTCCGAGCCCCGCACACGAACAGGTCAGGCCGGCCGTCGCCGTCGAAATCTCCGACGCACCAGCGCGGCGGGCGCTCCTGCCCGCCGGAGGTTACGACACACGGCGCAGGAACCCGGAACCCTCCTTTGCAGCCGCGCCACAGCAGCGATTCTCTCGGGCGAATCTGAAGAACGTCGACATAACCGTCGTCGTCCCAGTCAGCCACCACACAAGACCAGGCCTCGCCGACCGGCGCCTGGGCGGCCGGGTCACCCGGCAGCCGCGTGACCTGCCAGCCCTGTGCGGTCAAGGTGAGCAGGCGGGGCCAAGCCATGTCGGCCAGCAGGCCGGGCGACCCATCCTGCGACGGACCGACAGCCCAGAGCGCACGGCAGTCGCCCTCCAACGGGATGTCAGCCGGCGCGTTGGACGCGACAAATTCCCCGGACGCGTCGGAGAGGCGTACCTTCAGCAACCGTCCATCCCAACTGGCCAGGTCAGCCCGACCGTCGCCGTTCAGGTCAATCAGAGCCATCGCACGGGAAGACGTGTCTAGACCAGCCGACAGGGTCCGGTCATCGAAGCGCCCGGCAGTCTTGTCATACCCCCAGAGGCGATCGCCGCCGGGACTTGCCGCCAGCAGCAACCCTCCTGACGCGGTCCCTCCGGACAGCGCCGAAATGGCGACCGCCGGCTGCCCGACCTGGCCGACCGGCACGCGCCCCCGCCACTTGACGCCAACGGCAACCGGCACGTCCGCGTCGTCGTCGTGCAGAATGTAGTCGACCATCGGGATCAGCTTGTCGGCCGCTCCGGCCCAGGTCTTCGGCAGGCGCTGATCCCTGAATTCGGTGATTTCATAGCCCCGTCCGGCGACGGACTTGATCTCCATCCAGACCGTCGAGATCAACATGTAGGAGGACTCTTCCGCCTCGAAGAGCACCACGTCCTGACCTGCCGAGGCCGCCAGGCATTCGCGAGCATCTCTGGCGTCACCCGTCGCGGCGACGGCCAGCGAAAGGCCCACCTCCCGTGACTTGGGCCCCTTGAGAAACCGGGGCTCGGCCAGCCGCCAATGGTCGGCGTCGGCAGCCGCTTCGAGCTTGCCGGCGACAATGCGGCGGGCGTCGCGGACCAGTTCGACGGGAGTGAAGGAAGGATCGATCAGCGCCAGCGCGGGCCGGCCCATGCAGGCCGTCAGGCTCGCCAGCAGGCCGAGCCCGGCCAGAGCACGCGGACCTCGCAGGCGGGCGGGCATGTCAGCGGACCTCCAGCCCGGGCCGTAGCTGGGCCAGTTCAGCTTTCTGCGCCTTGGTGACGGTTAGCGAGGCGGGGGTGAGCAGATTGGCGCGGATTTTCGGGTCGGTCAGGATCAGCCGCTTGAGATGGGGCATGTTCTTCCTGTCGGCGATCAGGGCCCGCAGGCCGGCGAGAGTGACCGTGAACTTCGCGTGTCCGCCGCCGCGGTATTCTATCGCCCAGCCCATCTCCGTGTGAGACAGGTCCAGTTCTTCGATGGCCAGGTCCCTGAAGTTGGCCAGGCTGGCGTCGCTGAGCGAGCAACTGCCGATCTTGAGGGCTTTCAGGTTCTTCAGCCGGGCCAGGGCGCTCACGCCGGAACCCGTGATCGCCGGGCAGGAGCCGACTTCCAGCCGCTCAAGGGAAGCAATGCCCGCGGCGTTCACCAGCGCCACGTCGGTGATCGTCCGCGACAGGTTCATCGTGAGCGTCTTGAGGTGCTTGAGGTCCTGAAGGTATCGGACCCCGACGCCCGTCGCATCGATCATCTCCAGTCGCAGCGTCTGCACGGACTGCGACAGGTGGCCCAGGTAGAACAGGCACTCGTCATCCAGGTCCTCCAGGTCGTGGGTGGCCTCGAACTTCTCCAGCTTCTCGAATGCGGCGAAGTAGCGGTAGTCGGACGGATCCAGGCGGGTGTGCATCTTGCCGATGAACTTGGGCAGGGCCTTTCGCTCCGGCCCGACCGGCTCGCCACGCCGCCACATGGCCCCTGACCGCAGGTGGTAGCCGGGGTGAAGCGTCGTCATGGTCCGGATGTCCTCCACGGTGCGCTTCTGCCACGGCTGGACCCAGATGACGTTGCCCTCCTTGTCCTTGCCGCCCCACGTCATCGGCCATGTTCGCAGGAACGCCAGGGCCTCCTCGGCGGTCGGCTTGACGAACTCCAGGCGGGCCAGTCGGGCCTCCAGGTCGTCCGGCCGGGTCCGAGGGGCCGGTTCGCCGGCCTGCCGCCCTTCGTTGACAATGATGGGGGAATCCCCCTCTGACCGGCCGGGGGTCGCCAGACACAGGGTCGCCAGGATCGCCAGGAGGAATTGACGACGCATGCGGTTGCTCCTTTCCAACAGGACGCTTCTGCCTTCCAGTATCGCCGTCAGGTCCCGGTTCTGCAATTGCCACCCCAGGCACGGTCATTTCTTTGGCGACTTCGACTTCCAGGCGGCGTCATGGAACTCGTTGCCGCAGCGCGGAATCATGTCCCTGGTCATGCTCCGGATGGGCGAGTCGGCTACAAAGACAGGCGGCGGGCAGCATCGGAGCCGCCAGCAGCAGCGCGGCCCCGACGCGATGGGTCGCAGGCGTCATCCGGGCTCTCCGAATTCTAAACGCGCCTCCCGGCTGCCTGTTTCGCCGCTTGCCGGCAGGAAAGGGCCGCCCCGGGTCGCGCCTCGCCGCCGGGTCCGGCAGCGGCGGCTGCCAGACGCCGTTCGTCGTCGAGGCCCCCGAGCCGACGACGCTGGGCCTGCTCCTGCTGGGCGGCCTGGGGCTGTGCGACGGCCTCCGCCGGCGGCGGCGGGGCTTGAACGCCGAGCCGCCCGGGCGTATTCTGCCCGGCGGCTGATGCGGCGCCGTCCTCGTCTGCGCTGCCAGTCAGGCGAGCCACACCTTCCCCGGAGACATGCCGTGGCCCATCATCGCAATCGGTCGGTCGTTTGCTGCTTCGCGCTGATCGTCGCCCTGGCCGGCCTGCCGGCGCCGACGTCGCGTGGCGCCGACGACGCCCCCGCGCCCGCGCTGACGATGCGCCTGGACCCAGCCGACGGCCAGGCCCTCGCGGCCCCGGCGCCGGTCACGTTCGGCGTCGTCTTCCGCCCCGGGCAGATTCCCGCAGGCGCGTCGGCCGTTGTCGAACTGGACGGCAAAGCCGTCGCGGCCCAAGTCGACGCCAAACGACATTTCGCCGACGGCTCGCTCAAGCACGCGGTGGTTTCGATGGTCCTGCCGAGCCTGGCGGCGGATGGATCAGCCATGACCTTCGCCGCCGGCAAGTCACGGGCGGCGAAGATCGACCCGGCCGAGGTCGCAAAGAAACTGCTCGCGGGCGACTTCGATGCGGCCATCCGCTTCAAGGTTCCCGAGGGCAAGACCGTGTCAGCCAGCGCGCGGAAGATGCTCGAAGCCGCCGGCGACAAGGCGGCGCTCTGGCTTGGCGGGCCGGTCGCGGTCGAGTGGCTGCTCTCGGGCCCGCCGGTTGACGAACAGGGCGCCGCCGATGCGGACCTGAACGTCGCCTTCCACGTCCGCTACTACCCGGCCCTGGGGCTGGCCCGCGTGTCGGCGATCGTCGAGCTGTGCAGCGACGGCGGCAGCGACGGCGGGCTGAACTATGACGTGACGATCACCCGCGGCCGCGCCAAGCCCGAAGCCGTCTTCGAGCAGCAGGCCGTCGCCCAGCCGGACATGACCCGCTGGCGGAAGGTGTTCTGGGTGGGCGGCCAGCCGGCGGGCCTAGAGGTGCGCCACGACGCCCGTGCGATGGCGGCCGCGGGCGTGATCCCGCAGTTCGATTTCAGCCAGGACGTCGCACCGGCCAAGGTCGAGCTGCTCAAGCACTGGGAAGGCGCCAGGACCGGGCTGTTCCAGAACGGCCTGATCACGACCTACATGCCGATGACCGGCGGGCGCGGCGACCTGGGCGTGCTGCCGCAGTGGACGACGGTCTACCTGATGACGATGGACCCGAAGGTCAAGCGGATCGTGCTGGAGAACGACGAACTGTCCGGCGGCATCCCGATTCACGCCCGCGAGCGAGCGACCGGCCGCGTGCCCTTCTACGCCGATCACAAGATGCTCTGGCTGTGCGACGGACGGGCCGGGCGCTGGGGCACGCAGAAATGGCGGAGCAGGCCCAACCCGCCGCGCGCCGAGCCGCCGATCAAGAGCCTCTTCGTGCCCGACCCGGCGCACCTGCCCGGACTCTGCTACGTCTCCTACGTCGTCACCGGCGACTACTGGGACCTGGAGGAGAACTGGTTCTGGTCGACCTATGTGCTCTACAGCGACAACCCGGGCTATGCCCGCGGCGTGATCATCGGCCAGCTTCGTGGCATCGCCTGGAGCCTGCGGACGCTGGCGCTGACCGCTGCGATCAGCCCGGACGGCCTGCCCGAGACGGCCGAGTTCACCGCCCGGACCGACGCGGCCCTTGCGGCATTCCACAAGTGGCTCGACGACAAGGCCATGCCCCTGGGCATGCTCACGCCGCACTCCGGCGGCGGGGTCGTCAACTACGCCCCCTGGCAACACGACCACATGATCATGGCCACCGACGCGGCGGCTGAGGCCGGCTTCAAGGAGGCCGTCCGGCTCCGCTCGCGACTGCTGGAGTTCTCCATCGGTCGCTTCACGCACCCGGACGAGTTCGACCCGCACTTCGGCTGCGGCTACTGGTGGACGGTCGGCAAGAGCGAGCGCGAGATGACGGTCAAGACCTGGAAGGACCTGTTCGCGGCCAACTGCGAAGGCAAGAAGGCCGACATGGCCGACTACGCCGGCGGATACGCCGACCTGGCGATCGCGGCGACGTCGATCGGCGTGCGGGTGGGCCAGCCCGACGCCCGCAAGGCGCTGGATTTCCTCAAGGAGAACTCGCACGGCGTCTTCCCCGGACGATCGCGCACGCCGGTCTTTGCCTACAGCACGGTCCCGGTCCGCTAGACGCCGGCGTACGGAGGTCCGCCCCATGCTGATCGACCTCAGCCATACCGTCGAGCACGGGATGGTCACCTATCGCGGCCTGCCCGCGCCGCTGATCTGCGACTTCATGAGCCGCGAGGCGTCGCGCGAGCACTACGCCCCCGGCACCGAGTTCCACATCGGCCGCATCGACATGGTCGCCAACACCGGCACCTATCTCGACTCGCCGTTCCACCGCTACGCGGATGGCCAGGACCTCTCGCAGATTCCGCTGACCTCGCTGGCGGACCTGGAAACGGTGGTCGTGCCGGCGCCCCCCGGGCAGCGGGCGATCGACGCCGCCTGCTTCGACGGGCTGAAGGTCGAGGGCAAGGCCGTCCTGGTCGCGACCGGATGGGACCGTCACTGGCGGACGGATCAATACTTCGAGGGCCACCCCTTCCTGACCCGCGACGCGGCCGAGCGGCTGCGCGACGCCGCGGCGGCGCTGGTCGGCATCGATTCGCTGAACATCGACGACACGGCCGACCTGACGCGCCCGGCCCACAGCCTGCTGCTGGGCGCCCAGATCCCCGTCTGCGAGCACATGCGCGGGCTGACGCAACTGCCCGACGCCGATCTGCGGTTCTTCGCCGTGCCGGTGAAGGTGAAGAACTTCGGAACGTTCCCGGTGCGGGCCTTCGCGATCGCCCGCTGACCGCCGCAGCGCACCCGCGACGACGGGGATTTGCCCGCCGGCTGGCGGCGCGGTAAGCTGCGTTCTTGCCGAACCCGTTGTCCTCATCATCGAAAGCGAGACCACCGATGTGCCATGCCCGTCGCCGCGGAGCGGAAGTCTTCGCGGCTGTCGTTGTCGCCCTCTGCGCGCTCACGCCTCCCCTGTCGCAGCCGGCCCGCGCAGCCGACCCAGCGGCGGCATCGCCCGCGGGCGTTGCGCTGCTGACGCAGGAGAGCCCCTGGCGGTGGCACATCGCCATGCGCAAGCCGCTGATCCTGACCGGCAAGGCGGACGCGGCGCCCGAGTATCTGCCCATCGTCAAGCTCCACGGCGGCCGTGGCACGCCGGACATCCAGTTCCTGGACACCGCCCCGCCGGACGCGGCCTGGTCCGCAAGCGACTTCGACGACACCGACTGGCCGCGCAGCCGCGGCAGCATCGACGAACCCAACCTTTGCGTCGGCCTGCTCTGCCTGCGAGGCCGGTTCCAGGTGGCCGACCCGGCCGCCGTCACGTCGCTGAAACTGGAGATGAAGTTCCGCGGCGGCGTGATCGTCTATCTCAACGGAAAGGAGATCGCCCGGTCGCACCTGTCAGCCGGCGCCGTGAAGCTGACCGAGCCCGGCGAAGCCTACCCCGACACGGCCTGGGTGGACGCCGCCGGCAAGGCGCTGCCCATCCCCCGGTTCGCCAAGGGCGACGAGGTCGCACGCATCGCGACGCGCGACCGCACGCTGCCGCCCCTGGACATCCCGGCTGATAGGCTGCGCAAGGGCACGAACGTGCTGGCCGTCGAGCTGCACCGCAGCGACTACCACCCCGCGGGGACCGGCTGGTGGGCGGCGGCCAACATGGTCCAGGGCATCACGCGGCAGTGGACGCCGGTCGGGCTGCTCGAACTGCACTTGTCGGCTGAGGGGAGCGGCGCCGCGGCGGCAAAGGAGGCCTTCGCCAAGCCGGCCGTCTGGACTGCGGACCTCAACAGCCGCATCGAGGACGTGCCGATGCCCGACTCGGACGAGTTGCTTCCGATGCGGATCGTGGGCGCCCGCAACGGCGTCTTCTCGGGCATGGCCGTGGTCTCCAACGCCGGCCCGGTCAAGGGCGTCAAGGCCGAGGCCGGCGAGTTGAACGGGCCGGCTGGCAAAATCCCGGCGTCGGCGGTCGCTGCCCGCTACATGCTCTTCGCCCGCTGCCCGTCCGACTCGACGGGGGGCGGAAGAGGCGCTTACTACTTCAACCCGCTGACCGAACAGCCGCCGGGCGAGGTCGAGCCGCTGACCCGCGTCAAGTCGCCCTTTGCGGCCGTGCCGATCGTGCTGACCGTGCGCGTGCCGCGCGACGCCGTGCCCGGCGACTACGCGGGCGAGCTGCGCGTGTCGGCGGAGGGCCTGCCGCCGACGGCCGTGCCCGTGCGGCTGCACGTGGCCGACTGGACGCTGCCGGACCCGCTCGAGTTGCGGGCGCGGGTGGGCCTGTTCCAGTCGCCGACCTCCGTGGCGATGCACTACGGCGTGAAGGAGTGGTCCGAGGAGCACTGGAAGCTGCTGGAAAAGTCCTTCGCGATGCTCGGCCAGGTCGGCGCGGACATCGTCAACATCCCGATCGTGGAGCGGACGCAGTTCGGCAACAACGAGGGGATGATCACCTGGATCCGCAAGCCCGACGGGAGCTACGACCATGACTTCACAGTCTTCGAGCAATACCTCAAGCTGGTGAAGAAGCACCTGGGCTCGCCGCGCGTCGTGGCGCTGCACGTCTGGCACCCGGGCACGTGGAAGGTCCGCGACCCGGACGAGGAGAACACCGTCACGCTGCTCGACGCAGCCACGGGCAAGCGCGAGCACTTGCAGGTGCCGGTCTTCGGGACCGAGGCGAGCAAGGCGTTCTTCAAGCCGGTGCTGGAGGGCTGCCGCCAGCGGCTGGCGAAGGAGGGAATGGACAAGTCGATGGCCCTGGGCATCCTCTGCGACGCGACCGCGCCGCCGGAGGTCTTCAAGGAGTTCGAGGAAATCGCCCCCGGAGCCGGCTGGACCCGCGGCTGCCACAGTGTGACCTTCTCGCCTGAACCCTACCCGCTCAAGGGCGGCGGGGTCTGCGTCTATCACGAATTCTGCTACGGGTTGAGCCTGGCCGACCCGGCCAAGGGACTGCCTCGGATCTGGGAGGCCAACGGGCCCGGCGTCGCGTGGTTCCGCGGCGAGTACGATTACCGCCTCTGCCCGTACATCTACCGCACGATGATCGAGCGCGGGCTGGACTGCCGCACCAGCGGCGCCGGGCGGATGGGCCTGGACTTCTGGGGCGTGCCGGCCAACGAGGACGCCCGCAGGAAGGGACGCCTCGACTGCATCTTCAACCGCTGGCCGAACTCCTCGGTAGCCGGCCACGGCGACCCGACCATCACCTGCCTGGCCCACCCCGGGCCCGACGGGGCCCAGGCGACCGTCCGCTTCGAGCTGTTCCGCGAGGGGCTCCAGGAATCCGAAGCGATGATCCGCATCGCCGAGGCCCAGGACAAGCACGCCGACCGGCTGGGCAAGGAACTGACCGACCGCTGCCGCAGAATCTTCGTCGATCGCATGAACATGTACCGCCTCAGCCAGGCGGTCTCGGAGGAGTTCTACGGCGGCTGGCAGAGCCGGTCGGCCGATCTCTACGCGACGGCTGCCGAGGTGGCCGGGAAGTTGAAGTCCGACGGCCAATGACCCCGGCGACAAGGTGAGAATCGCGGCATGGCCCGCAAACGCAAGACAGGCGCAAGCGCGTCGGACGACCTGACCCCCGAGCAGGCGGCGTCGCTGCTGCGCTCGCGTCTGCGGTTCTACCTGCCGGGTTCCAAGCTGCCCGGGCGGGCGGCGCTGGCCGAGCAACTCGGCGTAAGCACCTACGTTTCGCGCCGCGCGGTGGAGCTGCTGGCCGAGCAGGGGCTGCTCAAGCTCTCGTCGCCCGGCGGCGCGTTCGTCACGCCCAAGGCCGCCGCGGTGGAGGCCATCCGCGCCATCCACATCCTGGCCAGCGCCATGCCCAACCAGCACTTCCACGAGCAGGAATTCCTGCTGGGCGCCAAACAGGCGTGCCTCGCCGGCGGGCTGCGGTTCCGGGTGACCGAGCTGGCCGGACGTGCGATAACGCCCGACCTGCCCGACCAACTGGCAGCCGGCGAGGACCCGCTCCAGACCGGATGGGCGCTGCTGGATCGGGCCCCGCCGGATTCGACGCTGCGTTCGTGGCAGGCCCGCGGCGTGCCGGCGGTGCTGGTCAACGCCGAGGCCGGCGTCGAAACGCACACCATCCGCACCAGCGGTCGCGAGGCGATTCACCTGGCAACCGAGCGCCTCATCCTGCTGGGCCATCGCCGCATCGCCTTCGCCGGCGCCGAGCCAGGGTTCTCCCCCATCGCGCAGTTGCGCTATGAAGGCTTCGAGCTGGCCATCGGCCGCCACGGGCTGGCCGACTCGTGCGAGTCGGTCCTTTGGGACGGCCGGCGGCAGTCGCGCGAGAAGATCCGCGGATTGCTGGCCGACCTGCTGGCCCGCCCGGATCGTCCGACCGCACTCGTGGTCGACAACCAACTCAACGGCTGCGACGCGCTGGCGGTCTGCGACGCGATGGGCCTGAAGATTCCCGCGCACGTCAGCGTGATCAGCGGGGGCATCGGCCGGCGGGTGATCCCGCCGATGGTCGAGCGGCTGACCCGCTACGACGAGGGGACCTCCGAAGAACAGAGCCACATGGTGGTGGAGTTCTTCGCGAACTACTTCAATCACCGCCAGCCAGTGCATCTTCTGCAAGGTACAAAGTTTGTAGACGCCGGCTCGATCGGCCCGCCGGACGGCGCATGACCCGGCCACCCGCGGTCGGCATGTTGATTCTCGTGAACCCGTCCATTACTACACAACCACATATCTGACAATACATTACATATCACACATCCCGTCACGGGCGAAATGTGTTGATAGCGGTCAACATACATGCTCTGCTCTCTGATTTAGACGTTGCCCAAGAGAGATTCCACAAAGCGTTATAAAAAAATGATTTAAGAAGACTCCGCAGGTCGGGAGTTGGCGATGGTACGCCGTTTGCTACTTAATTGATGTGATGGTTTTCCTCTGAGGCGCATGGGCGCCCCTCGGGGGTTCCTGATTGGCACAGCGGCTCATGAGAATAGAGAGATTCGCGTTTTGACTGAGGCCGGAGACGGCCAGGAGGTTCGAGTCATGTCACAACGGAAACTGACCGGCGCGATGGGACTGGCGATCGTGATCGCAGCGGCGCGATTGCGGGTCGTTGTGGCGGCAATCAGTTTGATGGCGCTGGTTCTCTTGCCGGGAAGCGCAGCCTTCGGCGCGTTCACAGCGGACAACTGGACGGGCGGTACGACGGACTTCAACAACACGGCCAACTGGTCGCTGGGCCATCTGCCGACCGCCCTGGGAGGCAGCGGCGAGCAGGGCGTGATCTCGGGCCTGACCTCCAACCAGCCGGTGCTGACCGCCCCGACTGCGGTCAACGCCCTCTTGTTCACCAACGGCGGGACGCTGTCATCCAACACGGCTGCCGACATCCTGACTCTGGATCTGAGCGCGGCCAACGGAACGGCACTTACCGTGTCCACCACGACGAACATCTCGGCGAATCTGGCGGCCAGGGCCAGTTCGGCCGGCACGAAAGTGGTGACAGTCTCCGTCACAGGATCGAACAACGTCCTCACCCTCAGCGGCAATCTGACGCCCAACGGCGCCACATGGTCGCTCGGCGCCTCGGCAACCGATAAGATCGTGTTGTCCGGCAGCAACACCTTCTCCGGCACGCTGCTGCTGACGAGCGGCGTCATCGAGACAAACTCCAATGCCGCGCTGAACAACTGGAGCGGCTCGATTCAGTTGGGCACCAATGGCACGCCCGCCTCGGCGACCTTGCGACTCAACAATACCTTCTCGCTGACCCAGACGAACCTGATCATTACGGCCAAGTCGAACTCAACCGTGGACGAATACGTCGAGGTCGTCGGCAGCAACAGCCTGACGGTCGCCAACCTGAATCTGACCCAGGTCAACGTGTCCGGCGTCTCGGACGTCCAGTTTCACAAGACCGGCGCCGGGACGCTGGTCTTGACCGGCAACAACGGCACGGTCAGCAAGAGCGGCAGCGGCACGTCCTTTAATCCCACAGCCGGGATCAAGGTCGACGCCGGCACGCTGCTGGTCAACAACGCCTCGGGCTCGCCGACCGCCGCCTCCATCGGCTACAACGTCAACAGCAACGCCACCTTCGGTGGCACCGGCGCGGTCACCGGCGCGGTCGACGTCAAGAGCGGCGGCCACATCGCCCCCGGCGCCAGCGTCGAGTCCCTGGGCGTCGGCTGGCTGCACCTGGAGGCCGGCAGCTACCTCGACGTCGAGTTCATCCCGTCGGCCAACGACACGATCAACATCGCCGCCCTCAACGGCCTGACTATCGACAGCGGCGCCCTGGTCAACCTCTACGTCGAGGGCTCGACGAATCCGTGGACCACGGCGGGAACCTACGCCCTGATCAACTACACCGGAACGTTGAACGGGGCGGCCAGCAACCTGTCGGTGGCCAACCCGCAGAACGGCCTGGACTACGAGTTCGCGACCGACGGCAGCACGGTGTATGTGACGATTTCGAGCGTGAGCGTCCCCGAGCCGGCGACGATGGGCCTGCTCCTGCTGGGCGGCCTGGGCCTGATCGGCGGGAGCGTCCGGCGGCGGCTGAATTGAAGCGATCGGCCGAGGCCCGGCTGATGCGGCGGCAAGTGAGAAATGAGGAAATCCGGGGAAAGGAAGACCATGATGTGCAGCACACGGCGATTCGCACGCGTGACACTGGCTCTGGTCGGACTGACGGCGTTCATGCTGTCGGCCGGCGGCGCCGTCCAGGTTGAACTGACCACGGGCGATGCCGCTTTGCTGACGGCCAACTTCGGCGCCGTCAAGGAACTGAAGGATCCGGGCGCGGGGGTCGGCGCCGGCATCACCGCGACCAGCGGGAGCGGACGACGGACCGACCCGTGGCTGTTCAACTTCAGTTCCGGCGGCGGCGGTCTGAACGTCGGCCAGTACATGGTCAAGGCGTTCTATGACGCCTACAACGAATCGGGCAACACCGAAGGCGGCGCCAGCTTCGTCCTGAACATGGGCGGGCAGAACATCACCGGGACCAGCGGGTACACCTCGCTGTCGACGGCCAACCTGGTCACCGGCTGGAGCGGGAACGGGTCGGGCAACATCAGTATCTACAACGTCAACACTGTCGACCTCGGGGCAATCGACGCGCACAACCTGGCCTATTACGAGACGGGGGGGTCTGTCTACATCGGCGAGCCGGTCGGGACGGGCAACGGGCGGGCCTCCGGCAACATCCGCGTGGACAGCATCAACGCGTCCGACTCGGAGGAGCGTGCCGGCATGGTCAAGATCTACGGCGCCGGCAACGTCCTGATCCAGACCGGTGGCGGCTCGCCCGTGGCTGGCGATATCAACGCCGGCGTCGTCAACTTCAACAGCATCCGGGGAGCCCCACAGTATACCAGCTCGCGGACCAACACGATTGAAGTCATTCACGCCGGCAGTTTTATCGCCAAGGACCTGCTGACCGCCACGAACTTCACCACTTCCTCCGGCAACCCCTTCGGCAACTACACCTATCTTGGCGGCGTGAACCTCGACGGCGGGTCGGCCGGCGGGGCGGCCACCATCCGCGACATCGACACGAGCCTGACGATCATCAAGACCTCGACCGGCCTGCCGGCCACCGACGCCAATTACTGGTATGGCTCGGGCAACGTCTCGATCGCCAACTACGGCAGCGTCACGGTCCGCAACATCAACACGTCGTTCAACGTCGGTCCCTTGACCTCGACGACTGGCGTGGGCGGCGACGTCAGCATCACCGGCATCGCCCACGACATCACCATCGACGGCACGATCAACCTGGACCGATATCAGGTGGCTTCAAAACGCGGCGTTCTGACCCTCGATGCCGGCGGCCACATCACTCTGGCCACGCTGGACATGAACCTGCTCAAGTCGGCCAAGCTCCAGGCCGTCGCCGACAGCGAGATCACCGGGGCGCTGTTCAACTTCGCCGTCTCGGGCGCGGGCACGGGCACGCCGCTCGACCCGGTCGTCACCACGCAGACCGTCCTGCGGACCGGCATCGGCAAGTTCATCTACTACGATCCGTCGGTCGACGATAACGCCTACCTCGGCGGCAAGACCTACCAGGTCGCCGACCTGCTGGGCAACGCCGGGTCGGGCGGCTACCTGACGCCATACGCCGTCGCAGTCCCCGAGCCGGCGACGCTGGGCCTGCTCCTGCTGGGCGGGCTGGGCCTCGGGCTGCCGGTTGTCCGGCGGCGAAGGCGATAGCGACAGAGCAGGGATGAAATGCAGCGGCCGGCGGGTCGGCGGGGACCGGTGAGGGGCTGGTCCCGCGAGCCCGGCCGTCGGCGGCAGGGAGGCCAGGACAGTCAGCACGCCAGTCCGGGCGGCCCGGGATGGGGTTCAACAGATGGCCCCATTGCGCGGCCGTCGATCGGGCGACCATCCGACGCCCGACGGACGTGCCCGGCCCGATGAGAGAGAGTGATTCCCCGGCTGGCCATAACACGCACGACCGAGGTCCCGCCCAACCCGCGGCGTAAGTCGAGGCATGAAATCGAGCGGAAAGGAAGTCGCATGCAACGTGGATTGACACGTCTACTGTCGGCTGCGCTGTCAGGCGCAACGATGCTGATCCTGCCGCTGCTGGCCGCCGCGGAGCCGCCGGCGGCCAAGCCGGACCTGAAGCTGGAGTTCACGCGCCCGCCGACACTGACGGCGGTGACCGACGGCAAAGCCACCGTCGGGTTCGCGTTGAACGCGGCGGCCGACGTCGAGGTCGCGATTCTCGACGCCGCGGGCAAGGTGGTGCGCCACCTGGCCGCCGGCGTGCTGGGCGGACAGAACCCGCCGCCTCCGCCGCTGGCTGGCGGACTGGAGCAGAGCATCGCGTGGGACGGCCTGGACGACTACGGTCAGCGGCCGGCGGCGGCCGGGCCGTTCAGCGTCCGCGTGCGGGCGGGCATGAGCGTGAAGCTCGAGCGGATCGCCGGCGGCAACCCGCACATGTTCTTCCTCGGCAGCCACGGCGACCACGGCCGCTGGGGGATCACCGGGCTGGAGGTCAAGAGCGACGGCAAGGTCTACGTCTCCGGCCACTCCAGCACGCTGGGCCCGGTGGCTATCCGCCAGTACGACGCGGACGGGAAGTACGAGCGGACGGTCTTCCCGCCGCCGGCCGGCAAGGACCCCGAGGCCATGAAGGGCTGGGGCATCCACATCAACGACGACGGGACCTACATGCTGCGGTTCAACCGCCTGACCGACCCGTCGGTCAGCACGACGCTGATCGACCCGGAGTTGGGCATGGCCCGCCTGATGCCCACGCCCGACGTCCACCGGCTGAGCCTGTGGGGCGGCGGGCTCGACCTGCTGACGATCAACACCGACGGCACGATCCCGCCGGCGGCTGAGCAGATGCGCGGGCTGCTGGCAGCCGATCCGCCGATCCGGGGCGGCGGGGACTCGGCCGCCGGGCCGGTGTTCACCTGCCTGGCCCCCGACGGCAAGAGCTTCTACCTCAGCGGCGTCTACGGCCTCACCCGCAACGGCAGGAACTGGGAGCCGGCGAAGGAAGGCTTCTGGCTCGACGGCCAGGTGTGGAAGGTGGACCTGGCGACGCGGAAGGCGACGCCCTTCTTCGCCCTGGACGCCAAGGCGGTGGCCGACTCCTTCGCCACGCGCGGCGGCAAGTGGGACAAGTCGTCGCTGGGCGGAGTCAAGAGCTACTCGGCGCTGCACGGCGTGGCCGTGGACAAGGAAGGCCGGCTCTTCGTCGCCGACCGCCTGGACAAGTGCGTCCTGGTCCTGGACAAGGATGCCAAGGAAATCCGCCGCCTGCCCGTCGAGTATCCCGACGCCGTCGCGGTCAGCGCCCGCACCGGGGCGCTCTACGTGACGACGCGTTGCGGGTGCGAGGGCTCGGGCGCCGGCAGCGTCGGGCTGGTCAAGTTCGACAACTGGCAGAAGGACGACAAACCGTCGGCGGCGCTGCCCAACCTGGCGCACACGTGGTACACCGACGGGTTCAAGCACTCCTACGTCGCGCTGTGCGAGAAGGGCGACGCGACGAACGTCTGGGTCGCCTGGACAGAGCTGCCCGTGCAGGTATACCGGGACGACGGCAAGGAGATGAAGCTGGTCAGCGACTTCCGCGCCCTGGCCGCCGAGCAGGGCTGCTGGGGCTTCGACCGCCTGGAGGTCGACCGCGCGACCGAGGCCGCCTACGTCGGCGACGACCACTCCACGTATTGGAAGATCGCCGACTGGAACGCCAGGCAGCCGGCGTTCGTGAAGGTGCCCGTGGCGGCCACCTCCATCGACATCGACCCGCGGAACCGCTACCTCTTCTCCAACATCGGCGGGTCGGTCTGGGCCAAGCGCGGCATCGCCCGGTTCTTCCTGGACAAGGAGGGCAACCCGCCGGCCAACTTCGGCGACACCGGCAGCAACGTCTTCACCGGCAAGCTCTGGACCGAGTGGTGCTTCACCGGCAACGGCGACATGGGCTGGGCGGTCGCGGCCAACGGCAACCTGGCGGGCATGGACCAGCGCGGACATCTCTTCTTCTTCCAGGGGACCGACGCGAAGGTCCCCTGGGACGAGACCGAACTGGCCAACTTCGGCGGACGCGGCATCTACGGCGGCGTGCGGTTCGACCTGGCCGGCAATCTCTACGTCGGGCACCGGGACGGCACACCCAACAAGACCCCGCCGGCGTTCAAGGACGACCCCTTCGCCAACCAGACCGGCGGCGGGCAGGGCTGCGTCAAGATCGTCAAGTATGCCCCGACCGGAACGATGGCCAGCGGCAACCTGTTCCCGGCCAAGCCGACGGGCCCAGCCAAGGCATACGACGTCAACCTGGGCGCCTTCGACGTGAGCTGCATCGTCCGCACGCCGCAGTTCAACGTCGATGCCTTCGGGCGGATCTGCTTCCCGACCAATATCCAGCCGCGCGTCACGCTGCTGGACAACGCCGGCAACGAAATCCTGCACTTCGGGACCTGGGGCAACCGCGACTCGACCGGCGGGCTGCCCGACGACCTCGTCCCGACGAAGGACATCCCGATGGGCCTGCCCAACAGCGTCGCCGCAACCGACGACTACATCTACGTCGCCGACATGGTGAACCTGCGAGTGCTGCGGATCAGGAAGGAGTTCGCCCTGACCGCCGGTGCGAAGGGACAATAGCGCGATTGGATTCTCCGTGTTGGGAAGGCGCGCACGCCTGTGGCCTTGCGGCTGAGCGTTCGGCCGCCCGACGACATCATCCAGTGGAAGGCACATCCGCATGAAGCGTTTTGTAATCGCGATATTGCTGCTGGCGCCCGCGGCGGCCGCCGCCGCTGACGGGCCGGGCCCGAAGTTCGCCGCCCCGCCGACCGCCGCCAAGGCCGGCGACGGCGCTACCGTCGCATTCGCCGTCGATCGCGCCGCCGACGTGGCCGTCTGGGTGCTGGACGCCAAGGGCGGCGTCGTCCGCCACCTGGTCGCCGGCGTGCTGGGGCCCAACGCCCCCGCGCCGCTGAAGGCCGACTCGCTCGCGCAGACCCTCGCCTGGGACGGCAAGGACGACGCCGGCAAGCCGGCCGAGGGCGGGCCGTTCAGCTTCCGCGTGGCCGCGGGGCTGACGCCGCACCACGCGGGCTATCCGCTGGAGAAGCCCGGCGAATCCTACCTCGACCAGGGCATCGTTCTGGGCATCGCCGCACGCCCCGACGGCGGCGTCTACACGATCAACCATCGCTCGATCATCCGCCAGAAGGGCTACTACGACATCAAACGCTACACGCACGACGGCGACTACGCCGGCACGCTCATGCCGCTGGACAGCCAGGTCGACCCGAAGAACGCCCGCGGCGTCTCGCCGCTGGTCGATGCGACCGGCCGACCGATGATGGTCTACGGTTCAGCCAACTTCGCCCTGCTGGACTACATGCCGGCCAACCCGTTCATGCAGACCCCGGCGGTCCGGCGTAACGGCAACCTGCTGCTGTTCAGCATCGACGCGTTCAGTTGGGAGCGCGGCGCGACGGTCGGCCTGACGGAGTTGCTGCCCGGCGGCGGCACGCCCGAGACGCCCTACGTGCGGGTGAAGTTCAAGCTCAAGGGGGGCGAGAAGTTCGGCAACGGCGGCACGCCGGCGCTGGTGCTGGGCGACGACGAGAAGTTCGCCTACGTCGTCGGCCTCCAGCACTACCTCGGGGCCCGGCAGATGCCGACGTTCCACGCGGTGTTCCGCGTCGCCCTCGACGGCGACGGCACGCTGGAGCCGGTCTTCGGCGACCCGGCCGCCGCCGGCGGCGACGACAAGCATCTGTCCGATCCGTCCGCGATCGCCGCCGACGGCAAGGGCCGCCTGCTGATCGCCGACCGCGGCAACAACCGCGTCGTGGTGCTCAGCGCCAAGGACGCAAGTTGGGTGGGTTCATTCCCCGTTGACGGCGTCCTCTGGGTCGGCGCCAGCGCCCGCAGCGGCGCGATCTACGTCTGCTCGCACACGACCCCCGCGGCTGCGCCCGACGCCCCGGCCAAGCGGCGCTCCGCCGCGGCCGCCGACCCCGCCGGCGAGGCGCTGACCCGCTACTCGCCGTGGCCCGACCCCAAGGCGCAGCAGCAGGTCGCGCTGGCCAACTCGTCGCGGTTCTACAAGGGCGGGCAATACGTCGCCGCCGTGGACGACTCGGCCGACCATCCGCGGATCTGGCTGGGGCAGAACTTCAACAGCGAGGCGATGAAGAGCCCCGTGCCCGAACTGCTGGCCTTCTGCGACGACCTGGGCGATTCTTTCTCGCCGATGAGGCCCGTGCAGGGCCGGCCCGGCGGGTCGATGGGCTGGGAGGCCTTCAGCGACCCCACCCACCGCTACGTCACTGTCGATGGCATGCTGATCGACGACCAGGAGCAGCGGATCACGCGCCCGGCCAAGACCAACGGCACCTGCCAGATGGGTCCGGACGGGCTGTTCTACCTGATGTCCAACGCAGGCAATATCCGCCGCTACACCGCCAAGGGCGAAGAGGTCCCCTTCAAGGCCATCAAGCCCGGCGCATGGGTCGTCGGCCGCGAGAAAGACGGCAAGCCGGTCATCCTGCGCGAACTGGAGAAGGGCGCCCGCCTCATGGGCGGGGTCAGCTACAAGGTCAACGAGTGGTCGGTCACCGGCCAGGCGCTGCCCAACTACCCCTCCGGCACGACGGGCAACGAGCGCGACTTCACCCTCGACCGCGAGGGCAACATCTACGTCAAGAACCGCGCCTGCCAGTATCACGGGCCGATGACCGTGGACGTCTACGACAAGGACGGGGCCTACCTGCGGACCGCGATCTGGGAGATCGGCGACCGGTCCTACGGGCCTCGCCTGGACGCAGCCGGCAATCTCTATTTCCTCGCCGGCGTCACCGGCGAGAAGGGCAACGCCCCGGACGTCTTCAAGTCGGTCGCGCTCTACCAGCGGCTGTTCGGCAGCATCGTCAAGTTCTCGCCCAGGGGCGGGGCCCTGCACCTGATGCCCGACGACGCTTACGAGAAGAACTTCGGCTTCCCGATGCCAAAGCTCGACCTGCCGGCCCAGACCGTGTCGGTCGCGGCCGGGCGGGGCATCGAGCACGGCCGTAAGCTCGAGGGGGCCCTGTGGTGGCGGCCGGGCTTCTCGGTCTACAATGCCGCCGAATGCCACTGCAACGGCCACAGCTTCGATGTCGATCCGTTCGGCCGTGTCTACTACCCCGACATGCTCAGCTTCCAGATCGGCGTGCTGGACACCAACGGCAACACGATTCTTCGCCTGGGCGGCTACGGCAACCGCGACCAGCGCGGATCCTACAGTTGGGTCCCCGACGCCGCAACCGGCGCCCTGCGTCCGCCGTCGGCCGACCAGATCGAGGCCTCGCCCAGCCCGTTCGCCCAGCCCGAGTTCGCTTTCGCCTTCCTCAACAGCGTTGCGGTGACCGAACGCCACCTGTTCGCCACCGACACGCTGAACCAGCGTGTGACCCGGATCAGCCTGGACTACGCCGTCGACCAGACTTGTCAGATCAAGTGAAAGGATGACGCAGATGAAACGCTTCGCAACCGCGGTACTCCTGCTGCTGGTTCCCGCGATGGCCGCCGCTGAGTCGGCCGACCCCGCGGGTCTGCGCAAGAGCACGGGCGTCAACGGGGGGCTGGCCCTGGACATCGGCGCGAAGGACACCGCCCTGCCCCAGGCGCTGGCCGGGGGCAGCGCCCTCTATGTGCAGGTGCTCCAGCCGGACGTGGTGCTGGCTGCCCGGTGGGGCGCGGATCTGTCGGCCGGCGAATTGCGCGAGCAACTCGGCGTGCGGTCAGCCGCCTTCAACGCCGACGACTACGGCAGCAACCTGTTCAACCTGGTCGTCGTCGAGGACCCGGCGGCGCTGGGCAAGGCCACGCTGGCCGACCTGGTCCGCATCCTCGTGCCCCGCGGGTGGCTGGCCTGCGTCGCGGCGCCGGCGGCGCTGGCGGACGAAGCGAAGAAACTCGGCCTGGCCGTCGAACCGGCGGCCGGGTTTGCCCTGCTCTGCCGCAAGCCGGCTGAGCCGGTGGGCTGGAAGATCTGCGACAACCTGAAGTGGCGGGGCGGCCCGCGCGGGGCCAACGCGTCGGCCTTCTCCGGCATCGCCGTGGGCAGCGGCAAGCTGTTCTATCGCGAGCGCATGGAAGTGGACGGCGACTTCTCGCCCAGCGGACGGTCGCAGTTCTTCGCCCGCGACGCGTATAACGGCCGCGTGGCCTGGTCCTTCGAGGAGACACTGGGCTTCAACCCCGGGTGGGGCGCTAACTTCGCGCCGCGGCAGAAGGGCATGGCCGCCGACGAGAAGGGCCGGCTGTTCACGACCACCGCCGACGGCAAATTCGTCTGCCTGGACGCCGAGACCGGCAAACACAAGTTCGACCTGATCCCCGCGAACGTGAACGCCAAGGTCGGCATCGCCGTCCGCGGCGTGCAGGTCTACAACAACGAGCTGGTGCTGGCCGGCGGGTCGGCGTTCTCGGCCGACGACGGCAGGAAGCTCTGGAGCTTCGACGACGGCGGATATCAGATCGTCGGAGAGCGCATGTTCATCCGCAGCGGCCGATGGGGCGAGCAGATCGAGGCCCGCAGCCTGCCCGACGGCAAGGTGCTTTGGACGCACCCCTGCCCGCGCGGGCAGGGCATCGGCCTGCTGTGCACCTCGACGCGGACGTGCATCGTGCAGACGCGGCCGACCGTGTCGCTGACCGCCCTGGACGCGTCCACCGGCCAGGAGGTCTGGAGCTACACGCCCGAAGGCGACGAGCGAACCGGGCACGGCTTCACCGTCTCCGGCGACAAGATCTACGTCCACTACTCCAAGAAGGGGGTGAAACAGGATTACTTCTTCACACGGCTGTCGCCGGCCGACGGCAAGGTCGAGCAGGACGACTTCGGCGCCCCGGGCAAGATGTGGGCCGGCGGATGCTGGGGGCCCTTCGTCGTCGGCGACTACATGGTGTATCACCACAACATCTGGCTGGACCTCAAGACGCTTACGCGGACATTCCCCTACCTGGCGCACCCGGCCTGCTTCACCGGGCAGACGCCCGGCTACAACATGCTCTACAACTTCCCCAGCCGAAAGGGCGGCGTGCTGGAGGGGATCACCGCGATCGCGGCGGCCGACATGGCATTCGACCACGAGCCCGGCGGCAAGGTGCTCGTCAAGCTCGGCGACGCCCAGACCGACGCCGCCCCGACCCAGCCGGGCGACTGGCCCATGTTCCGCGCCAGCCCCGCCCGCGGCAACGCCGTCGACGCTGACCCCGGCGACGCGCCCGCGAGGAAGTGGGAAGCCAAGATCGGCCTGGGCAAGGCCACCTTCGGCGTGATGAGCGGCCAGCGGACAGGAGTCACCCAGCCGGTCTGCGCCTACGGGCTGGCCGTCGTCGCCGACATCGACGCCCAGCGGATCGTCGCCCTGGACCAGGCGACCGGCGCGACCAGGTGGACCTACGCCGTCGGCAGCCGCGTGGACTTCCCGCCGACGCTCTACAACGGCCTCTGCCTGTTCGCCGCCAAGGACGGCTGGGTCTACTGCCTGAACGCCCGCACCGGCGCGCCGGCCTGGAAGCTGCTGATCGCCCCCAGCCCCAGGTTGGTCGGCGGGCAGGAGAAGCTCGAATCGCAGTGGCCGTCGGCCGGCGACGTGCTGATCGCCGACGGCGTCGGCTACGCGAGCGTCGGGATCGGCTCGTCGCTGATGGGCGGCATCCGGGCGGTGGCCTTCAAGCCGGCGACCGGCGAGGTGATCTGGGCCCGCTGCTACCACGGCCAGCTCAGCGAGATACAGGACCGCCAGCTCCGCAACGGCATGTTCGTGTGGGCCGGGGGCAAGGCCCCGGTCCAGGCCGGCAGCCTCACGCTGGACCGCGCCACCGGCGAGCAGACCCGCGGCGGGGGCGGCGTCGGCGTACTCAACCCCGAGGCCATGGACGACTACCTTGCCTACGGCGACAGCGTCTGCCGCACCAACGAGGACCGCGCCGCCGACCTGCTGGAAGACGGCCGCCTCCGCGGGCGGACCCTCGCGTTCTCCAAGGACATCGCCGTCGCCTACACGATGAGCTGGGGCGGCGAAAGCTGGGACGCCAAGAGTAACAGGGGCATCCCGACGACGCTGACACTAAGCGCCGCCCGCGAGCCGAAGAAGACCCTCTGGACCAGCGAGCCGATCGAGCTGGTCGTGGACGACATCGTGCTGACGCCCAAACGGGCCTACTGCGTCGGCCACCACCAGCGCATCGCCAAGCCGCCGGAGATGTGGATCGTTTCGCCCGAGGACGGCAAGGTCGTCGCCACGGTCGCCATCGACGGCTTCCCGTCGTTCAACGGCATGTCGGCCTGCGGGAATCGGCTGTTCGTCTCCACCCGCGACGGCCGCGTGATATGTTACGAAGGCAAGTGACCGCCGCACCGACTCTAACCGCGAGGTTCCGCAGCGCATGAACACCTGGATCGCCGTGCCCACGTACTGGACGCACCCGACGACTTCGCCGGGCCCCGAGACGACCGTCTTCGACCACCCCACGCCTCTGGACGAGGACGGGACGCTCGTCCGGACGCTGGAGTCGTTCGTCGGCCTCAACGGCGAGTTCCAGGTGATCGTCGTCGCCGCCGCCGCCCACGCGAGCCTGGGCGACGCGGTTCACCAGAAGGTCCGCTCGCTGATCGCCCCGTTGGCCCGCCGCCTGTCGCTGGTGCTGGCCTCGCCGGCAAACCTGGACGCGATCAACGGCCGCCTGCCCGAGCCGATCCTGGCGCTGAACAGCTACGGCAACATCCGCAATGTGCAGCTCGCGGTCCCCCTGGCCGCCGGCGCCGACGTCGTCGTGGGCATCGACGACGACGAGCTGGTCCAGGACGCGGACTTCCTGGCCAAGGTCGAGCGGTTCATCGGACGCAAGTTCCGCGGCGTGACGGTCGCGGGGATGGCCGGCCCATACTACGACCGCGCGGGCAACTACCAGCTCCCCGACGGCGACGCGCTGGCGAGTGAGCCCAACATCTTCCTCAAGAAGAACCACTTCATGAACGAGGCCCTGAAGCGCGTGATGGAGCCGCCCTGCCCCGAGGGGCTGGTGCGGTCCAACGTCGCCTTCGGCGGCAACATGTGCATGTCGCGCGACACGATCGCCGCCGCCTGCCACGACCCCTACATCCCGCGCGGCGAGGACTACGACTATGTCCTGAACGCCGCGATGGCCGGGGCGACCTTCTTCTTCCAACCGGCGATGGCCATCCTGCACCTGCCGCCGGACTCCACCGGCCCGCAGGCCGCCGACAAGCCCAGCAAGCTGATCGCCGACATCCGGCGGTTCATCTACATGCAGGAGAAGGTCCGCCGCCACCGCCGCGACTTCCCGGCCGAGGCCCTGGACCTGGCCCGCTTCAAGCCCTACCCCGCGCCCTACCTCGACCCCGAAGTCGACCTGCACGCCGCCGCCGTCGAGGCGATCCGAAGGAAGTATCCGCACCTTGTCGGCGAACTGTCGCCGAAGAAGCTGGCCGACGACGCCGTCGCGACCGCCCGCGTCAAGGCCGCCGAGTTCTTCAACTATCGCGTGAAGTGGCGCAAGGCGACGGCCGCCCTGGCCGACGACGCCGGCGCGCCGACCGTCGTCGATTCGTTCCGCGTGGCGTAGAAGGGGAATTGCCAACCGTCAGTCGAAGTCTCGCGCCGGCTCAAATCTTCGCGACCGTTTCCCACTTGCCCGACTTGCTGGAGGCGTAGATCGCCTCCATGATCGCGACCGCGTCGGCGGCCGCCGCCAGGTCGTCGGCCAGTTCCGTGGGCGTCACTTCGCCCTTGATCGTCGCAACCAGCCGGGCCAGTTGCGTCGGCTTCTGGTCGCCCGGGGCGACGGGCACGGGTTCGGTCTTGGGTCGGCCGACCGCGAGGTCGCCGATCTTGGGATCGTTGTAGATCGTGCCGGTGCTGCCGGTGATCTCCAGCCCCCCGATGCCGCCGGTCTGGACCCACGACGCCTCGACCGTGCCCAGCACGCCGCTGGCGAACTCGAGCAGGGCGATGCCACAGTCATCGACGGCCGGGTAGACGCCGCTGGCGTTGCCGATTCGGCCCATCACGCGGCTGACCGGGCCCAGCAGCGACCGCAGGGCGTGGACGGCGTGCGTGCCCATGTCCATCATGGCCCCGCCGCCAGCCAGCGCCGGGTCGTGGAACCAGGCCAGGTCGGGCGAGTGGAACCACTTGCCGTAGGCGGCGTGGTGGGCGTTGCGGAACCGGGCGTGGGTTACCTTGCCGATCGCGCCCTCGGCCAGCAGCTTGGCGACGCCGCGGATGATCGGGCGGAAGGGCTGGAAATACCCCATGTGGACCGGTGTCTTGTGCTTGCGGATCAGGGCCATCGCGGCGGCCGCGTCGGCGACGGTCGTGGTGAAGGGCTTCTCGCAGAAGACCGCCTTGCCCGAGGGGACCGCGGCCTTGAGCAGCGGCAGGTGCCGCGTGTTCTCGGCGCAGATGATGAAGCCCTGGATGTCGGCCCGGCCGATCGTGGCGGCCAGGTCGTCGGTGTATTCGGCGCCGAACTCCGCGGCGTATCGCCGCCCGCGGTCGGGCACGTCATCCCAGATCGCGACGACCTTGCAGTCGTCGCGCCCGGCGGCGTCCTTGAGGTAGCCCTTGGTGTGGATGTGCGCCGCCGACAGCAGTGCGAGATTGATCACGGTCAGGCTCCTTCACGGTCCGGTGGCGTCGGTCACATCGCGACCTTGACTTCCTTGCCCGTGGCCGCGGACTTGTAGAGCGATTCGAGAATCGACACGACGGCCAGCGACTGCTCCGCGGGCACCGGCGACTTGTCGCCGCCCAGGACGGCCTGGGCGAAGACGCGGCACTCCTGCTCGTGGCCGGGCGGGGCGTTCTTGGGCGTGTAGGCGATCTTCGTGTCGGTCAGCACGCGGTTGGACTCGCCGATGATCTCCATCTCCGGCCACATCGCCCCGGCCTTGGTGCCGAAGACGCTGCACCGCATCGTCGGGTCCTTCTCGTTGAGCATGAACGAGCACTCCAGGCTCAGGGCGGCGCCGTTGGCGAACCGCACGAAGCCGGCCGCGAAGTCCTCCACGTCGAACTTCTTGCGGTCGTACTCGCCCCATTGGTTCATCAGCTTGGGGTTCCTGCCGAGCTTGTCGCAGGTCACGCCGGTGACGCTGACGGGCTTGAAGTTCTCCATCAGGTGCATCGTCAGGTCCAGGATGTGCACGCCGATGTCGATGCAGGGCCCGCCGCCGGCGACCTTCTTCTGGATGAAGTTGCCCCAGCCGGGCACCTGGCGTCGGCGGTTGGCCCACGCCCGGGCGAAGTAGACTTCGCCCAGCGTCCCGCCGCCCAGCAGCGCCTTGAGCGCCAGGCTCGGGGCGACGAACCGCTGGTGCTGGGCGCACATGAGCATCTTCCTGGACTTGTCGCGGGCGGCGATCATCTTCTTGACCTCGGCCGTGGTGATCGCCAGCGGCTTCTCGCAGAGCACGTGCTTGCCGGCGCGCAGCGCCGCGACGGTCATCGGCATGTGGTAGGCGTTGGGCGTGCAGATATCGACCGCATCAACGTCCTTCATCGCCAGCACCCTGCGGTAGTCGGTCTCGGTGCGCGGAATCTGATATTCCTCCGCCGCCTTCTTGACCGCGTCGGCCCGAACGTCGCAGGCGGCCACGATCTCGGCTTCCGATATGTTGCGGTAACCCCGCAGGTGCGCTCCGGCGATCCCGCCGGTCCCGAGGATTGCGATGCGAAGCTTCCTGGCCATCGTGCTGATCTCCGTTGAGAGTGGGTCGGTCGAACGGGCAAAGACAAAGTTCGGTGGAGTATACCGCGTCGAGAGGCGAACGCAATCCGGTCGCAAGCCGGGCGGGCCGCGGCCGGATTCTCAGTCCCTGGCGCTGCTGGGGATCAGCTTCTCGATTTCCGGGGAGAACTCGGCCGCGTCGCCGACGCGGATGCCGCGCCGGGCGAACTGGCCGCCGCGGACCTCCAGCGCGAACTGGGCGTCGGCCGTCGCTGGGTAGCGGACCAGGTAGGCCTCGGGCGTGTCGGGCGGCTCGACCTTCATGGTGTGGATCGTCACGATCTTCCGCTGTGCGTTGATGAACGCGATGTCGATGTCGAACAGGCAGCGGCGCATCACGAAGACCATGTCGTCCTTCGGCCGCTCGGCCGGGTAGACGAAGAGCATCCCGGCGTCGTCGGCCATGCGGGCCCGCCCGCTCAGCCCTCGGTAGCGGGAGACGTCGTCGGCGGCCACCTCGACGACGAAGCGGCTGGGGCCGATCGCGACGGTGTAGGCCGGGCCCGCCTCCATGTGCCTCAGCCGCCACCAGCCGCCCGCGCCCAGCAGCAGGAGCAGGACCAGCCCGCCGCCCAGCCAGACCCGCCGACGCACCCGCCGCCGGGCGATCCGCCGCCGCGTTCTCAGGATGCGTGGAAGCGCCATGGGGTCATTGTATCAGTCCCGGGCGCCGCATGCAGGGGGCGGCACGGCTGCGGCGCAGGGAATTAGAAATAAACCGCCCCGCGCAATCTTCCGACAAGACTGGAGACAGATCGCACCGTCGATGCCGCCCTGTCCAGGGGCCTATTGCGAGATTCTGATGTCCGCCGAAATCGGCCAGATTCTGCTTCTGAGCGACAATCCCCAGACTGTGGCGTCTCTGGAGGGGGCGCTGAGGCCGGGGCAGTTCCGTCTTCATCCGCTGGACCGCACCGACCGTCTGGAGCAGCAGATCCCAAGCCTGCTGACGACGGTCGACGCCGCCATCGTGGACGGGACTGCCCCACTCTTTTCCAACGGACGCCTGGAGAAGGTCCTCACGCTGCTGGACAACAACCAGCTCGGCGCGGTCGTGCTCTACAATCCGGCCGGTCCGGCGCCGGCCTTCGCGGGCCACCTGCCGCTGGCCTGGACCGTCGCCGTCGACAACACCCGCCAGCTCGCCGCGACGCTGAAGGTCATCGCGGGCTACCAGCAGGTCGTCCGCCAGCTCCACCGCGAGATCAAGCTCTTCCAGCGCCTGGACGCCAGGCTGAGCGGGCAGTTCAACGAGATCGACGAGGAGATGCGGCTGGCCAGCCGAATCCAGCGGGACTTCCTGCCCAAGCAGCTCCCGGCCGTCGGGCCGGTGCAGTTCGCGACGCTCTATCGCCCGGCCAGTTGGGTCAGCGGCGACATCTACGACGTGTTCCGGCTGGACGAGAAGCACGTGGGCTTCTACGTCGCCGACGCGGTCGGCCACGGCATGCCGGCGGCCCTGCTGACGATGTTCATCAAGCGGTCGATGGAGACCAAGCAGATCAACCCGCAGGGCTACCAGCTTCTCTCGCCGGCCCAGACGATGGGCGTGCTCAACCGGGCGCTGCTGGAGGCGTCGCTGTCGACGACGCAGTTCACCACGGCCATCTACGCGATCGTGAACATCGAGACGCTCGAGGTGCGCTTCTCGCGCGGCGGGCATCCGCACCCCCTCTGGCTGCACGCCGACGGCACGACCACCGAGCCGGAGGTCGGCGGCGGGCTGCTGGGCGTGTTCGACGACACGGAGTTCGAGCTGGGGACGGTGCAACTGGCCCCCGGCGACAAGTTCATCCTCTACAGCGACGGGCTGGAGACGGTGTTCGTGGAGGAAGGCCAGGTCACCAGCGAACTCTACCGCGAACGGATCACGGCCATGCGCCACCTGCCGGCCGCCCACATGCTCCAGCAGATGGTCCAGGAGATGGACCGCCAGGCCGGCTCCCTCAACCCCCGCGACGACGTCACCCTGGTCGTGATGGACGTCGCCGGCTGACCTCGGAATCCGAACCGCAAGACGACAAGGCCCCGGCGATTGCCGGGGCCTTTGACGTTGATTGAGATGTCGGGTGCGTCATCGCATGCGACGGCGCAGGCCGCCCGCCAGCGGCAGGCCGCCCAGGAGCAGCAGCAGCGTGGCCGGGCCGGGAACGGCGGTCGTTCCGCCGATTTCCAGGTCGTGGCCTTTCTTGCCGCCGCCGCCGCTGCCTTTGCCGCCACCGCCGCTGGGCGCCGGAATGCCGCCGGTCAAAATCGAGTCGATCCAGTCGGCGTAGGACGAGACGCGGGTCACGCCCATGCCGTCGCCGTAGTCCGAGTCGATGTTGCGGTCCCAGGCGATGCCGAAAGAGTTGACGCCGACCAGGTAGCTGGTCCCGCCGACGTCGATGAACACGCCGCCGCCGCTGTCGCCGGGGGCGATCAGGTATTCCAGATTCAGCGGCGTGCTACTGCCGTAGTGGCTGTCGGAGGCCTTGCCGGGGCTGTCGAAGTCGCTCATCAGGATCTTGCTGCCGCTGCCGCCATAGTAGGCGTCCAGCACGTTCTGGCCGGCGCGCTTCTGCCCGTCGAAAACGGTTGCGCCGGTCAGGCCCGTGCCGGTCATGCCGTAGCCGACGAACGTCGCCACCTGGCCCAGTTCGGACGTGCCGGTGTAGAGCTGCGCCGCGGCGATCCCGCTGACCGACGACGACAGGTGAACCAGGGCGATGTCGTTGCCCGCGCCCAGGTTGCCCTTCCAGGTCGGGTAGGACACCCACTGGTCGGCTGAGTAGGTCGACCCGCCGATGGTGAAGGTCATCGTCGTGACCTTGTCGGCCATGTGGCCGGCGGTCAGCACCCAGTTCGAGCCGATCAGCGTGCCCGAGCCGATGTAGGCGCCCCCGCGAGCGACCGTGTCGATCCGTCCGACGCTGGGATACAGGTCGGCCAGGCTCAGATAGGCCGAGTCGCTGCGGTCGGCCCGGATCGTTCCGCCCATCGCCGGCGCGCACGCCCAGACGATTCCCAGGAGGCCCAGAAGGACCCCTGCCCTCCGCGTATTCATGTCCTGTCTCCAAGAGGGGTGAACTGCCCGCAAACGAGGCTCAACCTGATAATTATCGCCTGAAAATGCCGGTTGTCAAACGGTTCAGGCAACCGGGAATCTACCCCCCGAACTGCCCCAGCAGGCGCTCCAGCAGTTCCATCGGCAGGCCGATCACGTTGCTGGTGCTGCCGTCGATCCGCTGGACGAAGGCGTCGGCGCCGGCTTGCAGGCCGTAGGCGCCGGCCTTGTCCTGCCAGGCCCCGCTGTCCAGGTAGGCCTCCATCTCGCCGTCGGCCAGCGGGCGCATGAAGACCTCGGTCACCGCGTCGGCGATGACCCGGTGGCCCTGCATCGGCGCCAGCAGGGCGACGCCGGTGATGACGCGGTGCGGCGCGGAGGTGATCAGCCGAAGCATCCGCCGGGCGTCGTCGCGGCCGGCCGGCTTGCCGAGCACCTCGTCGCCGACGGCGACGATGGTGTCGGCGCCCAGCAGGAGGCGGTCGGGGTAGCGGTCGGCCACCGAGCGGGCCTTGAAGTAGGCCAGCGCCTGGGCGTGCTCAGCCGGCGTCAGCTTGGGGCTGCGGGCCTCGGGCTCGTGCAGCGCGGGGGGGACGACCTCGAAACGATATCCGGCCTGGCGCAGCAGCATCGCCCGCTGGGGCGAGTTGGACACCAGCGTGAGCGAGGCAAGCCCCTCGCGCGGGCCCGCGGCCGCGTTGTCGATCGTTGTGCTGTTCATTGCGTATTCACATTCGGCACGCCCGCCGGCGGCGGACGGCCCTCCCGGCCTCCATCCGGTTAAACCCCCATCGTCAGACAAGGTTGTTCATTCTATGCCCGCGGCGCGCATATTCCTTCTGCCGCGGGTCAGCGATCGGATATTTCCCTGCAAATCAGCGATGAGCAGTCCGACGTGTCCTGCCCCCTTATTCTACCACGCACAACGCGTCCGCCGGCGGACTATTGCCCGGCGTCCGTGTCGCCCCGGCGGTCGGACTCCGATCGGCCCGGGCGGAACTTGAGCTTGAGCCGCAGCCTGAACTTGCTGCCCGGGAATCGCCGCCGGTGCCAGGCCCGGTAACGGATCACCAGCCAGTAGCCCACGAAGTAGGTCGCCACGGCCAGCACCGCCGAGACGATCAGCGAGCCCAGCCAGCAGCGCCAGAAGACCTCCAGCAGCAGCCGCCAGACGTGGTGGGCGTAGGCGAACAGATCGGCCCAGAAACCCTGGCCGCCGCGGAAGCGGCTGAGTCGGCGGAAGCTCTCGTGCGCCGTCGACTTGCCCGGGCCCAGCAGCAGTTCACCGATGCGGAAGTTGAAATAGTAGATCGGTCCCATCGTCACCGGGTTGGTGATCCAGACCAGCGGCACTCCGACCACCAGGTTGGCCCGCAGCAGCCAGCACAGCGCCACCGTCAGCACCATCTGGAACGGAATCGTCGGCGTGAACGTCACGAACATCCCGATCGCCAGGCCCAGGGCGATCCGGTGCGGCGTGTCGTCCACGTGCAGCACCTTGTGCAGCAGGAACCAGCGTGACCAGGCCAGCCACGTGCCCGGGCGCCAGCCCGTCGGCCTGGGGAACAGAGGCGTGCCGCAGTGGACGCACTGCCGCGCCCCCGGCGGGCTGGGCGTCCGGCACTGCGGACAGAGGGGTTCGTTCTGTGAGGGCTTATCGGCCACGGGTCTTCAACTGCTCCTCCAGCGTCGCAACGGCCCTCTCGACCGTCACCGCTGCCACCTGCGAATCGTCGTCGTGCCGGAAATGGTGCCGGGCGTCGTCCACGGCCCGCACGACGCTGTCGGGCCGGCCCCACGGGCCGGTCCGCGCCGGGTCGGTCGGACCGAAGATCGCCACCAGCGGGCGGCCCAGCGCCGCGGCGATGTGCATCGGACCGCTGTCGTTGCTGACCACCACCGCCGCCCGCTCCAACAGCGCGATCATCACGGCCACGCTGGTCGCACCCGACAGGTCAGCCGGTCCGCACCGCGCCGCCGACCGCACCGCCTCGCACACCGTCCGCTCGCCCGGGGCGCCGATCAGCACCGACCCGATGCCGTGCCGGTCGGCCAGGTGGTCGGCCAGCGCGGCGAACCGCTCCGCCGGCCAGCGCTTCGAGCCGTAGCTGGCCCCCGGCGCCAAGGCCGCGAACCGCCCGCCGGCGCCTACCCCCGCCCCGGCCAGCAGTTCCGCCGCTGCTCGGCGCGACTCGTCGCTGATCGGCAGTTCGAACCGCGGCGGCACGTGGGCAAAGCCCAGCGAGGCGGCGAACCGGTAGTTCCGCTCCACGGCGTGCCGGGCCTGCCCGTTGGACCCGATGCGGTGATTATAGAACAGCCAGCCGAACTCCCGCGCCCCGGCCGGTCCGTACCGCCGCCGGGCCAGGCTGACCAGCGAGAAGAACCCGCTGCGGAACAACCCCTGGAGGTCCACGACCAGGTCGAAGCGGCGCTCGGCCAGCCCCCACAGCCAGCGCACCAGGTCGCGCATCGCCCCCGGCGACCGCCACGCCTGCCCGTAGCGGCGGCGGTCGAAGAGGATCACTTCGTCCAGTTCGCGGTGGCCGCGGATCGCGTCGGCGAACGCCGGGCGGATCATCCACGCAATATGCGCCGCCGGATGCACGACGCGCAGCCCGTGCAGCACCGGCAGCCCGTGAACCACGTCGCCCAGCGCCGACGGCTTGATGATCAGGATGCGTCGGATCGGATCGCTCACGCCTGCCCGTCCCGCAGCGACAACTGCCGCCAACACCCCCGTATTGCCCGCCAATATACCACATCGGCAATCGGCGTTGAATCACGCGACAGGCCGGGCCCGCCCGCGGACACATCGCGCAGTTGAATCCCGCCCCGCGACCCGATAGGCTGTTGGCATGAGAATCTCCGTGATCCGCCTTTGCGCCGGAATGCTGTTGCTGGGGCCGGCGTTGACATTGCAGGCTGCCGATCCGCCCGCGACCACCGCGCCCGACGCGGGCGACTTGTCGACGGCCGAACTGCTCCGGCTGGCCCGCAGCGCCGGCGAGCCGACGAGCGCCCTGGTCTGGGGCAAGCCGACGACCTGGGATTTCAATGACAAGCTGGATATCAAGGGCTGGACCTCCGATTCGGTCACGATCGCCCGCCGCGCGGACTGCTGGGAACTGGTCCCGACGGGCCGATTCGTCCTGTGCACCCCGCTGCCCAGGGGCGTCAACGCGGACACGGGCTTCCGCGTCGACGTCTGGCTGCGCTGCTGGAGCCCGAAGGAGGCGCCCATCCGCGGCGCGGTCTTCGTCGGCCCGGGCGGCAATCCCTTCGACTTCACCGCGGTGACCTACGACTTCGAGATGAACGAGAGCGGCAAACAGCAGCAGATCAACTGCGGCGTCTCCAACATGGTCAGCAAGCAGGAGGAGCTGAAGTGGGGCCGCCTCGTCCACGTCACCCTCCAGATCGCCGGGGCCCAGGCCTCGGGCTCGCGCGACGCCTGCGAGCCGCTGCGCGCCACGATCAGCCGCAACGTCGCGGGCAACCCCGCGGGCCTTTCGGTCGGACTGGCCGGCTGGCTCAAGAAGGTCGAGCTGGTGCGGATGTCGATCCGCTCGCTGGAGCAGGGCAGGACGGCCCCGGCCTCCAAGGCCGACCAGGTCGCCGCCGACCGGGCCAGGCTCAAGGAATACCTGCTCGGCCGCGTCTTTCCCGACCTGGACAACCGCAGCTACGACGTGCGGCGGAAGGCGAGCGAACTGCTGGACAAGCTGGGTCTGGCCGCCGCCGAGGCCGCCGGCGAGGCGCTGAAGTCGGGCAAGGTTTTCGGCCCCGAGGCCCGCACGCGTCTGGAGCAGATCGCCGCGCCGCCGGACGTCAGGAACGTCGATCTCGACCGGATTCCCGCCCCGGACCTGGCCGAGGCCCCGACGACTCAGCCCGACGAGGACTCGACCCCGACCACCCGCCCTGCCGCCGACGACTGACCGCCGCACGACGGGGGCTCGCATGTCGATCTGGAGGAAACTGCGTCAGCCGCCCTGGCTTGGATCAAATGGGCCGGTCGCTTGCCCCAAAGAAGGAACTCGTGATCCGTCCTCCCGCCTGCCCGCCTTGTCCGTTTTGTATCCATCCGCTACAATGCCCCGGACCCTCCGGGCAGGATCTACAATGATTCAGGCAGGGAACGCCGACAGATTGCTTATCCAGGTGACGGCCGGCAACGTCCGCAACCACCATATCTCCATAGCAGGACACTACAGCTTCTTTCCCCGCGACGTTTTCGGCCAGCCGCGCCGATCTGACCCCAAGACCGGCAAGCCAATCTCAATCGCCCTGGCGGGTCTGGACAGGACAATCGAGACGGACATCGGCACGGATGCAGACGGCAAGCCCCGGCGACAGTTCCGCCGCCGCGCGTGGGTCCGCGAATTCTTTCAGCACCACCATGTCAAGCCGGGCGACCAACTCGAACTCCGACGCACCGGGGACCGGTGTTATTGCCTGTCGTTGGCTACTCGCAACGGCTCGACTCCGCGCTTCCGCGCCGCCGAGTTCTTCGCTGGCATCGGCTTGGTCCGCCTGGCCCTTGAAAAGCATGGCTTCGAGGTCGTCTTCGCCAACGACATTGACCCCGATAAGCACGAGATGTACGCCGCCAACTTCCCGGCTGGTGACTTCTCGCTCGGCGATATTCACAGACTAACCGCCCAGGACATTCCCGACATCGACCTTGCCACAGCGTCCTTTCCATGCAACGACCTGTCCATTGCAGGTGCGATGAACGGCATCCACGCCGGCCAGTCGAGTGCCTTTTGGGGCCTTGTTCGCCTGCTGGACCACATGGGCGGCCGCCGGCCTCCGCTGCTGCTGCTGGAGAATGTGCCGGGCTTCCTAATGTCCCACGACGGCCGGGACTTCCACGCCGCGTTGCACGCGTTAAACGAACTCGGCTACGCCTGCGATACGTTCATGCTCGACGCCGCCGCGTTCGTGCCGCAGAGCCGATTGCGACTCTTCGTCGTCGGTCAGTTGCACGAGCCGGGCGGCCCCGCGTTCGGTCTTGAGCCCTCTGCGATCCGGCCGGCGGCGCTCGTCCGCTTCATTCACGCCCACGCAGACATCCGGTGGAACATCCGTCCCCTGGCCACGCCGCCCGTCCGTCGAGCCGACCTTGAATCCATCATCGAGGACCTTCCCGCCAACGACCCCGCATGGTGGAACAAGGAGCGCACCAACTACTTCATGGCCCAACTCAGCGACCGCCACGCCGCCGTCGCCCGAAAGATGATCCGCCAGCCCTTCGTCTCATACGGCACGGCTTTTCGCCGGGTCCGCCACGGCCGATCCATGGCTGAGCTTCGCACCGACGGCCTGGCCGGCTGCCTTCGCACCCCCCGAGGCGGCAGCGGCCGACAGATTCTTTTCAAGGCCGGCAACGGTCGCCGCCAAGTGCGTCTGCTGACCGCTCGCGAGTGCGCAAGGTTGCAGGGCGTTCCCGACGATTACAGAATCGGCGGAATTCCGCTGAACCAGGCTCTCTTCGGGTTCGGTGACGCCGTATGCGTTCCCGTGATATCCTGGATCGCAGAGCACTACTTGAACCCATTGGCTGCGCCCGCAAACTCTTCAACGATCTCTTCCTGACCGGGAACGCCAGACATGACACAGATGCCAGAGAACCCCGTAGTTTCCGCCATACTTGACGGGATCAAACCAAACAAGAGCGTAATCTGCGCCGTTCTGGCATTTCTCGAAGCGGTCTTTGAGGACATTGAAAGCCCAAAGGGACCATCTTCAATCGACGTTGTTAGGCAACGAGAGGTGAACAGAAATGGGGTAGTCGCGCAAGGCAGGCGTGCGCCAAAGCACCTCAAGAGATTCGGGCTTCCTACCGAGAATGTTTCCGGAGATCTTAGTGGGCGAAAGACCCCGTGGGCGGGGAAGCTTGCGCTTGGGGTCGTAGGGCTCCTTCAGTCTCAGGAGTTTGAATCTGCGGACGTTGCCAAGAAGGAACAGATGCTCTGCACGATATCGGAGCCCTTCCGGTCAATGCTCGGTTCCTCCCTCGGCCCGATGAGGATTGCCCGGAGCGGGATGTCCGCGGCAGCCGTTGTTGAGGAACTGCTCAAACAAGCCGAGTCGCGGGGGATTGTATCGGCCATCGCCGAATTGCTCGTTGGGAGCAAATTGGAGGTTTGCATCGATAGCCGCCATGGTGCGGCAATTGCAGAGCAACACAAGTGGGACAACGGCCACGATGACCCCAATGCCCTTGGGGATTATCGAATCGAGAACGTCGCCATAGAAGTGACGATGGTAAGAGGCCCTGACGAGTCCCATCGCACAAAGGCAAACAGGATCACTGCGGAAGGAACTTCGCAGTGCTGGCTAATCGTTCGCAGCGACAAGATCAAAACCTGGCAGGACTACATCGCAAAGGCACCGAGTAAGTATCCGAAGCTGGTCCGCTGCTTTGGCATCTGCGAGTTCGTCGGGCAGAATGTGGCGGAAACGCGATGGCGTTCCATCGACGATGCCAGCGACCCGCTCCGGGATGTTCTGGAGAAACTGAATGAACTAGTGTTTCGGTTGGGGCGCCAGTCCTTGCCTGCCGCACAAGTGCAATTGGTTGATTGACTGTCTGACCAAACCTCAATTTTGCGCTCCTGATTTGGGAGCGCTGCCTCTTTGTGCTATGGTTGGGATCAAGGAGGCAATCAGATGTCAAAGAACAAGAAGAAACTGAAAGCCAAACAGACCCCCCAAAGGTCGAAGACTTCCACGAAAAGCCAAAGGCGATCTTCTCGTGGGTCTATCCTCGGCATTCCAATCGAGGATGACCTGATTCATCACCGAGTAGGCGGAACGACTTTCGCGGACCTGTTGCGGTGAGTCATGGCCGACGTGTTCACGCCCGAGGAACGGAGCGCGATCATGCGGGCCGTCCGCAGCACCGACACCAAGCCAGAAATGATCGTTCGCCGGCTGGTTCACTCGATGGGCTATCGATATCGCCTGCATGTCAAGTCCCTGCCCGGCTGTCCCGATCTGGTCTTCCCCAAATACCGGGCCGTGATCTTCGTCCACGGCTGCTATTGGCATCGCCACAATTGCCGCGAAGGCCGCTCCATGCCCGCGTCCAACACCGACTACTGGCAGGTCAAGTTCGCCAGGAACCGTCGAAGGGACGCCTGCGTACGCCGCAATCTCAGACGGCTTGGCTGGAAAGTGCTGGTCCTTTGGGAATGCCAGACCAGGAACGCTGCCACGCTCAAGGAACGGATTCAACGCCTCTTCGCCTCCTGACTCCTGCCAATAGCACGGTTCCCCCGCAGAACGAGCAAAGGGATGGCTGGGGTGCGTCCCTGCTCAAGTGATTGCCTGCCCCGGCTGGGGCGATTCTCCCGGCTGCTGCCGGTTCGACTGCTCGCCGCAGGCGAGCGGGCGGGGACGCAGAATGAGACGCGAGCCCTCCGTATATACGCTCGCGGCCGGGGGAAAAAGGGGACTTACGGAAGCCGCGTAAATCGGGCCGATTCCGGCCGGCGGCCCAGGTGTCGGCCCGGCCGACGGTTGGCCCGGCGAAAAATTTTCGGAATTTCGGGGGGATTTTCGCAGGCGGGTCAACACGAAGGGGCACAAAGAGGGGGAGAGGGGGACCGGTCCCTTTTTCGCGAAGACGCGAAAAACGGACCAGTCCCCTAAGACGCGAAAAACGGACCAGTCCCCTAAGAGCAGTCCCCTAAGAGGCCCCCTCATCCGGTCCCGGCTGCGCCGGGACCACCTTCTCCCGCAAGGGGAGAAGGGGGCGGAAGGGCTACATCAGGGCTTCGTCGGCTGTCACCCGGCGCTGGCCGGCGGGGCGGATTTCGGGCGGGGGGTCGATAGTCGCGGGCGGCTCGCCGGCGTCGGCGAGTCGGCGGAGCAGGCGCTCGCGCATCACGTCGCAGACGACGCGGTGGCTCTTGAGGTCGACCAGGTTGCGCAGCTCGTGCGGGTCGGACGCCAGATCGTAGAGATACTGCTCGACGTAGCGTTCGGCGCCGGCGTCGTTGCGCGTGTCGGCGCCGGGGGCGTCCACGCCGTACTTCCAGCGTTGCGTGCGGACGCATCGGCCGACCTGCGACTCGCTGATCTGGGCGAAGACGTCGGTCGGCCAATCGGGCACGTCGCGCCCGCCCAGCAACGGCAGGATGCTGCGGCCCTTCATGGCGGGGGGGACTTGCAGGCCGCAGGCGTCCAGCAGCGTCGGCGGCATGTCGAGGAGGCTGACAAGCTGGCGAAGGCGGCCGCCGCCGTCGAAGCCCGGCCCGGACAGGGCCATCGGGACGCGGATGGAACTGTCGTGGCAGGAGCGTTTATATTCGCCGTTGCGGGTCTTGAAGTGGCAGCCGTGGTCGCTGGTGAACAGCACTACGGTGTTGCGGCGGAGGTCGAGGCTCTTGAGGGCGTCCAGCACGCGGCCGAAGGCCTCGTCGAGGCGCTTGACCATGCCCCAGTATCCGCCCAGGTGCTGGTGGGTCGTGCCGCCGAGGGCGGCCAGGTCGGCGGGGGTCCATCGGCCGGTGTAGCGCTCGCGATAGCCGTCGGGGGCCGGGTAGTCGTCGAGGTGGTTCTGGAAATGCGGCTCGATGAAACTGCTGAACAGGAAGAAGGGGTCGTCGCGGTGGCGGTCGATGTAGCGGATGACGCAGTCGGCGACGGCATCGACGCGATAGCCGGGCAGGTCGTGCGGGCGGCTTTCGGCGTCGAACATGCGCGTGCGGTAGGCGTCGGAGGTGAATTCGAGGCAGTTGGCGGCCAGCCAGTCGGCGTAGCCGCCGCGATACTCGGGCGAGACGGCCTCGCCGCCGTCGTCCGGTCCGCCCAGGTGCCACTTGCCGATGTAGCCCGTGCGGTAGCCGGCGTCGTTGAAGCAGTCGGCGAGGGTGCGGTAGTCTCGCGTGAGGTGGGCCCGGCCGTTGGTGAAGCAGCCCGTCTGCGTCGCGTAGAGACCCGTCTGGAGGCAGGCGCGGGCCGGTCCGCAGACCGGCTGAGGGGTGAAGGCGCAGGCCGGGAACGTGCCCTCGGCGGCCATGCGGTCGAGGTTGGGCGTCAGTTCCAGCGGGTTGCCGTGCAACCCCATGCTGTCCCATCGCTGCTGGTCGGTGAAGAAGACTACGACGTTGGGTCGGTCGCCGGTTGTGCGCGCCATGTGCGTCTCCAGTGCGGGCAGGCCGTGACTATAGCAGAAACGGGCGGTGGTGTCGGGGCGCAAATCGCCTTGCGGGGCATCAGGCGCGGGCTTACGATCAAGGGGTGTCGGCCCCCGGCCCGTCCGCCGCGATCTGGCACAGGTGACTATGCAGCCGAATCAGCCAACTCCGTCCCGTCGCGTGACGCTGCTAGTGCTGGTCGCCTGCGTCGCACTGCTGCCGGCGTCGGCGGCGCTGCGGGCAGCCGACGGTCCGACCAGCCGCCCCGACGCCGACCCGGCGCTGACGCCCAAAGAGGTCCACACGCTGGAGAAGATGGCGTCGAAGCTGAACCGCTACCGCTGGGCCGACCCGGTGGTCGAGGAGTTCAAGGACGCCGGCGCCGCGAAGCAGTGGACGGCCGCCATGGGCGGCAAAGTCGGCGTGGCCAACGGCGAACTGGTCGTCGCGCCGGGCAACGCGAACGGCCTGGTGACCGCCGACCACACGATTCCCAAGGGCCTGACTGACGACGCGACCGGGCTGCGGATCGACGTGGACCTGAAGGTCAGCGGGTTGAACAACGTGCCCCAGGCGGGGATCTACCTCTCCAGCCCCGGGGCCCAGTTCTACCAGTGGGACTACATCTACTTCTTCGCGTTCATGCAGAACGGACGGAATCAGCGGCTCCAGGCGATCGGCCAGGGCGGCCCGCTGACCCAGTCCGACGAGATGAAGAACAACCAGCTCGTCCGCGTCACGATGGCCGTGACGGGCAACCGCCTGCACGGGCAGCGCGACGGAAAGAATGATCAGGAGCTGGCGTCGGTGCCGGCACTGCAGGTCGGCCGGGAGATGCGGATGGGGCTGACGGCGCGCGGCGTAACGATCCGCGTCCAGCGGATCACCTACCGCCGGCTCGTGCCGGTGCACGACCCCGGCCGGCCGGACCCGGCGCTGTGGCGGGACGCGCCCCTCCCCAGCCAGGAAGCTCTGGACGAGTATCTCCGCCGCCGGGTGATTCCGGCGCTGTCGGCCGGGTCGTGGCAGGAACGTCACGACGCGACCGAGATGCTGCTGGCCCTGATGCCGCTCTCCCAGCAGGCCGTCGTGGACGCCCTGAAGCGGGGCAACGACCCCGAGGGCGAGGCCCGCCTGGAGATGGTCCGCTTGAACCTCGCCGTGAAAGTCGAAAAGCTGGACGCTGCCGAGGACACGCCGCCCAAGGCCCCGACGACTCAGCCCAAGGGGTAGGCACCATGTCCGTTCTGCGACACATCCCGTTGGCGATGCTGGCGGCGGCGACGCTGTCGGCCGTCGCCGCCCGGGGCGACGGGCCGCCCGCGACGCAGCCGGCCTACGACGGGCCGATCACCCCGGCGCTGGTCGAGTCGCTCACCGGCGCGATCGCCAGCCGATTCCGCTACGCCTGGAGCCCCCCGCTGGCCGATCGGCTCACCGACCCCAAGGCCGCGCCCGACTGGCAGGTGCAGGAGCAAGCGTCGCTGGAGGTCGCGAAGGGGACCATGACGATCAAGCCGACCGACGCCCGCAACGCCTTCGGCGCCGTGCTCCGCACGCTGCCCAGGGAGCTGCGCGACCAGCCCGGCGGGCGCGTCGACATCTGGCTGACCCTCCCGGCGGTCGACGCCAACAGTCGGCTGATCCTCTTCCTGCACCAGGGCCAGCCGCAGCGGGTCGCGTGGGACTTCGCCTACTACTTCGCCTACGGACAGAACGGCCGACAGCAGCAGCTCTCGCAGTGGATCGGCAACTCGGGCTACCGCGAGGAGCGCTGGTCAGGCCCGCCGATCGTCGCCGGCCAGGTCGTTCACGTCGCCATGCAGGTCGTCGGCGAGAAGATGACGCTGATCCGCGACGACGGTTCGCATGAGCACAAGGAAGCGGCGGCCATCGCCCTGGACGATCAGACCCGGATCGGCCTGGCTGCCTATCGCTGCCAGGCGCAGGTGACGCGGATCGAGTATCGGGCGTTGAAGATGACCGGCTCGCTCGGCGGCGCGGACGCGTGGAAGGGGACGCCGTTCGCCGGCCGGGCCCAGTTCGAGGCGTGGCTGGACCGCCGGGCGATCCCGATGCTGGGCGACCCGTCGTTCGAGGCCAGGCGGCGGGCCGCCGACCTGCTGGGACGTCTGGGTCCGCTGGCCAGGCCGAGCCTGGAGAAGGCCCGCGACGCGACGCGCGACCCGGAGATCGCCGCCAGCCTGGCGATGCTGCTGGCGACCAAGCCGACCGGCGCGATCGCCCCGCCGCAGATTGAACTGGAAGAGAAGCCCGCCCCTGCCCCGCCCGACGCCGACGGACAGCCCTGACCGCCCGGTCAGCGGACCAGTGCGTACTTCAGTACGAACAGCGCCGCGAAGAGATAGACCAGCCACGGGCACTGCCGCGGGCGGCCGCTCAGCAGCTTGGCCAGGGCGTAGGCGATGAACCCGAACGCAATGCCGTCGCTGATCGAGTAGCTGAAGGGGATCACGGTCAGCGTGAGGAAGGCCGGGATGCCCTCGGTCGGGTCGTCCCAGCGGATGTCCTTGACGACGGTGAGCATCATCGCGCCCACCGCGATCAGCCCCGGGGCGATGATCGGGTGCAGGCTGGGCCCGCCCATCTCGCCGCCGATGAACCGCGCCAGCGGCAGGAAGAAGATCGACGCCAGCAGCAGCGCCGCGGTGACCACGCTGGCCAGTCCGGTGCGGGCGCCGTCGGTGACGCCGGCCGCCGACTCGATGTAGCTGCTGACCGTGCTCGTGCCCAGCGTCGCGCCCACGACGGTGGCGGTTGCGTCCGCGAGCAGCGCCCGCTCAGCCCGCGGCAGGCGGCCCTTCTCGTCGAGGAACCCGGCCCGCTCGGCGACGCCGACCAGCGTGCCGACCGTGTCGAACAGATCCAGGAAGAACAGCACGAAGATGATCGTGACCAGGCCCGTCCAGCCGTGCGTGTGCAGGTCGAACAGGCCGGCGAAGTCCATCTTCCCCAGCGTAGACATCGGGTTGGCCGGCGCCGAGACGACCTGGCCGGGCCAGCGGGCCAGTCCCAGCGCGGCGGCGATTCCGCCGGTGGCCAGGATGCCCAGCAGGACCGCGCCGCGAATCCGCCAGGCGGTCAGGACCATGATGATCGCCAGCCCGCCCAGGCAGGTCAGCGCGACCGGCGAAGTGAGATGGCCCAGCGTGACCAGCGTAGCGGGGTGATCGACGATCAGCCCGCCGTATTGCATGCCGATCAGGGCGATGAACAGGCCGATGCCCGCGGCGATGGATTTCTTCAGGGCGTCGGGGATGCTGTTGAGCACCGCCGAGCGGAAGCCGAACAGGCTGAGCGCCACGAACAGCGCGCCGGAGCAGAAGACGGCCGCCAGCCCCTGCTGCCAGGTGAGCACCGACGCCGCCCCCGCGACGCCCGCGCCGCAGACGGTATAGGCGAAGAACGCGTTGTGCCCCATCGCCGGCGCCTGGGCGACGGGGTAGTTGGCCAGGAACGCCATGAGCAGGCAGCCGACGGCGGCCGACACGCAGGTGGCCAGCATGACCTGGTCGTGCGGCATGCCCGCCGCCGACAGGATGGCCGGGTTGACGAAAATGATGTAGGACAGAGCCATGAACGTGGAGACCCCGCCGACGACTTCGCGGGTCACCGTGCTGCCGCGCTCGGCGATGCGGAACATGATGTGTCCCATCACAGTTGAGTTTACGTCTGACTGGACGTCGCACCAAACAAATCTCTCAGGACTCGGCGCAACTTTGCGAAGGCCGGGTCGGCGCATCTGGCGAGGCTGACGTTCTCTGCCAGTTCACGGTAGAGGGAGGAGGATCGTGGCCTGCGCAATTCGCGAAGGGCAGCATTCAATGCTTCCTTTGGACGTGCCGGCTTGACTTGGCCGGGAAAGAGGAAAGCTCGGGCGGGATCGCTTAGCCAGGATCTCAGGGACGGCAGTCGATTGGTCCAGCCGAGGACCGCGTCGACCTGCGGTGAATCGCTCCAGGCCCAGGCCTCGAGTTCAGGACAGATGGCAATGGCAGTCACCTGTTCAACCGCCCACCCTGAGCTTTGGAGTCTTTCTGCAATGTTCTGCTCCATTTGGCTTGCAGTTAGTCTCTTCTCCTGTCCGCTGCCTTCCCAGTCCAGAAGAACAAGAGCATGGCGATGCGTGCGGCAGAAGGGGCGAAGAAAACTGTGGGCTTCTTTGAATACGCCGCAATCGTGTTCTGGATGCACATAGTAATCAGCAACGATCGGGCGGATGCCCAGCGATCGCTCTCTGGACAGTATACCTCGCATGGCGTATTCACCGTCTTTGCATGCGGCAAGCACCACGAGATCTTTGATCCCCTGCGGTTCCGTCATCCAAGGACTCCCCCCGCAAGCAAGGTGCCTAGACTTATCTCGCCCTTCCAGTTCCGAAGGGCCGGATGGTCGCTTCCCCTAACGATATCTGTAGCGCCATCATCGTTCTTCTTAAAGCAGAGCACCGTCTCGACATGAGCGGCATTGAGAACAACCGGAGAATGTGATGCTAGCAGAATCTGGGCATCGTAGACTGAGGAGAGAGATTGAAATATCGTCTCCACAGCTCGGGGGTGAACGCCGTTTTCCGGCTCCTCGATCAAGTAGATGCCCTTGAATTCTGGCAAATAGGCAGGCAGAGTCAGACCTAACATCCTCAGGGTCCCGTCGGAAACCATCCATGATGGGACCTCTAGCCCGCCGAGATAGCGGACGAGTAGATAACGGTGTCTGTCATCCGGCCGCTCAGTCGTACGGATGCTCTGAATATCCGGCAGAGCGGTTCTTAAGTGGGCAACCCACTCTTTCATGCGCCCTTCATTCCCCGGCGTCTCCAAGACGCTAATTACCCAAGGCAGGTTGCCGCCGTCCGGGTGAAACCCTCGTCTTTGGCCCGGGGGACTTGCCTTACGAATAAGAAGGCTGTTCAGAACAAATCGCTGAACGCCTTCCGTAAGCAGGCCCTTGAGCCAAGTGGAAACCGGGAATCGAGCTTCATCCTCGGGAAGATTGCCTAGAGCCGATTTGCGGGGTCCTATCTTGATCGCCGGGTACCAGCTCTTGCCTGTTTCTTTCTCGACTTCAGAGTAGTAGTTGTCGTTCCCTCCGTAGGTCTTGGTAATAACTCTCCGAGCCCCGCTTCGCGCCCCGGCCGACAAGAGCGTCTCTGGAGGAAGAAGCGGATCGGGGAACAGGGGCAAAGCCCTAGCCTTCGGCTCCTCCCAGGATTTGAGAATGACTCTTTCTTCAAGAATCCCGTTCTCACCCGTCTTCTGGTCTTGCCCTACACGAACCTCGTAGCGGATTGTATCAAATTCCTGTTTGGGCAGAAGGA
Organism: Phycisphaerae bacterium; assembly: GCA_022072085.1. GTDB lineage: Bacteria > Planctomycetota > Phycisphaerae > JAJVII01 > JAJVII01 > JAJVII01. The sequence continues at coordinate 157,060 of JAJVII010000018.1, forward strand.
CCCGCCGATCCTCAGGAATGGCAGCCTCCACAGCTAATTCAAATCGATCACCTGCCCGGCTCCAAACCAAGTCCTCCAAGTTCTGGCTTCGATCGCGAATTGCCGCTTCCGGGCCCTCGGAAATGGTCTGGCCGAGAAAGGCGACCACATCCAAGAAAGTCGTCTTCCCACTTGCATTGGGTCCGACGAGGACATGGAATGGCCCTAACGGCTGACGCACGTACCTTAGGCATCGGAAACCTAGAGCCTCTATTAGTCGGATCATAGGTCACCTTGACTTCCTGTCCAAGTCACTCCCCGAACCTTTCGCCCAGTCCTAGGAAGCAAGCCGATCAGGCCCCCTCGCTCTGGCGGCGGGCCAGTTCCCACTGCACGGCCTCGCGGATGCCCTGGTCGTAGCCGATCGTCGCCTTCCAGCCCAGTTCGGTGCGGGCCTTGTTGCAACTGAAGAAGCAGCGTCGCCCGATCAGCCAGACCGAGTAGCGCGTCGCCAGCGGCGGGCGTTTGCGGCGGGTCAGTCGGCCGAACAGCTCCATCACCAGCGCCCCGAACTTGGCGATGCGGTAGGGCACGTGCTTGAACTTCGGTTCGACGCCCAGTTCCTCGGCGATCTTGGTGAAGTATTCCTGCTGCGTGATGACCCCGTCGTTGGAGAGGTTGTAGCTTTCGCCGACGGCCTTGGGGTTGGTGGCCGCCAGGATGCAGCCCTCGGCCTCGTTGGCGGCGTTGGTCAGGTTCATCCGGTTCTTGCCGTCGCCGATGACCTTCACCTTGCCGCTGCGGACCGCGTCGACCAGCCGCGGCATGCTCGCCCGGTCGCGCAGGCCGTAAAGCCAGCTCGGCCGGACGACCGTCACCGGGAACTTCGCCTTCTCCCACGCGTCCCAGACCAGCCGCTCAGCCGCCACCTTGGCGCGGCTGTAATAGCTCCACTTGTGCAGGTTGGCGCCCAGCGGGGCCCGCTCGTCGAGGACGAGCCCCTCGCCGTCGGGATGGCCGTAGGCCGAAATGCTCGACACGTGCAGGAACCGCCCGACGCCGGCCGCCGTCGCGGCCGCGAGCATGTTGCGCGTGCCCTCGATGGTGATCGCAACGAACTGGGGCCAAGGGCCCCAGTCGCCCACGCGGGCCGCGGCGTGATAGACCGTGCCGACGCCCTTGCACGCGCGGGCGAGCGAGTCGGCGTCGGTCACGTCGCCGTCGACCAGCTCGACGCCCAGACCGGCCAGGAACGCCCGATCGCTGCCGGGGCGCACCAGGGCCCGCACCGGCTGGCCGCGGTTCACGAGTTGCTCGACGATGTGGCTGCCCAGTAACCCCGTGCCGCCAGTGACCAGGTTCAAGTCGGAGGCCATTCAATCCCTTTCTGTGCCCGCGGGTCGTTCGTCCGCACCGGACCGGCGCTTGTGGCCGGACCGGGAGCCTGTAGAATGTAAACGCCGACTAGCGTGCCGTCAAGGAAACCCGGAAGTGGAGCCTCGCCATGCCGCGCATCCCCTCGCGATTCCATCCGGACCGACACGCAAGCGACGCCCTCCCCGGCCTCCGGGCACGGCTCTGCCTGGGCCTGGTCGCAGCCGGCGCGATCTGCACTCTGCTGGCCGGCTGCGGCTACGCCCCGACGGCCGCGGACAAGGCCGTCATGGACGCGCGCGCGGGGCGCGTGCTCACGCCGCCGGGCCACGGGCTGGGCGGGGTGGCCGTGGTCTACTCCTACCGCGAAGACATCAACGTCAAGTACGACTACGAGAAGTGGCACCCCCACGACCTGCACCGCGGCCGCAAGATCTACGACCAGCTCGTCGCCGACAAGGCCCTGACGCCCGAGGACGTGTTTGTGCCCGGGGCGGCGGACGACAACATGCTCCTGCGGGTCCACCAGCGCGAGTATCTCGCCTCGCTGGCCAACAAGCACGTCGCCGCCGCGCTGATGGAGTCCAACGTCGCGTCGCTCCAGTCGGACAAGGACTACACCGAGCGCGTGCTGGCGCCTTACCGCGTGGACGTCGGCGGCACGGTGCTGTCAGCCGAACTGGCGAAGATTCACGGCATGGCCATCCACCTCGGCGGCGGGCAGAAGCACGCCTCGACCGACCGTGGCGCCCGCAGCGACCTGCTGGCCGACGTGCCGATCGCGATGGACATGCTCCGCGAGCGGAAGCTGGCTGACCGCATCCTGGTCATCGACCTGGGCGCGTCGCAGGCCAACGGCATCGCCGTCTGCACCGCCGAGCAGGAGAACACCTACCTGTTCGACGTCTACGAGAAGAGCAACTACCCCAAAGCCAAGCAGCTCGAGAACGGCGGCGTGGCCATCGACGACGGCATCGGCGACGGGGAATACCTGGCGATCCTGCGGGCGCGGCTGCCGAAGATTCTCGACGACTTCAAGCCGGACTTCGTTTTCTATCTCGCCGGCGCCGACGTGGTCGGCGGCGACCTGGAAGGCCGATCGAAGCTCACGCCCGCGGGCATGACCGAGCGCGACCTCTACGTGGCCGAGCAGGCCCGCAGCCGCGAGATTCCGCTGTGCGTGGTGCTCGACGGCGGCTGGGCCCAGGACGCGTGGCGGCTCTACTACCGCTCGATCCGGGCGCTGCTGGCCCGCTACGGCGGCGTCGAATTCCGCGTCCCGTTGGCTGAGAAATAGGGAATTTCCGGGGGGCCGGGGGCCTCTCAGGGTGGAACCAACCGCGGGCAACCGCAGGGGAGAGATCGCCATGACCGACGCGTACGACGCTACCCGAAAGGCCCGGAACCGGCGGATTTTCGTTCAGGCGTTCCTGGTTCTGCTTGTGCTGCTCGTTCTTGTTGCCCTCCTGAGGCCAGGCCTTGTCGCCAACAGGGCAATCCATTTCACAGGGGAGAGCCCCCACGCGAAGGCCCCAATGATGGCGGACGCTGACAGGTCACTCTCCCAAGGATCCGGACAACCCGGCCTGTTCGACCTGCCCGCGGCGTCGGCTGCCCCAATCCCTGACATCGCCCAGAAGATCATCTACAACGCCGCGATGAGCACGAGCGTCAAGGACGCCGACGCCTTCCGCACGGGCCTGACCGGGCGCATCGTCGCCCTGGGCGGCTACGTCTCGCAGATGTCGGCCGACACCCGCGCGGGCCGGCAGCCCTCCGGCCAGATCGTCGCCAAGGTGCCGGCCGAGAAGCTCGCCGAGCTGCGCGACGCCGTCCGCTCGATGGCCACCGTACTGAGCGACGAGTTGACCAGCGAGAACGTTACCGACCAGTACGTGGACCTCGAAGCCCGGCTGACCAGCAAGCAGGCCGAGGAGGCCAGGCTGACCGAGCTGATGAAGACGGTGTCGGCCAAGCTGGAGGATCTGCTGAAGGTCGAGGAGCAGCTCACCCGCGTCCGCGGGGAGATCGAGCAGCTCCAGGGCCGCAAGCGCGTCTGGGACCACCAGGTCCGCTACTCGACGCTGTCGGTCTCCTACACGGTCGCGGAGGTCTACCAGGCCCAGCCGCTGGCGCCGGCGGAAGAGACGTTCGGCCAGGAAGTCAGCCGCACGCTGCGCGAGTCCTGGTCGTCGCTGGTGAGCACCGGCCGGGCGGTTGCGATCGCGGGCGTCGCCTTCGCCCCGTGGCTGCCGCTGGCGCTGGTGCTGATCCTGCTGGCGTGGTGGCTGATCCGCCGCGTCACCCGGACGAAATGATCGAAGAGACGAGCATCGGCCAACACCGTATAGCCAACAGGCCGGCCCCGAGGGGTCGGCCTGTCGCATTGACGGGGGCTCGCGGAAAAGTGAGCTGCCGCTTCTCCGCGTTCTCCGCGACTCCATAGCGGAGTCTCGGAACTGCCCGGGACTGGAGTCGAACCAGCACGGGGTTTTAACCCCACCAGGCCCTCAACCTGGCGCGTCTGCCAATTCCGCCACCCGGGCGGGCAATCCTTCAACCCCGGTTGAAGGATTGCAGAGCAGGCGAGCAGGGGAACAGTTGAACAGGCGAAAGGCGACACCAGGCGGCCGACCGCGGTTTACGCGTATCAGCCGGCCCGCCTGCGGTCTCCTGCTCTCCTGTTCCACTCACTCACAATGCTGCAAAAGCAATCCCGCAGCCAAGGCTGTCGGAACGGGGCATTATAACCGATTCGTTCTGTCCGCCAAGACCTAACCCCGGCGGGCCCCGTGTGTCTTAATAACTGTTCTTCCGAGGGCCCTCAACGCGAGCCCTCGGAGAGAACCGAAAGGTTCACGTGAGCCGGCACAACGACCCGGCCGGCCATGCGGCGATCCCCACCCCACTCCGCCTCCCCCCGGGCGGAAAGCCGCACCCGGCCGGCTCGTTTGAGACTCCGCCCCGCAGGGAAGCGGGGATCTGAAATGCCGGGCCTCGACCGGCTGAGCCGCTCGGGGCCCCGACGAAGCGGGTTCAGTCGGAACTTGGAGTTCCGACGACCAGGCGCCGGCTGTCGGGGGCCGGCGCCTTTCTTCTTGCGCCCGGGGCGGTTGCAGCGGCAACGCGTCGGAGCGGAGCATGGATTGTACGGAGGGGACGGATTTCACGGAAACAAGGCAGGTTGGGACGAGGAACCGTTGCCGGATTCTCCCGTCGGCGTAATCGGTTTCAATCCGTGCCATCCGTGTTCCCCGGCCGCACGGCCTTCAGGAAGCGCCTGTCGGCCTGCTTTTTTGTACCCCCAACCCCTTGCCAGGACGCTGAAATCGCGTATACTGTGGCGTTCCGCGTCGGGTCTCGCGACAGGTTCGCCCTTGCAATCGCCGGAGTCGGAAACATGAAGGAAGGCATCCATCCCAAGTACGTCGAGTGCATGGTCCACTGCGCCTGCGGCAGCAACTTCAAGACCCGCGCCACGGTCGAGAAGATGACCGTTGATATCTGCTCGGCCTGCCACCCGTTCTACACGGGCAAGCAGAAGCTGATCGACACGGCCGGCCGCGTCGAGAAGTTCCAGCGGAAATACGGCTGGGGCAAGAAGCAGCAGGAGGCCGCCCCGGCTGCCCCTGCCGACAAGGCTTAGCGACGATTCACCGCCACGCCGCGCCCCGCTTTGCGGGCCAACCCGGCGTGGCGTTCTTGTACCAGGGCCGCACGCAGAGAGTCCCGTCGCGTTGAGGAAAGCCCGGGCCGGGCCTGGCCCGGCCTTCGGGTGACCGCACATGGTCCAGATATCGCAAGACCAGCTCGAAATCGTGCTCCACAAGCTCGGCGCCCTGGCGGCCCGGCACGCGGAGATTCAGCAGCAGCTCAACGACCCGGCGGTCGCGTCCGACCCCAACCGCCTCGTTCCGCTGAGCAAGGAACTCGCCCGCCTCGGCGAGGTCGTCGCCCCGTTCAACGAATACCGCCAGTTGGCCGCCGAACTCGCCGAGGCCCGCACGCTGGCCGACGACCCCGCGACCGACGCCGAGATGCGCGAACTGGCCCGCTCCGAGATCGACGGCCTCCAGACCCGCACCGGCGGGATCATGGACCGCATCGTCGACGCCCTGCTGAGCAGCGAGGGCCCGTCGGCTGACTCGGTCATCCTGGAAATCCGTGCCGGCACCGGCGGCGACGAGGCCGCCCTGTTCGCCGGCGACCTGCTGAACATGTACGAGCGATACTGCGAACGGCACGGCCTGCGCACCGAGGTGCTCAGCGCGTCGCCGGGCAACATGGGCGGATTCAAGGAAGCCGTGCTGGGCGTGAAGGGGCGCGACGCGTACCGCCGGCTCCAGTTCGAGGCCGGCGGCCACCGCGTCCAGCGCGTTCCCGAGACCGAGAGCCAGGGCCGCATCCACACGTCAGCGGCCACCGTCGCCGTCCTGCCCGAGCCGCAGGACGTGGACATCGACATCAAGCCCGAGGACGTGCGCGAGGACGTCAGCCGGGCCGGCGGGCCGGGCGGCCAGAACGTCAACAAGGTCGCCTCGGCGATCCGCCTGACGCACCTGGAGACGGGCATCACGGTGAACATGCGCGACGAGAAGAGCCAGCACAAGAACCGCGCCAAGGCATGGCGCATCCTGCGATCGCGCGTCTACGAGCACTTCGCCAGCATCGAGCGGGCCCAGCGCGACGCCGCCCGCAAGAGCATGGTCGGCAGCGGCGACCGCAGCCAGCGGATCCGCACCTACAACTTCCCGCAAAATCGGCTGACCGACCACCGCATCGGCCTGGACCTCTATCGTCTCGACGGGATCATTTCCACCGGCGACCTGGACGAAATGGTCGACGCCCTGCTGGTCCGCGAACGCGAGACGCAACTGGCGAACCTGTGAACGAGAACGAGTTCCCCATCCTGGAGTTCGACCCGTCGCCCGAGGCGCTCATCGAGCCCTCGCGGCTGCTGGCCCGCGCCGACGTTCCGGAGCACTGCGTGCTCTGCTTCTTCCGGGAGGTGATCGGGAAGTTCGCCGCCGAGCCTGGCGCCCGCGTCGTGGCCGAGGTCCGCAGCGAGGCCGGCGTCGAACCGGTGTACGAGATCGACTACGGCGACCGCCGACTCGGCTTTGCCCATCCCGGCATCGGGGCGCCTTTCGCCGGAGGGATGCTGGAGGAACTGATCGCCCGCGGGTTCGGCAAGTTCATCGCCTGCGGCGGTTGCGGCGTGCTCAGGCGGGACGTGGTCGTCGGCCACGTCGTGCTGCCGACCTCCGCGGTCCGCGACGAAGGCACTTCCTACCACTACCTGCCGCCGTCGCGCGAGGTGCAGCCGGACCCGGCCGCCCTGTCGGCGCTGCGGGCGACGCTGGAGGCCCGCGGCGTGCCGCACCTCGAGGGCAAGACCTGGACGACCGACGGCTTCTACCGCGAGACGCCGGCCAAGGTCGCCCGCCGACGCGAAGAGGGATGCCTGACTGTTGAGATGGAGGCGTCCGCCTTCTTCGCCGTCGCCCGGTTCCGCGGCGTCCAGTTCGCCCAGCTCCTCTACGCCGGCGACGACCTGAGCGGGCCGCAGTGGAACAGCCGCCGCTGGCACAGCCGCGCCGAAATCCGCGAGCAGTTGTTCCGCCTGTCAGCCGAGGCCTGCCTGTCGCTGTAGGCCGGCCGCGCCCGACGCGCCTTACGGCGCAGCCGCGCCGCGGGCCTCCAGGAACCGCACCATGCACGCGACCGCGGAGTTGGCCGGCGTGTCGATTCCCACGCCGCGGCCCAGCCGCTCGATCGCCCCGTTGAGCGCCTCGATCTCCGTCCGCTTGGCGGCCCGCAGGTCCTGGAGCATGCTCGGCGTGTGGCCGGCCGTCGGCGGCAGCAGCCGCTCGTAGAACACGCGCAGAAACTCCTCCGGCGTCGGCCAGAATCGCGGCAGATCGTGGGCCGCCATCACGGCGTAGGCCTCACGGACGATCCGCTCCATCAACTCGCGCGTCTCGGCCCGCTCGCCGAGGCGGCCGTAGGCCACGCCCAGGATCGCCCCCAGCGGATTGAGCGCACAGTTGTAGAGAATCTTGCCCCACAGTTCGCCCTGCACGCGTGGGCTGGGCCGGGCGGGCAGGCCGGCCGCGGACAGCGCCTCAGCCAGCGCGTCGGCATGGGGCGAGTCCGCCCCGTCGAACCTTCCGATGCTCACCGCATCGGCATGGACCGTGATCCGCACGACGCCGGGCCGGTCGATCACGAACCCCGTGATCACCCGCCCGCAGAGCACGTGATCGGGCCCCAGCGCCGCAGCCAGCCGCTCGACATTGCCGTAACCGTTCTGCATCGAGACGACCGTGGACCCGCCGCCGGCGATCAGTCGCAGGGCGTCGGCGGCTGCCGGCGTGTCGTAGCTCTTGACGGTGACCAGGATGAAATCGAAGGGCCCGGCTGCCCGCAAGAGTTCTTTCGCATCCGTGAACAGGGTCACCCGATCCGGCGGTATGTGATGTTCGCCGAAGATGCCGGCGACGCGCAGGCCGTCGCGGTCGATCGCCTCGGCGTGGGTCGCCCGCAGCAGCAGGCTCACGTCGTGCCCGGCGTCCGCCAGCAGTCCGCCGACCGCCTGCCCCAACGCCCCGGCGCCGAATACCAGGATGCGCATCGTGCTCTCCTTCGCCCGACAGCATATCGGATTTCGCCGCCCGCGACGACCCGCGCCCGCTTGCCGCCCCCCGACGTCGACCGATACACTACCTGTCGGAGGTGACCATGTCCGATCGGCCCGCCCAACCGCCGTTGATGATCATCCGCCTGCACCGGGATCACCACAGTCGGCCGGAAATGACCGACCAACTGATTGCCGAGTTGGCCCGCCACCCCGGCTGTTGTGACGAGGTGTGGATGGACACCGGGCCGGGGTTCCTTTCGCTGGACGAGGACCGCCGTCTGGCGGAAATGATGGCGGTGGCTGCGGGCAAGTTCCGCGCCGCCGGCATCGTGGCATCGCTCCAGATCGGCGTGACGCTCGGCCATGCGGACATGGCCATCCACCCCGCTGACGGCATCACCTGGCAGCGGATCGTCGGCCCGGACGGGTCGGCCTGCACCCAGTGCGGCTGCCCGCGCGACCCGGCCCTGCACGACTATTACCGCGGGCAAATCGGGGCCTACGCGGCCTGGGGGCCGGCGTGGATCTGGCTCGACGACGACATGCGGATGCACCACCACTATCCCGTGACCTGGGGCTGCTTCTGCGACCGCTGCGTGGTGGCGTTCGCCGCGTTCAACGGCAGGGACCGGGACCGCCCGGCCCTGGTAAGGGCCATCAACGCCCCCGACGACGGCAGCGTGCGGCTGGCCTGGACGCACTTCAACGGCCAGGCGCTGGCGGACATCGCCGCGACCATCGCCGCGGCCGCCCACGCCGTCGCCCCCGACTGCCGGCTCGGCCTCCAGCAGTGCAGTCACGACCGCAATCTCTATGACGGGCCCGACTACAGGCCGGTGTTTGAGGCGATGGCCCGGGCGACCGGCCATGGCGTCGGCGCGCGTCTGGGCTGCGGTTGCTACGACGATCACGCCCCGCGCGAGATGATCCGCAAGGCCTACGCCATCGCCCAGCAGACGGCCCGGCTGCCCGCGTCGGTCGAAGCGGTCTGCCCCGAGGTCGAGAACTTCACGCACATCGCCATGGGCAAGAGCGCCCACGGCACGGCCGTCGAGACCACGCTCGAACTGGCCATGGGGTGCAACTGCCTCTCGTTCGCCGTCATCTGCTGCGCGCACGAGTCGCTGGAATGGTACGGCCGGGTCATGCTCAACCGGCTCGCGGCGTGGCGGCCGTTCTGGCAGCGTTACGTCGAGCTGCACGAGGGCACAAACCCGGGCGGCCTCGAAATCATCCTCGGCCCAGACCAGGCCGGGCGGCGGATGCAACCCGGCGAGCCGCCCTTCGCCTGGGCCACGGTGAACCTGGAGCAGGTCTATCAGCTCGCCACCGTCGGTCTCCCGCTCTGTTTCCACGCGTCGGCGGCGTCGGGACGGCTGCTGCACGCGAGCGTCGTCGGCGGGTTGAGCGACGCGGAGCTTCGCGAAGTGCTCTCAGGCGGCGTGCTCATGGACGGCGCGGCCGCGCTGGCGGTGCAGCGCCGCGGGCTGGGCGGATTGCTCGGCGTCCAGGTCGAGCCCTTCTGGCCGCTGGACAGTTGGGAGCGCCTGACGACCGATCCGACAAACGGCGCGGACGCCGGCTACGAGTGGCACATCTACTTCGCGCGGGCGGACTCGCCGATCCACCGCCTTCGGCCGGCGGCAGAGACGCGGGTGCTGGGCGAATTCATCAACCGCCACGGCCAGGTGACCGGGGCCGCGACCGTGCTGGCCGAGAACGACGCCGGGGGGCGCGTGGCGATCCTCGGCATGGACGGCTGGCGGAACCTGCTGAGCAGCGCCAAGCGGCGGCAGCTCCTGGCGGCGGCCGACTGGATCAGCCGCGACCGCCTGCCGGCTCTGATCGAGACGACCGCGCAGGTGGTGGCTGTGCCGCGCGTCGCGCCGGGCGGCCGGCTCCGCAGCGTGCTGCTCCTGAACGCGAGCATCGACGTGAGCGAACCGCCGTGCGTCCGTCTGCGCGGGGCATCAGCCGGTAATGCGGTCCGCTGGATCGCTCCGCAGGCCGGCGACCGACCGCTGACACCAACGCGCAACGGCGACGAGCTGATCGTCGAGGTCCCGCCGATCGGCCCGTGGCAGACAGGCTGCATCCTGCTCGGCGACGGCTGAGCGAGGGGGTTGCAACAATGCGTGCATTGGTTTAGAACCGGCGACACTCGGGCATAGGAGCCATGCCATGCCGCAGACCACATCGAAACTCGCCATCGACGGCGGCGAACCGGTGATCCCCGTGGACCGGCGCCCGGGCAAGCCTGTCCGCTGGGACGACGCCGAGCGCGAGCAACTCGCCCGCGCGATCGACCAGGAGTCGCTGTTCTACTGGAACGGTCCGCAGACGCGGCTGCTCATCGAGCGGTTCAAGCAGCACTACCCGTTCAAGTACGTGTACCCCTGCTCCTCGGGCACGGCCGCCATCCACATCGCGGTCGCGGCGGCAGGCATCGGCCTGGGCGACGAGGTCATCACCACCGCCCTGTCGGACATGGGGACCTACGTCGGCGTGCTCTACCAGCAGGCGGTGCCGATCTTCGCCGACCTGGAGCCCGGCCGGCTGACGCTGGACCCGGCCGATGTGGCCCGGCACATCACCCCCCGGACCAAGGCGATCATCGCCGTGCACCTGGCCGGCAACCCGTGCGACATGGCCGGCCTGCGGGCGCTAGCCGACAAGCACGACCTGATCCTCATCGAGGACTGCGCCCAGGCGTGGGGCGCGAAGTCCGCCGGCCGCCCGGTCGGCACGATCGGCGAGCTGGGCTGCTATTCGCTGAACGACTTCAAGCACATCGGCTGCGGCGACGGCGGCATCGTCGCGACCAACGACGACCGGTTCGGCCCGCTGCTTCAGAAGTTCGGCGACAAGGCCTACGACCGCCTTGGCGCGACGCGCAACGTCGACGTGCTGGCGCCCAACTACCGCATCAGCGAACTCCAGTCGGCGGTCGCGGCGGTCCAGATGAACCGCCTGGTCCAGATCACCTCGCGGCGGCACGAGCTGGGCGAGCGGCTGACCGCGAAGATCCGCGAGCTGGGGATCCCCGGCGTCCCGCCGCACCGCGTGGATCCGCAGGACTATTGCAGCTACTGGTTCTACATGTTCTGCATCGACCCTAAGGCGTTCACCTGCGACCGCGACCGCTTCGCCGACGTGCTGGCGGCCGAGGGCACGGGCGCGTGGGGCGGCTACGCCAGTTCGCCGTATTACCAGCGGCCGATCTTCGCGGAGCAGAACATCTTCGCGGGCGGCTGGCCGGTGAAGATGCTCGGCCTGACCGACGTGGACTACACCAGGGTGCGGCTGCCGGTGACCGAAGCCATCGCGGCCAACAGCATCTATATCGGCATCCGCCAGAACATGACCGACGCCTTCATCGACGGCGTGGCAGAGGCAATCGCGAAGGTCGCCGACCACCTGGCAAAATAGATCTCTCTGGCCGACCCCTCGGCCCCGGAACATCGTGCCGGAATGGGCATCGTTACCTTCTCACTCCAGTCGGGCAGCAACGGCAACTCGATCTACGTCCAGACGCCCGACGCCCGGCTGCTCTTTGACGCCGGCATCAGCGGACGCCAGGCCGAGCGCCGCATGGCCCGCCACAGCCGCGACCTCCGCGACTGCGACGCGCTGATCCTCAGCCACGGCCACGTCGACCACGTGCGATGCGCCGGCGTGTTTCATCGCAAGTTCAACCTGCCCGTGCTGACCACCCGCGCCGCCTGGGACGCGGCCGCCCGCTTCCAGGGCGCGGTCGACGGGCCGGAGTTCTTCGCACCGGGCCAGACGCTGCGGTTTGGCGGCACGACCGTCGAGACGATCCCCACGCCGCACGACGCCCTCGACTCGGTCGCGTTCGTCGTCGCCTGCAACGGCAGCCGCCTGGGCATTCTGACCGACCTGGGCCACGTCTTCGACGGGCTGGCCGACCTGCTGGACGGGCTGGACGCGGCCTACCTGGAGACCAACTACGACCCGGACATGCTCTGGAACGGGACCTACCCCTGGCCGCTCAAGCAGCGGATCAGCGGCGGTGCGGGCCACCTGTCCAACGACGAGTCGGGGAGTCTGGCCGGAGGGAGCGGGCGACGGCTGCGCTGGGTGGCGGCGGCGCACCTGAGCGAGGAGAACAACTCGCCGGCCAAGGCCCTGGCGGCGATGAAGGCCGGGCTCGGCCGATCGCTGCCGGTCATGCTGGCCGGGCGATACGACGTCAGCGACGCCTGGGACGTCTGACCCCGAAAACCGCACCCCTTCGAGCGGAGGATCGGAACATGCGAACGATCGAATGGATAGGCCTGCTGTCGGCGGCGGCGATGCTCTGGTCGGCGGGGGCCCTGTGGGCCGGCGACGTGGCGATGTCGCCGCGCGTCGTCGCCGACGGCCAGGTGGACTGCTACAGCGTGCAGTCGATCCTGGACTCCATCCTGCGCCCGGGCATGACGCAACGCGAGAAGGCCGAGGCGATCTACGCCTTCGTGCGCGACTGCCGCTATCACTGGCCGGCGGCCAGCGACGGCGTCGAGCAGCCGGTCAGCTTCGAATACAATGTCATCTACGACCCGGTGAAGCTGGCGAACGTCTACGGCTACGGCTACTGCTTCCAGTCGCGCGGCATGCAGGAGGCGCTGTGGCAGGCGGCCGGCCTGGCGACGCGCGGCGCGGGCATCGGCGGCCACGCCATCTGCGAGTGCTACTACGACGGCGCGTGGCATTACTACGACTCCGAAATGATGGCCCACTGCCTGCTGCCCGACGGCCGGACCGTCGCCAGCCTCGACGAGATTTCCCGCGACCCGATCCGGCTGGTCCTTCAGCAGAAGCACCCCAGCACGCCCTACTTCCCGTCGGCGGCCAACCCGCTGATGCCGTGGGAGTCGAAGGTCATTGTCGCGGGCTACTTCGCCAGCCGCGACAACAACTACTACAGCTACGCCCACCGCATCCTCGGCCATCGCATGAACCTGACGCTCGCGCCGGGCATGCGGCTGGTCCGCTGGTTCTCGCCCAAGGGGGCTTGGAACTATCGGGCCGGCTCGATGGACATCGAGGCAAAGATGGGCTTCGTCGACCCGGCCGTCGGGCCCAAGTGCAGCTTCGACGACCGCCGCTACGGCGACGGTTGCCTGCTCTATCAGCCCGACCTGACCGACGCCGGCGACGAATACCCCGCCGGCGTGCTGCGCGACCGCAACATGACCCGCGACCGCGAAGGCCTTCGCCCGGCCGATCCGGCCAAGCCGGCCTACGCGATCTTCCGCATCGCCCTGCCCTACGTCATCGTCGGTTGGCCGACACAGTGGACCGGCGACTCGGCCAAGCCCGTCGGGGCGGCCGTCGTGTCGGCCGAGTTCGACCGCGGCGACAAGGACGCCCAGAGCCTCAGCGTGTCGGCCGACGGCGGGGCGACCTGGACGCCGGTGCTGGCCAACGACGCGGTCGGCCGATCGCAGGCCGTCGCCGACTTCAGCGCGGCCGCCGTCGCCCGCTACGGGTATCTGCTGCGCGTGGACCTGCGGGCCGGCGGCAAGGACGCGGCCGCCTGCCGGCTGCGGAAGCTGTCGGTCCGCACGACGTTCCAGTGCTCGCCCTGGGCCCTGCCGGCGGTGCGGGCGGGGGAGACGAAGATGACCTTCAAACTCGGCGACCCCGTGCGAACCGAGGACTGGACCCCTGACCTGCTGACGCCCGAGGGGTTCCTGCGCGACCTCTACGCGGTCAAGGCGATCCGCTTTGCCAAGGGTCGCCTCCAGAGCACCGGCGACGAGACCGGCGAACTCGTCTTCGAGCTGGCCCCGCCGATGGACGTGCCCGGCCGCGTCCGCGGATTCCGCTACACCGTCGGCTGCCGGCGCGAGCCCGGCGTGATGGACTGGCGCGACGACGTGAAGGTCTATTGGGCGCCGGACGAGCCGGCCAACTGGCGGCTGCTGGCCGACGACGACCCGCCGCCGTTCATGGAGCACTGGTCCTACGTGCTCAACGGCGAGACCGTCTGCCCGGCCGGCGCGGACGCCCCGCGGCGGGTCTTCGTCAAGGTCGCCCTCCGCTCGCACCTCAGCGCGTCGGTGCAGTACGTCCATTTCTACACCGACTGGTCGCCCGACGGCGACGACGCCTCCCTGCCGGCCCGCGGCGTGCGCGTCGTCCACGCCTGGAGCGAGGGCGGGCAGGCCCGGCGGTTCGAGAAGATACTCACCAGCGCCCCTGCCGACTACGTCGTCGCCGCCGGCGGCAAGCCCGTCAACGACTACGTTCTGATCGAGCCGGTCCGCGACGCAAAGCTCGCCTGGCGCGAGGACGATCCCAAGGTCGTCCCGCCGACAATCGCGCCGCCCAACCTGCTCGACGCCAGGCTGCATGAGCACCTCAAGATGATGCTGGCGGCGATCGAGGCCGACCCGGCAAAAGGCCTTCCGGCGGCAGCGAAGAGCGACTTCACCTGGCTGGCCGGCGGCGCCCGGCAGGCCGAGCAGATGTTCCGCGACGCAACTCGCTATCCGCTGCCGCCGGACAAGCCCGACTCCCGGCACATGCGCGATGCCGCGGCCCTGGCGAGGATCGTAGACCTGCTCAAGGCGGGCGACGCCGCTGGCGGCGAACTGGCGGCCAGACTGATGGCTGGGCCCGATACGTTCGCCAAGCTCCACCTGCTGTCGCTCTGCCGGGCGGCCGGTTTCAAGGCGCCGCCCGACGCCCTGGTCGCCGGGCTGGCCGACGGCTCGCAGTGGGTGCGGCTGGCGACGCTGGAGCTCGTGCGATCTGCGCCGACGAACGCCGCCCGGACGGCGCTGCGGAAGATGGCGGCTGACGACCCCTTGTCCTGGCTGCGGATCGAGGCGGCGTGCGCCCTGTCCGCGGCGGGCGACTGACGGACGACCCATGTCACAGGTGATCTGCAACGACAGCGGGCGGGTGCTGCTGCACTACGGCGAGGAAATCAGCCGATGGTCGCAGGCCCGCAAAATGCTCGACGTCCCCCAGCCCGGGCAGCGCGGCGAGTTGTGGCTCTACCTCGCCCAGTACGCCGGCAACCGCGTGCCGCTGGAGGTGAGCGTGAACGGGCGGGCAGCCGGCCGCATCAGCCCGTCGGCTTCCCTGGGCTGGGACTGGCGCTGTGTGACGGTCGGCCGCGGGCTGCTGAAGCGCGGCCGCAACCAGTTCGTGCTCAGCACGCGCAGCGACGAGCCCTGCACCTGGATTCTCGGCGTCGAGCCCGGCGGCGGGCGGGCGTCGGCGGTCTCGCTGGACGGCGGGCGGACCTGGCACGCCGACGCGAAGGGCCCGCAGCGTTTGTTCGCGGGAGAGTACCTCGCCCGGCTGTACCTGCCCGACCTGCCCGATCGGCGCAAGCGCGTGAAGGTAATCTACGAGGACTTCGGCCACCCGCAACTGGCGGCGCTTCGTCGGCGGCTGAAACTCGGCCAGGCGCTGCGCGGCCGGCGGCACGCGATGGACAAGGTTCGCGCCCTGATGTCGCTGGTCGCCAAACTCTGGAAGGTCCGCGTGAAGGGCTGGACGCCCAGCGGCACGCCGGCTGAGGGAACCCGCACGGTCGCGCCATGGGACACGCTGACGACGCGGGCGTGGATGGAACGCAACAACGTGCAGCACGACCTCCAGCCGGTCGCCTTCTGCGTCCATTTCGGCATCGCGATGGTGCAGTGCTGCGCCGCGGTGGGGCTCTACGCCAGGCCGGTAGTCATGGAAGCCGACGATCCGCGCTGTCCCAACGGGCACTTCTGCGCCGAGGTGTGGATTCCGCAGTGGAAGCGATGGGTCTACGTCGATCCCGATCACGATATCTGCTACCGCCGCGGCGACGAATACCTGAACCTCGCCCAGGTCTCCGACGCGTCGCTGTCGGGGCGGCTGGACGAAGTGACGCCGGAGTTCGGGCCCAGCTTCGGCTACGACCCGCGGCTGGTCCCGGGGCAGGAGTGGCGGTTCCACAAGTTCGGCGGCTACAACCGGTGGGGAATCTATCCGCGGACGGACTTCTTCAGCACGCCGGGCGTGCATCCGGTGCACCACGGCCATGGGAACTACCGATTCGCGGGGTTCATCTGGTACGACGACCCGCGGCTGGAGCGGCGGCACTGGTTTCCGCGCTACACGGCGGACCTGGAGGCGATCTACGCGCCGCCGCCGGGGCAGTGACGGCGTCGCCGGTCACCGGGATATCTTCAGCTCGGTCGCCTGGCCGGGCTTGATCTGGAGCTTCTCGATGGTGACCAGACCCCATGGGTCGGCCGTCACGTCGCCGGACTGGCCGCTCGAGGCGGACCACTTGAACTTGTCGCCGGCCTTGGGCTTGAACTGCTGGCACTGCCGCGGCGTGACGTCGACGGTCATCGCGTCCCTGCACAGCGAGTTGCTGATCTTCGCGGACCAGGAGTCGGCCGTCTCGGCGACGTCGGTCCAGTCGAAGCCCAGGTTGATGCCGCCCTCGAGTTGGCCGTCCTTGACGACGCGGACCTTGCGTTCCTTGCCGTTTTCAGTGACCGTTTTTTCGACCAGCTCGCCGCTGCCGATGTCGTCGTTGATCGAGCTGTTGCCGAAGGCCGGGTAGCTCAGGTTCAGCGCGAACTTCTGCGGCGGGTAATACTTCATCACCTCGCGCATCGGGACCGCGCCGCTGGAGTGGTCGCCGTCGTTCCAGGCGAAGGCAAAGCCGTGGTGGGCGGCTGTCATCGCCGCGACCATGTCGACCTGCTCCTTGAACGATGCGAAGCCGTCGCGCCGCCCGCAGCACCAGCCCAGGAACGGCAGGTCGCCGTGGTTCTCGACGGCGAACTTCGTCATGTCCATCCGCTCGTAATAGTCGGTCTTGCCGTCGGGCATGAGCACCGGCGGGGTCATCTTCGTCAGCGCCGGCAGGCCGCGCTGTTTCGTGCGGGGCCGGTTGGGATAGACCGCCGCAAACAGACCGGCCTGGCGGAAGGCGAACGTGCTGGAGCCCCACGCGCCCATCGAGCCGCCGGTCGCGTAGACGCGGTTGGGATCGACGCCGTAGCGGTCGATCACCCAACGCACCATCCAGAGGGCGCGCATCTCGGTGAAGTTGTAGGCCCGCGGCGGGTCGTTCGACCCCTGCGGCTTGCAGTAGTAGCCGAACCAGTAGGTCTCGACGGTGCTCATGCCGTCGGGGCGCACCATCGTCTCGCGGGAGTTGAACTCCAGCCGCCGCCCGACGTCCTTGCCGTAGTCGCGCTCGTGAACGGTAAACTCCCACGGCAGGCCGTCGCGATAACCCCAGTCCCGCCGGCTCCACATCAGGTAATAATCGCCGTGGTCGTAGCCCGGCCCGCCCTGGGCGCTGCTGGCGTGCAGGTTCACCATCAGCGGGAGATTCTTCGCGCCGGTCACCTTGACGACGGCGGCGTATTGCCCGCGGGTCGCGCTGTCGCCGATCTTGATCGGCTGGATCGGGGCAACCTTCTCCTCGACCGCCTCGGTCGTCGCCGACTGGCTGGGGACGACCTGGCTGACAGCCTTGCCGGACAGGTCGGTCGCGACGACGGCGTAGAAGCTCCTGCCGTCCTTCTCGACGGTGCGGACCGCCAGGCCGGACCACTCGGGCAGCGGCTGGCCGCCGGCGACAATGATCGCCATCGGCCGCTTGGGCTCGATCCGCGACTTGGCATTCATGCCGTATCCGTACTGGCAGGCCGAGTTGTTCTCGATGCCGCTGATGGCCAACTCGGCCGCCGCCAGGCTGTCCTGCGTGATCGGCTGGTCGCTGCGATAGAGGTTGTAGCGGAAGTCCTTGCCGGCTTCGCCCTCGGCGACGTCGGTCCAGGTGACGAACGTCTGGCCGTCGTGGGAGACGGCCTTGACGTTTGCGACCTTCGCGTCGTCGGCGAGGGCGGCGGCGCAAGCCAGCAGAACGGTCAGACAGAAGGCGAACGGCTTCATGGCGTATCCTCCTTCGGGTCGGCGGATCCGACGCACGCGTTAAACCCCTGCAATGGAGGCGAGTTGCCCCATATCACGCCTCGACGATCGCGGCGCGGATGATGTCCGGGTTGTCGTTGAGGGCCCTAAGCATCGCCTCGCTGGGGGCCTTGCTGAGAGTCAGGCGGCAGACGGCCGCCTTGGCGCCGCGGAAGATGCGGTTCTCCATCTGCTCCACGTTGATGCCCTCGTCGCGGAGACAATCCAGCACGCCGGCCAGCACGCCCACCTTATCCAGGTGGCGCACGACCAGTCCGGCGGCCGCGTTCACCTCGCTGGGGGGCGCCATGTTCACGCAGTTGCCGACCTGGCCCGCGGTCAGGAAGCCGCCCAGGATGGCCATCGCCATCTCGGCCGTCTCGTCCTGGGCCTGCTCGGTCGAAGCGCCGATATGGTGCGTGCCGATCCAGTTGGGCACGTCGCGCAGCGGGTGGTCGAAGGCCTCGTCCGCGGCGCCGGGCTCGTCGGCGTAGACGTCCAGCCCGGCGCGGAGCTTGCCGGCCTTGAGGGCCTCAATCAGGGCGGCCTGATCGACGACTTCGCCGCGGGCGGTGTTGATGAGCATCGCCCCGGGCTTCATCGCCGCGATGAACTTCGCGTCGATCAGCCCCTTGGTCTCCTTGGCCTTGGCGACGTGCAGGCTGATGACATCGGCGCCTCGGGCGACCTCCAGCGGGGTCTTGCAGAAGCCGACGCCCAGGTCAGCCGCCCCGTCGGGGGTCAGGCTGCGCGACCAGGCGATGACCTTCATGCCGAACGCCCGGGCCCGCTCGACGACCAGCCGCCCGATCGCCCCGACGCCGACGACGCCCAGCGTCTTGCCCTTGATGCCGTCGGCCTTGGAGTAGAGTTTCTTGGCCCACTTGCCGGCGCGCAGGTCGGCGACGTTGTCGGGGATGCGGCGGTCCAGGGCGAGCATCAGGCCGAGGGCCAGTTCCGCGACGGCGGCCGAGTTGGTCCCCGGGCAGTTGGCGACATAGATGCCGCGGCCGGCTGCGTGGTCGCAGTCGATGTTGTCCACGCCCGCGCCGGCGCGGATGATCAACGACAGACTCGGCGCGGCGTCGATGACCTCGCGGGTGACCTTGGTCGAGCGGACGATCAGCACATTGGCGTCGGCGACGGCCGCGGCGAGGGCGGCGTCCTTCAGGCCGGTCTTGACGATCGGCTCGGCGTGAAACGACCGCACGCGGTCCTCGCACCAGCCGGGCAACCTATCAGCGATGAAGATTTTCATGGTGTTTCTCCTGTGGGATGGATTGTCGCACGAAGAACCCCGGCGTCAAGGAGACGCCGGGCCTGGGGGGAGAAGAACGAGTCGCGGGGATTGGGGAAGCAAGCATCCGGGAAGTCGCGTCCTCCCCAAGCCCCGGGTCTCCTTGACCCGGGGGAAGCGTCCGGAACCCATCCCGCACCGATCATGTCCGCAACCAACTGTGAAAGAGATCCCCCTGGTCAACGTGCCCCCACAGGTACGCCAGCGCCGACTTGACGGCGGCGGCGTCGGGGAGCGACCGCATGTGGCGCCCTTCCACCCACCAGCGCGGGCGGGGCGGCGGCGGCGGGCCCAGCGCCCTGCTCGCAGCCTGCTTGTAGCGCCCCACCGCGGGACGGATGTGGGTCTCGGGAAAGCAGGCGACGAGGTGAACGTGCCAGCTCCCCAACACGATCAGGCCCGGCTGGACGTTGGGCTTCATTCGCTCGATGCGATCCGCGGTCGCGATCAGGGCCGCTTTCTGTTATCGGCCGGTCAGGAAGATCGCGCCCCTGGAAAGGGACCGGGCGTACTCGAACAGCGCCCGGTATCGCCGGGCGTCGTAGACGTCTTCACCGGGCGCGGCGTAACGGACGGGCGGGGGGACGTGCTGGCGGCCTCGACGCGTCTGAAAGCCCCGCGGGTCGCCCGGCAACCATGCGCCGTAGGTGGACCAGGTGACCAACCAGGGCTTCAGGTCGATCATGGGGACGCCTCGCGGAAGGCGGATTTCCCGGCGTCAAGGAGACGCCGGGCTTGGGGAAGAAGGAGACGCCGGGCTTGGGGAAGAACATTGCAGTGGGAGTTTTCACCCCCGGACCCCTGCGCTACAGTTCGTCCTCGTCGGACTCCATCGTGTCGCGCCAGTCGTCGATGTTTTCGAGGTAGACGGCGGTCCCGCGGGCGACGCAGGTGAGGGGGTCGTCGGCCAAGCGGCAGTCCAAGCCGGTCGCGTTGGCCAGCACGCGGTTCATGCCGCGCAACAGAGCCCCGCCGCCGGCCAGCACGATGCCGTGATCGACCAGGTCGGCGGCCAGTTCGGGCTCGGCCTTCTCCAGGGTGCGGGTGACGGTCTCGACGATCTGGCCGACGGGCTCCTTGAGGGCCTCGCGGATCTCCTCGGACGAGACGATGGTCTTGCGCGGCAGGCCGGAGATCATGTCGCGGCCGCGGACCTCCATCGTCTGCTCCTCGCCGACGGGGTAGGCCGAGCCGATCTCGATCTTGACCCGCTCAGCCGTCTGCTCGCCGATCATCAGGTTGTAGGTGCGTTTCATGTGGTTGATGATGGCCTCGTCCATGTCGTCGCCGGCGACGCGGATGGACTCGCAGACGGAGATGTCAGCCAGCGTGAGGATGGCCACCTCGGTGGTGCCGCCACCGATGTCGACGATCATCGAGCCGGTGGGCTCGGTGATGGGCAGCAGGGCGCCGATGGCGGCGGCCTTGGGCTCCTCGACGAGGTAGCATCGGCGGGCGCCGGCGCGTTCGGCGCTGTTGAGGACGGCCCGCTTCTCGACAGCGGTAATGCCCGAGGGAATGGCGATGACGACGCGCGGCTTGAGGAAGCTGCGGCGTCCGTGGACCTTGCGGATGAAGTAGCTGAGCATCGCCTCGGTGATGTCAAAGTCGGCGATGACGCCGTCCTTGAGCGGTCGGATGGCGGTGATCGAGCCGGGGGTCTTGCCGAGCATCTGCTTGGCGACCAGCCCGACGGCGTTGCCGTTGTCCAGGACCTGGTTGGTGCCACGCTTGACGGCGACGACGGAGGGCTCGTTCAGGACGATGCCTTCGCCGCGGACACAGACCAGGGTGTTGCAGGTGCCCAGGTCGATGCCCATGTCGGTTGAGAAGTGACCTAAGATGGAGTCGAACAGCACGGGCCGTCCCCTCATCAGGTGAACGGGTCAACCTGGACCGAAGCGGCTCCGGACGCCCGGAACCACCCAGATGCGCTGAACCTGAAATCCCGGTTATTATCGGTCAGGCGAACGGCTTCTAAACAGGAAAAGTGCGGATTGCGCAAGCGGCCTTCTCGATCGCTGCCTCGCGCCGCGGCGGGCTCAGGCGATCCGCTCGATCGGGGCGACCGCAACGGTGTCGAGGATCCGCATGCTGGCGGCCGGCTTGTTGGCAGCGCCCGGGACGGCCGGCGGGTTCTGCACCTCGGGACGCACCACCAGCAGTTCCCACGCCAAAGCCGCGGCCACGAACAGACAGGCCACGATGACCAGCACCGTGTAGACGTTGGCCTGAGGCTTGACCACGCGCGGTCCGCCGCCGAATCCGCCACCGGCCGATGTATCCAACCTGCTCATCTGCTGCTCCCGTCAGAAGGCGTTCAGGCAGTCAACTTCAACTCATCCCCCAACCCGGACCCGGGCGGACGTCTCAGAACGGGTCCAGCCGGTTCCACGCCTTGTCGTGCACCTGCACCTGGGCCTCGACCAACTGGAGTCGGCCGACCGAGGAGTCGGCTTCGACCTTGATGACGACCATCTCGGCCAAGTACTTGCCGCCGCGGAAGACCGTGAACTTCATGCCCGGGACCACGCCGTCCACCTTGCCCACGCTGATGACCGCGTGGTCGTCGCCGACCGCGGTGATCTCGCCCTTGATCGGCGGGCCGACGGCTTCAGGCACAGCCGGCTGGCCGGTCTGGCCGGTCGTCGTGGTCTGCCCGGCCTCCTGGAGGCGGCGGCGGAGTTCGTTGATGGCCTCGTCCTGGAGCTTGATCTGCTTGGAGAGGTAATCGTTGCGGGCCTGGAGCCCGTTGGCCTGCTCCGATACGTCGGTGTACTTGACGCTGATGTCGGTCAGTCGGGCGTGGGTGCTGGTCACCTCGGCTTCGAGCTTCTTGATCAGCTCGTTGTTCTGAGCGAC
Organism: Phycisphaerae bacterium; assembly: GCA_022072085.1. GTDB lineage: Bacteria > Planctomycetota > Phycisphaerae > JAJVII01 > JAJVII01 > JAJVII01. Next base: position 179,148 of record JAJVII010000018.1, read on the forward strand.
GATCCGCTCGAGGTTCTGCTTCTCGACGGTCATGCTCTGGACCTGGCCGTTCAGCCCGGCGATCTGCACGTCGCGCTTGCTCACCTCGCCCTGGAGGTTGGTCAGCGCTTCCTGCTGGCTGTTGGTCGTGGTCTGGTACTGGCGGTCCTTGGCCAGGCCGTCAGCGCGGGCCTGCTTGAGCTGGTCGTCCAGCACGGTCTTGGACTGGTTGGCTTCCTTCAACTGCTGCTGGAGGGCCTCGTAGGCCGGCTTCCATTTGCGGTAATCCCGGTTGACGATGATCACCGCCACGCTCGCGGCAATGGTCAGGACGACCAGCAGCACGATGAAGATTTTCGTAAGGATGTTCACGGCGGCAGTTCTCCTTTTGGGTCCCAGCGACTCGCCGGCGGGCGCTACACGTCATTCGTCCAGCCGCGTTCCGTACGGACACAGGGGCGACACTTCCCCTTCCCGCGACTGCTGTCCGGTATAAGTGCCTATGTATAAGGCCGTTTCCGCTATTAGCGCAAGGTTCATTCTAAGAGAGCCCGGGGGGCTGTCAAGCAAATTTGGACCCAGGAAAAGTGGACAATCGCGATGCCGGCTCCAGGAAATCGGCCAGGCCGCCCGTCGCGGCCCCCCCTGCTTTGCGATCGCCCTTGCCACCGCCCTCTGCCTGCCTTAGGATGGAGCCAAGGGGGTGCTGGTGCCTGCCGCCCGCCAACCCGCGTCCGCCCGCCCGAATCGGGACCGGGCGCCCTCCTTGCCCGGCCCCGCAGGGCTCGGCGTCCAGGCCTTGGCTGCCATCTCCCCCACCCACGACGCCAGCGGGAACCTGACGTGTGACGGGCTCTACAAGTTCACCTGGGACGCCTGGAACCGGCTGGTGAAGGTGACCCGGGCCTATCGCGACGGCAACGGGGACCTGCAGTCGGGCTCACAGATCGCGGCCTTGGCCTATGATCCGCTGGGCCGTAGAATCATCGTAAGACTTCACCCGTCTGCAACGGATTCTACGGGTAGTGGCGGGAGTTGGCCAGAGGTCAGGTAGGCGCGCAGGGCGTTGGCGATGGTGGTCATCGGGTCGTGGCCGCGGAGCCGCAGGGTGCG